>NZ_AP024480.1:890000-1516250 GCF_017347585.1 Caldicellulosiruptor diazotrophicus
TCTGATCCTGAGTAGCACCAGTGTCGTGGAAGCTGGTGTGAAGCAGGGGGGACCACCCTCCAAGGCTAAATACTACCGGTGACCGATAGTGCACAAGTACCGTGAGGGAAAGGTGAAAAGAACCCCGGGAGGGGAGTGAAATAGAGCCTGAAACCCTGTGCCTACAAGCAGACGGAGGGGGCGAGAGTCCCTGACGTCGTACTTATTGAAGAACGGTCCGGCGAGTTACTTACGCATGCGAGGCTAAGGCGCGAGAGAGCGCTGGAGCCGCAGGGAAACCGAGTCTGAAGAGGGCGAGAGTATGCGTAAGTAGACCCGAAACCGGGTGATCTACCCTTGGCCAGGGTGAAGTGTGGGTGAGACCACATGGAGGCCCGAACCGGTCGTCGTTGAAAAGGCGTCGGATGAGCTGAGGGTAGTGGAGAAATTCCAATCGAACCCGGAGATAGCTGGTTCTCCCCGAAATAGCTTTAGGGCTAGCCTCAAGTGATGGCCGCTGGAGGTAGAGCACTGATTGGGCTAGGGGCGCAAAAACGTTACCGAACCCTATCAAACTGCGAATGCTGGCGGCAAGAAGCTTGGGAGTCAGACCACGAGCGATAAGGTCCGTGGTCGAGAGGGGAACAGCCCAGACCGACTGCTAAGGTCCCAAAGGTGTGGCTAAGTGTGCAAAGGATGTTCAGCCGCGAAGACAACCAGGAGGTTGGCTTAGAAGCAGCCATTCCTTTAAAGAGTGCGTAACAGCTCACTGGTCGAGCGGCTGGGCGCCGAAAATACTCGGGGCTTCAAGCCACACACCGAAGCATCGGGTTTAAAGCAGGCTATAAGGTCTGCTTTAAGCGGTAGGGGAGCGTTCTGCGGTAGGGTGAAGCCCAAGGCGAAAGCCGGGGTGGACGAGGCAGAAGTGAGAATGCCGGAATAAGTAGCGCGAGGCAGGTGGGAAGCCTGCCCGTCGGAAGCCCAAGGTTTTCTGGGGAAGGCGAATCCGCCCAGAGTTAGCCGGGGCCTAAGGCGAGGCCGGAAGGCGTAGCTGATGGGTATCAGGTTGATAATCCTGAGCCACCTGCCGGAGGGTATCCTACGAGGCGGGACGCAGGAGGAGCAGGCAACCGGGGAGTTGGTATACCCCGGCCAAGCGGCGAGTGGGCGTGCGTAGGCAAATCCGCGCACGCGGTAACCATGAGCCGTGATGGGGAGCCGAAGTTAGAAGTAGGCGAAGTGCCGAGCTTCACACTGCCAAGAAAAGCGTCGCGTAGGCGAAGGCAGGTGCCCGTACTGGAAACCGACACAGGTGGGCGAGGAGAGAATCCACAGACGGACGGGTGAAGCACCGCTAAGGAACTCGGCAAACTGACCCCGTAACTTCGGGAGAAGGGGTGCCTAAAGGGAGAAAGCCTTTAGGTCGCAGGGAATAGGCCCAAGCGACTGTTTATCAAAAACACAGGTCTCTGCCAAGCCGAAAGGCGAGGTATAGGGGCTGACGCCTGCCCGGTGCTGGAAGGTTAAGGGGAGGGGTTAGCTAAAAAAGCGAAGCTCCGAACCGAAGCCCCAGTGAACGGCGGCCGTAACTATAACGGTCCTAAGGTAGCGAAATTCCTTGTCGGGTAAGTTCCGACCCGCACGAATGGCGTAACGACTTGGGCGCTGTCTTGGCGGTGTGCCCGGCGAAATTGTGGTACCAGTGAAGACGCTGGTTACCCGCGGTTGGACAGAAAGACCCCGTGGAGCTTTACTGCAGCCTGGCACTGTGTTTTGGTGTGCCCTGTACAGGATAGGTGGGAGGCAGAGAAGTGGGTGCGCCAGCATCCATGGAGCCGACGGTGGGATACCACTCTGGGTGCACTGGGGCACTAACCAGACACTCTGAACCGAGTGATGGGACACTGTCAGGTGGGCAGTTTGACTGGGGCGGTCGCCTCCTAAAAGGTAACGGAGGCGCCCAAAGGTCACCTCAGCACGGATGGAAATCGTGCGGTAAGAGTGCAAAGGCGGTAAGGTGGCTTGACTGTGAGAGGGACACCTCGAGCAGGGACGAAAGTCGGGCTTAGTGATCCGGCGGTTTCAAGTGGGAGAGCCGTCGCTCAACGGATAAAAGTTACCCCGGGGATAACAGGCTGATCTCCCCCGAGAGTCCACATCGACGGGGAGGTTTGGCACCTCGATGTCGGCTCATCGCATCCTGGGGCTGAAGTAGGTCCCAAGGGTTGGGCTGTTCGCCCATTAAAGCGGTACGTGAGCTGGGTTCAGAACGTCGTGAGACAGTTCGGTCCTTATCCGCCGCGGGCGCAGGGTATTTGAGGGGAGCTGACCCTAGTACGAGAGGACCGGGTTGGACGGACCGCTGGTTTACCAGTTGTCCCGCCAGGGGCACGGCTGGGAAGCCAAGTCCGGATGGGATAAACGCTGAAAGCATCTAAGCGTGAAGCCCACCCCAAGATGAGATACCCCACACCGTAAGTGGTGGTAAGGGTCCTGGAAGACTACCAGGTAGATAGGCCGCATGTGTAAGCGCCGCAAGGCGTTGAGCAAGGCGGTACTAATGGCCCGAGGAGCTTGACCAAGAGAGCTTTCCTCCTATTCACTTGCGAGGCTGCTTAAAAAGCTTTTGAAAAAATGAATATTGATAACAAATCCGGTGGCGAAAGAGCGAGGGAAACACCCGTTCCCATTCCGAACACGGAAGTTAAGCCTCGCAACGCCGATGATACTGTGCTGGAGACGGCACGGGAAAGTAGGTGGCTGCCGGATTTTTATTTTTTGTATTAAAATGTTAAATATTTAACAATACCCATATTCCACCTGGCATCTTTGTACTTATGGCAGCATATAAAAAATTCCTGTGAATGAGAATTCAATTTACTTCTAAGCTATTAAATCGAAAAACGGTTGTCACTAAAAATATAAGAGTCAGCAGAATGGTAGTAACCAACGTTGTTTTTACATCTTGTGAGCCAAAATTACTTGTAAGCAAAATCAAATTATATGGGCTGAACTTCTTAAGTTTTTCAAACTGAGAGAACAAGGCAGTCGAATAAGAGGCTGTACATGCCAAAATTCCAGCTGAGATATTTTTCTTTGTAAAGCTGCTAAGAAGTAATGTAAGCGAGATCACGAACAGGTAGTAAATACACAAGAGAAAGTAAACAGGAACTATGTCAGATACAGTAATTTTCTGTCCTTCAAAAAGAAGATTAGCGTAATATTGGTTGAAGAACAAACCAACTAACAAGAGCAAGCAAATTGCAATTTCAAAATGTAAATACTTTGCCAGTACAATTTGGGATTTATTAGCACCTTTTGAAAAAGGGAAAACAATTTTTTGGGAATATATTTCCTCATTTATACTCCCAGCAGCAGTGAATATTATAAATAGCGTACCAATCTGAAAAAGATCTTTGATATAATTTGCCAATGCGTCTTTAGGCTTAAACTCAAATAGCTGATTTATTATATTAGCAGGAATCTTGTTGCTAATAAAGGAAGGAAGAAGCTTTAACATTACTGGATCTAAGATAGAGAACAATATTATACCGGTTGCAAGAGCAATGTATTTGTACTGTCTTATCCCTTCAATGAATTCTTTTTTAAGATATGCTTTAAATGTCATCATTTTTGTCTACCACCCTTATGAAAATATCTTCCAGCGAGGTTTTTTTTAAATAAAAGGATAAAATAGGCTTATCTATCTGTGCCAATACTTTTATTAACTCTCTTTTTGCTGTTTCAACATTGTTAACATAAATTGAGACTTTTCCATAGACGTCAATATCAATTTTTTTAATATAAGGAAACTGAGACAATTTTTCTTCCAGCTTATCAGGGATACTTTCAAACTCAATACAAAAAATAGGTTGAATGTATTGTTTTTGGAGGTTTTCTAAACTACTACTTACAATTACTTTACCTTCATGTAATATAGTGACATGGTCGCATATTCTCTCTACATCGCTCAATATATGTGTTGAGAAGAAAACAGTGATTCCTTCTTCTTTCAAAGATTTTATATGTTCTAACACTTCAGCTCTTCCTTCTGGGTCTAAAGATGCAGTTGGTTCATCAAGAAGCAATAGTTTAGGCTTATTAAATATTGCGACAGCTATTCCAAGTCTTTGAAGCATTCCGCCAGAAAAAGTTGAGATTTTTCTTTTAGAAACGTTTGAAAGTTTTACAATTTCAAGAACTTCTTCAGTCCTCTTTTTAATAGTTCTACTTTCAAAATTGCAAATTTGTCCTATTAAGTTTAAATACTCAACTGGTGTGAGATAACCATAGAATGCAGGATTTTGAGGAAGGAATCCAATTTGTTTCACTATCGCATTTTTGTTTGTCTTATAATTAAGATTCTCAAATAAGATTGTTCCTTCATCAAAACTAATTAGTCCAGAAAGAATTTTCATTGTGGTTGTCTTACCTGCTCCATTTGGTCCAAGAAAACCATGGATTGTTGCTGGTTTTACTACAAATGATATACCTTTTAAAGCTTTTACTTTTCCAAAGCTTTTGTGAAGATTTACCACTTTCAGCAAACTAATCACGCTCTCTTCCGAGTAGTAGGTAAACTATAGGACCTACAAAGTTGAAAATAATTATTATTAGCGCCCATGCCCATTTTGGAAGATGTTTTACTCTGTCATTTTTCAACTTAACAAGACAGAAAATCATAAGAGCAAACTGCAGAACAATTACAGGCGCAAGTAATTTTAACATTTCTTCCATATCCATATTTCCGAGCATTCCAAAACACTCCTTTTCAGTAAGTTTTTCTATTTTTATCTTTTAAAATTACCCTCGTGATAAGAAGATATATTATAAGACTGCTGGGGAAGTTCAGAAGTCCAAATAGCCCCCAGAGAAAATAGTATTTTTCGCCCCTGTTTTTAGCATCGAAGAATATATATACAGCCTGAGCCATCAGTAAGGAGAATAAAATTAACAAAAGACCCACTGTTATTTTCTCATCAGAAAACTGCTGGACCAAAAAAAGCAAAAAGCTCAAACAAGCGATAGCAGTGATGAAAAAAAATATAAATGTTTTATTAATCTTCATGTTCTCACACCTTTCCTTTTGAGAATATCAATGATACAGGGATTAAAATCCATGGAATCAGCGTTCCGAAGAGTATCTGAAGCCTTACAAAAAATCCAAAACCATTGATGTTAATTAGCAAAATATAAATGGAAAAGACAAGGAAACTCAATAAAATGAATAATAGAAGATTAACCTTTTCCTGCTTTTTAGCTTTTGCTTCTATTGCATCTTCAATGACTTTCTGGATATCTATCTTTACCAGAGGGGAATTATTCATAAGGTCGAATTTATTTTTTAAAAGTTTTAGCTTTTTTTCAAGCAAAACAATATTACAATCTGATTTTTCTAAAGCTTCATTTTCTAACTCTTCATAGTATTTATCAATAATTAAATCTTGAATTTTCTCATTCTTTTTTGCTTTCACTCTCCAGCACTCCTTTCTTTTCGAGCTCTTTTATCAGAAACTTTATGGCAAAATGGAGCCTTGACCTTACTGTTCCGACAGGACAGTTTAAAATTTTGGCAATTTCTTTGTATTTATATCCATAAAAATGTTTTAGAATAAAAACAGCTCTGAATTTATAATCAAGCGACAAAATAGCTTTGCAGATGTCCTTGTATTCACTATTTGATATGGCTGCATGTTCTACATCCTGCATATAATCTTTGTATGACTCGTCTAAGTAGGTATATCTTTTATTTTTTCTTAAAAGGTCCTTGTACACGTTTATTGAAATTTTTATAAGCCATGTCGAAAACTTTGCATCTGGTGAGAACTTATCCATGTTTATGATAGAACGCAAAAGTGTTTCCTGCACAACATCCTGGGCAAAATGATAATCTTGAGTCATCTTCGTCACAAAACCTGAGAGAATATTTAAGTTATTTTCAATGAGCCTGTAGAGAGCTTCTTTGTTTCCTTTTTTTGCTTCTTCTATTAACCTTTTTTCATCCACTACTTATCACTCCTACTATAAATTTAACGCTATTGATTTCAAAAAAGTTCAAAGTGATTTGGATTACAAAAATATTAAAAAATCTTGTAAATTTGCTTATCAGTATTGATACCCCTTTTTTGATGGAGTAAGATTATAATTAGAAGGACAGACATTATGTAAAGGATGAGTAAGAATGATCAAGAGAACAATAACAAAAGCTCTGATATTACTTATAATTTCATTAATAATAGCCCTTATTATCGAAAGCTTGTTTATGGCAGCAAGCGCTAAAAATTTAAACAAGTTACCGGCTTCAGTTCAAAAAGCTTCGAAATCTGCAAAGCAAAATGTCCAGAGAGAATTGGTTTTCCAGCAGCAGATTGATTTGAACTCAGATGCGCAGATAGACATAGTAAGCATTTGGCTTGATAAGAACCAGAAAAAATATTTGCTGAGTGTAAACAATGCGCTTTATCAACCAAAAGAAAACATTTTGCAGGTGATTGGAACTGAGATTGTAGATATTGACAGCAGTGATGGATACAAAGAAGTCTTGTTTCATTACAAATCAAATAAAATTGAGAAATATGTTATATTAGAATACAATGGGAAAACTTTAAGGGAGCTTCTGAATACTGATTCAAAACCAATCATTGATGGAAATAAAGAGGTCATTGTTGAAAGGAATATGGATTTCTGGGTAAAAAAAGAAAGATACGTTTTGGAGCAGACTGCATCTGGCGTGCGAACTTTAAAACTTTCTCCGCAAGAGCTTTACTATGTTGGGGTGTTTGCATATGTTAAAAGACCTTTTGTGTTATATTCGTACAGAGAACAGAAAACTAAGCTCACCACAGCAAAAAAGGGTGAAAAAATAGAGATAGTACAATGCGATCCTTCGAACTGGTTTAAAGACCAATCAAAAAAGAACAACAAGATGTATGATTGGTATATGATAAAGACTGAAAAAGGTTTGCTTGGATGGGCAATGTTAAAAGATTTTATAAACTGCATTGACATTGTGAAAGCTCAGGGGCAATAAAATAAAGCTAATAAACCAGAAGACCATTCATGAGAATGGTCTTTTATTTTTTTTCAAGGACCAAAATTTATGATATAATAGATACAAAATTTCACACAAAAAACATATACCATAAAGGAAAGGATATCAAATGAAAAATATTGTGCTTACAGGTTTTATGGGAAGTGGCAAGACAACCATAGGTAAATTAATTGCTGAAAAACTCGATATAGAGCTTATTGACACAGACTCAGAGGTAATAAAAGAGTTTGGTATGACAATTGACAAGATATTTGAAGTACACGGTGAGAAAAGATTCAGAGAGGTTGAAACAAGGGTAATTGAGAGAGTTTCAAAGCTTGAAAATGTTGTTATCTCAACAGGCGGGGGAGTTGTTTTAAATCCCGAAAATGTAAAACTTTTGAGAGAGAACGGAGTAATATATTTTTTATATGCCTCTGCCGAAAATATTCTCAAAAGGCTAAAAGACGATGATACAAGACCTCTTTTGAAAAATGGTGATAAACTCAGCAACATCATAAGGCTTTTGAACATGAGAATGCCTTTTTATAAAAACTGCGATTTTGAGATAAACACAGACATACTCACTCCAGAGCTTGCAGCAGAAAAGATAATTTCAATTCACTTAGCAAAGGAGAGTAAAAGATGATAAGATTTGGTCCTGCAGGAAACTCTCAGAGTTTTTACGATGCTGGTTATAAATCAAGTGTTGATGCGCCAAAGTGGCTAAAATCAATAGGTCTTTCTGCTTATGAGTACCAGTGTAACAAAGGTGTGAACATTTCAAAAGAAAAGGCAAGACAGATTGGTCAGGAAGCGCAAAAGTATGATATACTTATCTCCATCCATGCACCTTACTATATAAACTTTGGAAGCCAGGAAGAAGAAAAGTTGCAAAAGTCAAAAGAGTACATCTATGAATGCGTAGAGGTTGCAAAGGAGATGAAAGCACAAAGGATTGTGTTTCACCCCGGTTCGTGTGCAAAGGTAGAAAGAAGTTTGGCTTTTGAGACAGCCAAAAAAACGATATTAGAAGTTGTAAACGTGGTGAAAGAGATGCGGGCAGATGGAATATTTTTATGCCCAGAGACAATGGGTAAAAAAAACAATCTTGGCAGTAGCGATGAGATAATAGAGATTTGCAAAATGGACGAGATGCTGCTTCCAACCATTGATTTTGGGCACATAAATGCCTTTGAAGGTGGCAGCTTAAAGACAGAAGAGGATTTTGAAAATCTACTCAAGAAATTTATTGACCAGCTTGGATATGAAAGGATGAAATACTTTCACAGCCATTTTAGCAGGATAGAATATACATCACAAGGTGAAAAAAAACACTGGAACTACGAAGACAAACAGTTTGAGCCTGACTTTGAACCATTGGCAGAGGCTCTTTACAAGCTAAAGCTTGAACCTGTGATAATCTGTGAATCAAAAGACTATATGGCAGAGGATGCTCTTGTTCTGAAAAAGATCTATCAAGAAACTTTAGAAAAAAGGGTGTGAGGATTTGTAATGAAAAAGGTCTTGGTAATAAACGGCCCAAATCTTAATCTTCTTGGAATAAGAGAAAAAAATATATATGGCAGCGTAGTATACGAAGATGTCCTCAAATCTATTTCACAAAAAGCTCAGGAACTTGGGTTTGAAGTGGAGTTTTTTCAATCAAACCATGAAGGAGAAATAATAGATAAAATCCATAGAGCATATTTTGAAAAGGTCGATGCTATTGTAATAAACCCAGGTGCGTATACTCATTATAGCTATGCAATCCATGATGCAATAAAGGCTGTAAACATTCCCACGATTGAAGTGCATATTTCCAACATTCATGCAAGAGAAGAGTTCAGACGCAAAAGTGTGATTGCTCCTGCCTGCACAGGTCAAATCTCCGGTTTTGGTACCAAGAGCTATATAATAGCACTTTATGCTTTGAAAGAGATTTTAGGGTAGAAAGGAGCAAAGCTTTAGCAATGGTAAGCACAAGAATTGAAAAAATATTCAAAAGAGATGAGAGCATCGAAGCAGTTTTTGTGTCCAAAAAAGAAAATATCAGATACCTTAGCAATTTCAAAGGCGATGAAAGCTATCTATTTATTACAAGAGAAGGATCAAAATATCTTTTAACAGACTTTAGGTATACCGAGCAGGCAAAAAAAGAAGTAACTGAATTTGAAGTTGTTGACTACAAGGGAAAACTTTATGATACTATAAAAGACTTGATGGTATCGCATAACATTTCAAAGCTTTTTATTGAAGGGTATCATCTTACATTTTCGTTTGTGAGTGAGATGAAAGAAAAGCTTGAAGACAGGGTATGTGCACTTTCATTTTCTTTGGACATACTTAGATCTGTGAAAGACGATGAAGAGATAGAGAAAATAAAAAAAGCTGTTGAGATTACTGACAGAGCATTTGAGCACATCTTAAAGTTTATAAAGCCGGGTATTTCAGAAAATGACGTGGTTGCAGAGCTCAACTACTTTATAATGAAAAACGGCGCAAAAGGCTTTTCATTTGAACCTATAGTTGCCTCTGGCAAAAGAAGTTCTTTGCCCCACGGCGTTGCGACAGACAAAAAGATTGAAGCTGGCGATACTGTTACAATTGACTTTGGATGCAACTTTGACGGCTACATGTCTGATATGACAAGGACAGTATTTGTAGGAAATGTGAAAAGTCAGATGGTAAATATATACCATATAGTAAAGGAAGCTCAGCAAAAGGCAGAAGAGTTTATAAAAGAAGGTTTAAAAGCAAACGAAGTTGACAAAATTGCCCGTGACTATATAGGCTCTTTTGGTTATATGGAAAAGTTTGGACACTCTTTAGGACATGGTGTTGGACTTGAAATTCATGAACTTCCAAGACTTTCACCAAAATCTGAGATGGTTTTAGAAGAAAATATGGTTGTGACAATTGAACCGGGCATTTATATTGAGGATTTTGGAGGTGTGAGGATAGAAGATATAGTTGTTGTGAAAAGTGGTGGATGTGAGATTTTGACAAAGTCGTCAAAGGATCTAATTGTAATTTAGAAATTTGGTATTGTCAGATGAGAAGTTTTCTGATATACTTTTAAATAAGAATAGTTTTAAAGAGTTTAGAAAGGTCATTTTGTGAGCTTGTATAAGTTTAGATGAGACGAGAAGAGAATAGAAGAGATGAGAGGAGATGAGCTGTAAAATGGAAAAAGTGGCGAACGTGCGCCCCGATAGCTCATCGGGGCTTTTTTGTTATCATGATATTGGAACCAATTTACCTTTCTTTGAAGAATATTCAAACGATTCTATTGACCTATCAAATATAGATTTTGATTCAATCGAAGGGAATTACTTTTTCTTCGAAAATTCCCAAATGATAGCTTTTTGTCTTGATAGACTTTTGTGCGTTACAGTCTATCGTGACAAAATTGAGGTTGATTCTGAAGGAAATAAAAAAGTTTTCTATGGCGATATTTGTACAATGTTTGATAGCATATTGGAAGTCCTAATTCAAAAGAATGCTTATATCACCTGTCAATTTAACTATCATGCGGTAAATCTGTTAGAAGATATATATTTAACTGATAGTCCTTATATAGTTCTAAATGTTTATAGGAAAAATGTACTTATTGATAAACTTACAGGCAAGAAGATTCTTTTGGTGAGCAAAGAATCTGAAAAAAATATAGAAGTAGATTTTAAGAGGTACCAGAGAAATAATTTGTGTGAGGTAAAAAGCAATGTGGTTTTTTCAACTCCAAAAGAGTATTTTATCAGCACAGTCAAGCAGGCAAAAGAGGATATCAGAAATGGTGAGATTTTTCAGATTGTTCTGTCACAGATAATATTGGTCAAAAGCAATATCCTAACCAGCCATCTTTTTTACACAATGAAAGAGAAAAATCCTTCAGAGTACAGCATTGTGATAAACAATGAAGAGAGCCAAATAATTTGTTTTTCGCCAGAGACTCTTATAAAGAAAAAAGGAAACATAGTAAAAACATTTCCAATTGCTGGAACATACAGGATAAACGAAGGGGATGATATTGCCCAGAAAAAGATAGAGATACTAAAAGACAAGAAAGAAATAAGTGAGCATGTCATGCTTGTTGATCTTGCGCGAAATGACCTTGGCAGGATTTCAAAACCCGGAACTGTAAAAGTAGAAGAGTACTTGAGAATAAAAAGACTTTATAACCTTATTCATATATATTCTGTTGTTACAGGTGAACTTGAAGAAAAGAGCCTCACAAAGGCAATACTATCTGTTTTTCCGGCTGGGACGCTGACCGGCGCACCAAAGATAAGAGCTATGCAGTTGATTGAAAAATATGAAAGGCAAAGAAGAGACCTTTACGGAGGAGCAATCGGGTATATCTACAAAGACCAGTTTGACCTTGCCATAGCTATAAGAATGGCTGTAAAGGACAAAAAAGAAAGCATTATAAAGCTTCAAAGCGGTGCGGGGATTGTGAATTTGTCAGTACCTGAGAATGAGTATCAAGAGTGTTTGACCAAGCTCAGAGCGTTTTTGAGGATAATGGGGGTGGATGAAAATGATATTGTTAATAGATAACTACGACTCTTTTACATTCAATCTTTACCAAATGATTGCAAGCAAAACAAAAGTTTTAGTGTTTAGAAACGACAAGGTTACAGTTGATACAATAAAAAAATTAAATCCTGCAGGTATAATAATTTCTCCAGGTCCTGGCAGTCCAAAAGATGCGGGTGTGAGCAAAGAGGTTGTAAATACATTTGCTGGTAGTATACCAATCT
Source organism: Caldicellulosiruptor diazotrophicus (assembly GCF_017347585.1). Classification (NCBI taxonomy): domain Bacteria; kingdom Bacillati; phylum Bacillota; order Caldicellulosiruptorales; family Caldicellulosiruptoraceae; genus Caldicellulosiruptor; species Anaerocellum diazotrophicum. The sequence goes on from NZ_AP024480.1 coordinate 901,773, forward strand.
TGGGTGTTTGTCTTGGTCATCAGGTGATTGGAGAATGTTTCGGAGCACGAATTACTCATGCAAAAACAATTTACCATGGAATGAGATCGAGAGTTGACCTGCTTGAAAGCGGTAAAAGAAGTAAACTTTTTAAGGGTGTACCAGAGAGATTTTTTGCAGGTAGATACCATTCACTTGTGGTTGAGAAATCTGCGTCTTTGAAGCAGCTTGAAATAGCTGCTGTGAGTGAAGATGATGAGGTTATGTCCCTGGTAAACGATAGTTTGAGAGTTTATGGGATTCAGTTTCATCCTGAATCAATCCTGACTCCTGATGGAGAGACAATTATACAAAACTTTTTAGAAATATGCTATGATGGGGTGGAAAAAGATGCTCATCGATGTGCTTGAGCTTGTGACAAACAAAAAGGATTTGGAATATAACCAGGTAAAAAATCTTCTTGATAACATTTTGGAAGGCGAACTTGATGAGATAAAGTTTGGTGCATTTTTGGCAGCGCTAAAAACAAAGGGCGAAACAGTAAAAGAGATTTCAGCATTTGTTGATGCTTTTTATGACAGGGCAAAAAAACTTAATTTTGACCATCAAAGAACAATTGATACATGTGGAACAGGTGGCGATGGGAAAGGCACCTTTAACATCTCAACAGCCGCGGCTATTATTCTTAGCTGTTTCGACATAAAAGTAGCAAAACATGGTAACAGAAGTATTACAAGCAATTCCGGGTCAGCCGACATCTTAGAAAAACTTGGTATAGATATCCAGCCAGAGGAAGGAAAAGTTTTGGAAGGACTTGAGAAACTGAACTTTGCATTTTTATTTGCACCGATATATCATCCAGCCATGAAGAAGGTTGCAAATTTAAGAAGATCACTTGGTATCAGAACAGTTTTTAACATCTTAGGTCCTCTTTTGAACCCTGTACCACTGAAATATCAAGTGGTTGGGACGTTTAACTTTGATGCGCAGGAGAAAGTGGCTTCTGTGCTAAGGGGCAAGAGAAAAAAAGCCGCTGTCATACATAGCCTTGACGGACTTGACGAGATTTCTGTTTCTAAAAAGACAAGAGTACTTGAGATACAGGACAAAGATATCAAAGAATATTATATTGACCCCAAAAACTATGGAATTGAATTTGATACAAACTCAATCAGAGGCTTTTCGCCTGAAGAAAACGCAAGGATTTTGATAAGTGTGCTTGAGGGAGAAAAGTCACCTTATTTTTGGGCTGTTGTTTTGAATTGTGGATTTGCACTTTACATTTGTGAAGTTGCAAAAGATGTGGAAGAAGGAATTAAGCTTTCCTCAAAAGCAATTGAGAGCAAAGAAGCTTATTTAAAGCTCAAAGACTTGCAGCAGTTTTATAAATCGGGAGTGTAATTAAAATGAGTGTGCTTGAGCGCATTTTAAGTTATAAAAAGGAAGAGGTTGAAAAATGTAAAAATCTCATACCTGTTGAGAAGATGAAGAGACTTGCAGTTGAGAAGATTAAAGATGGCTATTTAGAGAATAAGTTTAAAAGAATATTTAAAAAAGAAAAATTTTGTATAATTGGAGAAATAAAACGGGCATCACCATCGGAAGGCGTAATATCAGAGGATGCCAATGTAAAAGCAATAGCAAAGATGTATGAAGATTTAGGGTTTTTTGCTATATCAGTTTTGACTGAAAGGTTTTTTTTCAAGGGTTCGGAACAAGATTTGATGGAAGTAAAAAAAGAGGTATCTCTGCCCGTGCTAAGAAAAGACTTTATCATTGATATCTGGCAACTTTATCAGACAAAGATGATAGGCGCAGACGCAGCTTTGCTTATCACAAAAGCTTTGTCAGAAAAACAGCTTGCAATATTCATTAAAATATTAGAAATTCTTGACATTGTCCCGCTTGTTGAGGTTGAAAATGAATATGAAATTGAAAAAGCTCTGAAGTGTGGTGCAAAACTCATAGGAATCAATAACAGAAACCTGGATGATTTGTCCATTGATATAACAAAGACAGAAAGACTCTTGAAGTATATTCCAAAAGAAGTTGCTGTGATAAGCGAAAGTGGAATTAAGACAAAAGAAGATTTTGACTATATTTTTTCGCTCGGTGTTGATGGATGTTTGATAGGGACATCTTTTATGAAATCGCAAAATCCGCTTGAAATAATTGGTGATAGGATATGATAGTAAAGTTTTGTGGACTAAAGAGGCTTGTTGATGTTGAGATGTGCAATAAACTTCAGCCTGATATGATAGGCTTAATATTTGCGCAAAGCCCGAGAAGAGTTGAAAAAGACATTGCAAAAGATATGATTTTGGCTAAAAGTCCCTCAATAAAATCAGTAGGAGTTTTTAAAGACCAGAACATATCAGAGGTTATAGAAATAGCAACTCAGCTTCAACTTGACTTTGTACAGCTGCATGGCAGGGAAGATTGTGAGTATATAAAACATTTGAAAAATCTTGGATTTAGGGTTATAAAAGCTATTGAAGTTAAAGGACAGGAAGATATAAAAATAGCTAAACGCTATGTAGAAATAGCCGACTTTGTACTTCTTGACAGACCTAAAGACAGTAGTTTGGATATTACAAAGGTTGCAAAACTTGCTGACTTTGATTATATCATTGCAGGTGGAATAACACCTGAAAATATAGATAAATACCTAAATCTGAATCCAGTTGGTATAGATGTCAGCTCAGGAATTGAGACAGAAGGTTATAAGGATTTTGCAAAGATGAAAAAGATTATTGATATGGTAAACAAATATAAGGTTGGTGAAATAGAAAATGGATAGATATTTTGGAAGATTTGGTGGGATGTATGCACCAGAAACTCTTATGCCAGCTCTTTTAGAGATAGAAGAAGAGTTTTGCAAGCTTGTGAAAGATGAAAATTTTCTCTCTGAATATGAGTATTATCTCAAAAACTATGTTGGAAGACCATCGCCACTTTATTTTGCCAAAAACTTGAGCAATCATCTTGGGGTTAGAATATATCTCAAAAGAGAAGACCTAAACCATACCGGTGCACATAAGATAAACAACTGCATTGGCCAGGCACTTTTGGCAAAGCATATGGGCAAAAAAAGACTTATTGCCGAGACAGGAGCAGGTCAGCACGGTGTTGCAACGGCTACAGTTGCTGCTCTTTTTGGAATGGAATGCGAGATATTTATGGGTGAAGAAGATGCAAAAAGGCAGTTTCATAACGTGCAGAGGATGAAAATGCTTGGCAGCACGGTAAGAGTAGTGAGCAAGGGAAGCAAGACCTTGAAAGATGCAATAAACGAGGCAATGCGTGACTGGAGCGAGACGTTTGAGTATACCTTTTATCTTTTTGGTACAGCTGCAGGACCTCATCCGTTCCCAACAATTGTAAAATACTTTCAAAGTGTGATTGGGAAAGAGACAAAAGAGCAGATAAAAAGGCTTGAAGGAAGACTTCCAGACTATATCTTTGCGTGTGTGGGTGGTGGTTCTAACGCAATTGGTATCTTCTCAGCGTTTTTGGAAGATCATGAGGTAAAGCTTATTGGCGTTGAGGGTGCAGGAGAGGGAATACATACAGGAAAAACAGCTGCGACGCTATGCAGCGGGTCTGTTGGAATATTGCATGGTACAAAGACGTATATTTTACAGGATGAGGAAGGGCAAATTCAAAACACACATTCAATTTCAGCAGGGCTTGACTACCCGGGGGTTGGACCTGAACATGCATATTTGAAAGAAACAGGAAGGGTTGAGTATGTAGGGGCTACTGACAAAGAAGCTGTGGCTGCATTTTTGCTGCTCACAAGGCTTGAAGGGATAATTCCAGCGCTGGAGTCGAGCCATGCCCTTGCAGAGGTTATTAAAAGGGCAAAGATGGGACTGTTCAAAACTAGTGACATTGTGGTTGTGAACCTTTCTGGAAGAGGTGATAAGGATATAAATACAGTACTTGAGCTTTGGAAGGATGATGAGCTATGAATTTAATAGATGAAAGATTTGAAAAGCTAAAAAAAGAGGGAAAAAAAGCCTTCATAGGCTATGTTACGTTTGGATATCCCTCTTTTGAAGAAACACTTGGGTTTATAGAGCTTGTATATTCATATGTAGACATTTTAGAGATTGGTTTTCCTTTTTCTGACCCTATTGCAGACGGAGAGATTATTCAAGTAGCATCAAGGAAAGCTCTCAATGAAGGTGTTAAATTGAACCACCTTTTTGAAAGCATTGAAAAGTTTAAAAAAGATAAGCCGGTTGTGCTAATGCTGTATGCAAACACAGTTTACAAAAGGGGAATTGATAAATTTTTTGAAAGTTGCAAAGTTTGCGGTATAGATGGCGTTATAATTCCTGATGTTTCGTTTGAAGAGAGCTTTGAGTTCAAAGAAGTAGCTGAGAAGTTTGGTATTGTCTATATTGACCTTGTATCAATATCTTCTCTTGAGAGAGCCAAGATGATAGCAAAGCAGTCTAAAGGTTTTTTGTACTGTGTTTCAAGAAAAGGTGTAACAGGTTTCAAAGGGCAGATTGATGATAGGATTTTTACTTTCTTGAGAGAACTAAAAACTATTACCTCAACACCTTTGGCAGTTGGATTTGGTATAAAGAGTAAAGAAGATGTTGAGAAATTTAAAGACCTTGCAGATGGTATTGTCATTGGAAGCGCAATAATTACAAAGATAGATGAAGGAAAAGACAAACTTGAGGATTTTTTGAAGGAAATCTCAGAAAGTCTAAAAGACAAATAAATTTAAGGGGATGCGAAAAACATCCCCTTTTTATATTTTCACCTTCCTACCGTGCTACGCTTCAGTTTACAGAAACCTCCGTATTTTCACTTTCTTTCAAAAGCCGACTGATTTTCTTTGGTGTTTCCTCAATTTTTGAAAACTCTTCTGCTTCAAGATTATCAAGATCAATTGGCAGGTTGAATTCTTTTAAATTTATCAAGTTGTAATCAAAATAGATGTCACACCTGGGAGAAAACATTTCAAATCCCCCCTTCCAATATATATTATACCCTCTTTTTCGTTAATATGTTCGATGTATACAGGGATACTTCAAAAATACATGTATATTTAAGGCCAAAAATTTTTGCTATAATAGAATGTAGTTTGGCAAAAAGGAGAAAAGTAAAATGAGCGCTTTTATAGAGTTTAAAAATGTGAGTTTTTCATATGTAAGCTCTGATGGGACAAGAACACCAGCTTTGATTGATATAAATCTTAACATAGAAAGAGGAGAATTTGTTGCGATATTGGGGCTGAATGGTTCTGGCAAATCAACACTTGCAAAACTAATAAACGGTCTTTTAATTCCAGAAAAAGGCGATGTGATTGTAGATGGTATGAATACGAAAGATACAGAAAAAGTCTGGGATATCAGAAGAAAATGCGGATATATATTTCAAAACCCTGACAACCAGCTTGTTGCGTCGATTGTTGAAGAAGATGTTGCGTTTGGACCTGAAAACTTAGGAATGCCGAGAGAAAAGATAAGAAAAGCTGTTGATAGCGCACTTTTGGCTGTTGAGATGATGGAATATAAAAACCATGCTACGTACAAACTGTCTGGTGGACAAAAACAAAGGGTTGCGATTGCTGGTGTTCTGGCGATGAAACCAGAGTGTATCATATTGGATGAACCAACCTCTATGCTTGACCCAAAAGGAAGGAAAGAGGTTATAGCCACTGTAGAAAGATTGAACAAAGAAGAGAAAAAGACTATTGTTTTGGTTACACACAATATCGACGAGATGCTCTTGAGCCAAAGAAGCATTGTGCTGGATAAAGGATATATAAAGTTTGATGGACCTTCGATTGAGCTTTTAAAGCTTGACTGGTTTTATGAGATGGGCTTTGACATGCCACAAATTTTAAAGCTCTCAATTGAGCTTAAAAAAAGAGGTGTAAAGATTGATAAGGAAATCTGGTCGGTTGATGAAATGGAGAGGTTTTTATGTTCATTGAAATGAAAAATGTAGAGTTCATATATGGCTACAAAACACCATTTGAAAAAAAGGCGCTTGAAAATATAAACCTTTCAATAACAAATGGAGAGTTTATTGGGATTATCGGCAAAACTGGTTCAGGCAAATCAACTTTGGTTCAGCTAATGAACGGGCTTTTGGTGCCGCAGATAGGTGATGTTGTTGTTGATGGTATAAATACAAAGGATAAAAAAAGGGCAAAGGAGATTCGAAAAAGAGTAGGACTTGTGTTTCAATACCCTGAATATCAGTTGTTTGAAGAGACAGTTTACAAAGACATAGCGTTTGGTCCTCAAAACCTTGGATTTTCTGAGGATGAAGTAAAAAGAAGGGTAAAAGAGGTATGCGAGCTTTTAGAGATACCTCAGCAACTTTTAGAAAAATCGCCGTTTGAGCTTTCTGGTGGGCAGAAACGAAGGGTTGCAATAGCAGGTATACTGGCAATGGACCCAGAATGTATAATTCTTGATGAACCAACAGCCGGGCTTGATATGCGTGGCCGAAAGAGGATTTTTAGTATCATAGAAAGACTTCACAAAGAAGCCAAAAAGACCATAATTTTAATCTCTCACAGCTTAGAAGATGTTGCAATGCTCTGTGATAGGGTCATAATCCTGAACAAAGGCAAAATCCATTTTGACGGATCCAAACATCAGGCTTTTGAAAATGTAAATCTTCTTGAAAAAAGCGGACTGTTGCCACCTGACATTCTTTATCTTCAGCACAGGTTAAAACTTAAAGGTTTTAAGATTGACAGGTTTGAATATAGTATCGAAAAGGTTGCTGATATGATTGTAAAAAATATTGCATTCAAAAGAGAAGGTGAAATGATATAATGGTTGACTTTGTAATTGGTCAGTATATAAAAAAAGATTCATTTGTGCACAGGCTTGACCCAAGGACAAAGATAATAGCTCTGTTCTTTTTTTGTATTTCAATATTTGTGGTAAACAGCTTTTATGGTTATATATTTTTGTTTGCCTTAATGCTTCTATGGATTTTGCTCTCAAAAGTAAATCCGATTATACTTTTGCGCGGAACAAAACCTGTATTTATATTAATCCTTATAACAGTAGTTTTTAATCTTTTTATGACTCAAGGAAAACTAGTGATAAAGATATTAGGGCTTGTTATAACCGACAGAGGTATTGTACTTTCTATTTTTTTAGTAATTCGACTTTTGCTGCTCATTTTTGCAACAAGCCTTCTTACTCTCACAACATCGCCGATTGAAATAACAGATGCTCTGGAAGTGTTATTAAAACCTCTAAAAAAGGTGAAATTTCCTGTTCATGAAATCTCTATGATGATGTCAATTGCCTTAAGGTTTATACCAACCATCTACGAAGAGGCAGACAAGATTATGAAGGCTCAAATGTCAAGGGGTGCTGATTTTGAAACAGGGGGATTAATAAAAAAAGCAAAATCACTTTTGCCGCTTTTGATTCCACTTTTTATTTCAGCTTTCAAAAGAGCAGATGAGCTTGCAATTGCGATGGAAGCGCGCTGCTACAGAGGCTCAGAAGGTCGTACAAAGCTTAAAAAACTTGAGTTTGGAATTCCTGACTATATTTCGATTGTTGTATGTGGGATTTTAATCATACTTGCGATTGTTGTGAGGTGAAAAACTTGAGAAACATTCTCTTGACTATAGAATATGATGGCACAGGATATTTTGGGTGGCAAAAACAGCCCAATAAAAAAACCATTCAGGGAACAATCGAAGAAGCTATAAAAAATTTGACGGGTGAAGAGGTAAACTTGATTGGTTCTGGAAGAACAGACAGGGGCGTTCATGCTTTAAATCAAAAAGCTAATTTCAAAACAAGCTGCAAAATTCCAACAGACAAGTTTCCGTTTGCCTTAAATTCTGTACTGCCTGGCGATATATCTATAAAAGACGCGGTTGAGGTGCCTTTAGATTTTTCTGCGCGATACAGTGCAAAGCAGAAGACTTATAAGTATCTTATTTATAACAAAAAAAGCCGTCCTGCGCTTTTGAGAAACTATGCATATTATTATCCATACCAGCTTGATGTTGATGCCATGCAAAGATCATGTGAATACTTTATAGGGGAGTATGACTTTAAAAGTTTTTGTTCTGCTGATTCTGAAGCAAAGACAACCATAAGGCGTGTATACAATGCATATTTGGCCTTTGAAAATGAGTGCATTGCAATATATATAACAGCCAATGGCTTTCTTTACAACATGGCAAGGATTATCGCAGGAACAATCTTGGATGTGGGAGCAGGAAAATTAAAACCAATGGATATTCCGCTTATAATAGAGAGCAAAGACAGAACCAAGGCAGGAAAGACCTTGCCACCCTGGGGGCTTTACCTTGTGGATGTTGTTTACTGACAAAAATAAATGGTGGGGATAATAGGACTCGAACCTATGACCTCTTGCATGTCAAGCAAGCGCTCTAACCAACTGAGCTATATCCCCACCAATTGACTATTTACTTTTTGCAAAATGTATTATAGCATATATTTTGTAAAATGAAAATATCAAATGAAAACTTTAATAGAACATAAAGGAAAATTTAAAGAATGTAACGGGGAGTACTTTAAATGAGAAAGTTTTTAAAAATTTCACTTTACACTTTGGCTACTGTTATTTTGATATTTGCAGTTACTGAAGCATCAATAATTTTTTTTGGCATTTCTGCAAAGCCTAAAAAATCAGACTGTATAATTGTTTTGGGCTGTGCAGTTTATGGTGATTTTCCAAGTCCGTTTTTTCGAGAAAGGCTTGACAGAGCTTTTGAGCTTTATAAAAAAGGTTATGCAAGATACATAATTGTCTGTGGTGCAAAAGGGCCGGGTGAAAACATTTCTGAAGCTGAGGCAGGCAAGAGGTATCTTGTGGAAAGGGGAGTTTTGTCTGATTTTGTTTTGAAGGAAGATAAATCTTTTTCCACATATGAAAATCTTCTCCATGCAAAAAGAATTATGAATAAAAATGGTTTTAAAAGTGCTGTAATTGTTTCAAACATGTTTCACTTAGAAAGAGCATGTTTGGTTGCCAGAAAACTAAAAATAAATGCTTCTTTTTCGGGTGTATACGTAGAGCAATATTTGCATGAAGAATACTATGGTTTTGTGCGCGAAAGTGTAGCTGTGTTGTATGAGATTCTCAAAACTCTTATATCTTTCTGATTTTTTCCGCCCAAATACCTATTGACAACATCAAGATAAGGTATTATAATATTCAATGTGCAAAGAGGAAAAACGAGCGGGTGTAGTTCAATGGTAGAACACCAGCCTTCCAAGCTGGCAGCGTGGGTTCGATTCCCATCACCCGCTCCAAAATGAATATAACACCCTCAACGGCAAAAATGCTGTTGAGGGTTTTTGTTTGTCACTTAAAAACAAAATATTCTATTTCGACAAAATATTACATAAAATACTGAAGGGTTTTTTAGGGTAATATAGAATTAGAAATAATATAACTTTCAAGTTGAGGTGCCAGAAAAAATGGATTTTGAAGCAATTGTTATAGAGGGGATACTAATTTTAAAGATAAAAGGTGAGCTTGACCAATACAACGCAGATAAATACAGGCTCAGATTTGATATGAAAATTGTAAGTCCAGAAGTCCAAAAGGTTGTCATAGATATATCAGAGCTTTCATTTATGGACTCATCAGGTGTTGGCTTTCTGGTAGGAAGGTTCAAAACAGCAAAGGCATTTGCGAAGGATTTGGTTCTTGTTTGCAACTCTAATTATATAAACAAACTTCTTTCGACTTGTGGAATAGAAAAGCTAATAAAAAAATATAAAACTATTGAAGAAGCATTAAGTTAATTCTGATTGAATCGAAAGGATGTGAATTTTCAAAAATGAAGGTTTTAAATTATATGGAACTTAAGATTCCATCAAAAGCCCAAAACGAAGCATTTGCAAGAGTTGCTGTTGCTGCGTTTGTTGCTCAGCTTGACCCAACAATGGACGAAATAACGGAGATTAAAACTGCTGTCTCTGAAGCTGTAACAAATTCAATAATTCATGCATACGAGGATAAAATTGGGGAAATAATAATAAAAGGAAAGATTTATGAAAATTATATTGTAGAGATTGAAGTAATTGACTTTGGTAAAGGCATTGAAGATGTTGAGCTTGCACGACAACCACTCTTTACCACAAAGCCTGACCAGGAGCGCTCTGGTATGGGATTTACAGTGATGGAAACTTTTATGGATAAGCTTGAGGTTTTATCAGAGGTTGGCAAAGGCACATGTGTAAAGATGCTTAAAGCTATCAAAAAACGAAAGAGCGAGGGTGCAGAAAGTTGAGCAAAGCTTCTCAAGAGGAATTGATAAGTAAGGCTAAAAACGGCGATAAACTTGCACGCCAGCAGCTGATAGAAAATAATCTTGCTCTTGTGTGGAGTGTTGTAAAAAAGTTTGCTACAAAAGGAGTAGAACTTGAGGATTTATTTCAGATAGGTACAATAGGGCTTATTAAAGCTGTTGATAGGTTTGACCCGTCGTTTAATGTCAGGTTTTCAACATATGCTGTTCCTATGATAATTGGTGAGATAAAAAGATATCTGCGCGATGATGGCAAGATAAAGGTTTCTCGTAAGATAAAAGAAAATCAGAGTAGGATAAAAAGAATAAGAAACCAATTTATATCAGACCATGGTAGAGAACCAACAATTTCAGAAATTTCAAATCTCACAGGACTTTCAAACGATGAGATTTTGCTTTGTATGGATGCCTCATCTGAGGTTGCATCGCTAAGTGAAGTTATAAATCAGGAAGAGGGAAAACCTATCACGCTGATGGACATAGCATCTGATGAAGAAGATTATTCGACAAAACTTTTGGATTTGATGGCACTAAAAGAAGGGCTTAAAAAATTAAAAGGACGGGAACGCTACATAATATTTATGCGCTACTTTAAAAACAAAACACAATCTGAAATTGCAAAACAGCTCAATATCTCCCAGGTGCATGTATCAAGGATTGAAAAAAGAGCTTTAGAGAGGATAAAGAGGGAGTTTGTTTGACACGCTGTGACTTGGGAAGCGTGTCTTTTATTTTTATATAGAAATTTTTTCCCTTTTATGATTTAATATAAGTAAAATTACCTGTTTAATATTTAAAAATTCCAATGGAAAAACTAATTGAATTTTTCTTTCCATCGAGATGTGCGTTTTGCGGCAGACTTGGCGAAAGCCCGTGCGATGATTGCAAGAAAAATATAAGGTTTATTTCAGGCAATACGTGTCAAAAATGCGGAATACCTATTGGCGATACTGCTTTGCCATATTGTGCTTCTTGCTTGAGAGAAGACTTTGCATTTGAAAAAGTTTTTCCAGTATTCTATTATGAAGGGGTAGTTCGAAGAGGCGTTCATCTTTTCAAGTACAGAGGTTTTTATCAAAATGCAATAACCTTCTCAAGGCTTATGGCTAAAAAGATTCTTGAAGCAGATATAGATGCTAATATAATAACCTTTGTTCCAACAAGCTATGAAAGGTATTTGCTAAGGGGTTTTAACCATTCCTCTTTGCTTGCAAAAAATATTGGGAAGATACTTAAAATTCCCACGGTTGACCTTCTTGCAAGAGTAGGTTTTACAAAACCTTTTTATAATCTCTCACGACAAGAAAGGCAAAGAGAGATAAAGGGTAAAATTAAGCTTAAAAAAGGGTATGAAAATATTATAAAAGGCAAAAAGGTCATTCTTGTTGACGACATCTTCACAACAGGTGCAACGGCAAATGAGTGTTCAAAAGTTATACTTGAAAATGGGGCAAAATGTGTTTTTGTCTCTGTTCTTGCGATAACAAAGCTTGCACGGGAAAGTTCCAATTTAAAATTTTAAAAGGGGGTTTTAAAGACATGGATGTCAGAAACTGTCGAAGATGCGGGAAAATTTATCTTTATGACGGAAGTCCTATTTGTCCTCAGTGTAGAAAAGAGGAAGAAGAGGATTTCAAAAAAGTGAAAGAGTATCTTTATGACCATCCTGGTGCGACATTACCAGAAGTATCAAACGCAACAGGTGTGTCACCTGAAAAGATTTTGAGGTTTTTAAAGGAAGAAAGGCTTGAAATTGTTGGTGAGAGCAATATCATTTTAGAGTGTGAAAGATGTGGAAAGGCAATTAAAACAGGAAGACTTTGTGATGAGTGCAAAAAAGAGGTTGGAACAAGATTTTTGAGTTATCTTGACGACAAAAAACTTCAAGAGACTAAAAAGAAAAATGAGGAGTTTGCTAAAAGAAAGGAAGCGGGGTACAGGTATCTTTCGAAGGATTTAAAGGAAGACGAGAATAAGTAAAAAATTAATTAAACTTTTTTGAATTTTCTCACGATAATAACTGTAGGAGAAGCTTCGAAAGTTAAACTTGAGGTAGGGATGTAAGAATGAGGATAGAAGACAGGATAAGAATATTCCAAATCTATACTCAAACAGCAAAGGTTACAAGAGTTGAAAAGAAACAGGAAGTTACTTCTACTGATAAGGTTGAAATATCAAGTGAGGCAAGAGATTTTCAGGCAGTTTTGAATGCTATAAAGCTCACACCTGATGTTCGTGAAGAGAAGGTAGATGAAATAAAAAAGAAGATTGACTCTGGCACATACAATGTATCTGGCAGGGATGTTGTTGAAAAGCTGATAAGAGAATACAAAGCTTCAAGAAAAGAATGAGTAAATTTTGGCTGCTTTTAGATTAATAGCAGCCTTAATGTTTATTTTGAAAGTATAAATATAAATAAGTTTTAGAAAGGAAGCAATAAAATGAATTATATAGAGGGAATAATCAAGCTTTTAGAAGAAGAGTATAAAGTATTTGAGAGGATTTTGAACCTCAGCAATGAAAAAACAAAATACATTGTGGAAAACAATCTCTCAGGACTTATTAACGTTTCAAGTCAAGAGAGAAAAGAGTCAGAAATAATCGACAAACTTGAAAGTGAAAGACAAGAAATCTTGAATGCTTTGTCAAAAGAAAAAAATATTGCTATTACCAATCTAAATGATCTTGTGTGTATTGCCACACCTGATGAATGGCAAAGGATAAATGATTTGAGAGTAAAACTTGGTGAAATTATTTTTAAACTTAAAAAAGCAAATGACCTCAACGCTTCATTAGTTTCAAGTGCGCTTGAGTATATAGATTTTATGACAAACATAATTTCATCGCATTTTTCGGACAACACTACATATCAAAAGGATGGACAGACTGGGGCACAAAAGAAAAACCTTTTTGATGTTAAGCTGTAAAAAAAGGGGTTGAAATGGAATGTCGTTTTACGGGCTTGAGATTGCAAGAACAGGTATATTTGTCAACAGAAAAGGGTTAGAGGTGACATCGCACAACGTTGCTAATGCTTCAACGCCAGGGTATACAAGGCAGGTTTTAAATGTAAAGTCTAATCCGCCATCCAGTAAGGTTGGTTTTTACAGCCCAAAATTTCAAGTTGGCATGGGTGCTGATGTGCAAAGCCTTGAACAGATACGAGATATGTTTTTGGATGTTCAATATAGAAACGAATATTCACGCCAGGGAGAGTATGAAATAAAAGCTGATAATCTTAATTTTATAGAGTCTATTTTCAATGAACCCAGCGATACTGGACTTTCTTCTGTCATAGACCAATTTTTTTCAAGTTTGCAAGAGCTTTCAAAAAATCCAGAGAGTTTAACAGTTCGTGCGCTTGTTCGCCAGAGAGCTCAAGCTTTAACTGATGCAATACATAAGATGTACAAACAGCTTGAAGATTTGCAAAGCGAGCTAAATGACCAGGTATATGATAAAATTTTAGAAATAAACAGCATAGCATCACAGATTGCAGATTTGAACCAACAGATATTCATTTTAGAGCTTCGAGGCGAAAAGGCAAATGACCTTCGCGATCAGAGAAATCTTCTTGTTGACAAGCTTTCAAAGATTATTGATACAACTGCTTATGAAGATAAAGATGGCAGGTTCATTGTGCAGATAGCTGGAGGAGAGATCCTTGTAAATCACTTTACAGTCTATGAGCTTGAGACAGACAAATCAAAAATTATGAGAAAAAGTGGGTTTGACTCAAATGGTCTGCCAACAGGATTTAACTCTGACGACCCGCTATCACAGCAAAATCTTTACGATGTTCCAGGGCTTTTTGTTGTTATGTGGAAAGACACTGGGCAGGTTTTGAATATAAAGTCAGGTGAGTTAAAAGGACTTTTGGATATGAGAGATGGCGTCGGTGGGCTGAATGAAGATATAGTTGTAAATGGTCAACCAGTTGATGTTCCAAATAAAAATTCTTTTACAGGTATTCCTTATTATTTGAACAGACTTAATGAATTTGCACAAAAGCTTATTGAAAAATTCAATGAACTTCACACACAGGGCTGGTCACTAAACGGACAAAATACAGGTATAAACTTTTTCGAACCACCTGTTGGCCAGACATTTTTCTATGCAAGGTATATAAAAGTCTCTGATGCTATTATGAATGACCTTAATAACATTGCAACTACCTATGATGTAAATAATCTTCCAGGGGGAAATGACCTTGTTGTTGATATGTTGAAGCTAAGAAATGACACTTCAATTTTCAAAGAAGGAAAGTTTGAAGATTTTCTAAAATCTTTAATTTCAAACCTTGGAGTTGACTCTCAAGGTGCAAAAAACTTTGCAGAAAACCAGAAAGTTATGGTTACCCAGCTTGACAACAGACGCCAGGCAGTTTCAGGTGTTTCTATAGATGAAGAGATGACAAATTTAATTAAGTACCAGCATGGATTTCAGGCATCTGCCAGGATGATAAATGCATTTGATGAGATGTTGGATGTAATAGTAAATCGCCTTGGTCTTGTTGGAAGATAGCAGGCTTTTTACAAAATGAGAAGTTTGAGAGGTGAAGCTTTCGTGAGAATTACAAACAATATGATGGTCAACAACTTTTTAATAAATCTAAACAAGAATCTTAGCAAGTTAGATGACATACAATATAAAATGGCAACAGGCAAGAAAATTCGCTATCCATCAGATGACCCTGTAGTTACTGCAAGGTCATTGAGACTGCGAACTGATGTATCAGAAATAGAACAGCTTCAAAAAAATGTGGATGATGCAACATCGTGGGTTGACACAACAGAAAGTGCTCTTGCGGATATCAATGAAAGCCTTCAGAGAGTTAGAGAACTTGCTGTGCGCGGTGCAAACGGAACAAACACAAAAGAGGATATGGCTCAGATTGCAAAAGAGGTTGCTCAGATAAAACAGCATATAATTCAGGTTGGAAATACAAACTATGCAGGAAGGTATATCTTCTCTGGTTTTAAAACAGACACAGCACCGATAAATTCTGACGGTTCTTTTTCAGATACAAACGGTTTTGATTCAACAGGAGGGTATCCTGTTGATTTGTCGACTGGTAAAAATATTATTCAGTTTGAGCTTATGAAAACAAACTATATTGGTGTCAATAAATCAGCAAATCAGGTTTTTTACATTCAGGGCGAAACTAATGAAAATAAAGGTAATCTCTTCAAGGTTTTGGATAATATTATAAATGCGCTTGAAAGTGGGGATGCAACTGCGGTAAACTCTCTTTTGAGCGATATTGACAGACACATAGACAACGTTGTTGCACAGCGTGGTGATGTTGGGGCGCTTCAGAACAGACTTGAGCTTATTAAAAATAGGCTCAGTGACGACAATGTGAACTTTACTACATTGCTATCAAACAACGAGGATGTTGACATGGCAGAGATTATAATGCAGCTGAAAACCGCAGAAAATGTTTACAGGGCAGCACTTCAAACAGGTGCTCAAGTTTTGCCACCAACACTTTTGGATTTTCTAAGATTTTAAATAGCATTTGGTAAAAAAGTTTGAGGAAGTGCTAAAAATGCAAATAGCAAGGATTCAAATTCACCAGGAGTTTGTAAAGGTAAAACTTTCTCAGGAGCATATAAAAGTTAGAATAAATCAAGACAGGTGCTGGGAAGAGGTAAACCTTGGTTCAACAGATTATCTTGTGCGAAGCTCTGCACAAAGAGGTTATGAGCAGGTTTTAAGGTATATAGAAAAGACAGCAGAAAATGGCAACAGACTTGCCAGAATTGAAGATGGTGGTCAGCCTATAATTGACATATGCATAGAAGAAGCATTTCCTGAGTATGACTATAACGTAGATGTCATCCCAAAAAGCCGCCCGCAAATTTACTTTGAAGGTGGCAAGGTGTATATAGATTTTGAGATGGGCAAGGTTGATGTGAGGGTATGAACGGAAGAGAGGTTATAATAGATAAGATAAGCAAAATAATGTTTAGAATGAAAAGAATAGAGAGATTTAAAAGTATTACTTTTGAAGATTTTAAAGATAATAATAATATTCAAGATGTAGTTGCTTACAATTTGTTTTTGATAGCTCAAAATCTAATAAGCCTGTGCAATCACATAATTGCTGAGAAACAATTTGAAGTGCCTGAGAATTTTGAAGATATTCCTGAAATTTTAGCTAACGAGAAGGTTATTTCGGATGCTTCTTCCATCTTTATAAAGAAAATGATTGATTTGAGAAATGCAATTGTTTATGAATATGCCCAATTAGATTTAAATGTTGTATATGACATCTTGAAGAATGATTTAAATGAGATTAAGAAAGTTCTAAAGGAAATTGTGGATTATTTAAAAATATGAAAAGGGAGAATAAAAAATGGTAGTTCAAAAGTCAGTAGTCCAGTCAAGGGTATTTGGAGAGCTTGAAGTAAATGAAGAGAATATAATAACCTTTGAAGAGGGGATTCCTGCGTTTGAGAATTTAAAAAAATTTGTAATTGTCAAAGAAGAAGGCAGTCCATTTTTGTGGCTGCAGTCAATCGAAGATAAAGACGTTGCATTTGTCATCATTAATCCATTTGACATAAAACCTGACTATGAATTTGACATAGGCGAGGAAGTTTTGAAAAAGCTTGAGATAGAATCAGAAAGAGACGTTGCAGTTTTTTGTATTGTTGTAATTCCAGAAGATGTAAAGCAAACAAGAGTTAATCTCAAAGCTCCAATTATTATAAATGTGAACAAGAGAAAGGGAATGCAGTATCTTTTAGATGATGAAAGATATCCTCTAAGGTATTACCTTTTCGAAAATTTAAATTCAAACGTGCAGAAATGAGGTATATAAAAGATGCTTGTTCTTTCGCGCAAAGTTGGTGACCAGATTTTAATTGGAGATGATATAATAATAAAGGTCATCAGCATAGAAAAAGATAGCGTAAAGCTTGGAATAGATGCTCCAAAAAATATAAAGGTTTTGCGATATGAGCTACTTCAAGAGGTTAAAAATGAAAATGTCGAAGCTTTGCAAGGCAAAGATAGACTTAGCAAGATTAAAGATTTAAAAGAAATTTTGTCTGATGAGCAAAGATAAAGGGGCAAGATACAAAAATTGGAAGGTCAATTGAAGGCAGGTAAAAGTCTGCCTTTTTTATTTTTGTAAGGTTATTTTATTTGAAATAAGCTCAAAAATCCAAAATATACTTTAAAAAATTAGCTTAAAAATATAAAGTATACTTTAAATTTTTAGACTAAAAATTTAAAGTATGTGATATAATATTGAATAAGGAGGTAAAAAAATTGACTATTACAAGCTCAGAGAACGTATTGAGAATTTTATACTCTTATAATCCCTGGTGGAGAGAAGGATATTTTCCACAAGATTTATCTAAACCTGTAAAAAGAATGGCATACTATAAGGTGGTTAATTTGCTAAATCACCCAACTATCAGAAGGTATCTTATACTTTCAGGCGCACGTCGTGTAGGCAAAACAACCATATTATACCAAATAATAGAGTCACTTTTAAAGGATAAAGTTCATCCAAAAAAGATACTATATGTTTCGTTTGATCATCCTTTGTTTAAACTTTGTTCATTCGATCAAATTTTGAATCTTTATGAACTAAACATCAACCAATCAGAGGAAGCTTATGTATTTTTAGATGAAATTCAATACGCGAGCGATTGGGACAGATGGTTAAAAGTATATTACGATACAAAAACGAAATGGAAAGTTGTTGCAACAGGTTCTGCTTCACCAAAACTTATTGAAGGAGTAAAGGAAAGTGGTGTTGGTCGCTGGACAGTGATTTCTGTTCCAACCCTTTCTTTTTATGAATTTTGTGAAATACTTGGTGTTGAAGAAAGACCCAAGGATTTACCAAATTTAGATTTAAGAGAGCTTTTAAATTTTAATGATCATCAGATTTCTGAACTTGTCTTTTTGCTTATGCCTTTGCAAAAATATTTCAACAGGTACTTGCTGGTTGGAGGATTTCCTGAATTTGCATTTTCAGAAGACTGGTTTTTAATTCAACGAATTTTAAGAGAAGATGTTGTAGATAAAGTCATCAAAAGAGATATTCCTTCTCTATTTAATGTTAGAAACTTAACGGTATTAGAGAAAGTTTTCTTGTATTTGTGTTTCAATTCTTCAAGTGTAATAAATATTTCGACCATCAGTAAACAAATTGAAAATGTATCAGTAATTACAATAGAAAATTATATTCACTTGCTTGAAAATGCAAATTTGATTTATAGGAGCCTCCCAATCGAATTAGGGGGCAAAAAAATTTTGAAAGCAAAACCGAAAATATATATATCTGATCCAGCTATTAGAAATGCAGTTTTGATGATAGACAATCTTTTTACCGACAGCAAAGAACTTGGAATTACAGTTGAAACAACAGTTTTTAAGCATGTATATAACTTCTACAGTGAAGCAAACGTAAAGATAGGTTATTTTAGAAAATCAACTGATAATCAAAAAGAGATTGATATAGTTATTGAGTATCCGAATGGTAAGAGCCTTATTGAGGTAAAGTTTAGGGAAGATAGCACACTTCTTGAGAGTGATGCAATTGTACAGATGTGCCAAAAAGAAAAAGATATAATCTCAGCAGTGCTTATTACAAAGAGAGCAGAAGACTGTGGCAGAGTTGAGCTTAATACAAAGGTACCAATAATAAAGATTCCTGCGTTTGTGTTTATGTATTTGTTTGGGAGAAGGTAAAAAAATTTTTCTTTACCCTCTAAACTCATAAGACAATCCTACCGATAATTTAAATGAAAACAAAATAAAGCTTCACAGGGACGTGAAGCTAAAAAATTAAATTCAGGGAGGGTGTTGTTAAGGATGCGTATTAATAATAACATTCAAGCGCTTAATACTTACAACAGATTGACAATTAACAATGACATGCTTTCAAAATCACTGGAAAAACTTTCATCTGGTATGAGAATCAACAGAGCGGGCGATGATGCAGCAGGTTTGGCAATTTCAGAAAAGATGAGAGGACAGATCAGAGGTTTGAACCAAGCTATTAGAAATGCTCAAGATGCTATTTCATTAATTCAAACAGCTGAAGGTGCTTTAAATGAGACACATTCGATCTTGCAAAGAATGAGAGAGCTTGCTGTTCAGGCAGCAAACGACACCAATACAGATGATGACAGGAACGCTCTGCAGGCTGAAGTTGATCAGCTGAAGGCTGAGATTGACAGGATCGCAAGTACTACACAATTTAACACAAAGACCTTATTAAACGGAGGGTTGGTAGCAAGTACTGGATTAGTATTCCACATTGGAGCTAATATCAACCAGAATATTACTTTAACGATTCGTGCTGTTAACACAAGCTCATTGCAAATTACTTCTTTATCGGTTGCTGCACAAACGTCTGCAAATAAGGCAATTTCTACAATTGACAATGCGATAAAATATGTTTCTGAAGTAAGAGCAAAATTTGGTGCATATCAGAACAGACTTGAACATACAATAAATAACTTAGGTGTTGCTTCTGAAAATCTCACTGCTGCAGAAAGCAGAATCAGAGACGTTGATATGGCAAAAGAAATGATGGCATTTACAAAAAACAACATTTTGATGCAGGCAGCAACAGCAATGCTCGCTCAGGCAAATCAGCTTCCACAAGCTGTTTTACAGTTGTTGAGGTAAGAGGTTTAAAGCTAAATAAAAGGGCCCTGGTTTTAAGCCAGGGCTTTTTTAAAGTTTTTTGGAAGGGAGATGTCATTGGTTTGACTTGGAGAAAGCTTAGTATTTGTATGATGGTAAAAGATGAAGAAAAAAATTTAAAAAGATGTTTGGAAAGTTTAAAACCGATTCTTAAAGGCGACGAAGTTGAATTGATTGTGGTTGATACAGGTTCGAAAGATAGAACTGTTGAAATTGCAAAACAATATACTAATAACATCTTCTATAAACCTTGGAATTATAATTTTTCTGAGATGAGAAATTACACGATTTCACTTGCAAAAGGTGAATGGATTTTTATTTTAGATGCTGACGAAGAGCTTGAAGACGCGAAGATAATATTAAAGGAAATAGAAATGGCTGAGAAGGAAGGTGCAAATGCAATTAATATAGCCGTAAAAAATTTAGTTGAAGAAAATAATAAACAAAACTTTGTTTTCGGTTTTTCACCAAGACTCTTTAGAAATGGTTTTATAAAATACGAAGGAGCAGTTCACAATCAGCCTATTTTTAGACCTCCTATATACAACAGTAAAATTGTTATTTACCATTATGGCTATATTATGAATGATACTAAGCTTATGGAATATAAATATAAGAGAACAGTTTCACTTCTTAAAAAAGAACTTGAGAAAGACCCATTAAATATTTATTATAGATATCAACTTGGTGTTAGTTATAGTATGTATGGGAAAATTAAGGAAGCAATAGAAGAATTTAGGAAGGTCTATAACCTTTTGAAAATGGAAAATAGTGAAATAAAAAAAGGCTTAGTTGTGGTATATGGTTTGTATGCAAATAATCTTTTATTACTTGGACTTTTCGATAAAGCCTTAGAGGTTGCGGAAGAGGGACTTAATTTTAATGATGAGTATATTGATTTGTATTACATTGCTGGGCTATCTCTTTATGCAATGGGAAGAAGACAAGAAGCATTGGTATATTTCAAAAAATACATGGACCTTTTTAAAAAGGTAGATCAGATTAAACTCCTATACGATGCAAGAGTTGTATTTTACAATATAAGTAATAGTTATTTTGATAATGTTAACGCTATGGTTGTGCAATACTTATTAGATATAAATAATTTTTTAGAAGCCAAGGTACATATAGAGCAATTTAAAGACAATAAGCTAAAACTTCAGTATAGGACTCTTTTGCATATAAAAGAAAAAAATTTTAATGAATTGTTTGATTTTTATTCTTCTTGTAACCAAGAAGACAAAGAAAAAGTTTCTGAATTTATTGAAAAATATATTACTTACTTCAAATTTGATGAGGATGAAAGGTTAGAAATATATAAGAAATTTTCGGAATCAAATGATGTCTATGGCAAATATTGCTGTATAATAACAAAAAAAGAAAAGGTAGAGTCTGCTATTTTAAATATATTTGACTCAAATGTTTTCGGATTACTACCTTCCTTTTACACAAAAGTTCTTTTTAGGGTTGCAGAAAAAAAAGAATTTTTGCTTGAGACATTAAAGAAAATTGATGTAATGGTTCTGAGGACAAAAACAGCTGAGGCATTGGCAGCAAAGTTTATTGATTTTGAAGATGTTATTAGCCTTTTAGAAGTAATAAAGCCGGAAAAAGCAGATATAGATATTTTAGCTCATTATATAGCTTTAGCATTGTTGGTATTGTTAAATTTTCCTCGCCAAAGTGATGAAAGATTATATGAGATATTCTTAAACTACACAGAAAATGGTATATTATTGATGAGCAAGCTTTATAAAAATGAAGAAATTAGTGAAAAATACAGATATTTTTTATCTGAGGAGGAGAAATATTTTGCTTTAATGTACTTGATTTACCTTTCATTACAAGAGAAGAGAATGGACAAGAGTATAAAATACTTACGAGAAGCAATATCAACAATGCCAAAATTGGTTAAACACCTTAAAAGATTCTCTAAGGACCTCTTAGGAGTGGATGTTTAGAAGTTAGATTAAGTAAAACTGTAGGGGATAGTTAGTAATTTTTACGTACATTTGAGGGAGTGAATTTAAGTGAATGAAAACATTGAGAGTAAAGTTGAGAGAATAAAAAAGCTTCTTAATGAACTTGTTGAAAAAGGAGAATTAGATTATGCGTTAGAAGTGATTGACAAATGCGAAAATGTTATTAAAAATGATATAGAGATTATTTCAATGAAAGGGATAATATACTACGCTAAAAATGAGATTGAAAAAGCAGAAGAGATTTTCAAAAAAGGTTTGCTTGTTGATTTTACATATGCAGACTTTTATTATAACTTGGGCTGTGTATACGAATTAAAAGAAGAATATGAAAAAGCGGCGAAATTCTTTGCTCGAGCTTTAGAGTTTGCTACTGGCAAGGAAACAATAGATATTGGCAAAAAGTTGAATAATATTTTGTGTAAAATTTCTACTCCTTTGAACGATGAAATCAAAATAGCTTTCTTTGTGAAACCGGGGTTGGACAGTTTTCTAAACGATATAATATTAGGCTTGATGGATGAATACTTTGTAAGAAAGATTACTGTCACTGATTTTAAACAAATCGACGAAGGCATGCAATGGGCTGATATTTGTTGGTTTGAGTGGTGCGATGAGCTTGTAATATATGGGAGTAGACATGAATTAGCAAGAGAGAAAAAGATAATATGTAGATTGCATAGGTATGAAGCATTTACAAATTATATATTTCAGGTGGAATGGGAAAATGTAGATAAGGTGATATTTGTGGCGTCTCATATATTAAATATTGTAAATTCAAAGTTAGGTGGTAAAATAAGGGAGAAAAGCATTATTATTCCTAATGGTATTAATTTACAAAAATACAATTTTAGAGACAGAAAAAAGGGCTTCAACATAGCTTATGTTGGTTATTTGAATTATAGAAAATCACCTAACATGTTACTGCAAATAATTGGTAAATTAACACAAATTGACAAAAGATATCGTTTATTTATTGCTGGAGAATTTCAAGATGAAGAAAATATGACCTATTTTGAATATTTGATAAAAGAGATGGGATTAAACGACTATGTAATTTTTGAGGGATGGCAGAAAGATATAAATACATGGTTAGAAGATAAAGATTATATTTTAAGTTGTAGTATCTTCGAAGGTCACCCGGTAGGAATAATGGAGGGAATGGCAAAAGGAATAAAGCCAGTAATTCATAATTTTGTAGGAGCAAGGGATATTTATTCTAAGGAATGGCTATGGAATAGTATAAACGAAGCTGTTAGCATGATCATAGAAGAAAAATATAATTCTATAGAATATAGAAGATTTGTTGAAAATAATTATGGTTATGACAAACAATTGAATGAGATAATAAAAGTTATTAGTGAAGTGAATGTTGTTGGCGTACCTTCATTTATCGCAAATAAACTTCAAAATAGTATTAAAACAACAGATGAGGAGATAAAAAAATATTATAACAATTTTAGTTCATATCTCAAAAGAGATAGAGAAAGAGAAAACCCTCGACACTTATATATAAAGAATAGGTTAAAAGAATTAATAAAACCTTATTATTCTGTCTTAGATTGCGGGTGCGGGATTGGTATAATAAGTGAATATATTAAGAATATGGGAGTCAAAGAAATAATAGGTATTGATATTTCACATGAAAATATCAATTATGCGTGTGAAACAATAAAAGATGTGATTTTTTTGGAGGGTGATATTGTAGAAATCAATCTAAATAAAAAATTTGATGTTATTTTGATGATTGACGTGTTGGAGCATATTCCTTTGGAAAAATATCCTCAGCTTTTTTGTAATTTAAAAAGACATTTAAAAGAAAGTGGTTACGTATATATGTCAATACCTACTTTTGAATATAATGAATTTATAAGAACTTATAGACCTGAGTTACTTCAAATAATAGATAATTCAATTTCTATGGAGATGATGGTTGAACTTTGTAAATATGCCAAACTTAAGATTTTATTCTATAACACGTACGGTATAGATGTTCCTTTTCAATATAATGAATACATAATTATTAGTGAACCTCAATATGAACAATTATGGAGCAATTTAATACCACAATTTTAGGAAATTTTAAAATCTAGCGTCTGCAAGCTACAATGTGTATTTCAGTTATTTACAAAAATACGATAACAAAAAACAATCCTTTTATAACATAAGTAGTAAACATATTCGCTAAAATGGTAATTTCTGCTTTTAAGAGATAACAGTAATTATTATCAAATTAAAGGTTAGGTTGCAAAACGTAAATGGAAAAGACAAATAGAGATGTAGCCTTCCAGGAACAAATCAAATAGGTAGGGAATTTCTGATTCTTTTGCGGAACTTGTTATAATATTTGTGCGACAGAGAACAAGAAGAGTACAAAGTATTGTAAAAATGTGGGAAGTATTTTAAGAATTCAAAACGCACGGTTTTCAGAAAGTGAGGAAAGCAAAATGGTGTATTAAAAAGAGTGAAGATTGAAAGATTATTTGAAAAATTGATTGGAGAATATAATTTAGAAAACATGAGATTGAGAGGGTTTAGAACATATAAAAGGCACGTGAACTGAGTTGAATCTATATAATTGTGTAAAAAGGGATTGAGTCATCCCTTACCCTCTGGTTAGAATAGAAATTAAGAAGAACCAAAAACCAACACTAACAGGAGGGATGAGGAATGATTCAATACAATATTACCATAGATTCTGAAATTTCGCATTACCTTTTTACAACAGGCACAAAAGACGAGAAATTAGCCAAGTTTTTAGAATTAATACTTAATCAATTTCAGCAGCACAAGCTACTTCAGCAAATTAAGACAAAGCCTTACGAGAGAACAGAGGAAAGACAAGACTATCGTAATAGTTATTATTTCTGTGAATTTAATTACCAGGGTAGTGACTTTGGCTTTAAAAGGACCGAGACTTCGCAATGGCAAATTTAACATGCAACCTTTTTGAGCGTTATTATCAAAGTAAACAAGCGCTTTTATTATCTCCACCATATCATAGCTTTGCAAAAATCTTGACTCTGTAATTGTAAAGTAGAAATTTGAGAACTTTATGAAGATAATAAGTTTCCTTTTTTGATAGTTAATGCAATGGTTACAAAAATAAAAGGAGAAGGTCGCGTTCTTTAGTAAAGTTTATTGAATTGTTATAAGTATAGACGGAAAAGGTTACAAGGAAGTGAATAATAGGTATGGAAAATAGCAACAAAGTACTGGAAGCTACTTTCAATCTTTTTATAAATCATCCTGAATTGTTAAAAATATATTTAGGTAAAGCAATTGACATACTTCTTAAACGGGATTTGTATTTTTTGAAAAAAGGATTACACGAAAGAGCAATCTCATATTGCCTTGCTATTTACATTGAGTAGTTTTTTTGCTCAGGTTTGATGTAGATTGTGAATACGATGGTAACGAAGAACATAAAAGTGGACGTAAAATATATTGAAAATATTTGTTTTGAATACAGTAAACACAACTGCAAAAGATTTAATTGTGACAATTGCCGCAATAAAGTTAGTGTATATCCAGATATAATTGTTCACAAGAGAAGAGTAAATTAATTTAATTTGCTTATAATTGAAGTTAAAAAAGTGAATTCATCGCATGTTCTAGAGATTGAAAAGGATATACATAAGTTAAAACAGTATACTAAACAAACCATAAGTAGTAAAAATAACAAAATAATTTTTGCTACAAATATGGGGGTTTTAGGCTTTTATATTGGTGACAACGCTAAAGAAGAACCTTTGATTAAGCGGTTTAAAAATGGTAAAGAATTAGCGGTAAAGTAAGTTTTAGTCTAAATTTTACTATTTTTGACTGAATTTATTAACCAAAAACTTTTAGACTTCTTCGCAAAGTTTTTGCAAACTCTTCGAATAAAACAGGATGCGGATAATACCCAGATTCTCCAAAACTATGAAGGAGCATATAATGAATATTTTATGCCGTTTTCCAATGAGCCTCAGTATATATTTAGTGAATGATGTATTTAAAAACCTCTTTCCGCTTGCCTTTGATACACCTTTTGAGAACTACATGTTCTTTTCACACATTTGGCAACAATTAAGCTTCTTTTTGTTGGTCTTTGCAGCTATTATAAAATCTGATTTTACAGAAGATATAGCAGCAGACTTCATTCAATCATTTTCAAAAACCATTGAACACAATACCGCATACCTTACAAACTTGCTCCAAATACTTGAGAAAAATAATGTTAATACATTGGCATATATGGCGATTTTGATAAGGGGATAAGGAAAATTAACATAAAAGTCTGGGATGGTGAGAAATGTATGCGAAATTATGCTGAAGAACTTGCGTATTGGTATTTTCGACTTAACGGTTTTTTCGTTTTAGACAATTATGTGCTGGATAGAAATCAACAAAAGGGAAATATAACGTATGAAACTGATATTATTGCTATTCGGTTTCCATATGTGTATGAAGAAATTGGAGGAAGAGAAGATGACTGGCATGAAGATTTAAAGAATATAATTCCTATGTTTGAAGAAAATATTATAGGAGTAATTTGTGAGGTAAAGAGTGGAGAATGTGGTTATTTAGATAGAGATCTATTTATTGAATCTAAAGTAAGGAGATGTTTACAGAGATTGGGTTTTTTAGATATGGAAGTGATGAGTTCAGAAAATTTTATGATAAATTGTTAAACAACAGTAGCTATTATTATAAGAATTATACAATTGTTAAAATACTTATTTCACAGAGTAGGCATACAGGAGAGAAATTTGAAAACATTTTGCTTAGTAATATTGATAGCTTTATTACTAAGAGGATAAAGAAATACAGTGAAAAGTATTCTGATAGAAATTTTTTTAATTCTAATCTAATTCAATATAAAATTTGGGAAAGTAAAAAAATTAATCTCTAGCTCATATTGAGAAAAAAGTTGAAAGAATTTTAACAAGTATTATAATTAGCTTGTTGAATAAAATAGATTAACAGAAAAGACAATAAATAGATATATATATATATATAAAAAGCCATCCTCGGTGAGGTAATATTTAGTAAAATAAGAGTAAAAGCACTTATAGATGTTTGCAAAGTAAGTGGCGATTGATAGTAAAAGGACCCAAAAATGATATAGAATGCATTAGTATGAGAAAAGAAAGGCAAATTAAAACTTAATATTTCTAATACTAACAAGAATAAACAGCAGCAAAAATATTACATGAAACAGAAAGCTTTAAAGAGACAATAGTATCTCATGCCTTCTAACCTTAAAATTTTTCTCACATTCTGTATGGACAAGTCTATACTATCATGAAAAAATATCTATTTAATAAGCTTAAGAGATAAAATCTTAAAAGCTAGCAGGAGGTTATTCAAAATTGAAAAAAGGTGATAGCTTTATTCTTGATTTTTGGGAAAAGATATTTCTATTTTTTCAAAAAATTTCTTTATTCTATTGGATTAAAAAAATAACAAAAAATAAATCTTATTTCCTTGTTGATATGTGGGTTTTAGGACATTTGGTGTTAGCATTTGTTTCTACTCTTATTACTTATTATATTGGTGCAAAATGCAGAGTAATAATTTGGATAGTAATCACATATGCAATATTAAGAGTGTTTGAGATAATAGTTTATCAGTTTAATGTTTTATTTTTTGATAATTATAGAAACAAGAAGAAAGGTGAGCCATATAAAATTAAGTCTGCTACACGAATGGTCATATTACTTTTACATAATTATTTTGAAGTGATGATGTGGTATTCAGCATTAATGATTTCTATTCTTTTGCTAAATGGAAATTTTACTAAACAGAAAAGTTGGTGGGATTATATTCGAGCCAATGTTTTGAATGTTGCAACTTTTAATAGTGATGATATTCAAAATATAACAGGTGAATTTACTTCAGTTTTATCTAACTTTGTATTTTTGGAAAATATGACTGGCTTAATTATGACGATTATTTGCTTGGCTCGGTTTATTAACTTGCTACCAAATGTTGAACGGGAAGATGATTAATCATCAGTTAGAAAATTAATAATAAAAACTCTTTTACCTGCTCAGTAACAGTTTTTATTAAACTTTTCCCTTTCCACAACCGATAATATAAAAAGAAACACCATAAAGAGAGGGAAGCGATAATGGTTGTTGATGGCATTGGAGTCAAAACCATTGATATATCGAATGCAGTATCAAGAATTCAAGACAGCAGGACAAAGCCTGAAAATATTGAAGTTAGTTTGCAGAACGAAAAAGGTATAAATAAAGAGGGGGTTAACGACAAATTTATAGACAAAAATGACAGAAAGGAAATTGATGAAGATACACTCCTAAAGATGATAAACCAGGCAAACAAAGCATTTGAAGCAAAATACACACGGCTTGAGTTTTCTATTCACAAAGAGACACATGAAATTGTTGTAAAAGTATATGACAAAGAAACAAATGAACTTATAAGAGAAATACCACCAGAAAAGATTTTAGATATCATTGCAAAGCTTTGGGAACTTGCAGGCATTTTTGTGGATGAGAGAAAATAAGGTGGTGATGAAAAATGAATGTAAATTCTACTAATTCGACAAACTATACAAATCCTTATGACATGTATAAATACTACACAAGAATAGGTGGGCTTGCAAGCGGGCTTGATACAGACTCAATCATCCAGGGTTTGATGAGTGTTGAAAAGACAAAGTACAATAAGCTGTATCAGCAAAAACAGCTTTTAGAGTGGCAAAGACAGGATTATATGGATATGGCAAGTGCCATATCAAGCTTTAAAGATTATGTTTTTAATCTCAAGCTTTCAAGTAACTTTGTAAAGTATAAGACAAGTGGGGAGGCTGTTGACTCTGGTTATGTTTCTGTTACAGGTACAGCTAATGCTCTTGAGGGAAATTATCAAATAAAAATTGAACAACTTGCAACCCAGGCGAATGCTGTAGTGAATGATCTTACGGTAATTACAAAAGATGATCAGAACAATGTAAAACTTAAAGTTGAACTGACAATTGGCAGTTCAACTGTCACAAAAACAATAGAGCTTACATGGAATCCAGGAGATTCTACTTCAACTTTTGGTGCTAATTTGGCAAAATCGATAAATGATGCATTTAGTAGTGATGGTGGATTGAAGGCTTATTACGACTCAACATTAAATAAATTAATAATAGCTTCTCAAAAGACAGGTAGCAATGTAAGTTTTACTGTGAAGGATGTAAACAACAATTATGCTCAAATAGCAAGTGGAACAGGAACAGATGCAAGGATTTATATAAAGGATAGTTTCAACAATGAATCACTTATTACCTCAACCACAAATACCATAAATGTCTATGGAATGAGCATCACATTGAATAAAGCAACATTGGATGTTCAAGGCAGTGCGCAGTATAAATCTTTTTCTATTTCAAAAGATGTTGATACGATTGTAAACAATATCAAGGACTTTATTAACAAATATAATGAACTTGTTAGCAAGATATACAACAAAATTACAGAGAAGCGAAACAGAGACTATTTGCCACTGACAGAAGAACAGAAATCTCAAATGAAAGATACTGACATTCAAAAATGGGAAGAAGCTGCTAAAAAAGGACTTTTATATGGTGATTCTATACTTTCAAGTTTTTTGGACAATATGCGAAACTACTTATACAAACAAGTTCCAGGTGTTCCTTCTAACTTAGATACCATATCTGAAGCAGGAATAGAAACATACAGCTATTTTGAAAGCAAAGAAGGAAAAATTTATATCAAAGATGAAGCTAAGCTCAGAGATGCAATAGCAAATAATTTTGATGCATTTGTTAAGCTGTTTACAAGCAGTGGTGACGACACAAAATCTATTGATGATGATGGGATTCTCCAGCGATTTTACAGCCTTGCAAATGATACCCTAAAGAAGATATATGACAAAGCTGGCAAACCATATTTTACAAACACATATGACCCCAATAGTTCTATAGGAAAGCAGCTAAGAGGTATTATTGATCAAATGAATGCTGAGCAAGAGAGACTGCAAAAGGTGGAAGATAGATATTACAGGCAGTTTACTCAGCTTGAGCAGTTAATTGCCCAAATGAATACTCAAAGCTCGTGGTTATCTCAACAGTTTAGTGGCAGGTAAGCATACTACTTATAGATATTTATAAGAAATAAACAATGAGGAGGCAAAATTTATGGACGCAGCAGCAAGATATCAAGAAGAAGTTATAATGACAAAGCCGCCTGAAGAACTTACTTTGATGCTTTATGATGGATGCATAAGATTTATCAAGCTTGCAATGCAGGCAATTGATGAAAAAAAGCTTGACAAAGCAAATGAGAATATTATCAAGGCAGAGAATATCATAACAGAACTCATGTCAACCCTTGATATGCAATATGAGATATCAAAAAATTTGATGAGCCTATATGATTTTATCTATAGATGGCTTATTCAGGCAAATTTAAAAAAAGACAAAAAATATCTTGAAGAGGCAGTTGAAATTGTGCAGGATTTGCGAAACACCTGGGCAGAGGCAATAAAGATTGCAAGACAGCAAAAGAATAAATAAAAAGGGCTGGGGTTTATGTATAATA
Organism: Caldicellulosiruptor diazotrophicus; assembly: GCF_017347585.1. NCBI lineage: Bacteria > Bacillati > Bacillota > Caldicellulosiruptorales > Caldicellulosiruptoraceae > Caldicellulosiruptor > Anaerocellum diazotrophicum. The sequence goes on from NZ_AP024480.1 coordinate 932,270, forward strand.
AGCTTGTAAGTCTTCTTGAGGAAAAGGAAAAGCTTGTGGATAGGTTTTTGACTCTCACAAGTTTGCAGCAGGAGTATATTTTAAATGACCATTTTGATGAGCTTTCTAAGATTGTTGATGAAAAAGGGGATTTGATTGAGAAAATAAATAGAATAGACAGTGAGTTTTTAGAGGAGTTTGAAAGCATTAAAACTCAAAAGGGAATAAAAAGTTTTGATGAGATAACAGATATTGACAAAGAAACAGGCATTTTGCTCAAAAGCCTTACATCATCTATTTTGCAAAAACTTCAAGTGATAAAGGATATAGACGAAAAGAATAATATTTTAATTCGAGCAAAATTTGATGAGATAAAAAAGACTATAAAAAGCATGAGGTACAAAAAAGAGGCTTTGAAAGACTATTCCCAGTACAAACAAACCCAGTTTCCATCCGGCTTTGACAGGAAAGAATAGGGGGCTTAAAAAGCCCCTTCTTTGTCACTCTTTTGCCTGAATTCATTTTCAATCTTTTCAAAAAGCCAAGTAGGCTCTTGTACCTCAGGGCAAGTTTCATACAGAACAAGTGGGTCTAAGTCAAGGCAGGTTGTTTCATCGTAATTTCCACTTACATCCCATGCAAGTGTTCCATTTAAAACAGTGCATCTTTCCATAAAGAATTTTTTATCTTTGAGTCTTTGAAACTCACCCTTTTCAAGCAGAGTAGAGGCATCAAATAGTTTTATGCTACCATCATCAAAGTATATATACACCTTGTAATCCTCAGTAGGAATAACCTGTACAACCTCAGGATAGTATTCCATCATATATTAATCACCTCAAAAATTTCAAACTAAAGGATTAATCTCATCAGCCGTAGAAAATACAAATTTCTGGCATTTTTGTTTTCACTTCAGTTTGCACAATAGGTTTGTTCTTAATAAAATTATACTCTAAATTTCGCAAATCATATCTTAAAATTTTAAGGGTAACTAACTTTCAACTTTTATCTTCCTTACAAAATACAAATTCCCAAGCGCAAAGAAAGCTGCAAGTAAGAACACATATTCATACCCGAACTTATTCCACAGAAAGCCAGATAGCATAGGAAGGCTCATTGAAACTGCATGGTCCATGCTTGTGCCTGTTGAAAGAGTAGGAGTTAGGTCGTCAGGATGCTTTATAATTTTCTTTATGTATGTTGACCTTGCCATTGATGTTGCAAACATCAAGTTGTCAACGATGTAACACCCATATGCAATGGCAAGTGCGAGCCATTTTATTTTTATGTTCTCAGTTGCTGCATATCCAAGACATATAAGAAAGATTACTACCGCATCGAATGTGAGTATCTTCTTTTCGCCAAGTCTGTCAATGAGCCTACCGATTATATTTCTAAAACCAATTCCTAAAAATGAACAAATGATTCCAACAAGCGCAAAATTTGCAACAGGTTGTTTGAAAATCTTAATCAAAACCCAGGGTGCAAAGGTGATAAATATTTGTTTTCTTGCTCCAAAGAAGATTGAAAGCACGTAATAAAGCCAGTAATCTTTTTTGATGACAAACTTGAACCCTTTGTGTTCAGGTTTTCTTGGGAGTTTAACAGGCAGTAAAAATAATGCTGCAAATAGATACATCAGAGCAGCAACAACGTATGCTGTCTTGAAAGAAAAATTCAGAAATTTAAATCCTACCATAACTATAAAATAACCTATTATAGATGCAGCTGTTGCTACAGAACCAATAAGACCTAAAGTTTTTCCGTATTCCTCTTCTTTAGCAAGTTCCATTCCAATACTTGAGCTCAAGACCATGTTTAGATGTGTTCCTGTATTGTAAATAGCCGTCCATAAAATCAATAGCAGAAAAGTTGGAGCAAAAAATCCAAGACCAATTAGGGAAAATGAACATAAAATGGTTGCAATTATACTTACTCTCAAATCACCGAGGAAATATAGAAAGCCTATTAAGAATATAATCAAAAAACCAGGAGTTTCACGAGGAAACTCTAAAATTCCTCTTGCCATTGGAGAGATATTGTAGTTTGCAGCGATGTAGTTGTTAAATATTGTATCATTTATCCCACCGCCTATCCCCATAAAAGCGTTGGCAAATATAAATAGTATAATACTTGAGAAAACAGCGCTTAAACTTTGTTTGGCAAAATGTTTTGACACAGTTATTCAGTCCTTTCTTTTGCAAAATTCTAAAATAAATTTTGCAATCAGTGTAGCTGTATCTCAAATAGGGGTGTATAGACTCTTTTCCTATCTATCTCCTCACTCAAAAAAAGAATGACCTTTTCAACAGGAATTTCATCAAAAGAAAAGCTTTCAACATACTTTTGAAAATTCTCAAAAGGCTCATTTAACACAACATCCTGGGCAATTGTTATATGGGGTGTGTACTCTCTTTTTTCTCTTTCAAAGCCAACCTCCGCCATTGCGTCCTCAACAAGAGAAAAAAGGTTATTGAGTTTTTCAAGATTGCCATCTGGCTTTAGATACACAACTCTCAAGTTTCCATGCCCTTTAAAATATCCACAGGATGAGATTTTCAATGAAAAACGGGAAAAATCTTTTAGATTTTTTTCAAGCGCTTGTCTGATTTTTTCTACCTTTTCATATTCAATCTCACCCAAGAATTTGAGGGTTAAATGAAAGTTGTCAATGTACTTCCATCTACCTTTTTTGCTGATCGATTTTAAAAAGCTCTGCACTTCAACAATCTGCTCTTTTAAGCTTTTTGGGAAGTCAATACCAATGAATGTTCGCATTCTATCTTCATTCCTTTCAATAACGTAATTTTTAGAAAAATCTTTGAAGGGTACACATTAATTTGATAGAATAAATATAAGCAGCTCATATCTTAAATTTTATCAGGGGGAAGTGCATTATGGAAGTACTTTATAACGTAAAACTTTTATATCCAACAGACATTCCTGTATCACCAGGTGTTATAAACGTTGAAATTTATAAACCCCAACAAGGCAAACTTCCAATATACATCAAAAGCCTTGATGAAAACGACCCAAAAAGATTTATACTTAATATTGCTTCCATTATACAAGAAGAACTTCTAAAAAGAATAAATATTGATATTGTAAGTCAAACCCAGCTTTATGTGGTTGAAGAGAATTCAAAGTATAAAATCATTTTTAACAATAGCTTGAATGATTTTACCATAGAAAAGGAGTAGAAAGTGGAGAATGCGAGACTTTGGAAATGTAAAAAAGGTTGTTGTAAAGGTTGGAACAAGCACTGTGACGTATCCAACCGGTAAGCTAAATCTTTCGCGCTTAGAAAAACTTGCAAGAGTTCTTTCTGACATAAAAAATGAGGGAAGAGACGTTGTGCTTGTAACATCTGGTGCTGTTGCCTCAGGCTTGGGGCGGCTTGGGCTTACCAAAAATCACAAAACAACCCAGGAAAAACAAGCGCTCGCGGCAATCGGCCAAGGAATTTTAATGCAGATTTACGAAAAGCTTTTTGGTGAATACGGAGTTGTAGTTGCTCAGGTGCTTCTTACAAAGGATGTTGTGGATGAAGAGAAGAAGATGCTAAATGTTAAGAACACATTTGAGTACCTGTTCAAATATGGTGCAATTCCAATTGTGAACGAAAACGACGTTGTTGCAATTGAAGAGCTTGAGTTTGGCGACAACGATACTTTGTCTGCTTATGTTGCGACAATAATTGATGCAGATTTGCTTATAATTCTTTCTGACATAGATGGGCTATATTCAGGTGATCCACGTCTTTGCAAGGATGTAAAGCTCATAAAAGAAGTTTTTGAGATTGACTCATATGTAGAAAGTATTGCAGGTGGTGCAGGTACTGTCAACTCAACGGGTGGAATGCAGACCAAAATCGAAGCTGCTAAGATTGCAATGCAACATGGGATTCCTATGGTAATTGCAAACGGTGAAAATCCGTCAGTTGTAAAAGAGATTTTAGAGGGTAAGGAGATAGGAACTTTGTTTGTTAGTAAAAACACTGTTTCAAGATAAATGCAAGGGGGCAGAATAAAGATGAGCGATTTGATTGAAAAAGCGAAAAAGGTGAAAGAAGCGTCAAAAAAGCTCATGAACCTTTCTGAAAATGAAAAGAACAGGGCACTTTTATGCATATCTCAAAAGATATTAGAGAAGATGGATTTTATTTTGCAGGAAAACCAAAAAGATATGGAAAATGCTATCTCTAAAGGCATCAAAGGAGCACTTTTAGACAGGTTAAAGCTAACAGAGGATAGAATAAAGCAAATCTGCAAGGGGATTGAGGATGTTATAAAACTTCCTGACCCGGTTGGTGAAGTTATTTCTATGTGGAAGCGTCCCAACGGGCTTGTGATTGGTCAAAAGAGAGTGCCTATTGGCGCAATTGGAATAATCTATGAGGCAAGACCAAATGTTACTGTTGATGCAGCCGTTTTGTGTTTAAAAGCAGGGAACAGTGTCCTTTTGCGAGGCGGGTCTGAAGCGATAAACTCAAATGTTGCTCTTGTAAAGGTAATGAAAGAGGGTTTGCTTGAGGCTGGAATTGAGGAAGGTAGCATAGAGATTGTGGAGGACACATCACGAGAGACTGCTGTTGCCATGATGAAATTAAATGAGTATTTGGATCTTTTAATTCCACGTGGTGGTGCAAACCTTATAAAAACTGTTGTGCAGAACGCAACAGTTCCTGTGATAGAAACTGGTGTTGGAAACTGTCACGTTTTTGTTGATGAAAGTGCTGATTTTGAGATGGCAAAAGAAATAGTGATAAATGCAAAGACTCAAAGACCAGGTGTTTGCAACGCTGCTGAAAAGCTTTTAGTTCACAAAAATATAGCAGAGAGCTTTTTGCCAATGATTGTAAAAGAACTGATGGCAAAAGGTGTTGAAATAAGAGGTTGCAGTAAGACAGTTGAAATCTGCAAGCAAAATGGTATAGAAGTAAAAGAGGCAACTGAAGATGACTGGTACACAGAGTATTTGGATTTGATAATAGGTGTGAAGGTTGTTGATGGTGTTGATGCGGCAATAGAACACATAAATAAGTACGGTTCGAAACACTCAGAGGCAATTGTTACAAGAGATTATTTCAATGCACAAAAGTTTTTGGACTTGGTTGATGCAGCAGCTTGCTATGTAAACGCCTCAACAAGGTTCACAGACGGATTTGAATTTGGGTTTGGTGCAGAGATTGGGATCTCAACTCAAAAACTTCACGCAAGAGGTCCTATGGGATTAAAGGAGCTCACAACTATAAAATACATTATCTATGGAAGCGGGCAGATAAGAGAATAGAAGAAATTGGAGTTGATTTGTTGTGAGTGATATCAAACTGGAAAATTACCAAGATGTTATTAATAAAGTGGTTGAAGAGTTAAAAGAATTATATGGTGATAAACTAAGGAAAATAGTCCTCTATGGTTCATATGCTAAAGGAACTCAAAATGAAGAATTCTGATATTGATATAGCGGTATTAGTTGATGAGGACGAGCAAGTGTTAAAAGACTATGAAAATAAGTTGGATGAAATAATAAGTGAAATTGGATATAGAAGCTTTAAATTAATTTCTATAGTAGACATCAGTTATCAGAGATATATGCAATATAAAGAAATCTTACCTTACTATAAAAATATAGAGAACGAAGGGATTGTATTGTATGGATGAGTATATTCAATAATGGGCTGTTTTCATGAAATATGAAGACAGCCCGCTTTTGTTTTGTGGTATAATTAAAACTTGAGAACTTAAATTTCATATAAGAAGGGGTTTTGAAAGTTGAACCAAAAGACACTCAAAGCGTTGGAGTATGACAAGATAGTTGAGATTTTAAAAAACATGGCAAAGTCAACTCCAGCAAAGGAATATTTTGAAAACCTTATTCCATCAACCAATGTTGCAGATATAGAAAATGAACTTAATAAAGTCGATGAAGGCTACAGGTACGTTCTAAAGTATGGAAATCCACCAACTTTGGAGTTTGAAAATATACTGCCAAGCCTTAAGAAATCAAAGCTTGGGGCAACTTTAAATCCACAAGAGATTTTGCAAATTGGAAAAGTGTTGAAACTTTCTTATGAGATGCGAACTTATCTTTCTTACACACAAGACTTTAGTTTTCTTGAAAGTAAGAAAAAAAGACTTGTAAATTTAAAAGAGGTAATCTCAAGAATTGACCAGACATTTTTAACACCAGATGAAATCTTAGATACAGCATCGTCAAAGCTCAAGGAGATAAGAGATAAAATTAGAAAACTTGAAAATAAAATAAGAGACGAGTTAAATAGCATGATTCGCGACCCAAAAATCCAAAGGTTTTTGCAAGAACCAATTATAACAATCAGAGGTGAAAAGCTCTTACTTCCTGTTAAAGCGGAGTTTAGAAATGAAGTAAAAGGAATTGTCCATGACCAGTCAGCAACAGGTGCAACTTTATTTGTTGAGCCTTTTGTTTGTGTTGAGATATCAAATCAAATCAGAATTTTGAAAAATCAAGAAAAAGAGGAAATAGAAAGAATTTTGCAAGAGATATCCTCTTTGATAGCAAGCTATTGTGAGGAAATTGAAACGTCTTTTTATGCACTTGTTGAGCTTGACATAGTATTTACGAAAGCTATTTGGGCAAAAGAAATGAACGCAAGCAAACCAATAATAACTACAGATGGCATTATAAATCTCAAAAAAGCTCGGCATCCATTAATACAAAAAGACAAGGTTGTTCCTATTGATATTCATTTAGGCAAAGACTTCGACGTTCTTATAATAACAGGCCCAAACACAGGTGGAAAGACTGTAACGCTAAAGACGGTTGGACTTTTTTGTCTTCTTTGCCAGAGCGGAATATTCATCCCAGCAGATGAGGGTTCTGAGCTTTGCATATTTCAAAAGATTTTTGCTGATATTGGAGATGATCAAAGTATAGTTCAGAGTCTTTCCACATTTTCAGCACATATGAAAAACATCATTGAAATAACAAAAAATGCAGATGATAAAACTCTTGTGCTATTAGATGAGATTGGAGCAGGTACAGACCCTGAAGAAGGTGCAGCTTTGGCGAAGGCAATCTTGAAATATCTTTCTGAGAAGGGCAGCAAGGTAATAGCTACAACACACTATGGTGAGCTAAAAATATTTGCTCAGCAAGAAGATCGATTTGAAAACGCTTCTTGTGAGTTTGATGTAAAAACCCTAAAGCCTACGTACAGGCTTTTGATAGGAATTCCAGGAAGGAGCAATGCGCTTGTAATTTCATCCAATCTTGGGCTTGACAAAGGTATTGTTAAGATGGCAAGAGGGTATCTGTCTCAAAAGACAATTGATCTTGACAGAATAATAAACGAAATGGAACAAAAGAGAAAAGAAGCTGAAGAAAACCTTGAACTTGCTCAAAAATTGAGGCATGAAGCACAAGCTTTAAAGGCGGCGTATGAAGAAGAGAAGAAAAGGTTTGAGACTGAAAGAGAGAGAATTCGCAAAAAGGCCATAAATGAGGCAAAGGAGATTGTAGAAAGATCACAGTATGAAATAGAAAATCTTTTTAAAGACCTTCGAAAACTTGCTGAAAACTTAAAGGAAAAAGAAATTTTAAAGGAGTTAGAAGAGAAAAAAAGAGAATATGAAATGCTGATTAAAAGCATATCGCAGCAGGAAAAACAAGAAGCTGAGGCCAAAACCAAAAAAGAAATACAGAATCTTCGCTTAGGTCAAAAAGTGTATGTCAGAAGCTTTGATGCTGAGGGGTTTGTCGAAAGCCTGCCAGACTCAAAGGGAAATCTTACTGTCCAGATAGGTATTATGAAGATAAATGTCAACCTTTCTGATATTGAAGAAGTGGACGGACAAGATAGAAAAATATCTCAAATAGCATCTAAAAATGCAATAATCAAAGAAAAGAACATTGACATGTTCATTGATGTAAGGGGCAAAACAAGCGATGATGCAATTTTAGAGGTTGACAAATACTTAGATGATGCATACACAGCTGGTCTAAAACAAGTAACAATAATCCATGGAAAAGGTACGGGGGCTTTGCGTCAAGCTATAAGGAATTTTTTGAGACGTCACCCTCATGTAAAATCATTCAGAGATGGAACATATGGGGAGGGCGAACAGGGTGTTACAGTGGTTGAGTTGAAAGACTAATGATTTATTGATATTGACTTGGTAGATAAATTCAATTAAACTTATATTTAAGCTTCTATTTTTTAACTTAAAAAAAGGAGACGAACTTATGATGGAACAGCATCAAACACTGAAACTTCAAAACAAAGTAGTGAAAGAAGCAGTTGAGTGGATTTTGTGGATTGGCGGTGCAGTGCTTATTGCTCTTATCCTGCGCACTTATGTCTTTTCACTTGTAATTGTCCCGACCGGCTCAATGCTCAACACAATTCAGCTAAACGATAGGCTCTTTGTATATAAGCTTGGTTATGTCCTTCATATAGAAGATGTCAAAAGAGGAGACATTGTGGTTTTCAAGTATCCAGACGATAGAAAAACTTTATATGTCAAAAGGGTTATAGGTCTTCCTGGCGACACAATCGAGATAAAAGATGGTGTTTTGTACATCAACGGTAAAGTCTATAAAGAAAACTATTTAAAAGAACCTATGATAGGAAGTTTTGGGCCATACAAAGTTCCGCCAGGACACTATTTCATGATGGGTGATAACAGGAACGATTCTCACGACAGCCGGTTCTGGGAGCATAAATATGTTCCAAGAGATGATATTTTGGGTAAAGTTGTTTTCAGGGTATATCCGTTTAGCCGCGCAGGAATAGTAAAATAATGAAAAACAAAAAGTTCGGATAGTGACAAAAGTTTATTTTTTGATAAATTTGTTGTTTAAAAAATTAAAATTGTTCGGAGGGTTGATATTAAGTTATGAATGATGTTTTCCATGAACAGTTAATCGTAAGAAGAAAGACATCGAGTGAAAAAGCAAAACAAGTACTCATTATTATCGGCGGGGTATTAGTTGGATTTATTACATTCTTTATACCAATAATAAACACGTTGGGGCCTGTTCTGTTAGTCTTAGCTATATGGGGTGCAATTTATCTTTCGAGAAACTACAACATTGAATATGAATATGCAGTAACAAACCACTATCTTGATATAGACAAGATAGTTGCCCAAAGAAAACGAAGTAGGATTGTTTCTTTAGATATCCGGAAAATTGATTATTTTATTTCTTCAAAAGACTCAAGTATGTTTAACGCTCAGAAGAATGACAAAAGTATTGTCCAGTCATTTGACTGCACGTCAAACAGTGGCGAAGAGAATGTATATGCAATTGTTGCCAATGTAGAAGGTAAAAAAACAAGAATCTTGTTTGAGCCTAACGAAGAGATAGTTCAGGCAATAAACAAGTTTTTCCAGAAAAAATCTTATCAAATTTATAGATAAAAAATCTTTCTAAAGGAGTTTGAGATTAAGATGGCATTTGAAGACAAAATAATCAAAGAAGCACTGACATTTGATGATGTTTTGCTTGTACCTCAATACAGCGAGGTTTTGCCAAAAGATGTAGATGTTTCGACTTATCTTACAAAGACAATAAAACTCAACATTCCTCTTATGTCAGCTGGGATGGATACTGTAACAGAGTCGCGTATGGCAATTGCTATTGCCCGTGAGGGTGGAATTGGTGTTATTCACAAAAATATGACAGTGGAAGAGCAGGCAAGCGAGGTAGACAAAGTAAAAAGGTCTGAGCATGGTGTTATAGTTGACCCATTTTATTTATCCCCTGACAACAAGATATATGAAGCGATGGAACTTATGGCAAAGTATCGAATTTCAGGTGTTCCAATAACAGTAAATGGCAAGCTTGTTGGTATCATAACAAACAGGGATATTCGATTTGAGACAGACTATTCAAAACCAATAAAAGAGGTCATGACTTCAAGTAATCTTATCACTGCGAAAGAAGGCATCACCTTAGAAGAAGCCAAGGAGATTATGAAAAAACATAAAATAGAAAAACTTCCCATTGTTGATGATGAAGGAAATCTAAAAGGTCTTATCACCATAAAGGATATTGAAAAGGCAGTAAAGTACCCAAATGCAGCAAAGGACAGCAAAGGAAGGCTTCTGTGTGCTGCTGCTGTAGGTGTATCAAAAGACACAGATGATCGTGTTGACGCACTTGTTAAAGCCCAGGTTGATGTTATTGTTGTTGACACAGCTCACGGACATTCAAAAGGTGTAATTGAAACGGTAAAGAGGATAAAGTCAAGGTATCCACACATTCAGGTTATTGCGGGCAATATTGCAACTGCTGAGGCTGCCCGTGATTTGATTGAGGCTGGAGCAGACTGTGTAAAGGTTGGAATTGGACCTGGGTCTATTTGTACAACAAGAGTTGTTGCAGGTATTGGTGTACCTCAGATAACTGCTATAATGGATGTTGCTGAGGTTGCGAAAGAATATGGCATTCCAGTCATTGCCGATGGTGGAATCAGATATTCTGGGGATATAACAAAAGCACTGGCAGCTGGTGCTGATGTTGTCATGATAGGAAGTCTTTTTGCAGGATGTGAAGAGAGCCCTGGCGAGTGTGAGATTTACCAGGGACGAAGGTTTAAGGTTTACAGAGGCATGGGTTCGCTTTCTGCAATGAAAGCAGGAAGCAAGGATAGATATTTCCAAGAAGATGCTTCAAAGCTTGTTCCTGAAGGGGTTGAGGGTAGAGTTCCTTATAAAGGTCCGCTTGAAGACACTGTTTTCCAACTTATTGGTGGTTTGAAGTCTGGTATGGGTTATTGTGGGGCAAGGACCATAAAAGAGCTTCAACAAAAGGCAAAGTTTGTCAAGGTTACCCAGGCTGGTGTCAGAGAAAGCCATCCGCATGACATCTACATCACAAAAGAAGCACCAAACTATTCGGTTCATGTTGAGTAGTCAGAAGTTTTGAATAGGGGAGGAAAGTTGTTTTGGAATTTGTAGAAAAATATCTTGAAAATGGTTTGGAGCTTGTTAAGATATATTCAAAAACAAAAAATTCATATTTTACAGTTGCACCCGAACGGGGTGCAATTGTTATTTTACTTAATCTTTCAGGAAAAGATATTCTTTACTTAAATAAGACCACGCTTTTTGACAGAACAAAAAACATAAGAGGCGGAATACCAGTTTTGTTCCCCATATGTGGCAGAGTTGTGGATGGAAAGATTTTTTTCAAAGGTCAAGAGTTTGAAATGAAAAATCATGGATTTGCAAGAGACAGCAGTTTCAACATAGCAGGGTACATTGATATGCCAGATAAAAATGGTGTAATTTTGAGGCTATCAAGTAGCGAATTTACAAAAAGATTATATCCATACGATTTTGAACTTTTGCTTGAGTATCTACTAAATGATGAAGTGTTTGAAGTGAAGATGATTGTAAAAAATGAGGATAGTGGCATAATGCCTTTTTATGCAGGATTTCATCCTTATTTTCTATGCAACAAAGATGAATTTACTATCAAGCTTGAATGCGAAAAGTGTTTTGATGATGTTGAGAAAAGGTTTATTGATCTTCAGGATTTCAAAGAGATTGATTTTTCAAAACCGGAGATTAACCTTGACTTTTTGGATGTAGGAAGTAGAGAGGTTGAAATTACTCTTGACAGGGATAAAAAAATAGTGCTTTTGAAAGATGAAAATTTCAAGAACATAGTGGTTTGGTCTTTAAAAGATTTTGACTTTGTATGTGTTGAGCCATGGATGGGCGAACATGAAGGGTATATAAATAATAAGTTTTATTACTTAGAGCCAGGAGCAATCTTTGAAGGTTGGTTTGCAATAAAACTTTCATGCAAGTAAACTAAAAGAGGCAGGGATAAAACATTGGTAGATAAAAAAATGGCGTATGAAAAACTCGAAAGGCTAAGGGAAATTATAAAAGATTATAAGAGCGTGCTTGTAGCATTTTCAGGTGGAGTTGACTCTACATTTTTGTTAAAGGTTTCGTTTGATGTGCTGGGGGAAAAAGCCATCGCCGTGTTTTCAAGTTCAGTTTTGAGCCCGCAAAGTGAAAAGGAAGATGCAGCAAAGCTTGCAAAAGACATTGGGGCAAGGCTGATTGTTATAGAAAGAGACGTTTTTTCTAATGAGGATTTTATGAAAAATGATAAACTTAGATGCTATTATTGCAAAAAAGATTTGATAAAAAGGTTAAAAGTATTGAAAGAGGAGCTGAATCTGAAGGAAATAATTGAAGGTTCAAACATGGACGACCTTCAGGATTATAGACCCGGCAGAAAAGCTCTTGAGGAAGAAGGTATAAAAAGTCCTCTGGTTGAAGTAGGACTTGCTAAAGAGGAGATAAGGTATTTGTCGAAAGAATTTGAGCTTTCCACGTATCAAAAACATTCTTCTGCCTGTTTGGTTACAAGAATTCCATATGGTGACGAAATTACATTGGAAAAACTTCAAATGATAGAAAAGGCAGAGGATTTTTTGGTTCAAAAAGGATTTTCACAGGTGAGAGTAAGACATCACGGAGCTATTGCGCGAATTGAGGTTGCAAAAGAGGATCTACCAAAATTTTTCGACCTTAAACTGCATGATGAAGTTTCAAACGCTTTGAAAGCCTTGGGATTTAAGTATGTAACGCTTGACCTTTCCGGCTACAGAACAGGAAGCATGAACTGATTTGACACGAAAGGAAGAAGGTAGAAAATGGATGTAAGAAAAATACTTGAAGATGTTAGAGAGGGCAAAATTTCGGTTGACGAAGCGATGAAGATTTTTGCAAAAATGCCGTTTGAAGACATTGACTTTGCAAAGATTGACCATCACCGCAAGCTCAGACAGGGCATGTCTGAGGTAATCTTTTGCGAGGGGAAAACAAAGGATCAAGTTTTAAAGATTTTTGAGAGGATGATTGAAAGAGGAGAAGTAAACATTATTGGCACAAGGGCAAGCAGAGAACAGTATGAGTACTTAAGAGAACATCTTAAAGATGATGTGATATATTATGATACAGGTAGGATTATCTGTGCAAAAAGGGTTGAGATTATCAAAAATCCAAAAGGACACGTTGCAGTTGTGTCTGCTGGAACTGCTGATTTGAAAGTGGCGGAAGAAGCAGCTATAGTTTTAGAGATTTTAGGAAACAATGTAAAGAGAATGTACGATGTTGGTGTTGCAGGAATCCACAGATTGTTTGCGCATCTTGATGAAATTCAGTCCGCCAATGCAGTGGTTGCAGTTGCTGGTATGGAAGGTGCACTTGCATCAGTTGTTGCTGGGCTTGTTTCAAAACCTGTTATTGCTGTTCCAACATCTATTGGATATGGTGCAAATTTTAAAGGCCTCTCAGCTCTACTTACCATGCTAAACTCCTGTGCAAACGGTGTTTGTGTTGTCAACATTGACAATGGATTTGGTGCAGCCGTTGTTGCCCATATGATAAATTCGCTTGCAAATCAGAACTTGTAAAGAAGGAAGAAAAAGAGGAGGAAATTTTTTATGATTCTCTATTTTGATGCAATCTCAGGCCTTGCAGGTGATATGCTTGTTGCATCGCTGATTGACTGCGGAGTTGATTTTGAATATATAAAGTCAAATATCTCAATTTTAAAGCTTAACGTTAATCTTTCGGTCGAGGAGAAATTTGTAAATGGTATTAAAGCAAAAAGGTTTATAGTAAATACTCATTCACATGACCATGACCATGAACATAACGGCAATAGTATTCACCATCACAGAACTTTTAAAGATATAAAAAAGATGCTTATAGAAAGCTCTTTGCCAGAGGACGTAAAAGAAATGTCGGTCAAAATTTTTGAAAAAATTGCTTTGGCAGAGGCAAAGGTTCATGGTATGAATCCAGATGATATTTCTTTTCACGAGGTTGGGGCAGATGATTCAATAGTGGATATTGTTGCATTTTCTCTTTGTATAGATTATTTAAAGCCTGAAAGAATAATCTTTTCGCCTCTTTGTGACGGCAGAGGTTTTACAAAATCCATGCACGGCATTATTCCTGTACCAGCACCAGCTGTTTTAGAGATTGCAAGACAAAATGGTGTTCCACTTTCCACAAAGGATATCGAATCTGAGCTCATAACCCCAACAGGCATTGGGATTGCAGCAGCAGTTGCAAGCTCATTTTCCCAAATGCCGAATATGACCATCGAAAAGATTGGGTATGGTGCAGGGACAAAAGATCTTCCTATTCCCAATGTTGTGAGAGCTATAGTTGGAAAAAAAAAACTGAATTTTGATGGCGATTATTTTGAAATATTTGCAAACGTTGATGATATGACAGGTGAACATCTTTCGCTTGCACTTGAGAAGATAATGCAAAGCGGTGCTTTGGATGTCTATTTTACTCCAATTTTCATGAAAAAAGGTCGGCCTGCTTACAAGATTGGGGTTATAACAAAAGCTCAAAACTTTGATGATGTAGTATCTGCAATCTTTCGGTGGACATCTACTATTGGCATTAGATTTGTAAAAATGCAAAGGATAGAGATGGAAAGACAGGAGAAGAGAATTCAGGATAATCCCGAGCTGAGATTAAAGATAAGTTCTTATGAAGATATTAAAAAAATCAAACTTGAATTTGAAGATATTAAAAAGTTAACTGAATAATAAAAAAGATGAGAAAGGGGCAATCCTAAAAATACATTGGATAGCCCCCTTCTTGCAATATACAATATCTTTATACATTGAACCTGAATATAACCACATCACCATCTTGCATGACATAATCTTTTCCTTCTGTTCTGACAAGTCCTTTTTCTTTTGCCTGGGCAAAACCACCACATTCTACCAGCACTTCAAACGGAACAACTTCAGCTCTTATAAATCCTTTTTCAAAATCACTGTGGATTTTGCCAGCTGCCTGAGGTGCTTTTGTTCCTTTTTTGATTGTCCATGCTCTTACTTCTTTTTCTCCTGCTGTCAAAAATGAAATCAGCCCCAAAAGCTTGTATCCTGCCTGGATTAGATTGTCAAGTCCCGATTTTTCAATGCCAAGTTCTTTTAAGAATTCTTTCTTTTCTTCATCTGGCAGCGCAGCAATTTCCTCTTCAATTTTAGCGCAAATGACAATTACTTCTGAACCTTCTTCTGCTGCAATTTCCTTCACTACTTTTACATATTCATTTTCTTTTCCAATATCCTTTTCAGAGATGTTAGCTGCATAAATTGTAGGTTTGAATGTAAGAAGGTTCAACGAATTTACAAACTTCAAATCGTCTTCATCATCGAATTTGAGCGTTCTTGCCATTTTGCCACTTTCCAATGTAGAATAAATCTTTTCCATGATTTCAAGCTCATGTGCTGCTTCTTTGTTATTTTTTGCAAGTTTTCTTGTCTTATCAAGCCTTCTTTCCAGCACTTCCATGTCAGCAAATATCAGCTCTAAATTGATTGTTTCAATGTCTCTTCTTGGGTTTACACTTCCTTCCACATGAACTATATCAGTGTCGTCAAAACAGCGAACAACATGAACAATTGCGTCAACCTCTCTTATATGAGATAAAAACTTATTACCAAGGCCTTCACCTTTGCTTGCACCTTTTACAAGTCCTGCAATGTCAACAAATTCAATAAAAGCAGGTGTTACCTTTTCAGGATTGTATATTCTGGCAAGTACATCAAGTCTTTCATCAGGTACTGCAACAACTCCCACGTTGGGTTCAATTGTACAAAATGGGTAGTTGGCAGCTTCTGCACCCGCTTTTGTTATTGCGTTAAAGAGAGTACTTTTGCCTATATTTGGAAGTCCAACAATACCAAGTCGCATTTTTCTTTTTTGCCTCCTATGAAAATCTTTTGTTTTTTACAAATAAACAGTATAGAATACTTTGTGTCAAAAATCAATTTAGAATTGCGCAAAATAAAAACGCCACCCCACTTTATTTTGAGCCATTTTACAAGGTGGCGCTAAGAATTTTTGAAAAACCTTTTAATCTTTTCTGAGTTTTTTCCCGATTATCATTCCAATCATTATACCCTTAAAAAACCCTGTAAGATAAGAACCAAGCATACACAACATATTCTTTTTTGCCTTGATCATGTTGTATCTATTTCTTGGGCGATTATACAGCTTTCTTGTTCTAACCATTTTTAATCTCCCCCTCTTTCTATTAATGTGTGCAACTGAAGAGGGAGATTATACATCATCATATTCTCTGTATTTTTTAGAAAGCAAAAGCACCCTTTGAACGTAGTTTATAGTCTCATCAAATGGTGGTATTCCACCAAACTTTAAAACATTTGCTGGACCTGCATTGTAAGCTGCCAGCGCAAGCTCAATATTTCCGCCAAATTCTTCAATTTTTTCTTTCAAGTATCTTATACCACCATCTAAGTTTTCAATAGGATCATATGGATTTACACCAAGAGATTTTGCTGTTTGGGGCATAAGCTGCATAAGACCAATTGCGCCAGCCTTAGAGACTGCATCTTGACGAAAACCTGATTCTGCTTCAATTACGCTTAAGACTAAGCTTGGCAAAACACCATATTGTTTTGCTTTTTGTGTTGCAATTGAAATTATGTCATCTTTCCTAAGATTGAACCTGTTGTTAGCTGTAGGCATATAAGAATAGCTTGAGCTTTGTAAGTTATAGCTACCAAGCCGTTGGTTAAAAATGGTATCTACAGTTTTCGACTGTATGCTTGAGAATACTATATTGCTTTCTGTATTAGTTGCATGAACAACACTTTCGAAGTTTTGCGCAAATATATATTTAAAATTTTGGGGCAGGTTAGTTTTGCTTGATATTCTTTGCACTATCTGGGAAAATTTTTGAACAATTAAATCCTGAACGTTATAAATTGCCATAACAAAATCCCCTCAAGCTACTTTATTTTTAAAAGCCTTTAGCATTCAAGATTCATATACTGAAGTTTCACATGATCAAGCTGTTTCACATCGTTTTCAAATGCCTTTATGTCATCCTCTGTTGCTTGCATGTGCAAGATGATAAGCCCCTGATTTGAACAACTGTCGCCTGCCTCATGAATACCAAGTCTTGTTTTGATTAGACAGCCATGTTTTGTTAAAATTTCCTGAAGTTTTGGTGCATCATGCAATCTGTTGTCCACCAAAATTGCAGCTATAAAAGTTTTGCACATTTTCAAAACCCTCCTCTTTATTTTTATAATCGGTATTTTGAAAGCTCTTCTTTAAACACATTTGAAAGATTTTCAAGGTCAGCAACCTTGTTCAAAAGTTCTTTTATGCTCTCTGCATACATAGAGATTGAAGCTGCCATCTGCTGAGCTGATGCAGAATTTTCTTGTGATATTGCCGAAAGAGATGTAATTGTTTCAAATACACTTGCAATTCTTTCTGCTTCTTGTGATAGAGATTCAATTTGCGAAATTAAAGTCTCAACTACATTTGATATTCTTTCAATGTTTTGGTTATTATTATTCACCACATCATTTAAAGTTGATTCACTCTTTGTGAGTTTTTCAAACTGTTGGGTGAGGGTAGTTGAAAGAGATTCAATTTCATCAACAAAGTTTTTGAGATTTTTGTTAATTGTCTTAGCAAATGACATTGTGCTATCTGCAAGTTTTCTTATCTCATCTGCTACAACTGCAAATCCAACACCAACATTTCCAGCCCTCGCAGCTTCGATTGATGCATTGAGCGCAAGCATATTTATCTGGTTTGAAATCTCTGCGACTGTTGATGTTATCTTCATAACTTCGTTTGCTTCTTCAGAAAGTTTAGTTCCTTTTTGAACTATCTCAGAAAACTCGGTGCTTATTCTATTTATATCCTCAGCAGCTTCACTTATGTCCTTTCCAGAATTGTTAAGTATTTTATTCACCTCAGTCAAAATATCTTTTGTTTGAGTTTGTTGAGATACAATTTGTTTGAGATTTTCAATATTTTCATTCAAAGTTGTTACAGCCTTTTCGATTTCTTCAGCCTGATGGACAGCACCTTGAGCAACATCATTAACAATTCCAGCAACCGAATCTGAAAGATTTTTCATCTTATCAGCAATTTCTTTAATGTTTTTAGAAAAGTTATATATCTCGTCACTTCCACCTTTGAGCAAAAGCAAATCTTTTTTAACAGAAGATTTTGTGGTTGCTAACATTTTTGCAAAGTTTTCTAATTTGTCATTTGTCTTTATAACGAGTGAGCCGCTAAAATCCAGATTCTTGAGTGACTTCAGCTCGTCATAAATAGGCTTTAGTGGTCTTAAGATGAAAAATGCTGCAATGAACGTAGTAATGAAAGTTAAACCTGCCATAAGAAGATGATTGGCATATTCAGTTTTATTTGGGTCGAATATAAAGCTTAAAACTATAACAGCAATAGTTGAAAATATAGAAATTTTAAACTCCAAAGATTTTATAAAGCCTAAGCCTGCTATTATATTAAAATAAGCTTTTTTAACCTTTCTATTTGTCTTTTCAAATTTAATTCTAATCTTTAGATGATAAAACCCTTCTTCATCTTTGAACTTTTCGAGTTCTTCAAAGTCAAGTTTTTCATTGAAAAATTCAGCACTTCCTTCAAGAAGACCAAGAAAATAATCATAAAATCCTCTTTTGGACACATATGTTATGTATGCTTCGTTTGGAGAGATTTCTTCAAAGATAATTCTGGGTGGTTTTGCACCTTTTATCATTCGAGTAAGCTGGCTGTGGACATCGTCCATGTATTCCAAAAAACCTTTTAATGAAAGCCTTTGGAAATATGAAGGAAACCATTTACTAAAGGTTCTTATATTATTTTTGCCAATTTCTCTCCACATATTAGATGGTGTAATATTTGCCTTTTCACATGCTTTTTCAATCATCTTGTGAACAAGCTCATCGTCAATATCGTCTGTTGGTGAAATTATTACCGATTCGTCAAGCCCCATACCTTGCTTTGCATACTTTTTAACATCATCTCCCCATATATTACCAATTGTTTCAAGCCAGGTTAAAACAACAGTCCCTTTCAAGCCTTCATTCCCCTTTCTAAAAAAGTGCGATATATATAAATAATACCACAAAAATTGAAAAAGAGCACAACATTTATGTGCTCTTTTCAATTCTCCTTTGTGCTTCGCTTTCTATAAGTCTGTCCAAAAATATAGATTTTTCAAATACTTCTTTTCGTGCAATAATTCCTTTGTCAACCAAAACTTCAATTAGCGAGGTTATCATCAAGGTGTTTTTATAGTCAACCTCTTTGAGCTGTGAAATCTGAGACAAAATATCAATTGACCCTTTCATTTGACCTTAAGTACCTCTCCCTCTTTTTAAAAATTTTAATTGCTATCATTTTGATTATTGACTAAAATGTAATTAGCTATACATCGGGTTGATTTGGAGGTATGTTGAAATGAACTATTTGTGGCTAATATTCGGCTTATTATCAGCTCTGTTTGCATCTCTTGTTGCAATATTTGGGAAGATTGGTCTAAAAGGCATTGATACAAATGTTGCAACAGCTATAAGAGCTGTGATTATGGCTGCTTTTTTAATTATTGTAGTTGCATTTCAAGGAAGACTGAACAAAGTTTCAGATGTTTTGGCTGACAAAAAAGCTATTTTGTTTATTGTATTAAGCGGGGTTGCAGGAGCTCTATCATGGCTTTTCTATTTTTTGGCTCTCAAAAATGGCAAGGTTCAGCAGGTTGCGCCAATCGACAGGCTTTCGGTTGTGTTTGCAATTGTACTTGCTACCATTTTTCTTGGCGAGAAAGTTTCATTTTACACAGCAATTGGAGTGCTGCTAATTGCCGCAGGTTCTATATTTGTTGCACTAGGCTAAAAGATTATTCAATATAATATCATTTTACAGATTTTGAAAAACAAGCTTTGAGACTTTTAAAAGGGGAAAGACAGCATTATGAAAACTTGCTTTATAGTCAACACTTCTTTGGAAAAAGAGCTTCCTATTTATCTTAAAAGCGTGGGCTTTAACCAGTCTCAAGAGCATATTGTTCGAAAGAATGGGCATCCGGATTTTCATTATCTTCACACCGCGCAAGGTAGAGGAGTTTTAATTGTGGATGGGAAGGAGTACATTGTTGATGAGTCTGTGGCATTTTTCTTGTGGCCAGGTGTTCCCCACGAATATTATGCGATATCTTCTGAGTGGTCAACAGTGTGGCTTACTTTCAATGGCCCTGCTTGTGAGATGATATTAAAAACCATGGGAATAAAACCTTTTGAAATATTTAAACTCTCAAGCAAGCAGTATTTGGAAGGCATTTTAGAAGCTATTTCGAATAAAGCATCATATTACAATTATATTGTTTCAATTGAATGTTCTCAGCTTATTTATAGCTTTATCCTTCACATGGTATTGAATCTCCAGAACAAGATTGAAAGAAATTTTGAGAGTAATTATTTAAAGCTACTTCCAATCCTAAGATATGTCGAAGAGAATTTTGCCAAGAATATTACTCTTGAAGAGCTTTCCAAATTGATTGGTCTTTCGCCACAGCATCTTTGCTCAATTTTTAAGAAAACTTTTCAAACAACACCCTATGAATACTTAATAAGAATTAGAATTCAGAAAGCAAAGGAACTTTTGATAAAAAACCCGCTGATTCAAATAAAAGAAGTTTGTTATGAAGTTGGATTTAGAAATCCAAGTTATTTCTGCTATATGTTCAAAAAATTAGAGGGAATAACACCAATGCAGTTCAAAAAACTTTTTGGATAATAATTTGTAAAGGTCACAACATTTATGGAAGTTAGGCGTTATATAAAGTAGAATAAAAAAACAAAAAGAAGTTGTTTTTAGGAGGGAATTTAGTTGAAAATGAAAAACAAAAAAGTTGGATCTGTGAGTTTAGCAATCTTGCTGCTTTTGGCAACTTTTTTGGTATTTTTTGCACCAAAGGTGGATGCCTCTTCTGGAACTGATCAGTCAAAAACAGAAATTACTGTGAAAGGACAGGCATCGGTTTATGTAGAACCTGACGTGGCCATTTTGACATTTGGGGTTTTGAGTGAAAATATCAGTGCAGATGCTGCATACTCTCAAACTGCAGCAAAGATTAGCAAAACCATTGATGCAATAAAAAAGCTTGGAATTGACCCAAAGGATATAAAGACACTTAGAGTAAATGTTTATCCAAAATATTCTTACAACAAAGATGACGGTACTTCAAAGATAGTAGGCTTTTATGCATCAACTGATTTGACCGTAACTGTAAGAAATCTTTCTATTGTTGGTAAGACAATTGATACTGCATTCAAAAATGGCGTAAATACATTTAGTAGCCTAACATTTGATATTTCGAACTCATCGTCTTACTACAACCAGGCACTCTCAAAAGCACTTGAGAATGCAAAGCAAAAAGCAGCAACAATTGCAAAAGGACTTGGTATAAGTCTTAGCAAGCCAAAATCTGTTACTGAAAATAGCTATGTGAACACTCCTCCTATAGTCTACTACAAGGCAGAAGCTTTGGCTTCTTCAGCATCAACCCAAATTCAGCCTGGCACAATTGAGATAAAGGCAGAGGTGACATTGGTGTACTGAGATTTTCTAAAATATACGCAAAAAGGCGGCAGTTTTATCCCTGCCGCCTTTTCAAGTTAGTTTTAGAAGCATTAGAGATTTCTGTTTATAAAGTTTACAAAGTCACTCTTAGGTCTTGCACCGATAATCTTGTCAACTGCCTTGCCATTTTTGAAGAGCATTATTGTTGGAATACTCATGATCCTGAATGCATATGCTATGTCGCCATAGTCGTCTACATTGAGTTTTGCAAATTTTACTTTTCCTGCATATTCCTGAGCAAGCTCTTCTATAACAGGTGCAACCATTCTACACGGGCCACACCACGCTGCCCAGAAATCAACAACAACGGGAATGTCTGATTGCAAGACCTCTCTTTCGAAGTTTTCACTTGTTAAAGTTACAATGTTATCTGCCATTTTTATCACATCTCCTTTCAATTTTTATATATACCCACTTTTATTTATTTGATAAACCTTAATAAGGTTTCAATCAACTCATCAATACTTTTTTCATTTTCAGTATTTTTGTACTCAGCAATGCATGACTTTGAATACTTTTCAAGTATAATCGCCCCAACTTTATTTAGCGCAGCTTTTACAGCTGCAATCTGTGTCAAAACATCGTTGCAAGACTTGTCATTCTCAATCATCTTCTGAATACCCTTAATCTGTCCTTCAATCTTTCTGAGTCTCAGCAAAAGATTTTCTTTTTCTTTGCTCAGTTCATCCACCTTTATAACCCTCCCCATACCATATACCCCTATTACTTATTTATTATACCCTCATTTTTTATTTTGTCAACATTTTTTAAAAATAATTTTTTGTAAAATGTTACTATAGTAAACATAAGATTTTAAGAGAAAATTAAAGATATAATAAATTTATCCCGAGAAAATTAAAAATAATCAAAAAATTTAGCCTTAAATTGTCTAAAATAAACACTTTTAATAATTGACAAGTATTCACAAATAGGTATAATGAAAATCAAGGAAGGTCAAAGTAAAACAAATCAGGGTATAAACTCAAGTCTCATGTCGTTTGTAGTTTTCCAGTGGTTTTGATGGTAAGGTATAAGTAAAAGTGGCAGTGGGAAAAATAATTTTAGCCACAAAATAAATAGTTTTTGAAAAGGAGGGGTTTAAATGGCTATAAAGCCAGTATTTGTAAGCACATATCCTCCAAGAGAATGTGGTATTGCCACTTTTACACAGGATTTGGTAAATGCAATTGAAAAATATAATGATGTAAGACGTTGTTATATAATAGCTCTGAGCAAAGACAAGCATATTTATGACAATAGAGTACTATATGACATTAATCAAGATAAATTTTCAGGTTATGTAAAAGCAGCGAATCTTATTAATATGTCAGATATTGATGTTGTGATAATTGAGCATGAATACGGAATATTTGGTGGGGAGGATGGAGATTATATAATCCCATTTGTGAAGCTTATCAAAAAACCAATCATTACAACATTCCACACAGTTTTGAAAAATCCAACTGCAAAACAATTTGAAATACTGAAAAAACTGGCAGATCTGAGTTCCAAGGTCGTTACAATGGCTAAAACCACCAAGGATGTTCTTATGGAAGTGTATGACATAGAAGAAGAAAAGATTGAAATTGTTCACCACGGTGTACCATATATGGAACTTGATGACAAAGAAACTTTGAAAGAAAAGTATGGGTTAAAAGGTAGAAAAGTAATATCCACGTTTGGACTTATTAGTCCTGGCAAGGGTTTAGAGTATGCAATTGAAGCAATGAACAAGGTAAGAAAGGAATTTCCAGAGTCTGTGTATCTGATTTTGGGTCAAACGCACCCGAATATCAAAAGAATAAAAGGTGAAGAGTATAGAGAAAAACTTATAAATATAGTAAAAGAATTAAAGTTAGAAAACAACGTCCAGTTTGTTGACAGATATTTAACAAAAATAGAAATAATGGAATATTTACGCCTGAGCGACATTTACCTGACTCCTTACATAGGGAGGGAGCAGGCAGTATCAGGTACGCTTGCATATGCGATTGGTTCTGGCAAGGCTATAGTTTCGACACCTTACACTTACGCTCAGGAGATGCTTTCGGATGGCAGAGGTGTTCTTGTAGAGTTTGAAGATGCTCAGTCTATTGCAGATGGAATACTGATGCTTCTGAAAGATGAGAATCTCAGAAAAGAGATCGAAAGAAAGACATTGGAGATTGGCAAAGAGATGTACTGGCACAATGTTGCAAAGAGAATGATAGATATATTCTATGATGTTGTTGAAATAAACAAGAAGGTAGGGGTGATAGCATGAAAAGAGGAACAAAAAGGCTTGCCCTTCCTTCTTTAAATACAAAACATCTTTTTAGAATGACAGACTCAACAGGAATTTTGCAGCACGCTAAATTCTCAGTCCCAAACTACAAAGAAGGATATACAACAGATGATAATGCAAGAGCGCTGATTGTAGCTTTGAGGCTCTATGAAAAGACTGGTGACAAATCATACCTTGACCTTGTTTACAGATACATGGCATTTTTATACAATGCTTATACCGAGGATGGATTTTTTAGAAACTTTATGAATTATTCAAGAGTATTCATTGACGAAAAAGGGACGGAAGACTGTTTTGCAAGGTCTTTGATTGCTCTTTCGTATGTTTACAGCTCTGAGATACTTGATAGTTCTATTAAAGAGCTTGCGTATGTGATGTTAAAGCGTTCACTCAGAAATGTTTTGCACCTCAGCTATCCTATTAGTATCGCATATTCAGTAGTTGCACTTTCAATGTTGCACGACATAAAAGAGTTTTCAAGCGAAGCAAAAATGTACTTGGAAGCTCTTTCTGAAAAACTTTTAAACTTTTACCGCAAACACTCAGATGAGAACTGGAAATGGTTTTCTGACAAGCTCACATATGCCAATGCAATAATTCCCTATGCTTTGTTTAGAGCTTTTGCTGTTACAGAAAAAGAAAAGTATTTAAAGGCTGCAAAAGAAGCTCTTGATTTCTTGTCTGGTATTTTATTTGAAAATGGAATTCTAAGAGTTATAGGGAACAGAGGATGGTATGAAAAAGGAAAAGAACGTCCTTATTTTGATGAGCAACCAATTGATGCATGTGACTGTGTGATAGCCTATACTGAGGCTTATAAAATCACTGAAGAAAAAGAATACAAAGAAAAAGCTTTAAAAGCTTTCAAGTGGTTTTTAGGTGAAAATATTCACAAAAAACCTCTGTATGATGAAAAAACAGGGGGATGTAGAGACGGTATAGAAGAGGATGGCATTAACCAGAACCAGGGTGCAGAATCTACCATTTGTTACCTCTTAGCACGGCTTTTCATCGAAGATCTCGTTAAAAGCGAAGAAAAGAATAAAGAGGTTGTGTAAGTTTCTCACAACCTCTTTTTTTCTTCTAATTTTTTTAGAATTGGCATATTTTGATTTTCTATGGTTGTTTTGAAATTGTTTTGATTATCTTCCTTGCTAAGATTTAAGTAATTTTGCAGTGTTTCAGTTATTCTTTCAATATCACTTGGCTTTTTCATTTCTTTTATCCTGCTTAATTAAAGTGTTTGATATTATTATTGACAAAAATTATAATTGATATTAGAAAAAAATATAGATTTTTGGGAGAAAGGTTTTAGTGATTTCAAAGCGAATTGAAGGAATCATAAATCTTTTGGATAGATGCAATACTCTTGCTGATATCGGATGTGACCACGGGTATGTTGCGGTAGAAGCCATTAAAAGAAAAATTGCAAATAAAGTCTTTGCAGTTGACATCAATTTTCAGCCTCTATTGAAAGCAAAAGAGCTTTCTAAAAAAGAAAATGTAGATGATAAAATAGAGTTTTTGCTTGGCAATGGATTTGATCCAATTGAAGAAGAAGTTGATGAAGCTGTTATTGCAGGGATGGGTTCAGAAAACATCTGTAGTATTTTATCTAAGGCAAAAGACAGAATATTTAATACCACCTTGGTATTGCAGCCAATGAAAGATGTTGAGCTTTTAAGAAGGTGGCTGTTTGAAAATGGGTTTGATATATCAATAGAAAAGGTTATAAAGGACAAAAACAGGTTTTATATTATTATAAAATCAAGTTATTTACAAAAAAAAATATCTTTTTCAGATAAAGATATTTATATTGGAAGACATATTCATGACAGAACAGAAGAAAGTTATGAACTTCTTTTGAAAATGAAAGAAAAGATGCAGAAAATCATGGGGATGAAAAAGAGAAGTTTTTTAGATACCTCATATGAAGAAAAGGTTTTAACTATGATAGAGGAGGAATTGAAAAAGTGGTAAGCATTCAAGAAATAATTTCGTTTATAGAGACATATTTTCCCAAAAAACTCTCATATGAATGGGACAACTGCGGTCTTCAGGTTGGGAGTTATTCAGACAAAGTAGATTCAGTTTTGATATGTTTAGATGTGACAGAGGATGTTTTAAAAGAAGCTATCTTGCTTGGAGCAAAGCTTATAATTTCTCATCATCCCCTTATTTTTCAGGGAATCAAAAACATAAAAGATGACACACCAGAAGGAAGGATTATCATAGATGCTATCAAAAACGGCATAAATATATATTCTGCTCACACCAGTGCCGATGTCTCGAAACATGGTATAAACCACTGGCTTGCAAATCTTATAGGTCTTGAAAACATTGAGGGTTTGAGCATCAAACAAAAAAGTGGGTATTTTAAAGTTGTTGTGTATGTACCAGTAGACTATGTTCAAAATGTGTTAGAGGCAATGGCAAATGAGGGAGCGGGCTTTGTTGGGAAATACAGCCACTGCTTTTTTGCAGTCGAAGGTGAAGGTAGTTTCAAGCCTCAAGAAGGTGCAAAACCTTTTTTAGGACAGGTGGGGAGGCTTGAAAAGGTTAAAGAGGTAAGACTTGAGAGCATAGTGCCTGAAGATAAGCTCAAAAATGTAATAAAATCGATGTTAAAAGCTCATCCTTATGAAGAAGTTGCATATGACATATACCGGCTTGAAAATGAAATATCATATGAATGTTTAGGAGTTATTGGAGAAAAGAAAATTTTGGCAAAAGATCTTATCTTAGAGTTAAAACAAAAACTAAACCTTGATTTCGTAAAGGCAAGTATTCAAAAGGATGCTTTTAAAAAGATAGCCATTGTCAGTGGTTCTGGTAAGGACCTTATAAAGGATGCATATTTCAAAGGTGCAGACTGTCTTATCACAGGCGAGGTTGGTCACCACGGGATTTTGCTGGCAAAGTCGCTATCGATGAGCATAATAGAGCTTGGACATTATGAGAGCGAGAAGGTTTTTGTAGATATCGTTTACAGCCTTTTAGAAGAATTTAAGAAAAAAGATGATCTAAAAATATATAAATCCAAAATCAATACCAGTTATACAAACATTTACTAAACTCAAATTTTAAAATTATAAACATAGAGGGTGAAAAAGGCATATGAGCGAGTTTATAAAAAAGAGAATAAGAGAACTTGTTGATCTTATCAATTATCATGATTATAAATACTATGTTGAAGATAATCCAGAGATCAGCGACTATGAATATGATATGTTATATCGTGAGCTTGTTGAGCTTGAAAAACAGTACCCTGAATATGTATTTCCAGATTCTCCTACACAAAGGGTTGGTGGGAAGGTAAAAGAAGGTTTTAAAGAGGTTGTACATCGTGTACCGCTTCTTTCGCTTTCTAATGTGTTCAATGAAGGGGAACTTTACGATTTTGACAGAAGACTAAAGGAACTTCTTGGTACATCTAATTTTGACTATGTTGTTGAATACAAGATTGACGGGCTTTCTGTTGCGCTTGAGTATGAAAATGGGCTTTTTGTCAGAGGTTCAACCCGTGGAGATGGCAATGTAGGTGAGGATGTCACAGAAAACTTAAAGACAATAAGGTCTATTCCGCTAAAGTTAAAAGAAGATATCTCCATTGTTGTTCGTGGAGAGGTGTTCATGCCCAAGGATGAGTTTATAAAGCTCAACCAGGAAAGGGAAGAGAATGAAGAGCCTCTTTTTGCAAATCCACGAAATGCAGCGGCAGGGTCGCTTCGTCAGCTTGACCCAAGAATAACAGCCCAAAGAAAGCTTGATATATTTGTGTTCAATGTCCAGTGGTGTGAAAAAGAGCTTGAAACACATGCAGAGGCGCTTGAGTTTTTAAAGCATCTGGGTTTTAAAGTTTCACCTGACTACGTTATTTGCAGGGATATTAAAGAAGCATTTGAAGCTATAAAGAAGATTGAAGAAAAAAGGGACTTGCTTCCTTTTGAGATAGACGGTGCTGTTGTGAAACTGAATCAGCTAAGACTGAGAGATGTTGCGGGGGAGACTGCAAAGTCGCCCAGATGGGCTGTTGCCTACAAATTTCCGCCCGAGAAAAAGGAGACAAAGCTTTTGGATATTGAAGTCAATGTGGGGCGCACAGGTATTCTAACACCAACGGCAATTTTGGAGCCTGTAAGAATTTCAGGTTCTGTTGTTTCAAGGGCAACTCTTCATAACATGGATTATATAAGGCAAAAAGAAATAAGAATTGGCGACACAGTAATAGTGCAAAAAGCTGCAGAGATTATTCCTGAGGTTGTTGAGGTTGTGTTTTCAAAACGAACAGGTCAAGAAAGAATTTTTGAGATGCCAAAGAAATGTCCTGTTTGCGGAGCAGATGTTATAAAATTTGAGGATGAGGTTGCTTACAGGTGCACAGGTGTTGAATGCCCTGCTAAAAGCTACAGGTTAATTTTGCACTTTGTTTCGCGCGATGCAATGGACATCGCCGGCATGGGCGAAATGGTTGTAAAAACCTTATTTGAAAAAGGTCTTATAAAGACTCCTGCTGATATTTACTATTTAAAATTTGAAGATTTAGTTAACTTGGAGCGTTTTGGAGTAAAGTCAACAAATAATTTGTTGAAAGCTATACAGGCATCTAAAAACAGACCATTAGACAGGCTAATATATGCGCTTGGGATAAGGCATATTGGTCAAAAAGCTGCAAAAACTCTTGCTGAGCATATATCGTCTATAGATGACCTTTTTACTATAACAGAAGAGCAGCTTTTAAGTCTTCCTGACTTTGGTGAAAAGATGGCAAAAAGCGTTGTGACATTTTTCAGGCAGGATCAGACAAGACACCTAATAGAAAGGCTAAAAGCAGCTGGTGTAAATACAGTTTCTGAAAAGAAAGCAAAATCAGATATTTTAAAAGGCTACACATTTGTTTTGACAGGGGCTTTGTCAAAGTATAGCAGAAATGAGGCAAAAGAGATTTTAGAAAATCTTGGTGCAAAAGTGACAGAAAGTGTTTCTAAAAAGACAACAGCTGTGGTTGTAGGTCAGGACCCTGGCAGCAAACTTACAAAAGCTCAGCAGCTTGGTGTTAAGATTTTGAACGAAGGAGATTTTGAGAAGTTAGTAAAGGCTTCCTCGCGTGAAGAAGTAGAAAAGATTTTAATGGAGTGAGTTTGTTTGCAACACAACAGGAAAAGAACAATTAATAGACTGAGGCATATTATCAATGTCTTTGTAAAACACGGTTTTGGCTATATCTTTAGTAGCACTCCACTTGTAAAATTTAAAAGGTTTTCTGAAAACAAAGTAAATAGAGGACAGAGACTTAAAAATGCTTTAGAAGAGCTTGGGACGACATTTATCAAGATGGGTCAGCTTCTTGCAAACAGACCTGACCTTGTGCCAGAAGACATTATAGCAGAGCTTAAAAATCTTCAGGAAAACGTAAAATCATTTTCTTTTGACGAGGCAAAACGTATTTTGGTCCGAAATGGCATCTATGACAAGTTTGAGTATATAGAAAAAGATCCAATTGCAACAGCTTCAATTGGGCAGGTCCACATAGGTTATATAGATGGTAAAAAGGTTGCTGTGAAAATAAGAAGACCTAATGTTGATAATGAGGTTAAAACTGATATAGAGATTTTAAAAAAAATAAGTTCAATTTTAGACAAGTACTCGCCAGTAAAAAATATTGTCAGTTTTTCAGATATAATAAACGAAGTTGCAAACGTGCTTTTAAAAGAGATAGATTTCAGGTTTGAACAAAACAACATAAAAAATCTCAGGAAAGCTCTTTCAACCAATGAAGTTATTATTCCTGATGTGTATGATGAGCTTTGCTCTGAAGAGGTTCTTGTTACAAGTTTTATTGAGGCAAACACCTTAGGCAATATAGAGGTTGAAAAAATTCCGTTGATAGAGAGAATAAAGCTTGGTAAAAAACTTGTAAATCTGTATCTTTCGCAGATATTTGAAATAGGAGTATTTCATGCAGACCCCCATCCGGGTAATATTTTAATTACAGAAAATCACGAAATTGCCTTTGTAGACTTTGGAATGGTAGGCTACCTTAGCAGACAAGATAGAGAAAATCTTTCTAATTTGCTTTTAGGAATAGTCTTGAATGACAAGAAAAAAGCTATTAAAGCTTTCAAAGAACTTGGAATAATTCAAAAAGGCATTGATGCCAATAGATTTTACAATGATATTGAAAGTATTGTTAATCACTATATAAACCAGCCCATCAGTTCTATTAAGGTAGCAGATGTGTTTAATAATGTTTTTAAGCTAACGTTTAAGTACAAACTAAAAATTCCGCAGCAGTTTGTTTTGTTTGGCAGGACGCTTAGCCTTCTTGAAAATGACATTACTATTTTAAAAGTTGATTTAAATATTTTAGAGGCAATTTTACCATATGTAAATAGGCTTGTGGTCAAAAATAGGCTTTCTAGACTTAGCATTGCTAATTTATTTAACATCTTGTCATCTTACTTTAGTTTACTTGAGTTTTTGCCCAAAAAGACAGAAACAATATTAGAAAAACTCGAAGAGGACGAACTTACCCTTAATATCGAGATTAAAAACATAGACAAGATTCTGCACCAAATGGAAAGACTTGCAAACAAAGTTTCACTTTCGGTTATTCTTCTTTCAGTTAGTATTATAATTGCAGGTATGACGGTTGGAGGTTTGCTTTCTCCAGCCTTGTACAAAACAATTTTATCAGCATGGTATTTATGGGCTTTAAGATTGGGTATATTAATATTGATTGTTCTTATTATTATTATGCTTGTCATGATTATCAGAAAAGAAAAATAATATTTGTGGAGGTGTGAGAAGTGAAGGATTTATTAGAAAAAATTATCAACATCGGGCTGGGAGTTTTTGCCATTTCAAAAGAGAAAGTAGAAAAATTTGTAAATGAGCTTGCTGAAAAAGGTGAGATTAGCAAAAATGAAGTTCAAGAGATGATAAATAGGATTATGGAGAAGGGCGAAGAGCAAAGGAAAGAACTCAACGACTATATCGCAAAACAGGTTGAGAACATTTTAAACAAAATGAACCTTGCAACAAAGTCAGAAATTATTTCAGAGGAAAGAATAAGAGAAATAATAAGAGAAGAGCTTGCAAAACATAAGAATGAATAGAAAAATTTTTCTATTTAATTTTTTTGACATTTTGAAAGGAAAGTAATATAATTAAATTAAAACATACTATTTCGATTGGAATTAGGGGGTATATTTGTGATTTACAACAGCATCGTGGATCTGATTGGTAAAACGCCACTTGTGAGACTAAATAAACTTTCAAAAGAGCTTGATGCAGAGATAGTAGCAAAAATAGAATATTTTAATCCAGGTGGGAGTGTGAAAGATAGAATAGGACTTGCAATGATTGAAGACGCTGAAAAAAGAGGTCTTATAAACAAAGATACTATAATTGTTGAACCAACAAGCGGTAATACAGGTATTGCGCTTGCTATGGTTTGCGCTGTAAAGGGTTATAAGCTTATTTTGACAATGCCAGAGACAATGAGTATCGAAAGAAGGAAACTGCTCCGGGCATATGGGGCGCAAATAGTTTTAACTCCTGGTGAAAAAGGTATGAAGGGCGCAATTGAAAAGGCTTTTGAGATTTGTAATTCAACTCCTAATGCATTTATGCCACAGCAGTTTGAAAATCTTTCAAACCCTGAAATTCACAGAAAAACAACCGCACTTGAGATTTGGAATGATACAAATGGTAATGTTGATATATTTGTTGCTGGGGTTGGTACAGGTGGAACAATCACAGGAGTAGGTGAGGTTTTGAAAGAAAAAAAGCCATCTGTTAGGGTTGTAGCAGTTGAACCTTATGATTCTGCAGTTTTGTCAGGTGAAAAACCTCATCCTCACAAAATCCAGGGAATTGGTGCAGGATTTGTGCCAAAGGTATTGAATACAAAAATATATGACCAAATAATAAAGGTAAAAACTGAAGATGCATATGAGATGTCAAGGTATTTAGCAAGGGAAGAAGGCATTTTGGTGGGAATATCATCTGGTGCAGCACTTTATGGCGCTTTTGAAGTTGCAAAAAAGCAAGAAAACAAAAAGAAGATGATTGTTGTTCTTCTTCCAGATACAGGAGAAAGATATTTGTCCACTGATTTGTTTGATGTTGGAATGTAGAATTTTGGCTCTATGTCTCTTGATGTGACATAGAGCCTTTTTCATTTTCTTCTTTCCATTTCTTGTATGCAATCTTTGCTATACCGCCTGCAATATGTGTCTTTTCACTGCTTTCGCCACTTTCTAATTTGATTTTTGCGTATTCAGGTTTGCTTTGCAAGATTGCCTTTGCTGTTTGACTGCTGATTCCTAAAAACTCAGCAATTTCATCTGCTGATTTGTTCTCTTCGTTATGAAGATAAATCACAAAAATTGATTCCATCAATGATGCAAGCCATGTGAGCCTCTTGTACTCAACAAGTTTTTTAGGACCACCTAAAATGTCTATAGCAATCATAAAAATTTCTTTTATCACCTTGTCCATGTCTTGTTTTAAAAGTTCAATCCTTTTCATGGCTTGCCTGCCTCCCTCCTATTTTCGCCAGTTATTACTCTTTTTCGTTTAGTTGTTGATTTGTCAGGTTTGACAAAGGATATAGTACTTTGATAAGCCCTGTATGGTCTATTTCAAACACATATGTCTTTGAATCGTGACCGCACATTCTGCAGCCATCAATCCTCAAGAGACGTATAACCTCACCAATTGGCTTTTTAAAGGTAGAACTGTCAAACTTATTCATGATAACCTGTTTTGAAAATACAATTGTACCATCTACAATGTGGCTCACAGCATATCCGCCTGCAGCTTCAGCTGACAGGTGTTCTTGTCCGCTTCTCTTTTGTGAAATCATAAGAGTGGTGAGCTTTTTAGATTTTAAGAAATTATAAATTGTCCTTACAATCTCACGAGCGTAAATTTCCTTTGACTCAAAAAATCCAGTAATAGAGTCAATAATAACATTTTTTATGTTAAACTTTGATGCTGCATTATCAATAGTCTTTATAAAGTTGTTTATGTTTCCACGAATGTTAAAATCTCTTGTCACGTCAAGTATATAGATGTTTTCTTCCACTTTAGATTTGTCAATGTTCATTGCATTTGCGCGAAATAACAATGATGAGTACAAAAACTCAGCAGGTGTCTCAACAGTAACATACAGAACATTATTTCCCTCATTTGCCTGTACAACAGCAAACTGTTCAGCAAAAAGGCTTTTACCTGTATCTGCAACACCACTTATGTTTATGACCGAGTACGCAGGAATCCCACCAAGTGGTTTTATCACAGGCTTTCCCTGGTCTTTTGAAAACTCAAGTTTATAAAATAGCTTGTCTATCCCTTCAACTCCAGTCTTTACACCAAATAGTTCAGGTGCAGATTTAGATAAATCTTTGAGCTTCACAGCATCCTGTAGAGTAGTTGTCTCTTGAGTTTTTGGAACTGCTGTATCTTGAGTTTTCTGAGCTGTGGTCTCTTTTGCTGCCACTTTATTGCACCTCCTTTCTTTCTTTAAAGGAGGACCATACAACCTTCCAATATTAAATATTATTACAAATTAATACTTTGTCAAGGTCAGAAAAAGTCAAATTTTTTAAAATTTTTATGATTTTTTCGGATATTTGCTCTTTAATTTGGGCTTTTTCTTCTGAAAATTATTATTTGCTCTTTTTCTTAATTTCTGAAATTCAAAACTATAGTTGTTGATTCGAAGGATTTTTTTGTTATAAAATGTTATTATTATAAATATTCGAGGTTGGTTTTTATATTTCCAATTGGGGAGAGATAAAATGAAATTTGGTATGAGAAAACCAAGCATAAGAAAGAGCATAGCTGCAAGGACAAGCGTCAAAAGGTTTGTAAGACATAATTTGGGCTTGAAAGCACCAAGAGGATATGGATGGATAACAAATCCTAAAAAATACATGTACAACAAAATCTATAACAGAACAACTTTTAACATATTTTCACTTTTGAAAAAGTTGTTTAAATAAGGAGCTTAGTAAAATGCCGATGTTAAGAAAGCTGATATATTTAGCAACAGCAGCTATTTTTATTTTTTCTTTAATGGTTGGTTGTACAACTGAACAATCTCACTTGAAAAAAGCTGAAATTGCCAAAAAGCCAAGATTAGAAGAAAAGGGTAGTATTACCTTTCCAACCAATAAATCAGAACAAAGTTACAAGGAAAGTCTGATAAATAGCCATGGCACAACAATAAGTGAAAGAATAAAGGTGCCAGAAGGATATGAAAGAGTTGAAGTTCCGAGGGGATCTTTTGCTGAATTTTTGAGGAATCTTCCACTCAAGCCCCATGGCACAAAGGTAAAGTACTATAATGGTGAAGAAAAACCAAACGACGTATATGTTGCAGTAATTGACATGGATGTTGGCACAAGAGATTTGCAACAGTGTGCTGATGCTGTCATAAGGCTCTATTCAGAGTATCTTTATAAGAACAGACAATATGACAAAATTCACTTTAACTTCACAAATGGCTTTAGAGCTGATTTTAAAAAATGGATGCAAGGCTACAGAATCAAAGTTGAAGGGAACAAAACTTATTGGATTAAAGTTGCTGGATATGATGATAGTTATGAGTGTTTCAGAAAATATCTTGATATGGTATTTGCATATGCTGGGACGTTGTCACTTTCTCAAGAAATGAAAAGAGTGCCATTGAGTGATTTGCAAATTGGAGATGTATTTTTAAAAGGTAGCGACCCTGGTCATTGCGCTATTGTGGTTGATATGGCCCAAAATCCGAAGACAGGTGAGAAGATATTCTTGCTTGCACAAAGCTATATGCCAGCCCAAGACATTCACATTTTAAAAAACCCAGCAAACGAAGATAACAACCCCTGGTATTCAATAAACTTTGGAGATATTTTAGTAACCCCAGAGTGGCAGTTTACAAAAGATCAGGTGTATAGGTTTGGGGATTAGAGAGAGGAGCTGAATATCCAAGAACATTTATCTTTTGTATCTATTTTGTTTCCATGCGGCACATTTAAAATTTGAATGCCAGAAAGACCAAAGTTTTTCTATGTAATTTTTACAAAAAATTTAGTTTGAAAGATTATAATAATTCTTTCTTCATTGAGATATAAACACAAACATTTCAAGCTCATCGATACGGTTAATTTTAGTATATCTATTTTACTAAGTTATGGTATAATGTAAATAAGATAGTAATTTGAGACAAAGAATTATCAAGGTTGGATTTATGGAAATGAGTTTGACGAGTATTGGACGCAAGTCATTTATATAAAGAAAAGAAAAATTTTATAATCCAATCAGGCAGAACTATGGTCATATTCAGGCATTGAAAGAGATTTTAAAAGAGTTTGAAAATTTAAAGTTTATCTCTATAATTGTTTTCACGACAAAAGCAGAGCTATAAGTAAAAGTTAAAACAGATGTGATATATACTGTTAAGTTGCTAAAAACAATAAAGAAATATAACCAGGAATGTCTAACTGATGAGCAGCGTGATGCAATTTACGAAAAGTTCAAATTAGCTAATATAAGTGACAGGAGAAACATGAGAGAACATGTGAGGAGTGTTAGAGCAAATAAAAAGAAGAAAACAATAAAGCTGTAAGGAGAGATTCTATATGTATCCGTCTTTGTTAGATGAGTTTTTTCAGAAAAACAGCCAGAGATTTAAAGATTCTATTATTTTCTTCAAAGGTTTTCCAACATGGGTTTATAAACATTTGTTTCAAAAGAATTTTTCAAATTTATCAGGAGAATACTTTTTGAACTCGAAAGGTTACATAGATGTAAAAAAATTTTTTGGCTATGACAAGAGAAAGTACACAAAGGAAATTTTAGGTAAAAGTGAAAGTATACAAATTTTATGGGGTTTTTACGAGGAACTCATTTATATTTCTACATTTTTGAGCCTTTCTCTATTTGGCAGAAAACCGCTTATTGTTAATAATAATCTTTTTAATATCTATTATCCAGTAGATATTGAATTGAGTGATGAAGAATATAGTTATTTGAAGCAAATACAAGAGAAAGAAGAAAGTCAACCTATTTTGCATCAAAGTCCTTTAGATATTTATTACCAATTCTATGCGGATATAAAAGAGAATAAAGATGTAACATTTGTTTCATATATTAATAAACATATAGATGAAGGATTTGAAGAAATAAATTTTTTTGATGAGATAGATTTTGATTATTCTATAGGAATTGCAGACAAGAATACTATAAGTGTTAATGATATTCAATATCAATTAGTAGTTAATAAAATTCAAAATGGTGAAATATTTGACAAGATTAAAATACAGTTAGAAGAAGAACATAATAAAAAACAGATTTCATCTTTTGTAAGTCTTTGTAGAAAGATAAATCAATCCGTAACTATAATTAAAGGGAATAAATTTTATAACAAAGAAGAGACTGCAAATAAATATCTTTATATTCTAAAAAAATATTGGGGAGAAGAAAGTGAATTTCGAGAATTAAAATTTTATAAAGATCCTGATAAAAGCCTTGAACTTGAAACAATAAGTCAAGGGCATATAATTTCGGAAATAATAAGCCAATGCGAAAAAGCTTATAATAATGATGATTCGTATAATGATATTTTTATTACAGCTCCAACTGGTTCAGGTAAATCATTGTTGTTCCAAATCCCAGCTATTTATTTAGCAGAAAAAAAGAATGCAGTCACGATTATTGTGTCTCCACTTATTTCATTAATGAGAGACCAAGTTGAAAGTTTGAAAGATAATGGTGTTAATTTTGCAGAAACAATAAATTCTCAAGTAACTTATAGTGAAAAAGAAATTATTATTCAAAAGTTAAAAGATGGTGAAATCTCAATAATATATCTTTCCCCAGAATTTTTACTTTCTTCACCAATTGAAACGTTAATAGGAAATAGAAAACTTGGTTTGTTTGTGATTGATGAGGCTCATTTAGTTACTACATGGGGCAGAGATTTTAGAGTGGATTATTGGTATTTAGGAGACTATATTAAAAAACTTAGAGAATTACTTAATATGAAATTTCCTGTAGTGTGCTTAACAGCTACTGCTGTATATCAAGGACCAGATGACACGGTCTTAGAGACCGTTGAAAATCTCAATTTGAGAAAGTGTAAATATTATTTAGGACCTGCTAAGAGGGAGAATATTGAGTTTGAGATAAAATATCATAAGGATTTAGTTGGATCACATGATAGGTTTAAAATAGAAAGGGCTAAAGAGAGAATAGAGGAATTTTTAGAACGTAAAGAGAAATCAGTGATATATTGTCCTTATACTACACATGTTGAGAGCATTTATAATGAACTTGATGCTAAATATAAACATTTTGTTGGAAAATATTATGGAGACTTAGACAAGCTTACAAAGAATGATAATCAAGTGGAATTCAAAGAAGGCGTAAAAAAGATTATGATTTGCACAAAAGCTTTTGGTATGGGTGTCGATGTAAAGGACATAGTGAATATATATCACTATGCTCCAACAGGCAATTTAGCTGATTATGTGCAAGAAATTGGTAGAGCAGCAAGAAATCCAAAATTAGTTAAAGGAAAAGCAATAATTGATTTCACTCCCAAGGATCTTCGCTATATAAGGACATTATATGGTTTATCTGCTATAAGACAATATCAATTGAAAGAGATGATGAGAAAACTCTGTGAAATTTATGATGAAAAGAAGGTTAGAAATATACTTGTTTCACCTGAGGCATTTTCATATATTTTTTCAAATGAAAGTGACTTAGAAAATAAAGTTAAAAGTGGACTAATGCTTATATCAAAGGATTTATATCAAAAATATCAATATCCAGTATTGTTTGTAAGACCACGTGGATTATTCTCACATAATTATATTCATGTCCCATATTCAATTGTAAGCGATTTTGAAGCCATGTTTGG
This sequence comes from Caldicellulosiruptor diazotrophicus, assembly GCF_017347585.1. Taxonomy (NCBI): domain Bacteria; kingdom Bacillati; phylum Bacillota; order Caldicellulosiruptorales; family Caldicellulosiruptoraceae; genus Caldicellulosiruptor; species Anaerocellum diazotrophicum. The sequence goes on from NZ_AP024480.1 coordinate 969,936, forward strand.
GGAATATTTAACTGAGATAAAAATTGATAATACAAGGGTGATTCCTTCTAATGATAAATTAAATGGAGACACTAAAATTATAGATTCAGGGAAAGTGTTTGAAATAAATTTAGCTAAGTTGTGGGAAGAAAAATATTCTAATAAGACATTTGCTGAGTTCAAAAGGGAATTTTTTGAAGGGTCGTTATTTAAGTTTAGTGATAAAATAGCCCCGAGAGTTAGATTTAGGATCATCTATAAATATGATTTTGATGATGTCATAAAACAAATGGAAAATGTAATGGAAAAATTAGTTTATATATTTGATGAACTGAGAACAGGTCGAGGAAATAAATTATTTACATCAAATGATTTTTTAGAACTATTTAAAAAGTATTTGAGTGATTTTAATGTTAACACATATATTGCTAATCTGATTCTACAACTATTTTTAGTCGATGAAGAAGATAAATTAGATGCCTTTAGTTATAATGCAACTGATTTTAAGTTTATTCAGCATGAGGTAGATGCAAAAAGCGGAGAGAAAAGATATAGGGTATGTAGTTATAAATATCGTAACATAAAGAGTCAATGTATAAGATTACTTCTCGGAATGAAACTTGATAGATCTATAAGTTCAAAAGTTTATGAGAAATATTTACCAATCTCAAAAGGTGAATGGTCAAAAGATAATAAAGATATGTCAGAATTTATTAAAATTGCATCCCTATTAGAAATATTCAAGTTTGCGAGCTATGAAGTTTTTGGTGGCAGGAATATTGAACTTTTCATAAGAATAAATGATCCTCAAAAGTTGAGATATTTAGCCAATAATCCAAGGTATACTAATGGCATTTTGAGCGATATAGAAAGAAGAAGAAAGAAATCTGAACAAATATTGACGGAATTCTTTTCTAAACAAATAGATAATAAGACAAGGTGGGATATTATAGAGTTATACTTTTTAGGAAAGATGGATGAAGTAGAAGATATTTTAAATCAATATAAGCCTGAATTTTAGCAATGTTAATGCAAAACAATAATTTGCAATTATAATGTTAAATGAGGGATTGGTGATAGATTATGTATGTTTCAGAACTCTACATAGTAAATTATAAAAGCATTAAAAAAGAAAAAATTAAATTTAATCCTGGAAAAAATGTTTTAGTGGGAAAAAATAATGCTGGAAAGAGTAACATTATTAAGGCTTTAGAACTATTATTAGGTGAAAGATATCCAACTACAGTACAATTTGAAGAAAGAGATTTTTATTGTAGCCAGATAGAAGATGTAAAGGAATCAAGTAGATATTTTTTTATAGCTGTTAAACTTGAGGGAGAAGATTATAATGTTGATGAAATTAAAAAATTAAAAGGACTTTATATTGTAAATCTTGGAAACAAACAAAATCCTATATTGTATTTATATAATAATAAAGTAGAATTGAATGATGAGGTTAATTTATTTAACTATTTGTTGTCCAGCAATATTAGCGATATTGGTAAAGATTATAAACGTTCTATAACGAATGACGAGGAAATATTGAAATTTTTTAAGCAATGTGAAGAATTTTATATATTCTTATATGTTGACAGAGAAGATCATGAAAACGAAAATGAATTTAAAAAAGTATATTCACTAATTGTAAAAAATAAAGATGATGGTAATTATTATAGAATAGCAATATCAAATGAATTAAAGAGTGCCCTTATTACTTGTGCAGTTTTGCCTGCGTTTAGGGATCCTCAGAATCAATTTAGGATAAATTCATGGACTTGGTACGGAAAGTTAATAAGAAATATATGGGAGTCAGGTAATAAAGAAATTAAATCTGATATCCAGACCAAATTATCTGAATTAAAAGAGAAAACAGAAGAAATTTTCAAAGAAGCTGTTGTGGATTTAAAGAATAACTTAGAAAAAGCTATTTATAACACAGAAATTTCATTTCAAATGTTGCAAAATACAAATGATGATTTATATAAAGGTATAAATATTTTTGTAAACGATGGAATTGATTCGCCGTTATACGACAAAGGTTCAGGTATTCAGAGTGCTATTGCTATTTCTTTATTTTCATACTATTGCAACAGATTTCACAGAGGTTCTTCGCTTTTAGTTGTAGAAGAACCAGAGATATATTTACATCCACAAGCAAAAAGAGCATTATCACAGAGATTAGATGATTTTGTAAATAATAACAAAAGAGATGAGATAAAAAACCAAGTTATAATAACCACACATTCACCGGAATTTGTCAGAAATACTCCATTAGAAAACATAATTGTAGTTAGAAAAGAAAATAACATAGAAACAAAGATAAGTCGTTTAAATGCAGAAAGGGATATTAGAGAAATTCAGAAAATAAGTAATATATTGTGGAGTAATAATGCAGAAATACTGTTTGCTGACAAGGTTATTTTAGTGGAAGGTGGAGAGTTTTATTTACTGCCGTTAATTGCTGATAAAATGTTAGGTGAAAAAAGGTCTTTAGAAAAAAGAAATATTAGCATTGCTAAAGTAGGTGGGAAAAGCTATTTTAAATCTTATATGCAACTATTATCCGATTTAAATATAGAATGCTTTGTGATAGCCGATTTTGATATTTTAGAAAATGGTATAGAAGATTTTAAGGAATTTATAAGTAAAGATTTAGAAGAAGAAATAAGTAAAATTAAAGGAATATTAAATTCGATTAGGGAAAGGGAAAAAAATGAAATTGATTACAGTAAAATTAAAAAAGCGTGTTCTGATAAAAATAGCTTGGATGCAAAGAAATTTTATGAAATAATAGAACGAGTATGTCAAATGGGGGAGTATGACCAAGAATTACAACTAATTTGGGAATACATAAAAAGTAGACATCAGAAAAAAATTAATGGTGAAATTTTAGATAAGTATGAAGTAGAAGAGAAAACAATATATGACTTTATTGATAGACTGAAAAATTATAATATCTTTGTTATGAAAAGAGGAGAACTGGAAGATTATATAACTGACTATGGGGAGAAAAAAGCGTCTGAGTTAGATCTAAAGTTTAGAAAAGAGCTAAAGATTATAAAATTTGCTGAAATGGTTGAGGAAGGCAAAGAGGAGTTGTCAAATTTATTTAATTACAAAGAATATGAAGAAATATTGAAGTTTATATTGAACTTTGAAAATAAGCAAGGAGAAGTTAAAATATCAGAAAGAAGCAGTTTAGAAAGTGAAGACGATTTGTTATATGAACTTGAAGAAGAAATCCTTGATGAAATATTTGAAGAGGGATTATTTGAGGTGAATAATTAGAGAAAAATTGAATTTTAATAGAAATAACGCTAATATATTTATTGAATATTTATTGATATTATATTAACAAAAACTCACCGGAGGTAAACACACATGAAAACCCTTTTCGAACTTTGTAAACCAAGAGAAGATGTATTTGCTACAAGATCGTCAGAGGATGTTCAGGAGATTTCAGACCTTCTTTCTGACAAAATCAATCCTGAAAAATTTTTTGATCAAACGTACATAACAAATGGTATGAGAAGGCTTTTTGATGTTGCTTTTAGAAGGTTCAAAGGTTTGGATGAAAGCCAGGGTTTGATTGTTTTAAGACAGGCTATGGGCGGCGGAAAAACCCATAACATGATTGCGCTTGGGCTTTTAGCAAAGTATCCAGAGTTAAGAAAAAAGGTTTTAGGCGAAAATTACCCATATTTTTATGAAGGAAGAGTAAGAACTGCCATCTTTACAGGCAGGTGGACAAACTCAATTCCCTGGGTTGAAATTGCAAAACAGCTGGGCAAGCAGGAAATACTAAACAATATTTTGAGCAATCATATGCATGCACCGGGTGACAGAGAGTGGACAGATCTTCTTTCAGGCGACCCATTATTGATACTTTTGGACGAGCTTCCGCTTTATCTTGATTATGCACGTTCAATACCGGTTGGCGAGAGCAATTTTGGAAAAGTGGTGTCTATAGGACTTTCAAATCTGTTCAACAGCATTCAGAAAAAGGAACTTTCCAACGTTATGATTGTTGTATCCGACCTTCAGGCTGCATATGAACAGGGTGGACAGCTTTTGAGAAGTGCTCTGGCTTTTGAGCTTGACAAAGAAGCAACCAGGGTTGCTTTTTCAATACAGCCTGTTGACATGGTAACAAACGATATATACTGTATTTTGCGAAAAAGATTCTTTGTTGAATATCCTCAAGACCCGGAAAATGATGCGGATGTTGACCAGATTGCAAGGGCATACAAAGAAGAGATTTCAGAAGGAAATAAAAAAGGACAGACAACTGTTGAGCCAGAAAGGATTTACACAGAAATAAAAAGGACATATCCTTTTCATCCTGCAATAATGGATCTTGTAAGCCGGTTCAGAGAAAATGTCAATTTCCAGCAAACAAGAGGACTCATTCGTCTTATGAGACATTACATGAAATATTTGTATAAAGATGAAGGACGGCTTGCAAAGGAGAGGTATCTTATTGAACCATGCGACTTTGATTTGAGCGACTACAGCACGCGTGAAGAAATAATCAATATAAAGCAGAGCTTAGAGAATGCAATAATGCACGATGTTTATTCTACAGCATATATTACCACTGCCAAGTCTATTGACCAGAAGTATAACACAGACCTTGCAAGCAAAGTGGCAAAGCTTATTCTGCTATCTTCACTTTCTGAGATAACAAAATCACCGCTTGGGCTAACATCAGGTGAAATTTATGCTTACCTGCTTTCACCCGGCAGGGCTTTGAGTATTTTTTCAAACGTTTTAGAAGATTTCAAACAAAATTCTCTTCATGCAAGAATAGACAGCAGTGACAGAATTTATCTTGCGCCTGTTGAAAATGTTGTTGCAAGAATGAGAAAATTCAAGAGTATGCATACCCTCGATGAAGCTGAAGAACGATTAGAAAGGTATTTAAGAAGCTTTTTTGAACCGCGTAATTTTAACTGTTATCAGAAAGTATATCAAAAGGTTATTGCACTGCCGAATGATATTTCTAAGATTCCTGTTGATATGAACAATGTAACCCTTGTTATTTCAAAACCTTACAATAACAGAGGTGACTTAAATCCTGCTCTTAAAGATTTCTGGGCTAATCAGACATATAAGAACAGACTTTTGTTCCTGACTGGTTCTACAAATATGTATGATTCCCTTTTGGAAAAGATAAGAGAATATATTTGCTGGGAAGATGTTCTGGAAGAATTAAAAAGAGATGGGATTCCTGCAACAGACTCTGAATACAAAAGAGCTGAAAATGAACTGACAAAGTCGGCAAACAGCATCTTGGAGACAATTAGAGAGACATTCAACAAGCTTTACTACCCGCAAAGACTTCCACTCAAGCATGAGGCTGAGCTTATTTCTGTAGATGTGAAAATTGAGGTTCAGAATGAAAATAATCAAGAGAAAAAAACATCAGGACTTCTTGGAAACAATAGAGATGGTGAAAGAATTATTCAGGAAGTATTGAGGGGAAAGAAATATATTGAGCCTGCTGATATTAACGAGTTTCGCGAAAAAGTAGAGAGTATTTTGTTTACTCAAGAAAGAATGAGCTGGAGCGAGGTTGTTGAGAGAGCTGCTAGGGATGCAAGATGGTTCTGGCATCCGCCTCAAGCTCTTGAGGATTTAAAAAGGGACATGATTTCAAAAGGGCTGTGGAAAGAAGACTCTGGCTATGTTTTAAGAGGAGAAGCTGCAAAGGAAAAATCAACTGTAATGGTAAGGGTGTTATATCCTGATTTTGATACGGGTGAGTTAGTGTTAAAACTTACGCCAATGTATGGAGATACAGTTTATTATGAAGAAGGGGACCAAATACCAACAGAAAATTCACAAACTGTTCAAAATAAAAATGAGTTTAGAACAAAATCGGTGAAAATAAATTTCTTATGCGTTGATTCTTCAGGTTTTTATCCAAAAGGAGATATTGTAAAATTTGAATCTCCAATATACTTAGACGACAACATTCGCTTTACAGATAATGAAGGGAAAATGCACATAAAAGTGAGAACTGTGCCAAGAGCTAAGGTTTTATACACAACTGACGGCTCAAGCCCACGATACAATGGGATTGAAGCTCAAAACGGTGATATTACAATACCGGATAACTGTAAACTGATTATTATAATTGCTGAAAAAGATGGTGTGTATTCTGAACAAAAGACTATAAAAATAGGTAGCAATACACGACCTGGAGTTGCTGAACAGTCTTTGGATTATGAAAAACCTGTAAGGTTAAAGCTTTCAAGCAATAAGAAAATTATTATATACAGCATTGAAGATCTTAATAGAGAAGCTTCCCTTTTAAAAGAATATGGTGGCAGATTTGTCAGCTATAATTTAGAGATATATAAAGACGATGATAACTATGTTGTTATTCATTCCAGAAAGCAGCAAGGCGAGGAAGTTGAAGAGGTTTTTTCTAATATAGAAAAAGTCAAAACAAACTTTTATCCGGAAAACATTCAAAACATAAGAGGTGTCATATCAGAAGTTTTGTTTGATGATGCAAAGAAATTTGAAGAATGGCTAAAGCAAAAAGGAAGGTCACTGCAAGAGTTCAGGGAGGCAATAATACAAGATGAATAAATCTAAAAAAAAGGGTAAGTTAGAATCAATAGGTTTTGGATTTAATCCAGAAGAGACACAGCACCATTTTTTAGTTGTAATACCACATGGAAAAAATGAAAAGGTCTTGGTTTATGAAAGGTTTATATGGCAGGAAGGGAAGGAAGTTCAGCAGATAGACGAGAGCAACTCTCTTGACAGCCAGCTAAAGGTATCTATTCCAAAATGGCTGTGGCAGAGGGTTGCTCCTTATCTTGCTCAGGAGTTTAATTACAGGCTTGAAAAAGAGGGATATAAAAAAGCCAAATGGAAAGAAGGGCAAAATCCTGTTCACAGACTTTTTGGCAAAGAGCTTGTAGTTTTGCTCTGGGCAGTTGAGGATTGCACAGATGATTCACAGGTACCGGTTGCCATTGTCAACTGGCAGGGTTTAAGACCTGAAGAGAGATGGTGGCTTTACGGTGTTACCAATGCTGCAACAGGAAGGGTAAATGATAGAAAAGGCTGGAGAAAGGCATTAAAATATGCTTTGCTTGAAAACCCGGTTAGCCAGAAACAGATAAAGCAGCTTGATTTTGAGAGCATGAAAAATCAAAAGACAGTTTATGAAGATTAAATACAAAGCTTAATAAGGGAGGCAATTTGCTTTGATAGATAAATCTTTGATTGAGGTGCAGTTTCCTGTATTAAAGCTTTCAAAAGAGGCGTTTAAAGAGAGAAAAGCTGGGTCTGGTCAGCTTTTGACAGGTCTTGGCAAGTGGTGGGGAAGGAAACCTCTTGTGCTTGTTCGAGCTTTGCTTTTAGGATATCTTATTCCTGCTTCAGAAAATCCAAAAAAAGATATGGAGATTTTTCTAAAGCTCATGGGTATGGACGAAGAAGGGCTTAAAACAAGAAGAAAAGGCAGCATCACTGCAAAAGAAGCATATGAATTCGCAACAGATGAGGAGAAAGAAAAATATTTTGAGGTTTCAGTAGATGGTAAAATATCTTACAAAAGAGGTTTGTCGAAAGCAGACAGAGAAGAAATTCAAAACAGAATATTTAGCAGAATGCCGTATGAACAGAAGTTGAAATATTGCATAAGAGTAGATGAGCTTGAAAATTTGCCAGAAAGCACGTGGAAAGAAATAAATGAATATCTGGGAACAAATGCCTATTCTTATCAGGAACTGATAGATGAACTTGGCAGAAAGAGGTTTGGGGAACTTCCAACAGTTGGAGACCCGTTTTGCGGTGGAGGCAGCATTCCATTTGAAGCTGCAAGACTTGGATTTAACGTCTTTGCATCTGATTTAAATCCAATTGCAATGCTTCTTACGTGGGCAGCATTGAATCTTTTAAGTCTTCCAGAAGAAGAGATTGAAAAACTTAAAGATTTCCAAAAGAGAGTATTTGAAGAAGCAGACAAGATAATTACGCAGTGGGGAGTTGAGCACAACTCAAAAGGGCACAGGGCAAATGCATATATCTACTGTGTTGAGACAATATGTCCTGAGTGTGGTTATAAAGTGCCTTTGATTCCTTCTCTTGTGATTGGTAAGAATTCAAAAACAGTTGCAGTTTTGCGTGAAAATCCAGCAATTAAGGGATTTGATATTGAAATTAAGATGGGTGCAAGTCAAGAAGAAGTTGAAAGAGCAGCAAAGAGTGGAACAGTTAAAGGTGGATATCTTGTTTGTCCTCATTGTAAGATGGAGACGAGTATATCAACAATTAGAGGAGATAGAACTGAAAATGGCAAAACCATTTGGGGATTGAGACGATGGGAAAAGAATGAGTTTTTGCCAAGAGAGGATGATGTGTTTCAAGAAAGGAGACTTGTCAAGAATTTTGTGTTTCCAATTTATAACGCAAGTTGTAAAGTTGGGTTATGTTATTGATGCATTTTCTAATACTGGGAACTCCATTTTTCCATTTTGTACGGCGTAAGTTCTCTCGCTGTAAGTAAATATTAATTTCTAAGACTTCAACAGACTGAAAGTATCCACCTGAATTTACTCTAATCTTTTCAATCATGCTATTTACACTTTCAACGGCGTTTGTGGTGTAGATATGCTTCCTTAATTCCTCAGGGTATTTCATATGGGCAAGATAAAACTCTGCTTTTTCTGATATTGCTTTAATAAATCGAGGATATTTTGAAAGGTATCCATCGCAAAGTTCTTTAAATTTCAGTACAGCTTCGTCAAAATCGGAGGAAGAAATTCTAAGTCTGTCTAAACTCTTGTTAAAAGCTGAAGCATCCTCTTTTGTCATATGTTTTCTGACATTACGTTGGAGGTGGACAAAACACAGTTGATGGTCAGCAAGAGGATAAGCAAGTTTGACAGCATCTATAATACCAGGGAAGTCATCACTTATGACAATTAGAATCTCTTTTAGCCCTCTTGTAATTAAGTCTTCAAATACTTTCATCCAATCAGCCTTATTTTCTTTGCCGAAGAAAGTGTAGACACCGAAAATGTCTTTTTTACCTTCTAAGTCGATACCGAGGACAACATAACAAGTAGCTTGTTTAACCTTAGAATTATCCTTAACTTCACAATGATAACCATCGATGATGAGAGCAAAAGCACTTGTTGGTAGTTCTCTTTGTTTGAATAACTGAAGCTCATTTTTAAGGTCTTCTTTGATTTTTAGTATTTCATTTTCGGAATATGGAAGATTCAAAGCTTTCAAAGTCTGGACAAGGGAACTTTCGGAATAACCATTGACGACTAAAGACATAAGCAGGTCAGTGTATGAACTATCAACTCTTTTGTAGCGGTCAGGGAGGATAGAAGGTCGGAAATTACCAGTACGTGTGCGAGGGACAGAGATTTCAAGACTGCCAACAGGTGTTGCAAGTTTTCTATCGTAAAAACCATTGCCTTTGTCATTGTCATTTTTAGCAAGGTACACTGATCTTTCCGATAACATAAAGCAATCGAGCAAGTTTTCTAAGAGTTGCTTTAGAGCTGGGCGGTTAGGATCATCTTTGGAGCAATACATATTTAATACTTGCTCTACAGCCATGTTTTTAGCAGTCTCAATAATTTCGTTTTTATTCATTTTAAGTAGCCCCCTTGATAATTATTTCAATACTAATTATACAGTGGACACAATTTTATTTTAACTCCCCAAGAAAGGCTTTATTGCATAAGGTATGAAGACGAAAATGGACAGAGATACTACAAAGCACCCGATGAAGAAGATTTGGAAAGAGAGATGAAGGTTGTTGAGCTTCTAAAAGAAAGATTTGATGAGTGGCAGCAAAAAGGATATATTCCAAGTGATATGATTGAAGAGGGGTATAATACAAATCAGGTTATTAGAGAACGCGGTTGGGCTTACTGGCATCAGCTTTTCAATCCAAGACAGCTTCTTTTGCACGGGCTTTTAATGGAGCTTATTGACAGAGAGGCAAAGACAAGAGAGGAAAAGATAGTTGGGCTTTTGGGGGTTAACAGGTGTTGTAATCGAAATTCAAAATTATGCCAATGGATTAATGATGATACTCATATTAATGCTCAGACTTTTTATAACCAAGCTTTAAATACTTTTTACAATTATGGATGCAGACCTTTAAATAATTTACAAGAATTCTATATTATACCATTGTCGAGACGATATGTCAAAAACAAAAATATAGAAATTAAATTAGGTAATGCCAGTGATACGAACTATAAATGCCATATTTGGATAACAGACCCGCCATATGCTGATGCTGTGAACTATCATGAGCTGTCTGAATTCTTTTTGGCATGGGACAGGAAGTTTTTAAAAGAGGTATTTCCGGACTGGTATACAGACAGCAAAAGAGCTCTGGCAATAAAGGGAAGTGACAAAGAGACTTTTAAAGAGACATTTTTGCCGGCAATGAAGAACATAGTTTCACATATGCATGAAAATGGCTATTTTATTTTGATGTTTACACACCAGGACTCAGAGGTGTTTGCAGACCTGACTGAAATTTTGTTAGAATCAGGACTTATGTCTGTCAACGCATGGAGCATTGTAACAGAAACAGAAGACAGTATCTCAGAGGGTAATTTTGTTCAATCAACAGTATCAGTTGTTCTCAAAAGGATAGACAAGAGCAATTTAGAGCCTGTATTTATTGAAGAGCTTTATCCTGTGGGGAAAGAAGAGGTTGAGCGACAAATAAATCTCATGTATGAACTTGACAGCAGCCAGCAAGAACCAATTTACAGTCCTACAGATTTAGAGCTCTCGGGCTATTATGCAGCGCTTCGCGTGCTGACATCCTGCAATCTAAAGGCAACAAATCAAAAAATCAAAGAGTTTCTGGATGCAATGAGGGAATACGCAAGCAGCTTTGTTGTTCCAGATGGATTGAAATCTCTCGGGTATGATAAAGATTTTGTTTATGATATATGGCGAAAGATGGATGCGTATGAGAAGTTCTATATAAGAGGCATTGAATTTGAAACAAGGGGCGAAAGGAGAATAGGCGTATTTCAGGATGCAGCAAGGAGTCTGGGTATAGCAGACTATGATGAACTTTTTGCAGAAAGAAAGCCAAATAATGCAAGGTTAAAAACAGCAACAGAGCTCGGGCAGGAGATGGTTGTAACAAAGCATGGATTTAGCTCAACAACTCTCAGAATGTGTCTTTTGGCTATTAATAATGCTGTAAAGAAAACAGAAGAAATAACAGATGTTGCAGAAGCTGTGGAAGCTGCACACGAAATGTTAAAGACAAAGCTTGAAACAAAATACTGGAATGAAAAATCTAAGATAGAATTGATTTTCAGATACCTGTCAAGGCTTGAGAAAATAAACACCATGCAGCACTGGAAGCTTGACTCTCAAATAGCTTCTTATTTAGCAGAAAGAATTTCAAGTGATAGAATATAAGGATTATTATAATTACACTGAAAAGGAGGATAGGTGAAAACGACATGTGTGAGTTATATTATGATCCAGACCGTGATGAAATATATTCATACTGTGTTAACTGTGGCCGTAAAATTCATGAGGAAGATGTGCCTTATTGTGAAGATTGCAGAAATTTAATAGAAGACTCCGATAATAATGAATATGGTTTAGAATTAGCAGGGATATTCGTATGTAGTGAAGATTGCCTTCAAGGAAATTTAATAGAAGTTGATGGGGAAAGTTATTGTGAGCATCTTTATGCACAGTTAGATTTAGTAGAATGTTTTGAATGCAAAAAGATGACTAAAAGAGATGAAAACAGGAAAGACCGCAAAGGCAACTATTATTGCTACAGTTGTTCTAAAGAAAAATTAGAACGTTGTTGGTGGTGCATGAAATTAGACCGAAAAGAAAACATGTTCATAGGTCCTAAACGTCCTGATTCAGCTTATTATTGTTCAGAGTGTTTTAACACTCGTTTTGGCAGAAAATCGGACACATAAAATACAAACAAATAAAGTAAAGATGCGGTTTTGATTATAACTTCATTAGAAAATGAACTTTAAATATAAAGAAGCGAGGGGGATTTGTCAAATTAGATGCTTCAAAGATATTCATCGCGAAAAGTTAATATTTCAGAAGAGTTTTTAAATAGATATCTCAAAAACGCAAAAAGCTATGACAGACTTGCCGGGTATTTTAGCTCGTCAATATTGGAAATAGCAGGCGAGGCAATAGAAAGCGTTCAGGGTATTATAAGGGTTATATGCAACTCTGAAGTTGAAAAAAAGGATGTTGAGGTTGCGAAGCTTGCAAAACAAAAAATGGTTCGTGAATGGTTCAAATCAAATCCTGAGAAAAAGGCACAGCAGTTTCCAGATAGATTCAAAAAGCTGTATGAGCTTTTAAAAAGCAGAAAAATGATAGTCAAAGTTGTACCAAACGACTTTTATGGGCTTGTCCATGCCAAGGCAGGGGTGATTTCCCTGTCTGATGGTAAAAAGATTGCTTTTGTTGGAAGTGTAAACGAAACAAAACCTGCATGGAAAGACAATTATGAAATTCTCTGGGCAGATGACTCAATCGAGAGCGTTGAATGGGTTCAAGAAGAATTTGAATATTTCTGGCAAAGTCCATATGCATGTGATCTGAGCGAACTTGTAATAGAAAACATAGGAAGACTTAGCAGGGGCAGGATAATTACCATTGAAGAGTGGCAAAAAGACCCTGACCCTGCCTCTGCTGTCATTGAATCTCCTGTATACAGAGATGGTTTTGGACTTTGGAATCATCAGAAATACTTTGTTAAAATGGTGTTTGACGAGCATTTAGAAGGTGGTGCAAGATACATATTGGCAGACGATGTTGGACTTGGCAAGACTGCTCAGCTTGGAATGATTGCTCAGTTAACGGCACTCTATGGGGACAAACCTGTTTTGATAATTGTTCCTAAGACGCTTTTGTGGCAGTGGCAGGATGAACTCAAAACCATGTTCGATATACCATCTGCTGTATGGGATGGACGAAAGTGGATTGTGGAGACAGGTCAAGAGGTGAAACCTCAGTCAAATGGAATACCGCCAATTTTGCAGTGTCCGAGAAGGATAGGTATAATATCTCATGGACTTATAACATCAGGTTCTGATCTTGTAAAACCTCTTTTGGATATTGAATATGAATGCATCATTGTTGATGAGGCACACCGGGCAAGACGCCAAAATCTTAGCAAGCCTTCAGAAAGACCCGAACCAAACAATCTTATGAAGTTTTTGTTGCAATTGTCGCAAAAAACAAAAACAATGATTTTGGCAACGGCAACACCTATCCAGCTTCATCCCATTGAAGGCTGGGATTTGCTAAGTATTCTTGCAAGAGGTTCTAAAAAAGTTTTGGGAAGTGAATTCAGTCTCTGGCAGACAAGACCACTTGATGCGATAGAACTTGTGCGAGGAACAAGACAAATAATTAGCAAAGCTGAATACTGGGGATGGATTAGAAATCCATTGCCGCATTCGAAAGAAAATACTTACACAATAGGGAAACTTAGAAATTCGCTTGGCATGGAAAACAATGAGTATGTGCTTTTAACCGAGTATGATAGTCTTACACCTTATCAAAAAGAACTTCTGAATGAGATTATTGCGGAAGATTATATGCAAAAATACAATCCTTTCATAAGACATATTGTCAAAAGAAAGAGGTCGACCCTGGAAAACACCATTGACCCGGAAACGAACCAACCTTACCTCAAGAAAATTGACATTGAACTTTTTGGTGAGGATGACAGCAGTGCACTGATTTTAACTCCTCCACTTAAAGCAGCTTATGAATATGCAGAAGAATTCACAAATCTGCTTAAAAAGAGATCAGGTGCAAAAGGCTTTTACAAGACTCTTCTTTTACGAAGAATGGGTTCATCTTTTCAGGCAGGGTTGAATACAGCTAAAGTAATTTATGAAAAACAAGAAATTGATGCTGACGATTTTGATGAGGATGATGTTGAAGAATTTGTTGATAAGGTTAAGATAAACAGAGACGAACTTTATTGTTTGGAGAGAATTATAGAACTTCTTGAGTACAATAAACAAAATGACCCAAAATTATCAAAAATAATTCAGATACTCAAGGACTTAAACTGGCTTGAAAGGGGTTGTATTATTTTCTCTGAATACTACGATACTGCTTTGACTGTTGCTTCAGCCCTTTCTGAATTCTTTACGGAGGAGCTAATAGGATTTTATGCAGGTGGCAATAAATCTGGAGTATTCAAAGGTGGCAGTTTTTCAAGTATTGATCGTGATGAAATAAAAGAGCTTGTATTGGACAGAAAGATAAGGCTCATGATTGGAACAGATGCCGCTGCAGAAGGTTTGAACTTGCAAACACTTGGCACTCTTATAAATGTTGACCTTCCATGGAATCCAATAAGACTTGAGCAGCGCCAGGGAAGAATAAGAAGAATAGGTCAGCAATTTGATAAGGTTTATGTGTATAACTTAAGATACAAAGATTCTATTGAAGATAGAATTCATGCAGTTCTGTCTGGCAGAATAAAACTCACCTATGATATGATTGGCTCACTTCCAGAGATTATAAAAGATGAGTGGATGGAAATTGTCAAAACAGTTGAAGTTTTAAATTCCGAGCATCCATTTGATATAAAATATAAAGAACATGTCGAAAAAGTCGACTGGGAAAGCTGCAAAAAGGTTTTGGACAATGAGCAAAGAAAAGAGTGGCTGATGAGGGGGTGGAGTAATTGATGAATCTCCAGCAAGGACAGATGAACTTATTGGACTTAGTTAGAAAGGCTTATAATGGTGAATGTATGCTACCCGATTTTCAAAGAAATTTTGTTTGGACAAGATATGACATTGAAGAGCTTATAAAATCACTTCTTCAAGGTATGTTTATAGGAACTTTTTTGATTTTAGAAACAAATCCACAAAGTGTTCCTTTTAAGGTGATTTTTGTAGAAGGGGCAGAGAAAGTAAATCCCCAAATATGTGAGCAACCCAAGATATTAATTTTGGATGGACAACAAAGACTTACATCTTTGTTTTACGCTATATATAGTCCTGATATTCCTCTGCGTAATTCTGAAAATCCCTATGCATTTTTTATTGATTTAGAAAAACTTGCCGTTGATAATATTAATGAAGCAGTATTTAGCTGGTCAAAAAAATGGAGAGAGTTCAAGGAGATTATTGATGAAAACGGAGACTATAATCTTGAAGTTTTAAAAGAGAAAAAAATATTGCCATTGACAGTGTTTAAAGATATTCCTGAGTTCTATAAATTATGGTTTGGAGAGTATAAATTATTATTTGAAGACAAGGAAGCGAATAAAATATTTGCTTATATTGATAACATGATAAAATATAACATTTTTACTCTATCGCTTGGTCTATCATATAATGACAAACCTGATGAAATTGCTGCACTGTTTGAAAAAATCAATAGAAGTGGTGTAAAACTTTCCATTTATGATCTTCTTGTAGCAAGATTTTACAAGTTCATAAGACTTCGAGAAAAGTGGGAAGAAGTATTTGAAAATAGTGTTAATATTAAAAAACTTGCAGGAAGAATAGACAATACCACAGTTCCATATTCATTTATTCAAGCTCTTGCATTAGCGGCCGACAAAAACATCAGTTCACGAGAAATGCTTAGGATAGATAATAACATTCTTTCAGACCAGAGTTGGGCCAAAGTGGTTGATATTGCAGAAAACAAGGTATTGCCGTATTTGCTCCAGGTAAATAACTTTGGAATAGTAGATTTTGAAAAGTGGTTGCCATATTATCCTATTGTTACAATGATGATTGCATTCTTCTTAAAATTTGATCATCCTGACACAGATAAAATTGAAAAATGGTACTGGAGTGCAGTTTTTTCAGAACGATATTCAGGTTCTACCGAAACCACTATGGCAAAAGACTTCAAAGAAGTATGTGCATGGTTTAACAATAATAACTTAATACCTGAGGTTGTGGAAAAATTAAGAAATCAATTAGAGAGTAATGTATATACCTTGAAAGAGGTA
Organism: Caldicellulosiruptor diazotrophicus; assembly: GCF_017347585.1. Classification (NCBI taxonomy): domain Bacteria; kingdom Bacillati; phylum Bacillota; order Caldicellulosiruptorales; family Caldicellulosiruptoraceae; genus Caldicellulosiruptor; species Anaerocellum diazotrophicum. The sequence continues at coordinate 985,924 of NZ_AP024480.1, forward strand.
AGGAGAAAGGGAAGTTCAAAATATATCGGAATTTTCAATCTTTTATTTAAAAACGGAGCAAAAGATTTTTATTATCCTGAGAACATTGCTTTTAACCAGCTTGATGACCATCATATTTTTCCAGTGAACTTTTTGAAAGCCAAAGGTGTGGAGGTTGATGTTGACTCAATTATGAACAGGACATTGATTTTTGAAAATACTAACAGAAGCATATCTCGTCGCAGTCCAGGTGATTACATAAGAAAGATGATTGAAATTCAAAAATCAAAAGGCCTATCAGAACAAGAAGCAGAACACAAGGTAAAAGAGATATTAAAGGGTCATTTCATTGATGAAGAAATGTATTTATTGTTAAAAAACACTACTGATAATCTGACACCTTCGGAGATTAAAGTGAACTTTGAAAGATTTATAAATAAACGAGAAAAGCTAATTTTGAATGAGATAAAAAGGCTGATAGGATAATATTAAGGTATTATCCAAAACAAGAAAAGGGCTAAAAAGCAGTTTTTTGCTGCCTTAGCCCTTTTCCATTTTAACCTGTGCCTCATACCAGTCAACAAACTGCTTAGCTGTTCTTGCTGAGCGGCCGTTGTAGTTCATTTCCCACTGCAGAGCAAGCCTGTGAAGCTTTTCTGTAATCTCAATTCCCTTTTTCTTTGCAATCTCATCAACAATTGCAAGGTATTCCTGCTGGGTTGGGGATGGGTATGTGACTACTATTCCAAACCTGTCAGCAAGAGAAAGTTTTTCTTCTAAAGTGTCGTTAAAGTGCACTTCATCATCAGAAAGACCATTTCTGTCGCTAAACCTTTCTTTTACCAAGTGTCTTCTGTTTGAGGTTGCATATATAACAACATTTTGAGGCATTGCCTCTAAAGACCCTTCTAAAATGGCTTTTAGTTTGGTATAATTTTCCTCAATGTCTTCAAAAGACAAATCGTCTACAAAGATTATGAACTTAAGCGGGACATCTCTTAAGATTCTAATTAGCCTCGGAAAAGTGTAAAGTTGGTCTTTGTACACCTCAACAATTCTCAAACCCATGTGATGAAACTCGTTCAAAAGTGCCTTTACAGTTGATGACTTTCCAGTTCCTCTGCTGCCATAAAGCAGGATGTTGTTGACTCTTTGACCATTTAAAAACGCTAAGGTGTTTTCAACAACAATCTTCTTCTGCCTGTCAATATTTACAAGGCTATCTAATCTTATTGGGTCTAAGTTCTCAATGCCAATTAGCTTCTCGCCATCCCATGAAAAACCTTTGTATTTTGCAAAGATTCCAAAGCCATTTTGCCTGTGGAATTCTACAAGCTCCTCAATTAAACTGCTCCAGCAAGTTTTTTTCAAAAATTTTTCAATGATGGTTTTTATAGAGTTATCAATGATGTTGTGCAATATGGTATTTGTGCCTTTGAGCTCTAAAAAACTTTCAGCTAAAAAGTTTGGCAAGACAGCAGATTCTTTTAAATAATCTTTTATCTCTTTTGCAGAAAAGTTTGATATAAACTCAAGGCAGTCTAAATCATAAGCTGCAGCTTTTTTAAGACTCTCATTTATTGCTATGTTGTTAATACTTTTTGCTGCTAATTTTGTAAAAGTATTTTCGCTAAAGAGAATTTTCTTAATAATGTATTCCTTTAAACTACAGCCTTTCCCAGCTTCTAAAAGATTGTAATAAACTGTGCTATAAAGATTTACAATTCTTGTAAAATCCTGATTTCCATCGTCGATGTAGCAGATAAGATTGTACAGCTTTTCAAGAACATTATCATGAATAAGGTTTCGATAGACTTTTAGGCTTTCAAAACACAGTCTGTAGAGCTTTATTTTCTCATTCATCGCTGGTATATCTCCTTTATGCCGAAATTAAATCTTTTGTAATAGAAAGTTTGAATCAACGGTATCCTTTGTCTCTACATTTATTTTAGAACAAGCTAATGTCATTTGAAAAGTTTTCTTTCTGTTAGATTCAAAACTTGATTAAATTAGCTTGTATCTGGTACAATAAAAAAAGATAGTAAATTAAAGAAGTGAAGAAGGTTGAAAGAGAAGAAGATTAGAAGATGCTTTTCTTTGATAATAATGGTAGTAATAAGTCTGATGGCATTTTCTACAGTCTTCTCAGCAGATATTTGGATAGAGTGTGGCAAGAAGATAAAAAATATACAGCAGTCAAAAGACAATAGAGTTGTAGCAGTTGTAAACGGTGAAAAGATTTATAAAAAGGATTTAGAGGTTGCGTATGCGTTAGAAGAGGCAAGCTATTTATCTCGAAAAGAATCTTATCAAAAGCTTTTAAAAAAATACAAGGCAAGCTTTCTAAAGCCACCTGTGCAAAAGACAAAAAAAGATGTTTTAAACAGCATGATAGAAAATCTCCTTTTGCTTCAGACTGCTAAAAAAGAAGGGTATATAGTGTCAGAAAAAGAAGCGAAAGACTACTATGAAAAAACAAAGAAGACAATGCAAGACGTAATAAGTGGAAAAGTTTCAGGTGATATGGAAAGTGTAAAGTTTGCAAATGATGTAATTGAGAAGCTCATCAAAGGATGGGGAATAACAAGAGAGGAGTATGACAAAAAGGTTATTGAACAAATAAGAAATTGGTGTAAATCTAAATGAAGTTTTAGAAAAGTTGAAGAATGAAAATATAGTTCGAGAAGAGTGCAAAAGATAAATAAACTAATAACAATGACAAGGTTGTTGGAGCTGTCCAAGCAGATGAATTGGCAGCTCCATTTGTTTTATATAGCTAACTTACTTCTTGTTATTTTTGCTATATTGCATCATAGAGTTCAATCAAAATAAAATTTTCTTTACATCACATGACCAAAAAGTCATAATAATCTTGAGGTGAGATTTATGCCTAAGCAAACATTCTTAAACCTTCCAGAGGAGAAAAGAAACCTTATAACAGATACATTAATAAAGCACTTTTCACAAAAACCTTACCATAAGGTTGATATCTCTGATGTTGCAAGAGAGTGCAACGTTGCAAAAGGGAGTATGTACCAGTATTTTGAAAACAAGAAAGATATGTACTTTTACGCAATAGAAGTTTCTTACCAGAGGTTTTTGAAACTTCTTGAAAAGCTTGATATGGTACATGTAAATCTATTTGATTACTATGAGAATTCAATAGAGGCTACTTGGGTCGCAATGAAAGATCTCAAGAGTGAGTACCTGCTTTTGGAAAGAGCGTTTTTTTCACAAGACTCACCCTTTAAAGATGAGATAAATGAGAAATTTTTGAAGCAGTCGAGAGAGTTTTTAGTAAAAATTATAAAGTACAATCAGCAAAAAGGATATATAAGGGATGATATTGATCCTGTTATAATTTCTATTTTCTTAGAAGGTGCAAGTTTTTATATGAAAAAATTTGTAATCGAAGAAGCACTAAGCAGAACATCAACAACACTTGATCTTGACATAAGTTATTTTAAAGATGCACTGTCTCAATTTATAAAACTTTTGAAAGAAGGAATAGGGAAAAAATAAATTTTATATTATGACTTGACAGTCATATGACCAGTGAGTCATAATATATTGTACAGGTGAAAAGTAAAGGGGATGATTTGATGTGTTTGTGAAGGTTGAGAATCTTTCAAAAGTCTACAGGATGGGCCAAAATACAATCAAGGCGCTCGATGAAGTTAGTTTTGAGCTCGAAAAAGGAAAAATCTACACTGTGATAGGTCCATCTGGGTCAGGTAAAACCACGCTTTTTAACATCATTGGCGGGCTTGACAGAGCAGATGAAGGCAGAGTTTTTGTAGATAGCAAAGAGATAACTGCAATGGACCAAAAAAGGCTTTCTGAGTACAGGCGCGACTATGTGGGTTTTGTATTTCAGTTTTTTAACCTCATAAATGGTCTTACGGTATATGAAAATGTGCTCTCAAGTGCACATCTTAGCAAAAATCCATTGGATGTTGATATGGTATTAAAAATGATGGATGTCTATTCTGAAAAGAACAAATTTCCTTTTGAACTGTCTGGCGGACAGCAGCAAAGGGTGGCAATTGCAAGGGCAGTTGTCAAAAACCCTGCATTGATTTTGTGCGATGAGCCAACAGGTGCACTTGACTATGACAGCAGCAAACTTGTGTTAAAACTTCTAGAAGATGTAAATAAAAAGTTTGGTACAACCATTTTGATAATTACACACAATCTTGCAATTTCTAAAATGGCAGATGCTACATTGAGGCTGAGGTCAGGTAGTCTTGTAGAATTTTCGAAAAATCTTCAAAAGATTTCTGCTCAAGAGGTGACATGGTGATGGTCATCAAAAAAATTCCCCTGCGAGTAATCAAGAGAGAGTTTTTACAGTTCTTTTCTATAATGCTGCTTGTTGCTATTGCCACAATGACATATACACTTTTTGCTGCGTCAATGCAAGATATAGATTATAACTATGAAATGTTCAAAAACAAATACAATCAGGAAGATGGGAATTTTATTACTGCAAAAGAGGTTGATATAAAACTTCTACAAGAAAAATTTAAAATTAATGTAGAACAAAGGCTATTTACTGATGTCCAAAATGACCATTTTACGCTGAGAGTTTTTTCAGTGCCCAAAGAAATAAACAAACCATATATCGAAAAAGGCAGAATGCCGTCAAAAGGCGAAATACTCATAGACCCTGCTTTTTACAAAAAACACAAGCTCAAAATAGGGTCAGTGCTGACTGTCGGTAGAGAAAATTTCAAGGTTTCAGGCATTGCTTATCTTCCAGATTATATTTACATTATTAAAAATGACCAAGACTTACTTCCTGACCCTGAGCATTTTGGTTTTGCTCTTATAAATGAAGATGAGATGAGAAGACTTTTCAACATTTTTCCTATTCATTATTATTGTTTCAAAGGCAAAGTTGAAAACATTGACAAGTTTAAAGAGTTTTTAAACAGCAACTGGGGGCTTTTGAAATTTGTACAAAGAGACCAGAATCCGCGAATAATGTATACAGAGATAAAAGTTAAAAATGCAAAGAACTTAACTTTGCCACTCAGTCTTTTTATAATTCTTGTATCATCTTTTATACTCTTTATTGTCATGCGAAGGGTAATAAATACTATGCATGCTGAAATTGGTACAATCTATTCAATGGGATATACACAAAAAGATGTACTAAAAGTCTTCATGAGGTTTCCACTTTATATTTGGCTTTTTGGTTCCATCTTCGGTGTTGTACTTGGGGTTATTGAAGCATCTCCTTTTGCACAGTTTTACAGGTCATATTTTACATTACCAAAGATAAAGTCAATTTTGCCATGGCAGCACATATTTGTTGCGATGCTTCTCCCAGCCATATTTATATTTCTTTCAGGTTACCTTGCAATCAAGAACTTTTTCAACCTCACAATTGTTCAGATGCTTCACGGCGTTGATGAATTAAAATTTGGCAAGCTTCCTTCAATAAAGTTTTTTGACAGATTTGAGTTTGGAACAAGGATTATGCTAAAATATGGCTGGCGTCATATTGGCAGGGAACTAATTTTGGCAGTTGGGATAATCTTTTCAACAATCCTTATGATGTATGGTATGACTGCAAAAGATTCGATCATAACTGCAATAGAAAGAACATATGAGAAAAATTTTAAGTACAATTATCTTTATTCTTTGAATTCTTCTTCTGCCCATCCTGAGATTAAGTTAAAAGCTACATCTGAGCCATACAACCTTTTGTCTTTTGACATTGAAGGGACAAAACTGAGTATTACAATTTACGGTATTAAAAGTAACTCAGATATGATAAAACTGTATGATGAAAAAGGAAAAGAAATCTCTGTGTCAAGTGAGCTTATCATAACCAAACCTCTTGCAAGCAAACTTGGTATTGGCGAAGGAGATAAGATTAAACTAAAAAACAAATTTACAGGCAAAGAATATACTTTAAAAGTGAAAAAAGTTGCCAACCTTCCTGTTGGGAACAATGGGTATATGGAACTCGAAAGTTTTAATAAGCTTTTTGGATATAGCAGTGGAGAGTATATTGGGATATTCTCAAAAGAAAAGTTGGAAATTCCACAGAGCTTAATTTTTGAAAGTTACACAAAATCTGAGCTTGTAAATACAATAAAGGCATCTGCTGGCGACTTATCAAAGACTATAGGTGTGATGGCGCTAATTGCTGCTATCCTTGCTCTTTTGATTGTGTATGTTCTGTCTACTTTGACTTTAAATGAGAACAAGAAAAATATAGGAATTTTAAAAATGCTGGGGCATAGTGAAAGGAGTATTTTTAAAATGATTCTCGGTTTTAACTACATTTCGTTTTTTATAGGATTTGTTGCAGGAATTCCACTATCTAAAATTACAATGGATGGGCTTATGAGCACAGTGACAAAAGATATAGATTTTGCAATGAGCCTTGATTTGAGCGTGCAGAGTGTATTGTCTACATTTGTAATACTTCTTTTAGTCTTTCTAATTTCAAGGTTTTTGGCAAGGCAGAAAATAGCAAAGGTAATGCCGGTTGAGATATTAAAAGGGCAGCTTGATTGATGTCAAAAGGGCTGGCTTGCAAGAGAAAAAAGCTCAGCCCTTTTTGTTATGTCAAGTCCTTTTTGTCAAACCTTTTGATGGTTAAATACATTAAAGCAAATACATAGAAAAACCAATATATTCTCATGTATATACTATTTTTTGATATTCCCGCAAATGGGTCAATGCTTGAAAAGTCAATCAAATTAGATTTAAAAAGAATATTTGCCATCTCACGATAAATATTGTCAGTTGGCAAGATCAAGCTTGATACAATACCAATTGTCTGGAGTGTTGTTGAAGCCTTTGAAAAATCTGCTATTGCATAGCCAATCTGTTCCAAAAAACCTCCTATCATTGCAAATCCAAACAGAAGTACAACAAGTATTCCCGTTGCAAGAGTTGAAAACGATGTGCTAAAGAATATTGTAACTGTCAAAAGGACAATCGCAATTAATTCAAACAAAAGCCATCCCAAAACTACCTGTGATATTGTGTGATCAATTGAAAATCCAAAAGTCTTGTTGATAGTGTAGATGCTAAAGAATATTGCAGTTGAATATAGAGTTATAAAAATCAAGGCACCTAAGTACCTCGCAAGCACATATTTCCAACGTGCAATTGGACGAACAATGATTGTGTGGACATTGTAATTTTCAATCTCAGACGAAATTATTCCTGATGTTGCGAACACAACCAAAAAAGCAACCATCAGGTGTGAAAAGTAAAACCCAAGCGATGAAAATACAGTAACCTGCTGCATTGCAAATGTCATCATAGTACTTTGCTGTTTTAGATTTTCTGCTATTTCTTTTAACCCCCAACTGTACAAAAACAAAAAGGCTGCTGACATCAAAATTGTAATCAAAAATATTTTCTTTCTCACAAATTCTTTAAAAGAGTATCTTATTATTGCCGCCATCAGAAAAACCCCTCTCCTATAACCTGCAAGAACACATTTTCAAGCTCTTGGGATTTTTTAACTTCGTACATCTTATAACCATTTTTCACAAATTCCTCAACAAGGATGGGTATGTCTTCATGCGAAGAAAGTTCTACCTCTAAGGTATTTTGCGAATGAGTCAAGACATTTATATTTTTCAAACTCATAATTTCAAATAATTTGCTATCTACTTTATCCAGCACAAAAGTTACCTTTAAGGCTTTTCTTGTCAGCTCATCAATTGTACCCATCGCAACGATATACCCTTTGTTGATTATAGCAACCATGTCGCAAACCTTTTCGACCTCAGACAAAAGGTGTGAGTTTAGAAACACTGTTGTTCCTTGGTTTTTTAATTCAATTATTATATTTCTCACATCAATTCTGCCAATTGGGTCAAGTGCAGAGGTTGGCTCATCTAAGAATATTATCTCAGGTCTGTTTAGCATACTGACTGCAAGTCCAAGCCTCTGCTGCATCCCTTTGCTAAACCACCTTATCTTTTTGTCTTTGTGTTCAATTATACCTACCTTTTCAAGCAGAGAATAAATCTCATTTTTGTAGTTTTTCATTCTTAAAAGCTGGCAGTGAAATTCCATAACCTCATAAGCTGTCATCCAGTCAGGGTATTTAAAATTTTCAGGAAGATAGCCTATTTTTGATTTAATAACAATATCATCAAGAGGTTTCCCAAGCAAAAAAGCCTTTCCCCTTGTGGGTCTCAAAAGCCCCACAAGGGTTTTTACAAGTGTACTTTTTCCAGCACCATTTGGACCTAAAAACCCAAACACCATGGGTTTTTCTATTTCAAGGTTTATATTAAAGCACCCGTTTTTAGACGAATATTCTTTTGTAAGGTTTTCTGTGTTCAGTATCAAGTACCATCCCTGCCTTTTTTATTTTTCAGTTATTTTAGCAAATTTGCAAATTCAAGAAGCTTTTGCTCGGAGGTAGACTCTGCTTTAATATATTTTACACTATTATTGTGGTCCACCCATACGATGGTCCTATCATTAGGATTGTTTTTAAGGTAGACAACCAGTCCGTCATTGCCTCCAATTTTAATTTTCCTATAATCATACAGATCCTTGTTCACAGGTACAGGGAGTGTTGAAAGAGGGTCTTTGATTGAAAGAAGCTGAGACCTTATATTGTTTGGAACAAACGGTAAGTTTGCTATTGTTTCATATATTTTAACCTCATCTAATTCAACTGGGGTTGTTAACTTTGGAACTTTTACAATTCCTATTTCTAATGATGGTATCATATATACAGTGCCTTTTTTGGACTCTTCAGAATTTTTTATAGGGTAGAACATTAAATTAAGTGCACCTTCTATGGTAAGCACAAACTCTTTCTGGTCAAGTGTTTGAGGTAGCAAGGTTTTGGAGCCAAGTGATTTTAAGAGCTGGTTTACTTTGTCAATGTCAAGTTTAAATTTTAATTCTATATTTGGATTCTCGTTTATCATCATACTCTTGATATTTTCTTTTTGCCAAAGATAAGCTATTTCATCAGGATTTATATTGTATTTTTTAAAAATGTTCTTTGCAGATTCAAATTCAGTTGAGTTTAATGATTCCACATATATGCTATTATTTTCTGAGCTTTTAAAATCAATTTTCCCAAATTGTTTTAAATCAATTGTAGAATTAGCATTAATCTGCTGCAGCTTGCTTTCAATTTCCTGAAGGTCAGAAATAGTAATTGCAACTGGCTCTATGGACGAAGCTCTGAAAATTTTCAAAGCATCTGATAAAGCCTTTCCAAATGGTGTAAATATTATGCTGACTAAAAAGATGACTGCTAAAGCTGCTGTAAGAACAACTTTTCTATTTTTATTAAGCATCCTCAATAACCCTCCCTTTTTGTTATTTGAGCTTAAATTGAGGACTTTTTGCATTTTCATAGATACAAACTCATCTGTCTCCTTCAGTTCATTATAGAGTTTTCTACACTTTCTGCACACAAGAAGATGTTTTTTTATTTGCAAACTTTCTTCTTTAGAAAGCACCCCATCAATGAACTCTTGGAGCTTTCCTTCGCTATAGCACATCAAATATCACTCTCCTTCCCCCTCTTCATATATTTTTCTGAACTTCCTTTGAGCTCTTGCAATCATAGTGCCAACAGAATTCGGGTTTATATTCATAATCTTTGCTATCTCTTCATATGTATATCCAGAGTATTTCAAAATTAGCAGCTCTCTTTGTTCCTCAGGCAGTTTTTCAAGTGCCATTTTGACTTGAAGTATTTCAATATCATCTTCTGGGGTTTGAGAAAGAAGCAGATACTTTTCTCCGAGAGTAGTTCTTTTTTGCGATTTTAAGTAGTTTATTGCAAGATTTTTTGCAACAGTAATAAGCCATCCTTGGATATTATCCTCGCGAGGGGGATTTTTAATGAGCTTGTAGAAAACCTCCTGTGCAATGTCTTCTGCCTCTTTTGAACTTTTCAATGTAAATAGCAGGTAATTTAACACCTTTTGATAGTATTTAGAGTAAATCTGCTCGAAGTCCAGCGACCCAAAACCCCCTTTGTTTTTTTGTTTTCTAATATTATAAACAATTTAAAAACAGGATTTGTGACATTATTAGAGGAATTAAAATCAAGGCTGCTTAATATAATATTGAAATAGAAAAGTGGGGGTATTAACCCCCACTTTGAATATGCTTTAGCGTAAGATAAACTATCTATTTTATCCACTCAACCACATTCCAGTTTCTTTCAGGTACTGTTTGAGGATAATTTTCAGTGTATCCTAAAGCAATTGCCCACAAAGGTTTGTATCCCTCAGGGATTTTCAGAAGTTTTATATAATCTTGTGCTTTTGGACTTGAAAAAAGTATCCCGACAAATCCTATCCAGCACGTTGCCAAACCGAGAGATTTTGCAGCAAGAAGGATGTTTTGGGTTGCAGCTGCACAGTCAACCTGGGCAGATTGACTATTTTCTTTTCCTGAAACAATTATAGCCATTGGGGCATTGTGGAAAACGTTAAAATCTTCTTTTGATGCGAATTTCTTTAAGTTTTCATCAGAAGACTGAAGCATAATATTTCTTATTTCTTGATTCATTTTGTTTAAAATATCAAGATTTTGAACTACTGTAAAAAACCATGGCTGACCATTTACTGCAGATGGAGCAAAGATTGCAGCTTCAAGTAAAAGTTTTATTTTTTCCTCTTCAACTTGGGTAGGTAAAAAACTTCTTACACTACGACGCTCTTTAATTGCTTTTATTACTTCATTTTCAAAAACACTGCTCATTTTGCAAGCACTCTCCCTTCAAAAGAGTTTCCAAAAAATTTAGTTTTCTAATTTCAAGACTCTAAAACTTGTTGGTTCTAAGTTGATTTCATAGATATTTTCATTTTCTGATATCATAGAAACTTTAAGATCAGAAGCTTTTAAAGGATCAACAAGTTTTTTATTTTTGTTCTTAATGTGTAAATTTACCTTAGTTCTGTAAGGCAAGAAGGACTCTATTATGAAAGTGCCATTGCTGTATACAAAAATAGCAATTTTTTCTTCAGCTTCAATGTAGAAATCAAAATTTTTCATAAATACCCTTCGAATTTCAGTCAAGACATCAAGTGGCCAGTTGTAAATGTCGGAGTAGTTTTCAGGTATTGTCAATGTATAAATAGTCCCTCTGCCATAAAAGTCTTTCATCAGGACAGGAAAGTTGTTTTCACCTGAGATTGCAACAATCTCCTGCCATGACGCATTTGTCCTGTGCTCTAAGACAGGAATTAGTATTTCTTTTTTACCATATACATACTTTGAAAATGAACACACTTCTGTTTTGATGGCAAATAAGTTTGTAAAAACCTTTTTGTCTGTCACTCTCACAGAGGTCAAATCTTCAATTCCTTTTCCTTGCATGGCTTTTAAAAAACCAGAGGTCATTATTACATCTTTTCCAGCTAAGAGATGATTTTTAAGCTTCTTAATGATATCTTTGTCATTTACACAGTCAGCTGTGATAAAAACAATATTACTGTTTTCAGGAAGATATGGAGTGAGTTCAAATGGTATTCCAACCATTCCTAAGTAGTCATAAATGTGGTCTTCACCATATGAATTAAATGGATGGTAAACAGGAATTCCTATAGGATTTTCAATGTATTTACAAATCTCATCAAGATGACGCAGCTGCAGCCCAAGTGCTGGGACAAATACAGAGTTTCTCAGGTGTGAGAAGTCAAACAAGGTAATTTCTTTTGCTTTTGCGAATACAGTTAAATTTGCTTGTTCAAGGTAGCTGCCAATATTATACAGACAATCTAAGGAGTCAAACCATCCACCAAGGTTTTTGCCTGGTTTTAGATTTTCAAACCATCTCAAAAGTGAATAGCTTGCATACCTTGGAAGATGCTGCTGTGTATAAGCAGGGTCGCGGGTCTCTGTACCTGTATAAGTATAATCAAAAATCTCTACCTGAGTTTGAGGGTTGTAACCTGTCTCTTGATACGACTCTATCCAATTTGGATATTTGATTATTAATTTTACATCTGGATTAACACTTTTTGCAGGCTTTATCACGTACTCTCTTGAAACCTCTGTCATTAAATTTAATCTAAATTCGCTCCAGCTAAGATTTCCTTTTGCACTAATGCAAGATGGGCATGTGCAGGCGGTGAAGAAAAAGTCATCTAAAATGATTTCATCAAACAAAGAAGCTGTATATTGAACAATTTCTTTTAACTTGTCTAAGTGTTTTTGGTTTGTGTAACAGAAAGTATTAAAGATTCTATAATAATCAAGCTCTTCATTTCCGAACACCACAGTTGCAGTGATTCCACCAGATGTTTTAATATTTTGCCTCTCAAAAAACTCTTTTATTCTGAGCATTTTCTCTCTTGGGACGGTATCTGCACCTCTGTGTGTCTCAAGGTATACCTTTGAGATGTCTAAGTGTCTTTTGAAAAACTCTAAATCTTTTTCAAGTGTTTCAAACTCCACATTTTTTAAAAATCCAGCAGGGCAGTATATTGCCAGTTTAAAGTTTTTGTATGCCATTTGCAATAACCTTCCTTTCAGAATTTGAGTAAATCGATTACAAGGAATATTATACTACTTAAAAATCTTATTACAACCTTTTTGATTACTGCCTATTTGCCCCATACTGGAGGAAAAAACTGTAAAAGACACAACTTGTGGCCTATCAGGCTTCAAAGAGAGGAGGAGTGCTAAAACTCAGAATAGATGACCAAAGAGTGTATATAAGCGGCAAGGCAAATACTTTTTCTAAGACAGAAATAAAGGACTGCCAATAAGCATCAGTTGAGGCAGTCCCCTTTTCCTTCCTTAATCTTTATAGCCTTATTAAATGCCTCTTTTACAATATCTGCACAGCACTTTCCAGTTAGGTTATTTATCTTTCTTTCTGTAGCACTTTAACAATTTCCCCAATAAACATTCTATGATAATCTTTTGCAGTGTAAAAATTGTAAATAGCTTTGTCCAAGAAATTCTCAGGGATTATATCTTGAAAATAAATCTTTTTGCAAATAAAAACAAGGTTAGCTTCATCAAAGAACACTGTTTTGAAATCTTTATCTTCTTTGGGGGTGAGCCTTGCCATCTCAACCTTATTAACATCTTTGCCAGAGTATTTGCCGCAGATTTCAAGAGCTGACCTATACTCCCTACCGAAAAACGAGAGTGTAAAGAATTCATTTTCTTCAACAAACTTTCTTGTAAACCTCTGAGGTCTTATTACACAAAAGGAAACAGGCTTTTCCCAAATATAGCCGAGGCTTCCCCAACTTGCAGTCATTGTGTTAAATGAGTTGATGTTCCCTGCTGTAATGAGCATCCACTCTTGTCCAATTAGAGTAAAGGGGTTAAAATTGAGGTCTTCAATTTTGACCATTTTATGTGCCATGAAAATCACCTCGATAGAGATTTTGAAGTTCTTAGAGTTTGCAATTGTTGTCTTGAACTTAAATATACTACAATAAATTTTAATTTTCAAATTATTTCAACTGCAAAATTCAACAGATTGGGGAATTATAGTACTCTTTTTTATTGGGCAAGCAAATTAAAGTTTTGTTACAACAATATTGCAAAAATAGTTTTAATATTATATAATCATAAAAATTTAAAAATTCAAAAAAGCGTACCAATACAATTTTTTAAGAAAGGGGGAAGACGGCAACTGCCGCAAGCAAGATGAAAAGAGTACATTTGAAAAAGTTTTTAGTCCTTGCTATTGTCATTTCTTTTGTTGCCACAACAGTTATTGGTTTTTCTTCAACAGGGATAATGAAACGAAGTGAAATCCCTGACAAGTACAAGTGGAATCTTGAAGACATCTATAGTTCACCAGAAAAGTGGAATGCAGATCTCAACAAAGTTTTGAATTACTACATTCCTAAGTTTAAAAACTACCAAGGTAAGCTTTCAGACAAAAATAAGTTGCTTGAATGTTTGAAACTAAGAGATGAAATGATGAGAATTGCAGACAAAGTCTATGTTTATGCTCATATGAAGGCTGATGAAAATCAGGCTGATAACAAGGTCAGTGAAATGAGATCAAAATCTGAGACGATGTATGCGCAAGTCTCGGCAGCGGTTTCATTTATCCAGCCAGAACTTTTGCGTTTGCCTGAAAAAACTTTAAAATCCTATATGCAAGATAAGAGTTTTGCAGATTATAAAATGTATCTAGATGCTGTTCTAAAGCAAAAACCTCATACGCTCTCCCCAGAGGGTGAAGAATTATTAGCGTTAGCTCAAGATTTTGCAGGCTCACCATACAATATATTCACTCAGCTAAAGTATGCAGATCTCACATTCCCAAAGATTAAGGATGACAAGGGTAATGAGATTCAACTTACCGAGGCAAGTTATGGAAAGTATCTTGAAAGCAAGGACAGAGATTTTAGAAAGAGAGCATTTGAAGGTATATACTCCTCATTTGACAAAGTTAAAAATACATTGGCAGCTACATTGACTGCTGAGGTTAAGAAGAATGTGTTTTTTGCAAAGGCAAGAAAATATAATTCAGCATTAGAGGCTTCTTTAGCACAAGAATTTGTTCCAAGAAGTGTTTATGATAATCTTATCAAGGCAGTTAATAACAATATTAAGTACTTGCATAAGTATGTGGGGCTCAGAAAGAAGGTCCTCAATATTGACAAAGTTCATATATATGATATGTATGTTCCGCTTATAGCAAATTATGAAATGAATATTGATTATGAGCAGGCAAAGAAGTTGATTTTAGAAGGTTTAAAGCCACTTGGAAATGATTATTTAAAGGTTTTAAACATTGCATTCAACAACAGATGGATAGACGTGTTTGAGACCGAGAACAAGTACACAGGTGGATATCAATGGGGAGCATATGATACACATCCTTATATCCTTATGAATTATAATAATACTATGGATTCGGTATTAACCCTTGCTCATGAGCTTGGGCACGCTGTAAATTCATACTATACAAACAAGACACAAAAGTATATAAATTCTAATATACCAATATTCACAACTGAGGTTGCTTCAACAACAAATGAGCTTCTTATGATTAACTATTTACTTAAGAAAGCAAAAAGTGATGATGAAAGACTTTATCTACTAAATACCTTAGTAGAAAATATAAGAGGTACTGTTTATACTCAGGTTATGTATGCAGAGTTTGAAAAGGAAATACATGAAAGGGTAGAGAAAGGCGAGGCACTCTCTGCAGAAACTTTGTGCAACATCTGGGGTAACTTGATGAAGAAGTATTACGGTGATAGTTTTGAAGTTGATAAGCTTGCAACGCTATGGTGGGCAAGAATACCACACTTTTACATGAACTTTTATGTTTACAAATATGCAACTTCTATGGCTGCTGCGAATGAGGTTGTAAAGAATATTGAGAAAGGAGATACTGCTAAATATATAGAGTTCTTAAAAGCTGGAAGTTCAGATTATCCAATCAATGTTCTCAAAAAAGCAGGTGTTGATATGACATCAACAGAGCCTGTTGACAACTTGTTAATATATTTTGGTCAGCTTGTTGACGAGATGGAAAAGATTTTGAAAAAACAAGGAAAGATATAAGTGTAGAAAAAAAGAGAAAGATAAAAGGGACTGCTCGTAAAGAAGAGGAGTAGTCCCTTTTTTTAGTTTTAAATAAAGAGGATACATTTTCAAATATTTTTCTTGACCCATGAAGAAAAATCTGTTATTATATAATTGAAAATGATTATCAATTAACATAAAATATCAATTATAAATTGTTTTCAAAAAACCAGAGAGTTTTATGTTAAATATCATGAGAGGTGATCAGCTTTGACGCTGGATATGATTTCAAAAGACCAGGAAGTTATAATAAAGAGCATAAAAAGCAAAACCGCACGTGTGTATGCTTTGAGATTTGGTATAAATGAAGGAAGCAAAGTAAAATGTGTAGCTAAAATAAATAATGGTCCTATTATTCTCAGGAAAAATCACCAAGAGATTGCAATAGGAAGCGGTCTTGCTAAGCAAATTGAAGTTGAGACTCAAAAGTAGAAAGGGGTTAGATAGATTTGAACTGTCACTGTGTTCAAGAGATGCTAAATATTCCAGATGACAAAGAGGTAATAGCACTTGTTGGAAATCCTAATGTTGGGAAGTCGGTTATTTTCAATAAACTGACAGGAAGATATGTAGAAGTTTCAAATTATCCCGGTACAACTGTAGATGTTAATTATGGATTTTACAAGGATTATGTTATTGTCGACACACCAGGCGTTTATGGAATTTCTTCTTTCAATGATGAAGAGATTGTAACGCGTGATATTGTGCTGAATACGCAGAAGATTATAAATGTAGTCGACAGTGTCCATCTTGACAGAGACTTATTCTTAACACAGCAGCTTATTGATTACCAAAAAGAAGTCATAGTTGTACTTAACATGGTTGACGAGGTTGAGAAAAATAATATCAAAATTGACATAGAAAAGCTAAAAGAGAACCTTGGTGTTGAAGTGATAGCCACATCGGCAAGCAAGGGAGAAGGTATTGACAAGTTAAAGGAGGCTATAGACAAAAATCTTTTTAAAAAGGGCAAATCCACTCCTAATTTAGAAAAGATTTTAGAATCTGAAGGAAAGAAATTTTCTTGGGAAAGCCTTGCCGAAGCTGAAAATGTATTCAGTTCATCAGTATCTGAACTTCAAGAAAATATATACGCTTTGAGACGCACCTATGTGGATGAGATATTCAATAAAACTGTCAAGTTTGATACCAAAAAGCTTGAGTTTAAAAACAAACTAAGTCAAGTTCTCATAAATCCTGTCACAGGAATTCCTATTTTGTTAGCCACTTTATATATTATGTATTATTTCATGGGAGTGCTTGTTGCGCAAAGACTGGTTGACTTTACTATGAATACAGTAATGGGAGAGTATTATCTTGGCTTCATAAAAGGGATTGTAGGTAAGTTTGTTAGTAATCTTTTTTTGCAAAAGATTATTGTTGGTAATTATGGAATTCTTTCTATGTTTCCAATCATCTTTTTTGGTTTGTTGTTTCCTCTTGTTGTAGCCTTCCACCTTTTTATGAGTATATTAGAAGACAGCGGTTATCTTCCCAGAATTGCAGCGCTTGTTGACAGAGTGTTTAATAAGATAGGTTTAAATGGAAGGGCGATAATTCCTATAATTTTGGGCTTTGGCTGTGTTACAATGGCAACAATGACAACAAGAATATTAGGGTCAAAAAGAGAAAGGCTCATTACAATGTTTTTGCTGGGACTCACAATACCATGCTCTGCTCAGCTTGGAATAATCAGCGGGCTTATTTCAAGACTTGGATTTTGGTATCTTATTGCTTATATTTTGATAATTGCTTTTATTTTCGGACTGGTGGGCAGGATATTGAAAAAAGTTATAAAAGGTGAATCAACATCTCTTTTTATAGATCTCCCAACTTTGAGAGTTCCCCAACTTTCAAATGTTTTGAAAAAGACGTATTATAAGTCAAAGGGATTCTTGACAGAGGCTTTTCCTATATTTGTTGTTGCAACGTTTGTACTTGGATTTTTGGATGCAACAAACCTTCTTCATACGATAGAAAATTTTGCGCAACCTGTAGTTACAGGATTTTTAAAGTTGCCAAAAGAAATAACCGAGGTGTTTATTCTGAGCATTATAAGACGAGACTACGGAGCTGCAGGACTTGTAACAATACCAACAACTAAAAGTCAGATGTTTGTTGCGCTTGTAACAACAACATTGTTTGTTCCTTGCATTACTTCTTTTGCTATGATGACAAAAGAAAACGGGCTTAAATATTCAGTTTTTGTGTGGGTTTCTTCTGCTGTGATTGCGATTTTAGTGGGAGGGATTCTTGCACATATAATACTTTAAAGATTCAGTCCAAAACAAAAGGGAGAGTGTTTTTGTGATGAAAGTAAAATGTCCTGTGTGTGGTTATGAGGTGGACATTTCAAACAAAAAATGTCCGCGGTGTAACGCATCTTTGTTTGAAGCGTTTAAGTGTTCAGGAAATTGCAAAACCTGCAAAAAGAGTTGTTCAATGAAGTCTTGACATCTGAGCTTTTGAGAGAATAAAATGTATATCATAAATAAATTGCAAATTACAAATTGATGTGGCGGAGCAGTGATATTCAGAATGAAAAAAGATCAGTTAGAAGAAATAAAGGATCAGCTTAAGCAAAAAGGTTATAAGCTCACAACCCAACGAAGAATAATATTAGATTCAATCCTAGACAATCAAGACAAACATTTGAGCATTGAAGAGATTTACAAGATAGTAAAAGAGAAAATGCCAGAGATTGGACTTGCAACAGTATACAGAACTATAATGCTTTTGAACGATTTAAAAGTTCTTAACAAGATTGACCTTGACGACGGATGTTCACGTTTTGAACTTTCGAATAGCGAAGATTCTCACAATCACCATCACTTGATATGTATAAAGTGCGGGAAAGTGGAAGAAGCAGAGGATGATTTTCTTGAAAGTTTAGAGGATCAAATAGAAAAAGAAAAAGGGTTTAAAGTTGTCAATCACATTGTTAAGTTCTATGGTATATGTAAAGATTGTAAAAAGGAATGAGAAGGAGCTTCTTCTCATTCCTTTGATTTTATACCTATCTTATAAAAGTTTCCATTGTTATCATCTAAATTTCCCAAATTGTCTTTAAATGCAATAAATAAAAAACCACTTTTGAGCAGAGGAAGTACTGCTATATATTCGCCATTTTTCTTTATCATTTTAGTTTCATAAACTTTGCCTTCTGCAAACTCATCTCCAAACCTAAATTTAAGATAAATTTCCTTTTCAAGACCATCCAGTAAAATACCATTATTGTAAGACACTATCAATTTATCGCCTGCTAAAGGCTCTTGTGGGTAAAATTTAAAAGGCAGTTGCATCTTTGAATTGATTCACCTTCCTTTACCTTGCGAATACATGATTACCTATAACAGCTACAATTGGCCTACTCCATATCCATTTATTAGTAGTTTTTGCAGGGTTGAAAAAGTAAATTGCACCGCCTGTTGGGTCCCATCCGTTGAGTGCATCTCTTGCAGCATTTATTGCTGATACAGTCGGCGTGAGGTTTATCTGACCGTTTGCTACAGACTCAAAAGCCCCTGGTTGATAGATTACACCTGCTATAGAATTTGGAAAGCTTGGATGTCTCACTCTATTTAGCACTACAGCTCCTACTGCAACTTGTCCAACATAAGGTTCACCTCGCGCTTCTGCGCTGATAAGATGTGCAAGAAGGTTGAGGTCTGAGCTATAAGATGAACGTGATGTTGTTGTTACAATTCCAAGTGCTCTGA
The DNA here is from genome assembly GCF_017347585.1 of Caldicellulosiruptor diazotrophicus. NCBI lineage: Bacteria > Bacillati > Bacillota > Caldicellulosiruptorales > Caldicellulosiruptoraceae > Caldicellulosiruptor > Anaerocellum diazotrophicum. The sequence continues at coordinate 1,005,159 of NZ_AP024480.1, forward strand.
GAGTTTCGCTTCCTGCAATTCCATCTACTTTAAGGCCATTTTTTGCCTGGAAATATCTTACCGCCATATATGTTTTATATCCATAAATACCGTCAATTGGTCCATCGTAATATCCCCACTGTTTTAGTCTTTTTTGAATTTCAATAACCTCTGGTCCTGTAGACCCATAGTATGAGAGAATAATAGGAGAAAGAGTATATCTAAATTTTAGGTGTTGATAATCTACTAAAGTATACACACTCAAACTCAAAAGGATGAGTAATATTAATGCTTTTACATATCTCATTTATCATCACCCCGTGCAGCTTGATTCACGCTGAAATAAAATTTTACAAATAGTATTATGTATCTAACTTTTTGAGAATATGTATGAATGAATAACCAAAGCTGAATGTGCAGATAATTTAAAAGTAGGAGAATTAAAGAATTGGGGTGATGACATGGTGAGAAAACAATTAGTAAATTTAATATTATTATTTCTATTATTTGTATATTCACAAGTAAACCACAATAAAGTATTTGCAAACGCCATTCAAACCCAAAAACCGTCCTTAGAAATTTCAGCAAAATCAGCAATACTTGTTGACTTTGACACAGGAAAGATTCTTTATGAAAAGAACTCACATGAAAAACTTCCCCCAGCATCAATTACCAAGATAATGACCATGATTTTGATATGCGAAGCAATAGAAAAAGGTAGGATAAAACTTTCTGACAAAGTTGTTGCAAGTCAAAACGCATCAAGCCTTGGAGGGTCTCAAGTTTATCTTAAGGAAAATGAAGAGATGACAGTTGAAGAGCTTTTAAAATCAATTGCAATTGCCTCAGCAAATGATGCGTGTGTTGCACTTGCTGAGCATATTGCAGGAAGCGTCCAAGAATTTGTTTATATGATGAACAAAAAAGCAAAAGAACTTGGAATGCTTGACACAAATTTTGTAAATCCATATGGACTTGATGCTGCGAATCATTACACAAGCGCATATGATGTTGCAATAATGTCAAGAGAACTTTTAAAACATAAGATTATCAGAAAATACCTTACAACATGGGTAGATACCATAAGAGAAGGCAAATTTGGTCTTACAAATACAAACAAGCTTGTAAGGTTTTATAGAGGATGCACAGGCGTCAAAACAGGTTCTACCGACAAGGCAAAGTTTTGTGTCTCAGCATCGGCTTTGAGAAATGGCCTTCATTTAATTGCGGTTATAATGGGAGCACCGGATAGCAAAACAAGGTTTAATGAAGCCACAAAGCTTTTGGATTGGGGTTTTGCAAATTTTTCAATGTACAGTCCTTATTCTAAAGGATATTATTTTGGAAAGGTAAAAGTGAAAAATGGAATTGAGAAAGAGGTAGAAACAATTTTGAGCATAGATGTCAAGCTTCTTGTTAAAAAAGGTGATGAAAGTACAGTTGAACCAAAAGTAATTTTGCCTCAGCAAATATCAGCGCCTGTGAAAACGGGACAAAAAATTGGGAAATTAGAATTATGGCAAGAAGGGAAATTACTAGGGGCATATGACTTAATTGCAAAAAAGGATATTCCCAAGAGAAATCTTTTTGATATTTTTCGGATGCTTTTTAGGCTTGAAATCTAAACTTGAAAAAATAAAATGGTCGGGGCGACTGGACTTGAACCAGCGAACCTCTAGCACCCCAAGCTAGCGCTCTAACCAAACTGAGCTACGCCCCGGCCTTTTGTTATTTACATCATCAATTATATTCTAATTTTTTTAATATTTCAAGGAAAAAATTTGCTGATAAATTTTTATGGTATTCATAACTGTTTTTTCCCAGCTATAACTTTTTGAAAGCAAATAACCTTTTTGAGCAAGTTGATTTCGCAGCTCTACATTTTCTAAAACAAGCAATATTTTTTGAGCGATATCTTCTTCAGAATAAGGGTCAACGTACAGTACAGCATCCTTTAAAACTTCAGGCAGGCAAGTTGTGTTGCTTGCTATAGTTGGGACTTTGCAAGCCATTGCCTCAAGTGGTGGAAGACCAAATCCTTCGTACAGCGATGGATATACAAAAAGCAAAGCACCGTTGTATATATATGGCATAAATTCTACATCCACATAGGAAAGAAAATGCACGTGGGAAGTGAGCTTAAGATTTTCAACCAGATTTTTTATTTCCTCATAACTTCTGCTGAACTTCCCCGGTATAACAAGATGAATATGCTTGATTTTTTCTCTTATTAAGGAATAAGCTTTAACCAATCTTTTGAGATTTTTCCTTGGCGAAAAACCACCTACATAAAGAATGTAGGGAAAGTCAATGTTGAATTTTTGCAAAAGAAAGGTTTTGACTTCATCTTCTGGTAAGGGCTTATATATGTCTTCTGCTGCTAAATATGTTACAAATACTTTTGATGGATGGATGTCGAAGTATTCGCAGATATCTTTTTTAGAAAACTCAGATACAGTGATAATACAGTCGGTTATTTTTGTAATTTTTGGGACGACATCTCTAAATATTCTCAAATAGCCCGGTCCAACTGTTTCAGGAAGCCTGAAAGGAATTATGTCATGCAGAGTAATGATGTAACTGCACTTTTTAGACAAAGGAAGCCCAATACCATTTTGAGGGACATGATATATATCGATATCATTTTGAAGTATAATCTCTTTTATCATAATTTCTTCCCAGAACTTATCTAACTGCTGAGGAAGAAGGTTGATGTTTATATTCTGTGCAAGTACAAACTCTGTCTCGCAGCTATCAGGCCAGATTATTAAATACTCATTTTCTTTGTCAAGTTTTTTGATATAATTTAAAAGCTGATAGGTGTATGTGCCAATACCGGAACCCCTATACCATTTAGCAGCTCTACCATCAATGCCAATTTTCATGATTTTTTCATTTTCAATTTGGTCAATTTTATTATATGATATTAGTATTCTCATGTGTTAAAAGGGAGTGGTAATTGAAGTGGTGGTAAATTTTGTAGTAGATAAGGAACTGGCAGGGGTAAAAGTGGAAAAAGCCATAAAAAAGAAATATCCTACAATTCCAATGAGTGTAATTTTTAAAATGCTCAGGAGAGGAGAAGTTATTGTAAGTTTGCTTCCCGCTCAAAGAGGACAGGTTTTGAGGTTTGGAGACACAGTAAGTTTTGAAATAGAAGAAAGATTTTTGGAGTACAAAAAAGTGGAGATTCTTAAAGTGTACGAGGATGATAACATTGTTGTAATTGACAAACCATACGGAATTCCGTCACATCCAGATTCTAACAATGAGTACTCAGTTGTCAACTGGATAGAAGATAATTATTCCAGCAAAGAAGAGCTTCCTCAGCTTTGTCACAGGCTTGACAGGAACACAGCAGGACTTATGATTGTTGCAAAAAATAGACAAGTTTTAAGCGAGATGTTAAAATATATGAGTAGAAGGGCAATTATAAAGAAGTATTTATGTATAACTAAAAAAGCTGATTTGTCAGAAAGTGGAGTGCTTGTTCACTATCTTAAAAAAGATTCAAAAAAAAGCAAAGTATATATTTCTGACTTTCCACAAGATGGATATTCAGAAGTGGTGACAGCATATAAAATTGTGAGACAAAAAGATGACTTGCAGCTTGTTGATGTTGAAATCAAAACTGGCAAAACCCATCAAATCAGGTCGCAGCTTGCGCACGTTGGGCTTTGCATCTTGGGTGACAACAAGTATGGTGATTGGAAGCTAAATAAAAAGTACAAGGCAGAAATGCAAGCCTTGTGTGCTTATTATCTTAAATTTGAGATTGGTAAAAAAGGTGTTTTGAGATATTTGGATGGTCAAAAGATAGTAAAAGAGACAGTAGAATTCCCAGTTGATATCGAAGGTTTTTCTTCAATAAACGTATATAAAGAAAGAGGGCTGGAGATATGAGAAAGCTTTTATATGTATTGGGGTCATTTATCATAATACTTTTGATAGGAATAAATGCTCTTTTTTATTATGAAAATATGTACATCAAAAAATACATTCCTGTCTCAGAAGAGGTTTTTAGAAAACCTCAGCAAAAGACTTTGCCAAAGACACAGCAGAATAAGAATACTTCTGCTAAAAACAATTCTTTGTCTGTTAAGCTTAAGTCCCAACCAAAAGAATACAAGGCAAGTTTATTTATGGCAGGAGATGTGTTTTTCAACGGCTATCTTTTAAGATCTTATTATGATAGGCAATCTCAGAATTATGTATTTGGGGACATTTTGGAAAATGTGAAAGATATCACTTATGCGGACCTTAGTATTTTCAAGTTTGATAGCACAATTACGGATGTTATCCCTGTTTCAACATATGGAAAGTACAATGCTCCAAAAGAGGTTCTAAACATTCTAAAATCAGCTGGGTTTAATCTTGCAGTACTTTCATCATCACATATATTTGACGGGAAAATAGATGGTTTACAGCAAACAGTAAAAAATCTAAAAGATGCTAAAATTGAAACAGTTGGTGTTAAGTTTACTCAAGAAGAACATACTTCAAAAGTTTTTGATATAAATAATATAAGAGTTGGTGTTGCTGCATTTACAAAAGATCTTTCATCAATCTATTTGGGAGAAAACTTAAATTACAAAAACTTTATCAGTATTTTAAACAAAGATGAAATTCAAAATGAAATTGAATACTTGAAAGGGTTAAATTGTGACGTTATAATAGCATATACAAACTGGGGAGTTGAAAATTCAAACTCAGTTAGTTTTGAGCAGAAAGAATTTGCAAAAGAGCTTATAAAGAATGGTGTTGATATTGTAATTGGTACTCATACTCATACAATTCAGCCGTTTGAAAAGGTTAAGGTTGAGGATGAGTCAGGCAACGTAAAAGAAGGGATAGTATTTTATTCGCTTGGTAATTTCCTGTGCGACCAGACAGTTATTTTTCCATACAATAGATTTGGTTTGACAGTGAGACTTGATCTTGTTAAAAAAGAAAATAAGCTCACTAAAAAGGTATCAGTTGAGCCAATATATATCTTTAGAAAGACAAGAAGGAATGCAAGTTACTATGATTTTATTGTTCTTAAAGCAAAAGACATTTTAAATAGAACTGATGTAAAAACATCCTACATTAATTATGCCAAGAAACTGCTTGAAGATGTTGATAAATGGCTTAGAACTGTGCAATAAACAAAATTTGAGTATGTAGGGGGATTATACTGAGGTGGAAAGAAGACAAGACAGAATTCGTAACTTTTGCATAATTGCTCACATAGACCATGGGAAGTCAACCTTAGCTGACAGAATAATTGAGCTCACAGGAGCACTAACAGAAAGAGAGATGCAGGACCAGGTCCTTGACACCTTGGACATAGAAAGAGAAAGAGGGATTACCATAAAAGCCCAGGCGGTAAGGCTCAACTATAAAGCAAAGGATGGAAAGGAATATACCTTTCATTTGATAGATACTCCTGGTCATGTTGACTTTACCTATGAAGTTTCACGAAGCCTTGCTGCCTGTGAGGGTGCAATTTTGGTTGTTGATGCAACCCAAGGTATTGAAGCACAGACGCTTGCGAATGTCTATCTCGCGCTTGAACACAATTTAGAGATAATACCTGTTATAAACAAGATTGACCTTCCAAGTGCAAGACCTGAAGAGGTCAAAAAAGAGATAGAAGATATGATTGGACTTGATGCATCAGATGCACCGCTCATCTCAGCTAAAATGGGTATTAATATTGAAGAGGTTTTAGAGAGGATAGTAAGAGATATTCCGCCACCGAAAGGTGACGATTCAAAACCACTAAAAGCTTTGATTTTTGATTCGCTTTATGACAACTACAAAGGTGTTTTGGCGTATGTAAGAGTGTTTGACGGAGTTGTAAAACCTAATATGACCATTAAGATGATGTCAACAGGTGCTCAATTTACTGTAACAGAAGTTGGGTATTTTAAACCAGGGATGTTAATTCCATGTGATGAGCTGAGAGCAGGTGATGTTGGCTACATTGCAGCGTCAATTAAGACTGTAAGGGATACAAGAGTTGGTGATACTATAACTGATGCGAACAATCCGGCTGATGAACCTCTACCGGGTTTTAGAAGATTAAATCCAATGGTGTTCTGTGGAATTTATCCGACAGGAGATACGAAGTACGAAGAGCTAAAAGAAGCTTTAGAAAAGCTTCAGTTAAACGATGCGGCGCTGTTTTTTGAACCAGAAAGTTCAGCGGCACTCGGTTTTGGTTTTAGATGTGGATTTCTTGGGCTTTTGCATATGGAGATTGTTCAAGAAAGGCTTGAGAGGGAATATGATTTGGATATAATCACAACAGCACCTTCTGTTGTGTTTAAGGTTACAAAGACAGACGGTGAGGTTTTGTATATTGACAATCCAACAAAACTGCCACCCCCGAACGAGATTGCCAAGATGGAAGAGCCAATGGTAAAAGCAACTATTATGGTACCAAACGAATTTGTAGGTAGTGTAATGGAGCTGTGCCAGGAAAGAAGAGGAATTTTTAAAGATATGTCATATATTGAGACAACACGAGTTATTCTCACTTATGAAATGCCTCTTATGGAGATTGTGTACGACTTTTTCGATGCTCTAAAGTCAAGGTCAAAAGGTTATGCGTCGTTTGACTATGAATTTATAGGGTATACTGAGTCAAAACTTGTAAAGCTTGACATTATGATAAAAGGCGAAGTTGTTGACGCACTTTCGTTTATTGTTCACAGGGATAAAGCTTATCAAAGAGCAAGAAGAATTGTTGAGAAATTAAAAGAGGAGATTCCTCGACACTTATTTGAAATACCAATTCAAGCTTGCATTGGCAGTAAGGTTATTGCAAGAGAAACGGTAAAAGCTTTGCGAAAAGATGTGCTTGCTAAGTGTTATGGCGGGGATGTTACGCGAAAGAAGAAGCTTTTAGAAAAGCAAAAAGAAGGTAAAAAGCGCATGAAACAGGTTGGCGAGGTTGAGATACCGCAGGAGGCATTTATGGCTGTTTTAAAGCTTGAAGATTAAAACATTTAGAAGGAAGTGCAACTTACAATTGAAAACTGTAGGACTATATATTCACATTCCATTTTGTAAAAAGAAGTGTTATTACTGCGATTTTGTGTCATATGAAAATGTAAATGATGATGTGATTTTTTCATATTTTAGAGCGCTTGAAAGTGAGTTAATTTATTATAAAGAAAATTATGAAATTGAAATAGACACAATTTATATAGGGGGTGGCACACCTTCTTTCATTTCTGCCAAGTATATTTTAGCACTATTAGAATTTTTATATTCAAATTTCAAGATTAAAAGCAACTGCGAGATAACCATCGAAGCAAATCCTGAGAGTATCACACAGGAAAAACTTCGAAGCTACAGCTTGGCAGGAGTAAACAGACTCAGTGTGGGGATACAGTCGCTTAACGATGTAGAACTGAGAGCAATTGGTAGAGTCCATAATTCTGAAGTTGCGCTTAAGATTTTGAGTGTGGTACCTTTATATTTTGTAAATTTTAGCGTTGATGTTATCACAGGTCTTCCATATCAGACTTTTAAAAGTTTTATGCAAACACTTAAGACTCTTTTAGAATTTTCACCGCCTCATATGTCAATTTATTCACTGAAGATAGAAGAGGGAACACCTCTTTTTGAAAGATACGAAGAGTATAAGAGCTTATTGCCAAGCGAAGATGAAGAAAGAAGAATGTTCTGGTGGGCAAAGAGAATACTTTCTGAGGTTGGACTTTATCATTATGAGATTTCTAATTTTGCTAAGAAAGGTTTTGAGTGCAAACACAACTTGAAATACTGGAATGTAGAGGAATACATTGGAATTGGCTGTGCAGCTCATTCATTTTTTGAGGGTTGTAGGTATTATAACACTTCTAATATAAACGAATATGCTAAGAAAATTAAGGAAAATGGTTTAGCTGTGGAAGGGGAGGAGTTTATTTCAAATGAAGAAAGTGAAAAGGAGTTTATCATATTAGGGCTAAGAAAGATAGAAGGATTTTCTCTTGATGAATTTAGAGAAAGATTTGGCGTAGAGTTTGAAAGAAAGTACAACTCTCAAATTGAGAAGCTGAAAAAATATGGATTGATAGAGGTAAACAACAGCCGTCTAAAACTTACAGAAAGAGGAATTGACCTTGCAAATTTGGTGTGGCGGGAATTTGTATAAAAAGGTCAAAGAAAGTCAAAAATATACTTGACAAAAATCTACTCAAGTGATATCTTATATCTTAGAATTAGCACTCATCAACAGAGAGTGCTAACAGTAAGGTGAGGAAAATGCTGGATGAAAGAAAAAAAAGAATACTGGAAGCCATTATAGATGATTATATAAATACAGGTGAGCCTGTTGGGTCAAGAACAATTGCTAAGAAGTACATTTTTGGTATTTCTTCTGCTACAATCAGAAATGAGATGTCGGATTTAGAAGAGATGGGATATTTAGAGCAGCCTCACACATCAGCTGGTAGGATTCCCTCAGATAAGGGCTACAGGTATTACGTTGATGAGCTGATGAAGGTATCAAGACTTTCGCCACAGCAAGTTGAATATATCAGGTCGCAGCTTAATATTAAATTTAATGAAATAAATGAATATATGGAAACCATTGCGAAAATAATATCTAATCTTACGAACTACACAGCTGTAATTTCAACACCAAATGTAAAAAAGAGTTTTATAAAGTTTCTTCAACTTGTACCGGTTGATAGCAAAAGATATATACTAATTTTAGTAACAAACACAGGTCTTGTGAAAGATATTCTCTTGGACAAACCGGAGAATGTGGATATAAAAGATTTCATATATATATCGAATATCCTTAATGAAAAACTAAGCGGACTTAGACTTGAAGAGATTGATCAGAAAATTGTACTTGACATCGAAAATATACTTGGTAAAAACAAAACAATCTTGTCGCCAATAATTGAAAATGTATTGCGCACAATTAGTGCTGCTGATAGTACAGAAGTTGTTTTGAGTGGAATCAAGAACATGTTTGATTTTCCAGAGTTTAGTGATGTTTTAAAGGCAAAGATATTTCTGCATATATTTGAGCAAAAGGAGATGTTAAGACAAATAATAAACTCTGCAATGCATGAACATATAACCATCAGGATTGGGACAGAAAATCCCATAGAGGATTTAAAAGAGTGCAGTATTGTTCTTTCCACTTACAAAATAGGTGATAATATTGCTGGTTCGATAGGCATAATTGGTCCAAAAAGGCTGAGATATTCTCAAACAGTTTCACTGATTGATTATATTTGCGATACATTATCTGATATTTTGACTAGACTTTTCACAGAATAAATTAAAGAGGTGATTTGCGAAGATGTTTGAAATGGAAAACAAAGATTTAAAGAGTGAGGATGTAAATTCTTCTGAGGCTCAGATTTTAGAAGAAGCAAATTTCGGGGGAAAAAATGAAAATTCTCAAGAATCTCAAGAGGACGCAGCAAAAACACAGGAAAATGATGGGGCAAATGAAAGTAGTGAAAATATTGAAGTTGAACCTCACCAAGAGGACATTGTGAAAACTTTAAAAAAGCAGCTAGAAGAGAAAGAAAGGGAGGTTGAAGAGTACAAAAGTCTATGTCAGAGAATAGCTGCTGATTTTGATAACTACAAAAAGAGAATAGCAAAAGATAAAGAGAATATGTATTATGAAGTTGTTGCTGATGTTGTTGGGAAATTCCTTCCGATTGTTGACAACTTTGAAAGAGCAATTGATTCTGCAAAAAATTCAAAAGATACAAATGATGATCTTTTAAAGGGGCTTGAAATGATAAAAAAACAGATTGATGATATTTTTTCCAAACTTGGTGTTGAGCCAATTGAGGCTTTAAATAAAGAATTTGACCCGTACCTTCACAATGCAATTATGCATGTTGAAGATGAAAGGTACGGTAAAAATGTTGTAATTGAAGAATTCCAAAAAGGTTACAAGATAAAAGATAGAGTTATTAGATATAGTCTTGTAAAGGTTGCAAATGCAAATTAAATTAAGTAAGAATTTGAAACTAAATTTTTAGAAATAAGGAGGTTGATAACAATGGCTCATATTTTAGGTATAGACCTTGGTACAACAAACTCTTGTATGGCAGTTATTGAAGGTGGTCAGCCTGTTGTAATTCCTAACGCAGAAGGATTCAGAACAACTCCATCAGTTGTAGCTTTCACCAAGACAGGTGAGAGGCTTGTCGGTCATGCAGCAAAAAGACAGGCTATCACAAACCCTGAAAGGACTATTATATCAATAAAGAGAGATATGGGCACAAACAGAAGAATAAAGATAGATGATAAGGAATATTCCCCAGAAGAAATATCTGCTATGATTTTGATGAAACTTAAAGCTGATGCAGAAGCATATCTTGGTGAAAAAATAACACAGGCCGTTATAACTGTTCCTGCTTACTTTACAGATTCGCAAAGGCAGGCAACAAAAAACGCAGGTAGAATTGCAGGACTTGAAGTTTTGAGAATCATCAACGAGCCAACAGCAGCAGCTTTAGCTTATGGTCTTGACAAAGAAGGTCATCAAAAGATAATGGTATATGACCTTGGCGGTGGAACATTTGACGTTTCAATCTTGGAGATTGGCGATGGAGTTATTGAAGTTTTAGCAACATCTGGTAACAACAGACTTGGTGGTGATGACTTTGACCAAAGGATTATCGACTATATAGCTGATGAGTTTATGAAAGAGCACGGAATTGATTTGAGACAAGACAAAGTTGCGCTCCAGAGACTAAAAGATGCAGCAGAGAGGGCAAAGATTGAACTTTCGTCTGCGCTTCAGACAACAATAAATCTGCCATTTATCACAGCAGATGCAAACGGTCCAAAACACATTGATATGGTATTGACACGCGCAAAGTTCGAAGAACTTATAAAAGACCTTGTAGAAAAAACAAGAGAGCCTGTTGAGACAGCACTTTCTGATGCAAAGCTCACCCCAGAGCAGATTGACAAGGTTATTTTAGTTGGTGGTTCAACAAGAATTCCTTATGTTCAGGAATTTGTAAAGAAACTTACTGGCAAAGAGCCGTTTAAAGGAATAAATCCGGATGAGTGTGTTGCAATTGGTGCTGCAATCCAGGCAGGTGTTCTTGGAGGTCAAGTAAAAGATATATTGCTTTTGGACGTAACACCACTTTCCCTTGGAATTGAAACTCTGGGTGGCGTGTTCACTAAGATTATTGAAAGAAATACTACAATTCCAACACGAAAAAGCCAGATATTTACAACAGCAGCAGATGGTCAGACACAGGTTGAGATTCACGTTCTGCAAGGAGAAAGACCACTTGCAAAGGACAACAAGACACTTGGAAGATTTATACTTGATGGTATTCCACCTGCACCGCGAGGAGTGCCACAGATTGAGGTTACATTCGATATAGACGCAAACGGTATTGTACATGTTTCAGCAAAAGACCTTGGCACAGGAAGAGAGCAGAAGATTACAATAACATCCCAGACACATTTGAGTGAAGAAGAGATTCAAAGAGCTATTAAAGAAGCTGAAATGTACGCTGAACAGGATAGAAAGAGAAAAGAACTAATTGAGGCCCGAAACAGAGCAGACTCTATCATTTACCAGACAGAAAAGCTACTTCGTGAACTTGGTGACAAGATGACAGATGCTGAAAAGCAGCAGATTGAGTCAAAACTAAAATCCTTGAAAGATGTTATGAATGGTGAAGATAAAGAACAGATTGAAAGGGCAATTGATGAACTCACAAAATCGTTCTATGATGTGTCTACAAGACTTTATCAGCAGGGTTATACCACATCGGGACCACAGAGTGGACAAAACCCAGGTGGCGGCCAAGGTGGTCCTGATGGCAATGTAAATACTGATTATAAAGTATACTAAAGACTATAATGAAAACAAGGTAGAGGACCAAAGTCATGAAGTTTTTAAAAATGGCTTTGGTCCTTTTTATGATTATTTGTGAAATTCATGTTATTAGTATATAATAATATTCAGTCCAGTAAAATAAGCGGGTGATGAAGAATGGCACAAAAAAAAGACTATTATGAAATTTTAGGTGTTTCAAGGAATGCAACAGAGGAAGAGATAAAAAGAGCCTACAGAAGACTTGCAAAACAATACCATCCTGATGCAAATCCAGGTAATAAAGAAGCAGAGGAAAAATTCAAAGAGATAAATGAAGCATATGAAGTCTTGAGCGACCCTGAAAAGAGAAAGCTTTACGACCAGTTTGGCCATGCAGCGTTTGACCCGAAATATGGTGCGCAAGGCAGCGGTGGTTTTTCTGGTGGATTTGGCGGTGGGTTTGCTGACTTTGATTTTGGTAGTTTTGGCGACATTTTTGAAGACCTATTTGAAGGTTTTGATATATTTGGAACATCCAGAAGAAGAAAAGAGACACCAAAAAAAGGTGCTGATATATATGTCGATTTAGAGCTGACTCTCAAAGAGTCTGTATTTGGTTGTGAAAAAGAGATACCAATTTACAGAACTGAAAAGTGCAGCGTTTGTGGTGGAAGTGGTGTAAGACCCGGTTCTGCACCTGTGAGATGTCAAAAGTGCGGCGGCACCGGCCAGATAAGGTCAAGACAGGCAACATTCTTTGGAGAGTTCACCACCATAAAAACCTGTGATGCATGCGGCGGAACAGGAACTATTATAACAGACCCATGCAGAGAATGTGGCGGAACAGGAAATGTAAGAAGACAGCGACGAGTAAAGATTAACATTCCGGCAGGAATTGATGATGGTCAGGTAATAACATTAAGAGGCGAGGGTGAAAGTGGCATAAAAGGTGGACCAAACGGTGATTTGCATATTAGAATAAAAGTAGCGCCTCATCCTGTGTTCAAAAGAGTCGGGCAAGACCTCTATATTGAGGTTCCAATAACATTTGTTAATGCAGCTTTGGGTGGAGAGATAGAAATTCCAACGCTTGATGGTAAGACAAAGGTGAGAATTGAACCAGGGACACAAAATGGTGATGAGGTCAGAATTAGAGGCAAGGGTGTTCCGAACCTGCGTTCGCGAGGAAGAGGCGACCTTATTGTAAAGTTTATAGTGGAGGTTCCAAAAAAGCTTACAGAAAAGCAGAAAGAACTTTTGAGAGAGTTTGAAAGACTTTCATCTGAAGAAGGGTATGAAAAGAGAAAACATTTTTGGGATAGAATAAGAGAAGCTTTTTCATAAAGTACTTTTGAATTTGAAAGAAGGAGAAGAAAGAACAAATGAGATGGTATGAGATATCAATTAAGACTACCGAAGAGGCAGAAGATGCTATTTCAAATATTTTATACGAACTTGGAGCAAACGGTGTTGCCATTGAAGACAATGAGATTGTGACAAGACCAAATTTATGGGATTATATTGATGAAAATCAGTTTACAAAAAAGGATTATGCAAGAGTTTATGCTTATTTTCCTGAAAACAGCAATATTTTAGAGCTTATCCATACAATTGAGGAAAGGCTTAAAGAGGCTTCAAAATATATTAATGTAGGAGAAGGCAAAATTAGCGTTTCTGAGATTGATGAAAAAGACTGGGCAGAAGAGTGGAAAAAGTATTATAAACCTGTTGAGATAGGCAATATTGCAATTGTTCCTTCATGGGAAGATTATAAAGCCGAAGACAGCAAAACAATTGTTAGGCTTGACCCTGGTATGGCATTTGGCACAGGAACTCATGAGTCAACCATTTTGTGCCTTGAGGCTATCCAGGAATATGTAAAGCCAGAGATGGATGTTCTTGATGTTGGGACAGGTTCGGGGATATTAGCAATAGCTGCAAAGAAGTTTTTGGCAAGAAGAGTTTTGGCAGTTGATATTGATGAGGTTGCTGTTAAGGTGGCAGAAGAGAACGCAAGGTTAAATGGAGTTGAGATTGAGATAAAAAAGAATGACCTTGTTGAAGGTATAGAAGAAAAGTTTGATTTGGTTGTTGCTAACATTGTTGCTGATATCATTATGAGGCTCTCAAGAGATGTAAAGAAAGTTTTGAAAGACAACGGAATTTTTATCTCTTCTGGCATTATTGAAGACAGGCTTGAATATGTTTTGAAAAGCTTTGAGAAAAATAGTCTTGAAATTGTAGAAGTGAAAAAAATGGGTACATGGTGTTTGGTTGTTAGCAAAAAAACTGCGTAGGGTGATATTAAGTGCCAATCTTTTTTGTTGAAAAGCAGAACATTGAGAATGATATTGCCTACATCATAGATAAAGAAGATATAAATCATATAGTCAAGGTTTTAAGGAAAAGAGAAGGAGATAAAATAAATCTATGTGATGGCAATTATGACTACTCATCGCGAATACTTGAAGTTTCCAAAGACAGAATAAAACTTTTGATAGAAAGCAAAACTTTGAATGACCGAGAAAGTACCAAAAACATTTTTTTATTTCAATGTATTATCAAAAACCAAAAAATGGATTTTGTTGTGCAAAAGGCAACAGAGCTTGGAGTAAAAACAATTGTACCTGTGGTGTCAAAAAGAGTGGTAATTGATATTTCAGAAAAACAGGAAAAAAAGGTCGAACGGTGGCGCAAAATTGCGCAAGAGGCCCAAAAACAGTGTCTTCGTCCTATACCACCTTCAATCGAAATGCCGATTAGAATTTCTGAGATTAAAGAGAAATATTTAGATAAGCTTGATTTTCTTTTTATTCCTCATGAGAAGGAATCAAAAACTTCAGAGTGGTGTTTATCTTCAGATTATAATAACATTGGGATTTTGATTGGACCTGAAGGTGGTTTTGAAGAAGAAGAGATAGAAGAGTTAAAAACCTTTAAAAATGTACAAGTTATTTCGCTTGGCAAAAGAATACTCAGAAGTGAGACAGCTTCAATTGCCGCGCTTTCCATCCTAATGCATGAACTTGGAGAAATGTGAAGGGAAGTGCAAAATTATGAATGTGTACTTTGACAACGCTGCAACCACAAGGCCCTTTGATGAGGTAATTGAGCAGCTTTCAAAGTTTTTGCTAGATACCTATGGCAATCCTTCATCGCTTCACAGACTTGGTGTTGAGGCCGAAAGAAGACTGAAAGAGGCAAAAGAAATTATTGCAAAAAAACTTGGAAGTAGCAGCGATGAGATTTATTTTACATCTGGTGGAACAGAAGCAAACAATTTAGCACTTATTGGCTGTGCATTTGCACATCAGAAAAGAGGAAAAAGGATTGTATCAACACTTGTTGAACATCCTTCTGTTATTTCTACACTTGAGTATTTAGAAAGAAATGGATTTGAGATACAATATGTACCTGTGGATGCTGAAGGAAATTTAGATTTTGAGCAGTTTGAGAAGCTTGTAGACCAGAATACCATTCTGGTAAGTGTGATGCTTGTCAACAACGAGACAGGGCATATATTTGACGTGAAGAAACTATCTGAAATTGCGAAAAAGAAAAATCCAAATGTTATTGTTCACACAGATGCTGTTCAGGCTTTTATGAAAGAAAAGACCAATGTTAAAGAATTGAATGTCGACCTTATGTCGATAAGTGGTCATAAAATACACGCATTAAAAGGAATAGGAGCTTTGTATATTAGAAAGGGTATAAACATCCAGCCGATAATCTTTGGAGGACAGCAGCAAAAAGGTATAAGACCTGGAACGGAGAATATGCCAGGAATTTTTTCGTTTGCTAAAGCAATTGAGGTGTATGAAAAGCTAAAAGCTTCTGAACCTGATAAGCTGAGGAATATAAAACGAAGATTTATTGAAGGGCTTTTGAGCTTAGATAGCGTTGTGATAAACTCTCCTTTAGGTAAGACATCCGATGCGATATTAAATGTGTCTTTTTTGGGCGTAAAATCTGAAGTTTTTCTTCACACACTTGAAAGTTATGGTATATTTGCATCTTCTGGGTCTGCCTGCTCGTCAAAAGGCAGAACTTACAACAAGGTTTTGCACAGCATGGGAAAAAGGATGGAAATTGCAGAAAGCAGTATACGTTTTTCGTTTTCTTACCTCAATCAAATTGGAGAGGTTGACTATGCACTTGAGTGCATTGAAAAAGCGCTACGATTTTTGAGAAAAATAAAAAAGTAAAGGATGGGCTCAAAATTGAAAGCACTGCTGATAAGATACGGTGAGCTTGCGTTAAAAGGTCAAAATCGTCCTTTTTTTGAGGATACTTTGGTCAGGAATATCAAAAAAAGACTTTCTGACCTTGATTCAATTATAGTCAAAAAAGAGCAGGGCAGGATATTTGTTGAAAATTTGAGTGAGGAATATTTTGATGAAGCTATAGAAAGGCTCAAACGCGTTTTTGGAATTGTAGGAATTACCATATGCGAGATTGCTGAAAAGAAATTAGAAGGAATAAAACAGGCTGCTGAAGTTGTTACCAAAAGTGAGCTTGAGAAGGGTAAGAAGACTTTTAAGGTGGAGACTAAACGGGCAGATAAGAAATTTGAGCTAAAGTCTCCAGATGTCTCTAAGTTAATAGGTGCGCATATCTTGAGAAAGTTTGCTAAGATGTATGGACTTACTGTGGATGTTCACAACCCTGATTTTACTTTGAATATTGAAATAAGAGACAAAGTATATATCTATTCATCAGAAGAAAAAGGTATTGGAGGAATGCCGCTTGGCACAGGTGGCAGGGCGCACCTTCTTTTGTCTGGCGGTATAGACAGTCCTGTTGCCGGTTTTATGATTGCCAAAAGAGGTGTTGAGATAGAAGCAATTCACTTTTACAGTTTCCCTTACACCGGCGAGAAAGCAAAGGAAAAGGTAATAGACTTGTGTAAGGTTTTGGCAAAATACACAGATAAGATAAAGCTCTATATAGTTCCATTTACTGAAATTCAGCTTTCTATTTATGAAAATTGTGATGAGAGATTCTTGACAATAATAATGAGAAGGTTCATGATGAAGATTGCACAAAAGATTGCCATGCAAAATGGTGGACTTGCTTTGATTACTGGTGAGAGCATAGGTCAGGTTGCAAGCCAGACAATGGAAAGCCTGTTTTGCGCGCAGGCAGCTGTTTCAATGCCGGTTTTCAGACCGCTCATTGGTATGGACAAGGAAGAGATAATAAGACTTGCAAAGAAGATTGGCACATATGATATCTCTATACTTCCTTATGAAGACTGCTGTACTGTGTTTGTTCCTAAACATCCAAAAACCAAACCAAAGCTTGAACAAGTTTTGGCGGAGGAAAGCAAGCTCAAGGCAGAAGAACTGATTGAAAAGGCAGTAACAAATACCGAGTGGATGGTGATTAGAGATAGGTGAGCTTGTAAGACTTCAGAAATTTATGGCACAGTGCGGTGTTGCTTCTCGGCGTAAGTGTGAAGAGATTATCCTGCAAGGCAGGGTAAAAGTAAACGGAAAGCTTGTGAACCAGCTTGGGTTCAAAGTTGATCCAGAAAAAGATGTGGTTGAAGTAGATGGAAAGAGGATAACTCTGCAGATGCAGAAGGTATATATAATGCTTAACAAACCTTTTGGAGTTATTTCTTCTGCAAAGGATGAAAAAGGAAGAAAAACAGTGGTTGATTTGGTGAAGGGCAAAATAAATGTAAGAGTATTTCCTGTGGGGAGGCTTGATTTTGACACAACTGGCTTGATTCTTCTTACAAATGATGGCGAGTTTGCATACAAAGTCACACATCCAAAACACGATATTGAAAAGACCTATATAGCCTTAATCAGGGGCATTCCTTCTAAGGAAGAAATAGAAAGATTTGAAAAAGGTCTTTTGATAGATGGGAAAATGACTGCACCTGCCAAATTTAAGATTTTAAAGCTTATAAATGGTAATGCTCTGGTTGAGATAAAAATCCATGAGGGAAGGAACAGGCAGATAAGAAAAATGTGTGACCAAATTGGTCATAAGGTTTTGAAACTAAAAAGAGTTGCAATAGGCAAACTCCAGCTTGGAAAGCTAAAAGAAGGGGAGTTTGTTTTCTTAGATAGAGAAACAGCAAACAAGGTGTTTGAAAAATGAAAATTAAAAAACTGAAAGGAGAGTGCTAAATTGACTGATGAGAGATTAAAACTCCTTGCAAAAAACCTTATTGAGTATTCGGTTGAATTAAAAGAAGGCGAGAACATTTTAATTGAGCTTATTGGACAGGAGATTGAACTTGCAAAAGAACTTGTAAAACTTTCATATTCAAAAGGTGCAAAACCATTTTTGTGGCTAAAACATCCTACATTGCTCAGAACTCTTCTTTTGAATGCAACAGAAGAGCAGATAGAAATGATCGCTCAAAATGAAAGAGATCTTATGGAAAAAATGGATGCATATATAGGTATTAGATCTTCACCAAATCCATTTGAACTTTCTGATGTCCCAGACGAGAAGATGAATCTGTATCAAAGAATATGGTTTCACAAAGTTCACGGAGAGGTCAGAGTTCCAAAGACGAAGTGGTGCATATTAAGATACCCCAACTATTCAATGGCACAACAGGCAAAGATGAGTTTGGAAGAGTTTGAAGATTTTTATTTTAACATTTGCAATCTTGACTATAGCAAAATGTCAAGGGCAATGGACGCTTTGGTTGAGCTTATGCAAAAGACAGATGAGGTTCGGATAGTAGCAAAAGATACAGATTTGAGATTTTCAATAAAAGGCATGAAAGCTATCAAATGCGATGGTCACATGAACATTCCAGATGGTGAGGTATACACTGCGCCTGTCAAAGATTCTGTAAATGGTTATATAACATACAATACACCTTCGAACTATGCAGGGTTCAAGTTTGAAAATATAAGATTTGAATTTAAAGATGGAAAGATTGTAAAGGCAACTGCTAACAATACAGAGAAGCTCAACAAGATACTGGATACCGACGAGGGTGCAAGGTATATTGGTGAATTTTCAATTGGTCTGAATCCATATATTACAAAGCCCATGGAAGACACGCTTTTTGATGAGAAGATTGCAGGAAGCATTCATTTTACACCAGGTAGCGCATACGAGGATGCTGACAATGGCAACAGATCAGCTGTGCATTGGGACATTGTACTCATTCAAACACCTGAATATGGTGGTGGGGAAATTTACTTTGATGGAAAGCTCATTAGAAAAGATGGAAGATTTGTGATAAAAGAACTTGAGGGCTTGAACCCAGAGAACTTAAAATAGACTCTTTACTTGAAAAAATTTTTTCACAGTATTTGCCTTTTAAGAATATCATAGAAGTAGACATAATATATTAATTGAGGATGAAAAATGGAAAATTATCTTTCTGCTCAGCAGCTTGGGACATTTGCTGGTATTGCTATCGCTACGAATGTAATTGTCCAGTTTACAAAAAGCATTTTTAAAAAACGGTGCAAAGATTATGTAATCAGAATATACACATTTGTTATAACTTTTATTCTTTCGTTTATCTTCATACCTCATCAAAATACACCTAAGGATATTATGCTTCTTATCATTAATTCCATACTGATTTGCATGACTTCATTTGGAAACTATGAGATTTTTAAAGACACATACAGAAACAATAAAAACTAAAAATTGATAAGGCTGCTCAGCAACCAAAGTTTCAATTTTTAGCACCTTGACTTGGCTGGCAGCCTTATTAGTTTCTTTGAAAACCCCCTGATTCAAACTCTTTCAAGACATACAAAAATCATTATAGCCTTGTGAGCATGAAGTCTATTTTCTGCCTCATCAAATACCCTCGATTGCGGACCGTCTATAACCTCTGAGGTTACTTCAAACCCTCTGTATGCTGGAAGACAATGCAAGAATATCGCATCATCCTTTGCTAATTTCATAAGAGAGCTGTCTACCTGATATCCTTCAAAATCCCTTATTCTTTTTTCCTTTTCTTCTTCTTGCCCCATCGAAACCCATGTGTCTGTATAGACAACATCAGCGTCTTTTACAGCCTCTTTTGGACTATTAGTAAAGATGACATTACTTTTGCTCTTTTTTGCCTCATCAAGTGCAAAATCTACAACCTCTTTCTTTATTTCATAGCCGGGTGGAGTTGCAATTGCAATGTCAAGACCAAGTTTTGCTGCGCCTACCAAAAGTGTGGCTGCTACATTGTTGCCGTCTCCCACATATGCTATCTTTATATTACTGAGCCTTCCTTTTTCCTCAAAAATTGTCTGAAAATCAGCTATGATTTGGGTTGGATGATAATCATCAGTAAGACCATTTATAACTGGGATGGAAGAGTATTTTGCAAATTCTTCGACCTCTTTTTGTTCATATGTTCTTATCACAATTAGGTCAAGGTATCGCGATAAAACCTTTGCTGTATCTTCTATTGTTTCACCTCTGCCAAGCTGAAGGTCATTTTTCCCAAGATAGAGTGAATATCCGCCAAGCTGATGGATTCCCACTTCAAATGATACACGTGTCCTTGTTGAAGCCTTTGTAAATATAAGTCCTAGCGCTTTGTTCTTTAAATAGGGAAAGTAAAGACCTTTTTTAGCTTCTTTTTTGAGTCTGCTTGCGAGCTCAACCAAATACATAATATCTTCTTTTGAAAGGTCATTTAGATGTAGGAAATGTTTCATAGCACTTCATCCTTTCATCTTTAAATAAATCATTCAGACAGTAAATATCTTTTTCAATCTCATGTAGTAGAGATAGAACGTCCACATAATACAGTGCTGTGTCAATCGATGTCAATGTTGTGATTCCAAACTCCACAGAAAGTCTTCGCAAAACAAAACCAAACTCTTGCATTTTGTCTTTGGATGGAATATTTATTACAAACGAGAATTTGTCTTCAAGTAGCAACTTTTGAGCGGTCTCTTTGTCTATAAACTCTACATTTAGCCCTTTTATATAATCCTTCATGCTATCTAATAGGAACACTTTGTAGTTTACTTCATATAATTTTCGTATTATCTGCTGTATAGCATCCTTTTCACTTTCAGGTGCTAAAATCAAACAACTTCCGCTTTTTACAAATTTGTAATTGGAAGATATGAAAGCTTTGTAAAGAGCAACTTTTAGGTTTTTGGAGACACCAAGAACTTCGCCGGTGGATTTCATCTCTGGTCCCAAGTATGCATCCACCTTTGATAATTTGGAAAACGAAAATACAGGAGCTTTTACTGCAAAAAAGTCTGGTTCTTTTACAAGGCCTGTTTGGTATCCCAAGTCTTTGAGCTTTTTGCCAAGTATGAGTTTAGTTGCAATCTTAATCATAGGAATTCCTGTAACCTTGCTCAAAATTGGCACAGTTCTGCTTGCGCGAGGATTTACTTCTATTACATAAACATTTTCATCTTTGTCAATTACAAATTGAATATTGAAAAGTCCTACAACTCTCAAGGCACGGGCAAGTTTTATGGTATAATCAACAATTTTTTCTTTAACCCTTTCAGAAAGTGTATGGGGTGGGAATACTGCCATACTGTCTCCAGAATGAACACCAGCTCTTTCAATATGTTCCATGATCCCAGGTATTAACACATCTTCTCCATCCGAGATTCCATCAACTTCTGCCTCTTTTCCAAGGATGTATTTATCGATCAAAATAGGATGCTTTATTGATATCTCAATTGCAGCTTTGATATATTTTTCAAGTTCCTCACGGCTGTAGACAATCTCCATTGCCCTTCCGCCAAGAACATAAGATGGTCTTACTAGAACAGGATAGCCAATCTTTTCGGCAACCCTCACCGCATCTTCCAAGCTGTATGCAGCTCCACCGGGTGGATAAGGAATATTGAGGTTTTTGAGAAGATTCAAAAACTTGTCTCTGTCTTCTGCAGTGTCAATGCTTTCCATAGAAGTTCCAAGGATCTTCACACCGTTTTTTGCAAGGTATGAAGCCATGTTTATTGCTGTCTGTCCACCAAATTGAACAATTACACCCATTGGTTTTTCCTGTTTTATTATATCTAAAACACATTCTTTTGTAAGAGGTTCAAAAAAGAGCTTGTCTGATGTATCAAAGTCGGTTGATACTGTCTCAGGATTGTTATTGATGATTATAGCTTCAACTCCTTCTTCTTTTAATGCAAATATTGAATGAACACAGCAATAATCAAATTCAATTCCCTGACCAATTCGAATTGGTCCTGAACCAATTACAATTGCTTTAGGCTTTGAACTTACAACTAAGTCAGTTTCTTTTTCGTATGTGGAATAAAAATATGGTGTTTTTGCTTCAAACTCACCTGCACAGGTATCAACCATCTTGAAAGAAGGTTTTAGCTTACATTTCTCTCTTATTTCTATTACCTCGTCCACGTCCTCTTTTAAAAGATTTGCAATGTAAGAGTCACCAAACCCAAGTCTTTTAGCATTTTGTAAAAGGTCATATGGCAGTGATTCTATGTCATATTTTTTGAGCTGTTTTGACATATCAACTATGTTTTTGAACTTTTCTATAAAGAAGTAATCAATCTTGCTGAGGTCTGAGATGAACTTGCAATCATAATTTCGGGAAAGAGCTTCGCATATTGCGAAAACTCTCTCATCGTTTGGAGTTTTTATATACTCTAAAAGCTCACTATCTGCCATCTCTTCGAATTTTTTAAGCCCAAGCTGGTAGTTAATCTTAACATCCAGTGAATCTATTGCTTTCAAAAACGCTTCTTCAAATGTTCTTCCAATTGCCATGACCTCGCCAGTTGACTTCATCTGTGTACCAAGACGTCTGTCTGCCTTTTCAAACTTATCAAAAGGCCATCTTGGCACTTTTACAACAACATAGTCTATAGACGGTTCAAAGCTTGCATATGTGTTTTGGGTGATAGGATTTATTATTTCGTCAAGTGTAAGACCAATTGCTATTTTTGCAGCAATTCGAGCAATAGGGTACCCTGTTGCTTTTGATGCTAAGGCAGACGAACGGCTCACTCTTGGATTTACCTCAATTACTACATATTCCATGCTGTTCGGATTTAGTGCAAACTGGACATTACATCCGCCCTCAATTTTAAGACTTCTTATTATGTTTAAAGAAGCACTTCGAAGCATTTGATACTCTTTATCAGAAAGAGTTTGGGATGGGGCAACAACAATACTGTCACCTGTGTGTATTCCCACAGGGTCTATGTTTTCCATATTGCACACTGTAATGCAATTGTCATTGCTGTCTCTCATGACCTCATATTCTATTTCTTTCCATCCAAGAACACTCTGTTCAATCAATACTTGATGAATTAAAGAAAGTTTTAATCCTTTGCTTGCAATGTATCTTAGTTCATCTTCACTGTAAGCAATTCCACCGCCTGTGCCGCCAAGGGTATAGGCAGGGCGAACAATAACAGGGTATCCAACTTCTCTTGCGAATTCTACAGCTTCTTGTACAGAGTGTGCTATGATGCTTTTTGGCACAGGTTCTCCAATTTCAATCATGGTCTTTTTGAAAAGTTCCCTGTCTTCTGCCTTTTTAATTGTTTCAAGCGATGTACCAAGAAGAGAAACTCCGTACTTTTCCAAAATTCCTGCTTCGGCAAGCTCAAATGCCATATTGAGCGCTGTCTGACCACCAAGCCCAGCCAAAAGGCCCTGTGGTCTTTCTTTTTTAATTATTTCTTCAATATAATCAACTGAGATTGGTTCAATATATACCCTGTCAGCAATTTCTGTATCAGTCATGATTGTAGCAGGGTTGGAATTTACAAGCACAACTTCTATTCCTTCTTCTTTTAAAGCACGGCAGGCCTGAGTTCCTGAATAGTCAAACTCAGCAGCCTGCCCAATTACTATTGGACCGGAGCCTATTATTAAAACCTTTTTTATGTCCTTTCTCTTTGGCATCTTTTTCTACACTCCATTCAAAAGCTTAGTAAATTGGTCAAATATATATTTTGAGTCATGTGGACCTGGGCTTGCCTCAGGATGGTATTGAACAGATACTATTGGCAAATCAAGATGAACAAACCCCTCAACAGTTTTATCATTTACATTTATATGTGTGATTTTTATTTTTTCATATTCTTTATATTCAATTGCATAGTTGTGGTTCTGTGAGGTTATATAAACCTTTCCGGAAATCAAGTCTTTAACCGGGTGATTTCCTCCATGGTGACCAAATTTCAGCTTATATGTCTTAAGTCCTAAACACAAACCCAAAAGTTGATGGCCAAGGCAAATTCCAAGAATAGGTTTCTTTAACTCAATTATTTGTTTCAAAGTAGAGAAGATTTCTTCTAAATCAACAGGGTCACCCGGTCCATTTGAGAATACAAACCCTTCTGGATTTATTTTCATTATTTGGCTAAGTGAGCTATTATATGGAAATACATACAAATCAAGACCTCTTTTTGAAAGTTCTCTCAAGATATTTTGCTTTATTCCAAAATCCAAAACAGCAACCCTCTTGCCACTGCCTTCAATTCTATATACCTGAGTGGTTGAAACTTCTTTTACCAAAGATGGCTTTTGTTTTTTATACTCAAATATTTTGCTCTGGAGAACCTCTTTATTATCGGTCTCTGTTGAGATTATGCCAAGCATTGAACCTTTATTGCGTATGTGTTCTGTTATAGCTCGTGTATCTACACCCTCAATTGCTACAATATTATTTTCTTTTAAATATTCATGCAATGTCTTCTGAGCTCTGAAATTTGAAGGCGTTTTACATGCTTCTCTGACAATAAAACCTTCAACATGAGGTTTGTATGACTCCACATCTTCACTATTTATTCCGTAATTGCCTATAAGGGGGTATGTCATTGTAACAATCTGGCCATTGTAAGAAGGATCAGTCAGCACCTCTTGGTATCCTGTCATGCATGTATTGAATACAATTTCACCAATTGTTTCGCCTTCACTGCCAAGTGAAATTCCTTCAAATGTCAGCCCGTCTTCTAAAACAAGTACCGCCTTTTTCATTTCCATTCTCCTTCTTGAGCATTTTTAAATAAAAGCGTACCAAAATATTAGCTTAAGTTCAATACTAAAAAGTTGTCAATTAAATTATAAACCAAAATGAATAAAAATACAATATCGAATTTATTTTTATTCGAAGTCTACATTGTAAGTTTTTATCCAAAAATCAAGCTGGATAATATATCCAAAAAACTGTGGGAGAGTCATTAGTTGGCCAAACCAAGGTTTATCTGAGGGGAAAAATTCTTTTTCTGTTATGTTTTCCAAGTAAGTTTTATCTATTATCTCAAATATAGGAGAGTTATTTTTTATAATCTCTAAAACCTTTTGCTTTGTTTTTTTGAGATACTCGGGATTATAGGTTTTAGGATAAGGGCTTTTTTTACGATTCTTTATTTCATTAGGAATAATTTCTTCAAATGAGCGTCTTAAAAGGCCTTTTTCAATATTTTCGAGATATTTAATCTTCCAAGGAACATTGTATAAAAGTTCTACAATTCTATAATCAGCAAATGGAACTCTTACCTCCAAAGAATTTGCCATGCTCATCCTATCTTTTCTATTTAAAAGCGTTACCATAAACCACTTAACATTCAAATAGTACAAAATTCTATGTTTTACATCTTCCTGAGAGTCACTATCAAGATAGTTTACTTTTTCAACCGACTCTTTGTATCTTGAATTAACATACTCTTCAAGCTCAGATTTTGAATATTTTTTCGACAGAAGATTTTTTCTAAATTCTAATGAAGGTGACCATGGAAATGTTTCAAAATTTTTGTAATCGTCTCTCCAATACCAAGGATATCCGCCAAAAATCTCGTCAGCACACTCACCCGATAGGGCAACCTTTGCATATTTTCTCACTTCATTTGTAAACAAGAGAAGTGATGAGTCAATGTCAGCCATGCCAGGAAGGTCATTTGCAACTGTGGCAAGGGAGAGGGCATTGCATAAGAGTTCATTGTCAATTTCAACTACAATGTGGTCTGTTCCTATACTTTTTGAAGCTATCTTAGCATAGGTGCTGTCTAAGGTGGGTTGATACTGATTGAATTTATAATATTTTGCGTTATCTTTATAATCAACAGAAAAACTTTTTAATCTTTTCCCTTCTTTTCTTAACTGGTTAGCAGAAATAGCTGTGATAATGGTTGAATCCAGCCCACCTGACAGAAAGCAGCATATTTCAAAGTCGGAAACAAGTTGTCTTGTTATTGCATCTGTGACAAGGTTTTTAACTATTTCAATGGTCTCATCTACAGTGTTGTCAAACCTTTCTGGTTTTAAATGCCAATATTCTTTTATTTCATATTTATTTTCGTTGTATATTACATAATGTGCAGGAGGAAGTTCTATGATATCTTTGAAAATTGCTGAAAATGGAGACCTAGCAGGGCAAAGACCTATAAGCTCAAAAATACCCTCTTTATTGACCTTAGTAGATATTAAAGGATGCTTTAGAAGAGCTTTTATTTCTGAACCAAAAATAAAGTTGCCATTTTTAAAGGAGAAAAATAGCGGTTTTACTCCTAAATGGTCACGAGCTATAAAAAGTTCGTTTTTGGTTTCATTGAAAACTGCAAAAGCAAATATACCATTTAGATATTTCACGCATTCTTCTTTCCATTGAATGTAAGAGGTCAACACAACTTCGGTATCAGAGTATGAACTGAAGTGATGCCCTAAGCTTTGAAGCATTGACCGAAGTTCTTGAGTGTTGTAAAGCTCACCGTTATAGACTATAATGAATTTTTCTTGACCATGAAATTTAATCATTGGCTGTTTGCCACCCTCAGGGTCTATAATAGTGAGTCTTTTGTGCCCGAGCAGAGCATGTTTAGTGACGTAGTAATCTTCTTCATCAGGTCCGCGATGACTAAGTGCATCAGTCATCCTTATTATTACATCGCGAAAGTTAGAAATGTCTGAGCTAAAACATACCCATCCACTAAATCCGCACATTTTTTCACAACAAATTTTAGAATTTCAGTATCAATATATTAAGCAAAAGGTAAGATGGTGAATAATGATGTTTTGGGTTATTGACATATCAATTTAGATGGTTTATAATAAATCTTGCGCTAGAAAAAGAAGATTTTAGCGGAAGGGTGTCCGAGTGGTTTAAGGAGCTGGTCTTGAAAACCAGTGACCCGCGTGAAGCGGGCCGTGGGTTCGAATCCCACCCCTTCCGCCATTTAATTTTTAATTGGAATTTTTATTTTACTGCTACAAAAGTGCTTGCAAGTTTTTTGATACATAGTGTAATATTATAATTGAGCAGGTTTTAAGGACCATGAAGAAATATGGTCTTTTTTTATTACATTTCATCTTGCCGTTATAAATTGATAGAATCAATTTCCTCATATTTCTTAATATTTTGTGATAATATAGTATTTGAGACCTAATAAAAAGAATACAATATACACAATAATTCTTTGATAATTTTCATTGCGAAAGGTGTGGAATGAGTTGAAACTCAAAGCTTATGCGAAAATCAACTTAGCATTGGATGTACTTTCGAAAAGGGAAGATGGCTATCATGAAATAAGAACTATAATGCAAACAGTTGATTTGTATGATATAATCAATATTGAAAAGATAGAAGAAGACAGTATAATTGTAACAACTTCAAGTGAAAATATTCCAACTGACAATAAAAACCACGCATACATTGCAGCCTCTCTTGTAAAAGAGCGTTTTAACATAAAACAAGGTGTGAAAATACATATTGAAAAGAATATCCCGGTTTCTGCAGGCTTAGCTGGAGGAAGTACTGATGCCGCAGCAGTTTTAAAAGGTCTGAACAAAATATTTGAGCTAAATCTTTCTGAGCAGCAGCTTATGGAAATCGGAAGAGAGATTGGAGCTGATGTTCCATTTTGTTTAGTAGGTGGCACAGCTCTTTGTGAGGGAATTGGCGAAAAGGTGATAAAGCTAAAATCAGCTCCTCAGATGAATATACTCATTGCAAAGCCAGAAGTATATGTTTCTACTCAGGCTGTATACGAGGCGCTTGACCTTAGCAAGATAAAGAAGAGAGCAAACATAGAAGCTATGATTTCAGCAATAGAAGAGGGTAATATAAAAGAGATAGCAAAAAACCTTTGCAACATTTTAGAGGTAGTTACAGTAAATCAATATCCAGTTATAAATAAAGTCAAGGACATTATGAGAAATAACAATGCTCTTGGAACTGTTATGACAGGAAGTGGTCCGGCTGTGTTTGGAATTTTTGGCAACAAGTATGATGCTTTAAAAGCTGCAGAGAGGCTTAAAGTATTCATAAAAGAAATTATATTGACTACAACGTGTGAAGGTAACTGATTTTAGTAATTTAATATTAGTAGGAGTTGTGATAAAAAATGAATGAAAAGAATGAATCACATTATTTTTTAATAGAGAATTATAAACCTCTGCGCGAGATTGTGTTTGAAAAGCTCAGGGATATGATAGTAAACGGCGATTTAAAACCTGGTGAAAGACTTATGGAGATAAAACTTGCAGAAATGCTTGGTGTTTCAAGAACTCCTATTAGAGAGGCTATAAGGAAGCTTGAACTTGAAGGGCTTGTTGTGATGCTTCCCCGAAAAGGTGCTTACGTTGCTGATATATCCAAAAAAGAAATAATGGATGTATTGGAGATACGAGCTGCTCTTGACAAGCTTGCGACAGGTCTTGCAGCCCAGCGAATGACAAAATCCGAAAAGGAACAGCTTAAAAAGGTTTTATATTCATTTGAGAAAAATTTTAAGTCTGGGAATATTGAAGGAATGATAAACGATGATATAAAGTTGCACGATTTGATATACTTAGGGGCAAAGAATGAGAAACTCCAACATATAATAAATAACCTTCGTGAGCAGATAACCCGATTCAGGATAATATATCTTAAAGAGATTTACAGGAGAAGTGAAAATCTTTTAAAAGAACACAAAGAGATTGTAGAAGCAATTATTGGTGGAGATGTTGAAAAAGCTCAGAAGATAGCAGAAGAGCACATAAAAAATCAGGAAATAGAGCTTATTAACAGTTTAAAATCTTAACAAAAAGGTGAATAATATGATAAATGCTGTAATACTTGCTGGATCTGATAAAAACAAATCAGGTACTCCTTATGAATGTAAGGCATTGATTAAAATTGGAGAAAAATTTTTAATAGAATATGTACTTGATGCAGTATGCAATTCCAAGCATATTTCGCGCAGGGTTGTTGTGGGTCCAGGTCAATTAAAAGAATTTTTGATTTCAAGATATCCACAGGTTGAATTTATTGAAGAAGACAATTCGATAATGAGAAATGCCAAAAAAGCGATAGAATTTTTGAACGACAACAAAAAAATTTTATTTTTAACTGCAGATCTGCCATTTATTACTGCTGAGGCAATAGATCATTTTATCGAAGAGTCAATTAAATCTGGAGCGGACATCTGTTATCCAATTGTTGAAAAGAGTGTAAATGATGAGAAATATCCTCAAATGAAAAGGACATATGGGACTGTAAAAGAAGGAACATTTACGGGGGGAAATGCTATTATAATAACTCCATCAGTATTTGAAAGGTGTTATTCACTTGCAGAAAAGCTTGTAGAAAAGCGCAAAAATCCTATTGCCATGGCACGACTAATAGGACCTACTATTTTATTGCTTTTTTTAACAAAAAGACTTTCAATCCAAAAAGTTGAAAAAAGGGTATCTAAGGTTTTCAAGGTTAAAGCTAAGGCTATTATCTCTACATATCCTGAATTGGGGCAAGATGTGGATAAAGACTCTGACCTTATGGTGGCAAAGTTATATCTTGAAAAAAAGAGGTAGAATTCCGATTGAAATTGTGGTATAATATAAAAAGTAGTGATACTTTTATCTTAAGAAGGAGGCAAATGAGAATGCCAAGAATTACAACAGATACAATAATAGCAGATGTATTGAGGATTGATAGAGGGACCATTCCAATATTTTTAAACAATGGTCTTCACTGTCTGGGTTGTCCTTCTGCTCAAGGAGAAAGCATTGAAGAGGCATGTGCGCTTCATGGAATAGATGCGCAAAAGCTTGTTGACGAGCTAAATGAGTATCTCAAAAGCAAAGGTCTTTTGGATGAATAAAAAAAGACTTTACATCTTCAACAAATCGTATTAAAATAGTAAGTGGTAGTGCGGGTGTAGTTCAATGGTAGAACACCAGCTTCCCAAGCTGGCAGCGTGGGTTCGATTCCCATCACCCGCTCCAAATGACAAAAAGGGGGGGTATGCTCCCCTTTATTTTTGTAAGCGCCCACGTAGCTCAGCAGGCAGAGCGTCGCCTTGGTAAGGCGGAGGTCGCCGGTTCGAGCCCGGTCGTGGGCTCCATTTTAGTTATTGACAATTTTAATTGTTTATGATAGATTTAAAAAGTCAAGCAAAGAAGGTTTATTTTTTTTTGCTAATTTTCATTGTTGAAAAATACAAGGTGTTGTTCGGAAAAGGAAAGAGGATAAGGTCACTTATAGAAGGTTTGTGATGGAGGTGAGTACATTAACATGGCTGCAAAAGGTGCGAGGATGATAATTCATCTTGAATGTACTGAATGCAAAAACAGGAATTACACGACAGAAAAGAATAAGAAAAATGACCCAGATAGACTCGAGCTTAAAAAATACTGCAAATTTTGCCGAAGACACACCATCCATAGAGAAACTAAATAGTTAAGAAAGAGGATGTGTGAATAATGGTGGAGAAGAAAAAGGTGGAGAAGGTAGTTGTAAAAACTCAAGGAAATAAAAAAAAGTTGAGTTTTAAAGAATGGTGGGGAAGGACTCTCAAGTTTTTCAGAGATGTTAGAATAGAGATGAAGAAGGTTGTGTGGCCTTCACAAAAACAGGTGGTAAAGCACACAATTGTGGTGTTGACATTTACACTATTTTTCACAGTGTTCATTTTACTTGCTGACCTAATATACGACCAGCTTATTTTCAAACTTTTATTGAAGATAAGATAAAAGGTAATTCTTAAGAAAAAAGGAGGGCGGGCTTTTAGCCCTTCAAAATGAGCGATAAAAGAGCAAAATGGTATGTTGTCCATACCTATGCAGGCTATGAAAATAAAGTAAAAGCTAATTTAGAAAAAATAATTGAAAATAGGAATTTGTCTGATAGAATTTTAGACATTAGGATTCCCACTGAGCTTGTTACTGAAGTTAAAGATGGAAAGAAGATTGTTAAAGAAAAAAAGAAATTTCCGTCGTATGTGTTAATCAAAGCTGTAATGGACAATGATATATGGTACACGATAAGAAATGTCAGAGGCGTAACTGGCTTTGTGGGACCTGAATCTAAGCCCACACCTCTTACAGATGAAGAAATAGAAGCAATGGGTATCAAAGAAGAGGTTGTGGAAGTATTTGACATTGAAGTTGGTGACAATGTGAAGGTTGTATCTGGTCCATTTGCTGATTTTTATGGGCCAGTTGTTGAAATAAATAAAGAGCGAAAAAAAGTAAGAGTAATGCTTAACCTATTTGGGAGAGAAACTCCTGTGGAATTTGATTACCATCAGGTAGAAAGATTGTAATACATTCTAAATTCAAGTTAAGCAGGAGGTGAAAAGTAGAGATGGCGAAGAAAGTTTTAACACAAATAAAACTTCAAATTCCAGCAGGTAAAGCAACACCTGCACCGCCTGTCGGACCTGCGTTAGGTCAACATGGTGTTAACATTATGCAGTTTTGCAAAGAGTTTAATGAAAGGACAGCAAAGGATGCTGGATTGATTATTCCAGTTGTTATAACTGTTTATTCTGATAGGTCATTTACATTTATTACAAAAACACCTCCAGCATCAGTTCTGTTGAAAAAAGCTGCAGGAATAGAAAGTGGATCTCCAAAGCCAAACAAGCAAAAAGTGGCTACGTTGAAAAGAGATGTAATCAGAAAAATTGCCGAACAGAAGATGCCTGATTTAACTGCTGCATCTTTGGAAGCTGCTATGAGAACTATTGAGGGTACTGCAAAGAGTATGGGAATTGTAGTTGAAGACTAATATTTTTTATACACACGACAGAATGTGGGAGGTTAATTTATAGCCGGAAATACCACAAAGGAGGTTTATTTAAGAGAATGTTCAGAGGTAAGAAATATCAAGAAGTTGCAAAACTTGTCGATAAGACAAAGCTTTATGACCCAGAAGAAGCAATTGAACTTGCGCTAAAAACATCTTATGCAAAGTTCGACGAAACAGTTGAGGTGCATGTAAGGTTAAACGTTGACCCAAGACATGCCGATCAACAAGTAAGGGGTACTGTGGTTTTGCCAAATGGTACAGGTAAAAGTGTGAGAGTTTTAGTGTTTGCAAAAGGTGACAAGGCAAAAGAAGCAGAAGAAGCAGGAGCAGATTATGTAGGTGCAGAAGAGCTTGTTGCAAAGATTCAAAATGAAGGTTGGACAGACTTTGATGTATGTATTGCAACACCCGATATGATGGGTTTGGTGGGAAGACTTGGTAAGATTTTAGGTCCCAAGGGTTTGATGCCAAACCCAAAATCAGGGACTGTAACAATGGATGTTGCAAAAGCTGTAAAAGAGGCAAAAGCTGGTAGAGTTGAATTTAGGCTTGACAAAACAGCGATAATTCACTGTCCAATTGGTAAAGTTTCATTTGGTAAAGAAAAACTTCTTGAAAATTACAGAACACTTATGGAAGCAATTATCAAGGCAAGACCAGTCGCTGCAAAAGGGCAGTTTTTAAAAAGTATTACGGTTGCAACAACAATGGGACCTGGCATTAAAATAAACCCATTAAAACCATTATAATGTTCTAAAGTTAAAAAAGTGAATAACCTACAACCGAAGACAGTAGGTGCAAAGTGCTTTTTAAAAGTACTTTGCTTAAAAGTTTGCCTACCGAGGTTGTAATTATTTGCAAGCCCATTGGTCAGATGTAGTATATATTACTTCTCATTGACCAAATGGGGAGGGATAATTACAGCCTCTTTAAGGTAAACTTAAAGAGGCTTTTTGATTTATTGTGTACAAAAGGGAGGTGAATTTATTGGCAAAGTCAAGAGCGGTTAAAGAACAACTTTTGAATGAATACAAGGAAAAGCTGTCTAAAGCAAAAGCTGGTGTGATTGTTTGCAATCATGGAATTACCGTTGAACAAGATACAGCACTCAGAAAGAAGCTAAGAGAAGCAGGAATTGAGTACAAGGTTGTAAAAAAGACTTTGTTTACCTTTGCTGTAAGGGAAAATAATCTTTCTGAACTTGAACAGTTTTTTGAAGGGCCTATAGCCGTTGCATTTTCGTATGATGACCCTGTAAAGGTTGCAAAGGTATTAAAAGAAGGTGCAAAAGACCTTGAAAAGTTAGAAATAAGAGGCGGATTTATTGAAGGTAAAGTGATTTCTGAAAAAGAGGTTGACGCACTTTCCAAACTTCCATCAAGAGAAGAACTTGTTGCAAAGATGCTTGGCGGCTTAAACGCGCCAATGTCGGGTCTTGTTTATGTACTTTCTGGTACAATTAGAAAGCTTGTTCTGGCACTCGATGCTATTGCTAAGAAGCAGAGTGCTTAACATAAATAAAAAAATTTAAAGTGGGAGGTTGTTTAAAGATGGCAAGCGAAAAGGTTCAAAAATTGATTGAAGAAATCAAAACATTGACAGTATTAGAACTTTCTGAGATGGTAAAAGCTTTGGAAGAAGAGTTTGGTGTTACTGCTGCAGCTCCAGTTGCAGTTGCAGCAGCTCCAGTTGCTGGTGCTCAGGCAGCAGCTCCAGCTGCAGAAGAGAAGACAGAATTTAACGTTATTTTAGCAGATGCAGGTAGCGATAAGATCAAGGTTATCAAGGTTGTAAGAGAGATAACTGGTCTTGGCTTGAAAGAGGCAAAGGATCTTGTTGATGGTGCTCCAAAGCCAATCAAAGAGAATGTTTCAAAAGACGAAGCTGAGCAGATCAAGAAGAAACTTGAGGAAGTTGGAGCAAAGGTTGAACTCAAATAGTGAATGTCAAATTACAGAAAAAGGGTAGGAGAAATCTCCTGCCCTTTTTCAATTTGATGGATGAAATCTTGAGTTTAATGTGATATTATAAATTACATATTATACTATTAAGTCAAGGAAGGTTGGGTTAGAAAAAATGAATGAAAAGTACTTAGAGATTATCCAAAAAATAAATGAGCTTACTTCTACCATGTCAGAAGCTTTAGATCATATCATGAATGTTCAAATTCCTCAGCTGAGGTTTGAAGATTCTTTTTATCTTTTAAACGATATCATTGAAGCTTTTTTGAGCATTTCAAGTGCTCTGAGAGTAATTCAAGATGAGTTTGACGTAGAAAGTCTTCAGAACACAGAAAATGAATTTCAAGAGAGGTTGAGCGAACTTCTTCAGATGTACAAACAGCCAGTAGCTGAAAAGCTTCTTGCCAAGTATCAAAACGAAATAATACCGGTTTATGAAAAATGGCAGACACAACTTCACAGGACAATAAACAGATACCAGGCATGAATCACAAAAAATGGCTGGCTTTATTTACCAGCCATTTTTTACTTATGTCATTATTTTTCAAAATATTTAAACTGTGAGTTGTAAAGATTATAATAATAACCTTTCCTCTCAAGAAGGTGAGTATGACTGCCTTCTTCAACAATTTGTCCATCATGGATGACAAATATTCTATTAGCATTTCGGATGGTAGACAGTCTGTGAGCTATAATAATTGAGGTCCTGCCCGATGTTAGCTTTTCTATAGCCTGTTGGATTAGGATTTCTGTTTGAGTATCTACCGCTGAGGTTGCTTCATCTAATATAAGTATTTTTGGATCAGCTAAAAGTGCTCTGGCAAATGCGATGAGCTGTCTTTGGCCGATAGAGAGGCGACTTCCTCTTTCGTTGACCTCTGTGTCATATCCGTTTTCCATTTTCATGATAAACTCATGAGCATTTACAATCTTTGCAGCCCTAATTACTTCATCCATTGTGGCATCAGGTTTTGCATATCGTATGTTATCCGCAATTGTACCAGAAAATATGAAAGTGTCTTGTAGCATTATGCCCATTTGCTTTCTTAAAGAAGTTAAAGTCACGTTTTTAATGTTATGCCCGTCAATCAAAACTCTTCCCTTTTGAGGATCATAAAACCTTGCAATGAGATTTATTATTGTGGTTTTTCCTGCACCTGTTTCACCTACAAGCGCAATTGTCTCCCCAGCTTTAATGGTGAATGAAACATCTTTTAAAACGGGTTTTTCCTCGTCGTATGAAAAAGAAACATTTTCAAATGTTATTTCGCCTCTAATTGGTGGTAAATCATATGCATCTTTAGCATCTTGAACATCCGGTTGGATATCAAGAATTTCAAATATGCGTTCGGTTGATGCCATTGCAACCAACAACTGATTGTAAAAATTAGATATATTATTGATAGGTTGCCAGAACATTCCAATATAATTTGAAAATGCTATGATTATGCCAAGTGTTGTATATCCCTTTCTCATCATCCAAATGCCAAAAAGAAATATGAGAACGCTTGAAAGAGTTCCCGTAAATTCTACGGTTGGCCAAAATAGATTGTTTGCTCTGATTGCTTTCATCCATGTATTTTTGAATGTTGTGTTTAAATTTTTAAATATTTCGGAGTTTTTTTCTTCTCTTGTAAAAGCCTGAGTTATTTTCATTCCTTGTATGCTTTCATGTATATAAGCATTGAGAGTAGAAGATTTTTTTCTAACATCTTGCCATCTTGTCCTTATTGAGTTTTTTAATATCATTATTATTGAGATTAACAAAGGAAGAACACCAAGTGCAACAATGGATAGTTTTATATCAATTGAAAGCATTATTACTATAATAGCCCAAAGGCTTAAGGTATCAACAAGCACGTTCAAAATACTATTGGACAAAAGTTCTGATAAAGAATCCACATCATTCAATACTCTTACCATTATTTTGCCTGCAGGTCGACTGTCGAAAAAGCTGAGAGACAGTTTTTGAAGATGGGTAAAAAGATGCATTCGAATATCTGAAACAACACTGTTGCCAAGTTTTGTCATGAAGATAGTTCTTATACGAAGACTTATTACGTACAAAAAGGTAAGCAAAATATAGAAAACTGCCTTATACAAAAGTGCATGGATGTTTCTGTTGGGAATATCAATATCAATAACCAATCTTATCAAATAAGGTCCGGCAAGATTGTAGAATGTAGCAAGTATCATTAAAAGAAATGAATATATAAAATACTTTTTATATGGTTTTATATATCTCATAAGTCTTACAAACTGTGACCAGTTAAAAGGTTTTATTATTGGTTCATCTTCTTCAATTCTAAGTCTTTTAATGGAATTACTCAAAACCTATCACCTTCTTTTTGTGTACTCAGAATATCTTTGTATTGCTGAACAAATATATTATAATATCTACCTTTTTTAGCTAAAAGTTCATTATGAGTTCCTTGTTCTACAATCTTTCCATTTTCAAGATAAAGTATCAAGTCGCAGTCTTTTACCATTGAAATCCTATGAGCAATGATAAATACGGTACAATCTCTGAAATATTCTTCTAACGCTTTACTTATCAAATACTCTGTTTCCATATCAATCGCTGATGTTGCATCATCGAGCACCAGTATCTTTGGTTTTTTTAAAAGAGCTCTTGCTATTGCAATTCGTTGTTTCTGACCACCTGAAAGACCAATTCCTCTCTCTCCAACAAGAGTATCATATCCATCTGGGAATTGGATAATAAATTCATGTGCCTGAGCAAGTTTTGCGGCGTTTATGATATCTTCAAGAGAAGCACTTTCCACGCCATATGCTATGTTATTTGCAATAGTGTCAGAAAACAAAAATGTCTCTTGAGGGATTACAGAAATTGCTCCTCTGAGTTTTTTTAGGTCATAGTCTTTTACATCTATTTCGTCTATTAGTACTTTTCCACTTGATACGTCATAAAAACGGGGTATGAGATTTACAATAGAAGATTTTCCTGAACCTGTTGGTCCCATTATAGCAACCTTCATTTTAGGTTTTACTTCAAAATTGATGTTTTCTAATACAAGATTTCCAGAGTGTTTGAAATACACTTTTTCAAATCTTACATACCCTTCTTTGACTTCAAATGGAGTTGGCTTTCCTTTGATTTTTACAGGTGTACTGAGCAATCCAAATACTCTTTCACAAGAAGCGTTTGCTCTTTCCACCATGCTTATAATCCATCCCAATGACCTCAAAGGCCAAATTATGGCCCAAAGATATCCTTGAAAAGCCATAAGTGTTCCAATTGTTATCGAATTTTTAATTACCATAAAACCGCCCAGTGCGAAAATAATCAAAACAAGTAATGATGTTATTGCCTCAATCATAGGGAAAAATTTGCCCCAAATTAGTCCAACCGTTATATTTTGTTCTTTATATTCGTCATTGGCAGATGAAAATTTCTCTATTTCGAAGTTTTCTTGAGAGAAAGCCTTTACAACTCTGATACCTGTAATATTTTCCTGAGTTGCTGTGTTGAGTTTAGAATACTTTTCACGTATCTTAATAAATTCCGGTCTTATGGTTCTGTCAAAAATATAAACCAAAATTAACAGTATAGGCGTTGAGAAAAGTAAAGCTACTGTTAGCTTTACATTTAAAATAAACATTATGGTAAGAGATATCGAAAAGTTCAAAATATTTTCAGCAAACAAAGCTAAGGCAGTGGAGAAAAACATTCTAATTCCTTCCAAATCGCCTGTCATGCGTGCCATGAGTTCTCCTGTTCGAGTTTTGTCATAAAATTCGTAGGTCTGTCTTTGCAAAAAATTATAAAGTGTTTCTCTGAGCTCATACAGTATATTTTGAGAGACATTTTCAAGTAAATATGAATGACCATATCTTATGAAACCTCGTATTAAACTTACACAGAGCATTGTTGTAACAAATGGTAAAAGCAAATAATACTTTTTCTTTGAAATTGCTTCATCAATAATTAATTTAGAAATATATGGATTTACCATTGCAAAGGTTGTTGACATAAAAATAAGAACAAATCCAAGAATTAAAAATTTTTTATATTTTCGAAAATATGGGGATAATCTTTTTAAATTGTTCACGTAAAAAGCACCTTCCAAATTTAAATTTTCATTTTTTGTCTACTTTGATACATTATAAACCAGATTTATGTGAAAATAAATATAAGAATTTTAATATTTAGCTCACTTTTTTAAGCTTTTATTGTTCTTCATAAAACCTTAAGCATTTTAATAATATTGTTTATAGATATTCGGGCGAGGATGGTAGAGCTATAATGCTGAACAATCTTAAAAGCTTTGAGAAAGGACTTTCTTTTAAAGAAGTTGAAGAAAATATGATAAAATATGGTATAAACGAGATTAAAATTGAAAAAAGAAAGAAACCTTTTTCAATGTTTTTAGACCAGTTCAAAGATATTTTGGTTCTGATTTTAGCTGTATCAACGGCTTTATCATTTTTACTTGGCGAGTTTTTAGATGCTATTGTTATCTTTTTTCTTATAATTTTAAACGGAACAATGGGATTTATTCAGGAATACAAAGCTGAAAGAGCTTTAGAATCATTAAAAAATTATATTTCGTACAAAGCCAAGGTCATAAGGGATGGGAAATTAGAAGTAATTGAAGCAAAATATGTAACAGT
This sequence comes from Caldicellulosiruptor diazotrophicus, assembly GCF_017347585.1. Taxonomy (NCBI): domain Bacteria; kingdom Bacillati; phylum Bacillota; order Caldicellulosiruptorales; family Caldicellulosiruptoraceae; genus Caldicellulosiruptor; species Anaerocellum diazotrophicum. The sequence continues at coordinate 1,043,527 of NZ_AP024480.1, forward strand.
AGGTGACATTGTGGTTATTGAAGAGGGGGACAGAATTCCAGCTGATGGAGTATTAGTTGAAGGATATTCACTGAAGGTTGATGAATCTATCTTAACAGGTGAGTCTATAGCCGTGGATAAGGATGTTCACGATGAGAATAGGCTTTATATGGGCACATATGTAGTCAAAGGAAAGGGCTTAATGAGGGTTACTTCAATAGGCCTTAACACCAAAATGGGACAAATAGCAAAGGTACTTGGAGAAACACAGGAGATTAAAACACCTTTGCAAGTAAGATTAAACCAACTTGGTAAAATACTTGCTATAATTTGTATAGTTATATGTAGTATAATAGTAATAATGGGAATATTTAGAAAACAAAATATTTACGACATGTTTATGATAGGAATAAGTTTAGCAGTTGCAGCAATTCCTGAAGGTCTTCCTGCTGTTGTAACAATTACCTTGGCAATCGGTGTTCAACGTATGGCAAAGAAAAATGCACTTGTAAGAAAGCTTTCATCTGTTGAGACCTTAGGGTGTGTAAATGTTATTTGTTCAGACAAAACAGGGACTTTGACAGAAAACAAGATGACTGTGAAAAAAATAGAAACAGTCGACATGAGCATAGAGGTTGAAGGGTCAGGATATGATTTAAAAGGAAGGATTCTTTTAAATGGTCGAATTGTAAAGAATCAGCTTCTTGATTATATAATGATGTGTGCTATAAATTGCAACAATGCAGAGTTAGAAAAAATTAGAAATGAATTAAAAACAAGTGGCGATCCAACTGAAATAGCCCTTTTGGTATTAGCAAAAAAATACAAAGAGTATATAAAAAAAGAAGAAAAAATAGCAGAAATACCATTCGATTCTAATAAACGATATATGGGTGTAATAGTAAGATATGGTGATAGCAACATTTTATTTGTTAAAGGCGCGTATGAAAGCTTGATTGGAAAATGCAAGTTTTATATGTGTCAAGATGGGGCCATAAAAGAACTTACCTACCATGAAAAGAGGATAATTGCAAAAAAAAATGAACTAATGTGCAGTGCAGCATTGAGAGTTTTGCTTATGTGCATGAAGCTAAATTCTCATGATGTAGAAGATATGGTATTTTTAGGACTTATAGGAATGATAGACCCACCAAAAAGAGGTGTCAAGCTGGCAATTAACAGGGCAAGAAAAGCTGGGGTTAAAACGGTTATGATAACAGGTGATCATAAACTTACAGCATTTGCAATAGCAAGGGAACTTGGAATTGCAGAAAGCTTAGAAGAGGTAGTCACAGGCGAAGAAGTTGAGAAAGATGAAAAGTTTATTGAAAAGAATATTGACAATATTTCGGTATTTGCAAGAGTAGATCCACTTTCTAAGCTAAAAATTGTAAAACTTTTTAAAAGAAAAGAGAACATTGTTGCCATGACAGGTGATGGAGTAAATGACGCACCAGCAATCAAAGAAGCAGATATTGGTATTGCTATGGGAATTAGTGGGAGTGATGTTACAAAGGAAGCTGCTTCAATGATATTACTTGATGATAATTATGCCACAATTGTTCATGCTATTGAAGAAGGAAGAATTATCTATGACAATATAAGAAAGTTTGTTAAATATCTTCTTGCTTGTAATATCGGCGAGGTATTGATAATGCTTTTCACTTCAATGTTAAATTTGCCAATTGCACTCTTGCCTATGCAAATTTTATGGATAAATCTTGTAACAGACGGGCTTCCAGCAGCAGCTCTTTCTCTATCCAAAGGTGATCAAGACTTAATGAGAAGACCACCAAGACCTAAAAAAGAAAGTCTTTTTGCAGGTGGACTAATGCAAGAAATAGTAATAAGAGGATTTTCAATTGGTATATTTGCAACCTTGGCGTTTTATTTACCTCTTTTTAAAGGTTATGACCTTATAACAGCAAGAACTGTTGCATTTTCAACGCTTGTAATATCTCAACTCATTTTTGCATTTGAATGTTCGACAAATAAGAGGAATATATTTTCAATGTTGTTTGGAAACATATACCTTTTAATAGCTGTAATATCATCATTTGTTTTATTTTTACTGGTAATATATATACCACAGATGGGTATAGTATTTGGAGTAAGTCCCCTAAAAAGTCTAGAATGGGGTATCATCATAATCTGTTCATTATTTCCATCTTTGCTTCATAATATATTTGCAAAAAATATCTAAAGTGATAAAATTGAATGAGAAAGTTACTTGATAAAGAAATAACATTTGGAATTAAAATCATTAATAGAAAGGAGAATGCCAAACAAATGAAAATTGTTATAATTGGTGGAGTTGCAGCTGGAGCATCCGCAGCCACAAAAGCTAGAAGAACAAACGAACATGCTCAAATTGTGTTACTTGAGCAGGGAGAATATGTATCATTTGCAAACTGCGGTCTTCCGTACTATGTTGGTGGAACAATCCCAAAAAGAGATAGCTTACTTGTTGTAAGAGAAGAGTTATTTAGAAAAAGATATAACATTGATGTTCGTACGTTATCCCAGGCTATTAAAATTAACAGAAGTAAGAAAACAGTAACTGTTTTAGACAAAAGAAATAATACAACATATGAAGAAAGCTATGACAAGTTAATCATTGCAACAGGTGCAAGACCTTTTGTTTTGCCTTTTTTGAAAGATTGCAAAAACTCTTATACATGTTTTACACTTTACGATGTTGATGGAATAAAAGAGACTTTTTCTACAACTCCAATTAGAAAAGCAGTTATAATTGGAGCTGGCTATATTGGCATGGAACTTGCTGAACAATTAAATCTTCTGGGTTTGGATTGTACTATTGTTGAACTGAAAAGTTCTATTTTGCCTCAGTTTGACAAAGAGATGACAAACCCTGTTGTGTATACATTAAAAGAAAAAGGCATTAATATAAAAACAGGAGTATCTGTGGTTGATGCAGATGTTTCTGACGGAGTTGCAAAAAAGTTAAAACTTTCAAATGGTGAAGAGGTAGAATGCGATATTGTTTTTCAGACAGCAGGTGTGATACCAAATGTTGAACTTGCAAGAGAAGCTGGTCTTGAGGTGAACAGAGGAATTGTAGTAAATAGCAAAATGCAGACCTCTGACCCTGACATTTATGCAGCTGGCGATGCTGTTGAAGTAAAAAGTATTATCACAGGCAAAAATGTATGGATTCCTTTGGCAGGACCAGCAAACAAACAGGGAAGAGTTGCTGGGTGCAATGCAGCAGGTGGAAACTTGGAATTCAAAGGGGTAATAGGCAGTTCTATTATCAAGGTATTTGACTGGGCTTTGGCAAAGGTTGGGCTTAGTGAAGCAGAGTGTAAAGACCAAGGACTTGATTATAATGTGACTATTGTTCATCCTCTCCATCATGCAGGCTACTATCCAGGTGGCAAACAACTAACAATAAAACTTATATTTGACAATTCAAATGGAAAAATTTATGGAGCACAAGTTATTGGTAAGGAAGGAGTTGACAAAAGAGCAGATGTTATTGCAACTGCAATATATGCAGGTTTGACGGTATTTGACCTAGAAAATCTTGACCTTGTTTATGCGCCACCATTTTCATCTGCAAAAGACCCTGTTATAATGGCTGGTATGACAGCTTCTAATATAATTCGTGGAGAGGTAAAAAATGTTTTACCAGACAAAGTGTTTGAGTTTCTTGAAAATCCAGAGTATCTTATCTTAGATGTAAGAACACCTGAAGAGTACGAGTTTGGACATATAAAGGGAGCGATAAATATCCCTGTGGATGATCTGAGGTCAAGGCTAAACGAACTTCCGAAAGACAAAAAGATTATAGTTTATTGTGGTGTTGGATTTAGGTCATATCACGGATGTTTGATTTTAAAGGGAAGTGGTTTTGAATGTTTAAATATGAGTGGTGGATGGACATCATGGAAAATGTATTATCCTGATATGGTAGAGTAACTGGAGGGAAAAGAGTGAAAACATGTGCTATTTTGTGTGCAGCAGGCAAAGGCACAAGGTTTGGGGGGAATACCCCCAAACAATTTTTGTTTTTAAAGGGTAAAATGATTGTTGAATATTCTCTGGAAGTTTTTGAGAAATCACACTTTATTGATAAAGTCGTGTTACTTGTACCTCAAGGTTTTGAAGATATTGCAAAATATTTAAAGAATAAATTTAACAAGATTATTTCTTGGGATTATGGAGGAAAAGAGAGAGCAGACACAGTAAAAAGGGGATTGGAAATTTTAAAAGGTGAATGTGATGTTGTTGCAATCCACGATGCTGCAAGACCTTTTATCACTTTACAGCTAATTGAAAAGCTTGTAAAAGAGGTTAAGTTTCATTTTGCAGTGGCACCTGGGATTTTGGCAAATGATACTGTAAAGTTTGTAGAGGATGGTTACATACAAAATACATTGCCACGATCTAATATATGTTTGATACAAACACCTCAAGTTTTTAAATTTGATTTAATATACAGAGGATATGAGATGTTTAAAAATGAATTTTTCACAGATGACCTTCAGTATGTTGAGCAGTTAGGTATAAAGCCTAAGATAGTTGAAAATAGCAAGATAAATTTCAAAATAACAACGAAAGAAGATCTTATGATAGCAGAGGCTATTGTGGAAAAGGGATATTGGTATTAAAATATATTTTGAAAAGTTTTATAACTTTTTAAAAAGGTTGTGAGGCTGTGAAGGTATATGCTTTAGTTGGACCAAGTGGTACAGGTAAAAGCTATAAGGCAATAGTGGTTGCAAAAATGCTGGGAGCAAGCGCTATAATAGACGATGGTATTTTAGTTTACAACTCAAAACTTGTTGCTGGAAAATCTGCAAAGAAAGAACCTACATATTTGGCTTCGGTTAGAAGAGCACTTTTTATGGAAGCTGAACATGCAAATGAGGTAAAAAAGGCCATAAAGGATTTAAACATTGATTCTATTTTAATTTTAGCTACATCCAAACAGATGGCACAGATGATAGCAAAAAGATTGGAATTGGGAACTATTGAAAGGTTTGTTGATATCAAGGAAGTTTCAAGCGACCTTGAGATAAAAAAAGCAATAACCATGCGAAATAAAGAAGGAAAACACGTTGTACCTGTTCCAACTTTTGAAATAAAAAAAGACTTTTCTGGTTTGCTGATATATCCTTTAAAACTTTTTAAGAGAATTAACCTCAACGATTATATTGTTGCCGAAAAGACGATAGTAAGGCCTACCTTTAGCTATTTGGGCGAATATACTATTTCAGAAAATGTCTTGATTGCGTATGTTCGAGGAGTTATTAAAAAAAGCAAAGATATTACTAAGATACTTTCAATTGACCTTGCTATCAAGAATAATCTGTTGTATATAAAGATTGAGGTTATATTAAAATTTGGTTGCAACATAAAATCTATACTTGAAGAACTACAAAGAGAGATAAAAAAGGAGATAGAATATTATACCTCAATAAATGTAGAGTATATTCACATCATTGCTAAAGGAATACAAGTGTAGAGATATTTTTACTTGTATTTTCCAAGTTTTTCAGTGGCATTCAGTAGAGAGTTTCTTATTTCTTCGGTTACAGTATTATTGGCATTTCGATAGTCAAACTGTTTGTTAAAGTCACAAACGTTTATATAAATTCGGGAAAGATTATCAAGCTCAATTTTGCAAATTTTTTCGACAAAGTTATTAAATTCTTTTCCAGACATATGGTCTATGGAGTATTTTAAAAGTTCATTAAAATGATGTAAGCAAAATCCTTTTGAAGAAAGAACTTTTTGCTGAAATTCTTTCTGGTTTTTCCACATGAAAAAGAATACTTCAAAGTAATTTTTCATCCTTGATTGAATTCTTTCACAGATAATACATTGAGTAGAAAGATTTTCTAAGTATTGGATTATATCTGTTAATTTGTTTTTGTTCAAATTATGATTGCCAAAAAGTTTTTTGATAAACCTTTCTTTTTGTTGCGATGTTGGTTCTGAAAGATTAAAATATATAAGATTTTCAAGATGTTTTTTTATCTCATTGAGATGAGTTTCCAATATAAGTCCGTAAGGAAGCTTATTTTTTTGTTCAAGCAACATATGAAAATGTCTTCTGCAAAACCCTTTTTTGTTTGTCTCTATTCTTGTATCAACCTCCATAACACTTTCTCCAAGCACAATTTCAATACATTGTTTTTCAAAATTGTTTTCAAGGTAACAAAAAGCACATTCGCAATTTATCGAGAAAGCATCATTGACAGGAATCATATATATCTTTTCGTTTCCCATTTAAATCCAACTCCTTATATTTTTTCATTTTATTAATTGTTACCATTTTTAAAATAGTTCATAACATTTATTTTACAGCCATTTTCTCATTCTAACAACAAAGTTTTTTATAAAAAAGAATAAATATCTTAAAAAAGGGTATAAAATTTTTAAGGCAAAACTATAAAGATGGAGTGAATGTTTATGAAACTTACACCAGATAAATTAAAAAGGAATGTAGATTTATCCAATTTTGAATTTATAACCACAAATGAGATAGAACCTTTGAACACGATAATTGGGCAAGAAAGAGCCAAAAGAGCATTTGAATTTGGATTGAGTGTTACTACAAAAGGATACAACATTTACATGTGTGGTCCCACAGGTACAGGTAAGACAAGTTTTGCTGAAAATTATTTAAAGGAGATATCAAAAAACAAACCTGCTCCGAACGACTGGGTCTATGTCTATAACTTTGTCAATCCAGATTCACCTATTGCAATATCTCTTCCGAATGGAATGGGTAAGGTTTTTAAGAAAGATATGGCAGATTTTTTGGAGTATGTAATTAATGATTTAAAGAAGGTTTTTAATAGTGAGGAATATGAAAATGATAAAAACAATATTTACAATGAGTACCAGGAAAAGAGGACACAGCTTTTAGATAGGTTAGCTGAAGAAGCAAGGGAATATGATTTTGAGATAAAGTATACACCAAGTGGTGTGTATTTCATTCCTATTGTAAATGGTAGAGCGATTTCGGAAGAAGAATATCCTGAGTTAGAGAAATCTATTAGAGACGAAATAGAAAGAAAGGTAAAAAAGCTTCAACTTGAAACACAAGAAGTTTTAAAAAAAATAAAGATGCTTGAAAAAGAATTGAAAGAGAGAATAAAAGAACTACAAAAAAGGATAGCTGTCTTTACAATAAGTCATTATGTATATGAAATCAGAAACAAGTATAAAGATAACATAAAGATTTTGGATTATATTGATAGCGTAATGGATGACATTATAGAAAATCTTGATGACTTTTTAGACAAAGAAGAGGAAGATTCACAATTTCCTTTACAATTTGTTCCATACAAAAAGATCTCAAGACTTGATAAATATAAAGTTAATGTAATTGTTGACAATTCAGAATTAAATGGTGCTCCTGTTGTTTATGAAGTAAATCCCACCTATTACAATCTCATAGGTAAAATTGAATATGATAACGAGATGGGTAACATCCTTGTTACAGACTACACAAAAATCAAGGCTGGAGCGATTCACAGAGCAAACGGGGGATATCTTATCCTTCAGGCCAAGGATTTGCTGAGTTATCCACAAGCATGGGAAGCCTTGAAAAGAGTACTAAAAACAGGTCAGATATTCATTGAAAATCTAAAGGATATTTACGGACTTTTTATATCCCCTTCTTTAAAACCAGAACCTATACCAGTTGATTTGAAAGTGATTTTAATTGGCAGTGAGTATATTTATAACATCTTATACACATACGACGAAGATTTTAAAAAGCTTTTCAAGATTAAAGCTGATTTTGACAACGAAATGGATTACAATCAAGATAATCTCTATAAGATGATTCAGTTTATTAGTTCATTTTGTAAAAATGAAAATGCTATGCCATTTTCAAAAGATGCTGTCGAGAAAGTAATTGAATATTCCTGTAGACTTGTTGAGAATCAGGAAAAGCTTTCAACGCGGTTTAATGAAATTGTTGAAATATTGGCAGAAGCTAACACTTGGGCAGAACTTGAAGGAAGCAATGTGGTGAAGAAGGAACATGTGAGTAAAGCAATTTGCGAAAAAGAATACAGAAGTGCAAAATATGAGGAAAAAATAAATAGGATGATTGAGGAAGGTACTATTCTGGTTGATGTGGATGGCTACAAGGTAGGGCAAATAAATGCTCTTGCGATTTTGGATGTTGGTGACTATGTTTTTGGCAAACCTTCTTTAATAACAGTTACCACAAGTAGCGGAAGAAGTGGTATAATAAATATTGAACGTGAAGTACAAATGTCTGGTAAAACTCATAGCAAAGGTATTTTAATTATCTCAGGATATATTTCTCAACTGTTTGCTCAAGATATGCCACTTGCTTTAAACGCTGCTATATGCTTTGAACAGCTATATTCTGGCATTGAAGGTGATTCTGCATCAGCAGCTGAACTTTGTGCGCTGCTTTCAGCCTTGAGCAATGTACCAATTTATCAGGGGATAGCAATTACAGGTTCTGTAAACCAAAAGGGGGTTATTCAGCCTGTTGGTGGTGTGACAAAAAAGATAGAAGGTTTTTATTATGTTTGCAAGAAAAAGGGTTTAAATGGCAAGCAGGGTGTTATAATTCCACATCAAAATATTAAAAATTTAGTATTGTGTGACGAGGTGGTAGAGGAAGTTAGGAAAGAAAATTTTCATATATGGGCAGTAAAATCAATAGATGAGGCTGTTGAGATTTTGACAGGTAAAAAGTTTAATGAAGTAGTACTTTTGGCAAAACAAAAGTTAAAAAAATACTTAGATAATTTAGTGAGTATTAGTGATAAAAAAGATGAGTAAGAAAGGAGAGATATTTTGAGATGTCTATGGATATGTTGGAAGTTTTAAAATCTCGAAGAAGTATCAGAAAATATAAAAAAAATATGGCTATCGATAAAGAAGTTATTGAAAAGATAATTGATGCTGCAAGATTTGCGCCTACTGCAAGAGGAAATGAAGGTTGGGAATTTGTTGTGGTAACAGACGAAGATGTAAAAAGACAAATTGCTCAAAAAGCTCGATATGGCAAATTTATAGAAGATGCCTCTTGCTGTGTTGCTGTGCTTTATGAAAAAGATTTCGAATATATTTTAGAAGATATGTCAGCGGCAACAACGTACATTTTAATAGCTGCAAAAGCCTTAGGTCTTGGAAGTTGTTGGGTTGCAAGCTATAAAAAGGAGCATTCGGAAGATGTCAAGAGGCTGCTAAATGTTCCAGACGATTTAGAACTATGTGCACTCATTGCAATAGGTTATGCTGATGAAGAACCTGTAAGAAACAAAAAGCCCCTATCTTCAATACTTCACTGGAACAAGTACCAAAGAAAATAATACGGGAGGGAATTTCTAATTGTTTAGGGAAATTGAGATAAGAACAAAAGAGAGAGTTGACTTTATTGATATCACAAGTAAGCTTAAAGAAATTATTAGACAATCTAATATTGAAGAGGGACTAATGACAGTATTTGTTCCACATACAACTGCAGGCATTACACTCAATGAACATGCTGACCCGTCAGTTGTAAGTGATATAAAAAAGCAGCTTGAAAAGTTAGTACCAGTGAACAATGGGTATAGCCATAATGAGGGTAATTCTGATGCGCATATAAAGGCAAGCATAATAGGTTCATCAGTCAATATTATAATTCGAAATGGTGAGATGATGCTCGGTACATGGCAAGGGGTGTTCTTTTGTGAGTTTGATGGACCAAGGAGAAGAAAGATATATGTGTATATAAAATAATTTCGTAAAGTAAACTTTTATGTGCTCCGAACATCTTTTATGAATCTATAGAAAGAAAATTAAAATAGGTGTTCGGAGCAAAAACCTTTACATTTGACAAAGAAGAAAGCTTGTGCTAAAATATAATACGCAAAAACAAGCGGGTATGGCGGAATTGGCAGACGCGCTAGACTTAGGATCTAGTGGCAACAGCCGTGGGGGTTCAAGTCCCTCTACCCGCACCAAAGGAAAAATATCTTGACAAAAACAAATGAAATCATTAAAATATATAATTGCGATGCCGGAGTGGCGGAACTGGCAGACGCACAGGACTTAAAACTACCAAATATGGATGTAATTAGAAACTAAGAATTATCAAGGCTTTGAACATTTTAAATTTACACAATTGAGTAAAAAGGTCTGTTATGGTCATGAAATAAAAACAGGAGAACAAAGTATTATCCAAACGCAGCCACCAAACACCAAAAGAATAAAAGTAGGTGTGAGGTGGTTTTTATTATGCCTAAACAACTCAAAGTCAACAATTCAAATTCAGATTGGGAAGACGCATTACAGCTTTTCTTATCTTACAAAAAAGCACAAGGTAGAAGTGATTTAACGATTAGGGACTATGAACGTCACATCAGTTCATTTTTTAGACGTTACCCAGATTGCTTTAATGACACAGAGAAGTTAAGAAAGTGTTTGATTGAGTATTTATCGCAACCAATGAAACCAGTGACTTACAATCTAAGAATGAAAAACTTGAAAGCCTTTTTAAATTGGTGTGTTGAAGAAGGGATTATTCCGTCAAATCCCATTGCTAAATTCAAGCCAAGAAAGACAGATGACAGAATTGTTGAAATTGACATTGAAACACTTCAAAAGCTACTCCAGTTACCAAACAGAAAAACATTTGCTGGTTTACGTGATTATGCATTGATGTTATTGACACTTGACACAGGAATAAGACCGAAAGAAGCCTTTTCTTTGCTAAAAGACCATTTTGATTTTAAGAATTTGCAGGTTGTAATTCCTTCAGATGTAGCAAAGACAAGAGTATCAAGAGTGTTGCCAATCTCACCAGTAACAGCAAACGCAATTAAAAAACTCATATCTTCAAGACATCCCAAATGGGATGACAGCGTTCCTGTATTTTGTTCAGTATCAGGAAAGCCTTTAAACAGGTATAGATGGAATGAAAGAATGAGAGAGTATAGTAAACAATTAGGTGTGAAAATAAGACCATATGATTTAAGGCATATGTTTGCTTTGCTGTATCTCAAAAATGGTGGTTATGAATTGAGTTTGCAAAAGATAATGGGACATACAACATTGGAAATGACAAAAAAGTACGTCCACTTTACCCAGAAAGACCTACAAGAAATTCATGCTAAGGCAACACCGATTAACACTTTGCTAAAACAACCCTTAAACAGGGTTGGAAATATAAAAAATCAAAATAAAAAGAAGGAGTGAGTTTAAAGATGTTATACCATTTTTATGATGAGGAAAACAAAATAGACTTCTTTGTTGGCTACAGTGACGTGTTTAAAGACAATCAGGTTGCAGGTGGTGGTTGTTTAATTTTAGAGGAAATGGGCATTAAAAATGTTTATCTTCAAGTGAACAGAAAAATTGACAGAGACAAAAGAATAAAAGCGTGGTTTAAGCTATTAGAAGGGATTGATAAGGCTTTAGGAATGTTACCATCTCAAAGTAGTGTTGTAAGAGTGTATGCCAACGAGGACAAGCTTTCAGGTGTAATTGCTGTAGTGGACGAAAAAGAAGACGCAGAAGTTGTAATGACATACTGAGATAAAAAAGTTGTATGCACAAGTTTAAAAATTGTATTATGTAAACCTTATCAATACAGAACAAATGTTTTTGTATACCCAAACAGGGTATGGTATTAGAAAGAAAATCAGTAATACCAAGCAATTGAATTGATAGCAAAATGCACAATAAAAATGAAGTATTCACTATCATGTGACGTTATCACTACCTTTTATTTCAATAGTATCAAGCCTTTTAAAATAGTGCATTTTTCACAACACAGCTAAAAATAGGGTTTTTTACAACATTTGTGGTATAATAGTATATAGAAGGGTAAAAAGTGAACACACAAATTTTAAAAAAAAGCTGCCTTCAGAAGAAGTTTTAAGCTTCTTTTGGGGCAGCTTTTATTTTTGAAAAACACAGGAAAGGAGTTGATTTAAAATGACGAAATTAGAGTATTTGAAGAAACAGCATAATTTATCATCAGCAAAGCTATCTTTGGCAGCTGGTATCAATTACACTTTGTTGACTTCAATTGAAAGAGGGGAAAGAAAAGCTTATCCAAAGGTAAAAAAGAGATTGGCTAAATTTTTCAATGTGCCAGAAGATGAGTTGTTCAATGAAGATGGGTCTTTAAAAGAGATTGAGGATTAATCTTTTTTTCAAGTAACAATTGTGCAAAATCACGATTTTTAGAGGCAATTTATAGTTTTTAGAGGAAAAATTTTGAATCTGCATTTAATAAATGCAGTGTTTTAAGGGTGTAAGGCAATTATGCAAAACTAAGTAACAGCAAAAGTAACAACAAAAGTAATAGATAACAAAAACATAAACTTTGATACACAAATTTGATATAATATATTATGTGAGAAACAAAAAGGTAACACAATATATTGGACAGAAAACAAGTTTGTTATATTGAAAAAAACAAAAATTGGGGGGTTATAAAATGAATGATTATGAAAAGTTAACCTATACTCCAAAAGAGACGGCACAGGTATTGGGACTGAGTTTGACGACAGTTTTCAGACTTATCAAGAACAAAGAGATACCTGTAATCAGGGTCGGTAGGAAAGTTTTGATTCCTAAGGATAAGCTTAAAGAGTGGATAGACAAAGTAACACAATAATGGTTTGGGGTGGGGGTGGGGTGGGAAAAAAATAGGCTTTGATTACAAAGCCATTTGCTACATTTTTTTATCTTTTTAATTCTTTTTTTTCGCTTTTTATTATTAAACTTCATTAATTTTAATTTTATTGCATCTCTTTTTAAAAGTCAACACGATTTTAATAAAAACTTTGAGGATTTGGCATTTATTTTTGTTTTCTCTTTAAAAAATACTAAAGGAGGTAGAACACAATGGATATTTTAAAAACTAATACATCTAATCTACAGTCTTTGGAAAGTGAAGAAGCAGTCATTGGTGCTATGCTTCTTAGTAAAGAAGCAATATCAGAGGTTGCAGAGATCTTAAGAGAAGAAGATTTTGCAACTCCAGAGCTAAAAGAAGTTTTTTCTGCTATCATGGACCTTTTTAAAGAAGGCAAGCCCATAGATGTTATAACAGTTTCAGAACGGCTAAGGGAAAGAGGAAGCTATGATGTTGTAGGTGGGAGTGAATATCTAACTAACCTTATTATAAACACTCCCACAACAGCAAATGTTATGTATTATGCAAAGATAGTTAAAGAAAAATCTATACAGCGCAAAATGATAAAAAAAGGTGAGCTGCTTTTGAAAGATTTACAAGAAGGGAATCTTGAACAAGCAAAGCAGCTTTTGAAAGATATGGAGGCAATAACAAATGAAGCATTTCAAGTTAAAGAAGAAGCGGGATTAATTTTGACGTCTGCTTCAGAACTTTTACAAAAAGACTTAACACCTGTAGATTTTTTGATAGGCGAGATAATACCACGTGAAGGGATCACGATTATTGCAGGCAACGAAAAAATAGGCAAAAGTTGGTTTGCTTTGCAACTTGCTTGTGCTCTTGCTACAGGTCAGGATTTTTTAGGTTTTTTGCCTAAAAAGAATTACAAGGTGCTATATTTAGCACTGGAAGACACAGAAAGACGTATAAAAGACAGATTGTTGACATTAGGTTTTCCAGGAAGTGACAATCTGAAATTTATTACTAAGGATGACAAAAAAATTGAAGCATTAAACCTTGAACGGTTGGAGCATATCATAAAGAAGAACAATATTGAAGTTGTATTTGTAGATACATTAAAAGTTTTTAAAGTAAAAATGAAAATTATTGAAAATTTAAGAAAGAATACTTATGAGCAAGACTATGAAGTAATCTTAGGTTTGCAGAATTTGTGCGTTGAAACAGGGGCGACATTGATATTATTGCATCATACCAAGAAAAGTGCTGTCGATGATTTTGTAGAAGGTGTGCTTGGTCGTGTGACAGCAGCAGTTGATACTATTTTACATCTACAAAGACAGCGTGGCGAGGTAGAGGCTTGTTTACGTATTACTGGACGTGACGTAGAAGAACAGGAATTAGCTTTAAGATTTGAAAATAGTTTTTGGATACTATTGGGAACTGCAAAAGAACATAAATTATCAAAAGAAAGAAGGGAAATTCTAGAGGCTATCAGGGACTTAGGCGGTGCAGCAACACCAAAACAAGTAGCAGAATACTTAGGCAAGAACAGAACCACAACTAATAGATTGCTACTTAAAATGTCAAGCGCAGGTTTAATAAAATCTGTGAATGGTCTTTATGTGTTAGCTGAAAGCGAAGAGAGCGACAACAATTCTATGAATACAATGAACTCTGTGAAGAGCGTGAACTCTGTGAAGAGTGTGAAGAGTGTGAACTCTGTGAATCCCATAAGCTGGAATTCACACTTTTCTATTAACTTAGAGCCAAGTGTGAACTCTGTAAAAGCCTTATCAGATGTGGATTTAAAGAATCAGAGTTCACAGAGTTCACAGAGTTCACACTTTTTAAACAGCACTAATGAGAATGTTGAGGCAATTAAGCAAAAAATAAGGAAAATAGAGATAAGTAAGACAGACCAAAAAATTATATTTTATACGACTGAGAAGGTAACAACGCAAGAAGTTGACACATTCTTTTCACATCAACAAATGCCCTGTTTGAAATGCAACACATTACTTGGATATACACCGGCTATTGGTGGGTATTATTGTAAAAATTGTAATGAAATTATTGCGGTAGAAGTGAAACACACCGAACCAGTATTAGCTTTTGTTTAGTTTAGTTTTAAAGCTGTGTCTGTGTGTATGTGCCTGTGCCTTAGCAGATTAGCCTACCCATTGGGGATTTAAAAAACAACAACATTATAAAAGCAGCCAATAAAGGCTGCTTTTTGTTTTTTAACACATCAATAACAAAAGAGAGGTGTTTTAAATGATATGGATTTTAGCTTTGTATTTTTTGATTCTTTTAGTCTTTCTACCAGCTTATTTCTGGGTAAAACAAAAAGATATTGTTTGTTCACTTCAACACAGCTTGTTTTTGGCAATTAGTGCTATGTTTGACAATGTGTTTTTAATTGCAGCTGGGATTTGGGTTGTGATTATTTTAACAGTGTCTCTAATTGGGCTAATACAAACAAACAGAAAACAAAGGGGGTCTTTATCATGATGACAAAAACAAAGAGAAATTACATTGATGAGTGGTATTTTTTCAGAAACGACAAGGGTAAAATTCAATACCATTCTCTTTGTGAGAAGTGTAAAAACAATTGCAAACAGAGTTTTAGAGTGAAAGAAATACATTGTCCAAAATATATTGCCAAGTAGTAAGAGACCACCTTAGTTGTGGTCTCTTTTCTTTTCTTAGCCACTTTGTAGAATTGCATACCCTACCAGCTTGAAATGTGCTTAAAAACTGAATGTGGTAGGGGAAATAAAGGCAGTAACAAAAGTAAAATCAAAAGTTGATATAAATTATCAAATAAAAACTTCAAAGTAAATTATAGCACAAATTAAGTTTTAAAACTTTAAATGTTCAAGCAGCATTTATATTCTAAAACAAGCAAAAGTAAAATAATGGAATTCAAGAATTTATTCATATTGTGAATGTCAATCTATTTGATTGGTTTACTTTAAATTTTACTAAATGGCTTGAAACTTGAAGGATGGCAATTAAAGACAAAAACAAATTGTCCACTATAAAAAAAGATAATCATGCACTAAACTTTGAATAATTATGAAAATCAATTGCCAAAGAAAAATTTAGAATAAAAGCCTTAAATTAAGCAAACTAAAAATAAAAAGAAATTAAACTTGAACAAAGAATGTATACAACTTAAAACAAGTATTTCTTATTCTAAACAGCAAATAAGATTTAAAGAATCACAGTTAAAATTTTAAAGCATGGACTTTATTTTGCATTGTTCTTTGTGGTCTAAATGTGGTTATGACTTATTTTATCCTGTCCACATCTTTTAAGTCAAATCTATTCTTTGGCTGCTAATTTTAGCTTGACAAATTAGTCATGAGATTTTTAAAAAATATCATACGAAAAAAACGAAAAAAGGGTAAAAAGTCGGTTGACATTGGAAATATCAAGGCTTTTAAGACATAGCCCTTTTACGAAAAAAGTACGAAAAAAGTACGAAAAAAG
This sequence comes from Caldicellulosiruptor diazotrophicus, assembly GCF_017347585.1. Classification (NCBI taxonomy): domain Bacteria; kingdom Bacillati; phylum Bacillota; order Caldicellulosiruptorales; family Caldicellulosiruptoraceae; genus Caldicellulosiruptor; species Anaerocellum diazotrophicum. The sequence goes on from NZ_AP024480.1 coordinate 1,059,620, forward strand.
TACGAAAAAAGTCCAAAGGCATGTCATTTCTATGTTTGTGGTAATTCTCATTGATTTTACAAAGTATATTCCCGATTTTAAGGCTGAAAATCTAAAGTGTATTTGGAATTGTCAAGATTTTAAAATACAGCCCCATAGACAAACAAAAATTAACAGGGGGGGGGGTATAAAGATATTACCCTGTCAATTTTTGAAGCTTATAAAGGCTTCTAAAACAATTTTTCTTGTGAAATTGCTTTGTAATTTAGACATATCAAGGGTTTAAAACATATCCTGACAAATCAAGCAATATCAAGGTTTTGGAGTTATTTTGCTGTTATTAAATTTTCCTGTCTAAAAGCTTATCACTAATTGTTGTTGAAAATTTAAAATACAGCCATGCAGAGAAGCAAAAATCTAAATGGTGGTATAAAGATATTACCCAGCTATTTTTTGTAGCTTATAAAGGCTTTATACACAAATCTTGCTATGAAAATAGCTTTCGTTGTAGATGTATCAAGGCTTTACTGTCAATCATTCTAAGCCAAGCAGTATCAAGACTTTGCAGTATTTTTGTTTTGTCTACCCTAAAAGGTTATCCCAAAGTTATTTAGTTCTTTGCTGGAGATTTAAAATTTCAAAAACCATAGCGAACATATAGCGAACAAAGTTAAGGGTAGTATAAAAATATTACCCGTTGAATTTTGAATCAAAAGAAACCGATTTCAAAGGATTTTGTTTGGAAAAATTGCCTTTGATATTAGAAGTATCAAGTAATAGAAGGCAATTTAATTCTAAACAAGCAATATCAAGACTTTTCAGGTTTTGTTGTAAAATGGTATTTGCAATATAGAGACTGAATTGTTTATGTTAAAGTGTGAAGGTTATAAAAAACTGGTGAATTTAAAAGCAGGTTACCTTAATTGGTTGTTTGGATGTTGATTTGAGATAGAGAGAGACAGGATTAAATTTGGATGGTATAATGCGACATTTTTGCACAAAATGAGTAAACCTTGGTGGGGTATTAAGTTTACACATCCAAACCTTGAGAGATGGCTAATTGAGAATGATTTTCAATTAGGAAAATAGGGTCAAACTGTGCTATTTTGTAACTGGTAATGAAGGAGATAGGGCAGTTTACAGAACAGAAAATAAATTACAACAAAGATGATTATTAGCATTTGGAAAACCAAAACCATGGCATAGTAAGACAAATAAGGTGGCATTGTAAATTTATGTTTGCACAAAATAGCAATTTTGTGCAATGTTAAAATGTGGCAATTATTTAAAGTCAAAAGCTTTTGGTTTTAGGAAAGTTTATTCAATGGTTGTGTTATAGGTTCGCAAGTTGCGAGGTCGTCAATAGTGTTTGGATATGTCAAACTACCTTTTCTTTGACCTTTGTTTGCAAAATAGAATTGATTTCTGGCAGCAATTAAAAGGAAAGTAAAGCCATGAAGCAGCCAAAAGCAAGGTGTAGGGGGCAAGAATTTGAAGAAGGTTCATTGTTGCGTGCTGCCTTTAGCCGATATTTTGAAGCATAAAATTGGATGTTATGATATGCTGTTATGGCAACAGATAGCAATTAAACTCAAACAAATTTTCTCTATTGAGAATTCTTTACTTTGGGGTTAAACTGATAACGAACAAACCATACAGGATTTTTGAATGTTTTAATTTGAGAACACTTAAAAGTCCTGTTCGGTAAATGAGTTTTTTAAAGGTGTTTGGTGGTTTTTGCGAGTAAAAAGACTCTTGACAATGCTTGAAAACCCTATTAAAATATATAATTGCGATGCCGGAGTGGCGGAACTGGCAGACGCACAGGACTTAAAATCCTGGGACCTGAATAAGGTCGTACCGGTTCAAGTCCGGTTTCCGGCACCAGATATCGCGGGGTGGAGCAGCTGGTAGCTCGTCGGGCTCATAACCCGAAGGTCGGAGGTTCAAATCCTCCCCCCGCAACCAAAATTTAAAATATTAAAAATGGCGGCGTAGCTCAGTTGGCTAGAGCATGCGGTTCATACCCGCAGTGTCAGCGGTTCGAATCCGTTCGCCGCCACCATTTTATGTAAAGGTTATGGCCCCGTGGTCAAGTGGTTAAGACACAGGCCTTTCACGCCTGTAACAGGGGTTCGAATCCCCTCGGGGTCACCAAATAAAAAAGGAAAAAAGGGCTTTTAAAAAGGCCCTTTTATTTATTTTATACAATCTTTTCAATATATTTCTTCTCCCTTTTCACTACAGTTTCGAGTGTGATGTTTTGTTTTTTCGGAATTGACATTCATAACCTAATTAATTTATAATAGAAGGTGAGTAAGTACTTACTTAGTAAAAGGTGGTGAGAAATTAGTGAAAAAGAGTGAAGTAACAAAAAACAAAATAATCCAAACAGCTATAAAGCTTATTTCTCAAAATGGTTATGCTGCTACAACTACAGCTCAAATAGCGAAGGAAGCAGGAGTTTCTGAGGCCACACTTTTTAAGTATTTCAAAGACAAAGAAACCCTTCTCAAAGAGGTTATCAAGGCAGGAGTGACACAGATTCTTAGCCAGGTTGCTCTTTTACCATTAAAAGAAAATATTGAAAAGAGTATGGCTTTAAAAACTCCAGATTTTATAAAGTCATTAATATATGAAAGACTTGAGATGGTAGAAAAAAATATTGATATTTTCAAACTTGTGTTGATTGAAATACAATACAATGACCTTTTAAAAAAAGAGGTAAGTGAAAAAATGGTACCCAAAACCTGTCAAGCAAAGCAGCTTATTGAAAGAATACTTATGCAAAAAGCTGATATCAGTTCTGATATGGCAAAGGGTCTTTCAAGGGTAATGATAGGGACGGTATTGACTTTTTTTATTCAGAAATACATTTTAGGGATTGAGACTTCTGAAGATGAACTGGATAAAGAGATTAACAATGTACTTTTGGTATTCAAAAAAGCAATTGGGGAGGAGTAAAAAATGGCAAGTATAAAAATCAAAACAAAATTGGTTTTGTTCTCATCTTTTTGTATAATTTTTTTGTTTTTCTTGACAGGATGTAAAGCAAAAAGTGGTGAAGATATTTATTCGTCAACAGTTGAGGTAAAAAGCTTAGATATAAATAGTGAAATTGCCGGCAGGGTAGAAAAGGTGTATGTTGAGGAAGGTTCTAAAGTAGAAAAAGGAGATGTAATAGCCAAACTAGATAGTAGTGTTTTGGAAATTCAAAAAAACTTATCTTTGTACAATCTTAAAATTGCAAAGATTTCTTCTGAAATTTCAAAAGAAAATCTTGAAATTGCAAAGCTTAAATATTCTCTTGTAAACGAAAAGCCATCTAAATATCAGTTAGATCAGTTGAAAGAGAATATTTTCCAACTTGAAGCGCTTAAGGAAGGAAATGCAAAGAACATTTCTCTGCTTCGCAAAGCTATTGAAGATTTAAAAACCATCAGGGTTTCAGACACTGAAATACTTAAAACTTTGACTGAACTGAAAATTCAGCTGAATTCCTTGGAGGCGCAAAATGAAAGTGTGGCACATCAAATTAAATCTCTTGAAGCTCAGTTTCAAATGGTAAAAAACGAGAATGTAATGCCTGAAGACAAGTCAATATATGCGATATTAGTCGAAATCGCTCAAAAGAATTATTCACAAGCCTTGGAATATGTAAAAATAGCAGAAGGGAACTTGAAACTTTGTGAGGAAAATCTAAAAAAAGCCTCCATCATTTCACCAGCAAATGGTATTATTTCGATAAAGGGCGTTGAAGAAGGTCAATTTGTTGGACCTGGCAGTTTTGTAGCTCAAATTTCTCTTGACCACTACTACCTTAAAATTTATGTACCCTCGACTAAGCTTGGAAAAGTAAAGATAGGGAAAGAGGTAAGTATTGTCTCTGAAGATGGGCAGAAAGCATATGGAGAGATTGTATATATTTCCGATAAAGCTGAATTTACTCCGCGAAATGTAGAAACAAAAGAAGAAAAACAAAAAATGGTTTTTATGGTAAAGATAGATGTTACAAAGAATAAAGAGATACTCAAGCCTGGGATGATTGTAGATATAATCTTGTAAATCATTTTTAGAAAGGCAGGTGAAGGTTGATTTGGACAAAGCTATAAAAATTGAAAAACTTACAAAGAAATTCAGTAGATTTGTTGCGGTGAATAATATTTCATTTGAGGTTCAAAAGGGCTGCATTTTTGGACTGCTTGGCCCTAATGGCTCTGGGAAAACCACGACTATAAAAATAATCTGCGGAGTATTAAGAGCTACAGAGGGTTATGTTGAAGTTCTTGGAAAGGATGTTTCTAAATACCCTGAAGAAGTAAGACAAAATATTGGGTATGTTTCTCAAAAATTTAGTTTGTATGAGGATTTGACAATTGAAGAGAACATCAATTTTTATGGAGCTGTATATGGTCTTTCAAAAAACGAAATTGAGAGAAAAAAGAAACAACTTATAAATCTTTTCAAATTTGAAGGCAGGGAAAAGTCACAAGTCGGTACCTTATCCGGCGGAATGAAACAAAAACTTGCTTTTGCATGTGCCACACTGCATAATCCGCAAATCCTGATTTTGGATGAGCCCACAGCAGGAGTTGACCCCATTTCAAGAAAGGAATATTGGGAAATGATAAAATTTTTTTCAAACAGCGGTGTGACAGTGCTTGTAACAACCCATTATATGGACGAGGCAGAAAGATGTGATGTTGTTGCATTTATGTTCAATGGAATTTTAAAAGAGATTGACACGCCTTATAATGTAAAGAAAAAGTATATGTCTGACAGCATAGAGGATGTCTTTGTGAAGGTATTTTCTGAGTAAAAGTGTTCAAAAAGAGGTGTTAGTTTGTTATGAGAGGATTTTCACCAAGAAGGTTCTTTGCTATTGCTAAAAAAGAATTTATTCAAATAAAAAGAGACAAAGCAAGTTTTGTTTTGGCATTTGTAGCACCGTTTATTATGCTTATGCTCTTTGGATACGCTGTTAAAATGGATATAGAGAATGTTGTAATCGGCGTACTTGATATGTCAAATACTCTTGAAAGCAGAGAAATTATAAGGAACCTTCAGAATACCAGGTATTTTAAACCAGATTTATTTGCACAGAATCAGAATGAAATTGATGAGTGGCTTGACAGCGGAAAAATTAAAGCTGCCCTAATTATTCCTTCAGATTTTTCTACAAAACTTAAGCAAAAAAGAAGTCCACAAATTTTATTCATTGTTGATGGTACAGACCCAACAATAGCCAAGACAGTATTTACAAGTGGTATTTTAACAATACAAAATATGTATACCCATAGTATTTTAAATAAACCTTTTATTGATTTGAGAACAAGAGTTAAGTACAACCCTTCAATGAAAAGTGAACTTTTTACAATCCCTGGTCTTATGGGTTTGATAATGCAGAACATAACAATAATATTAACTGCTTTTGCTATTGTGAGGGAAAGAGAAAAGGGAACTATTGAACAGCTGATTGTAACACCTATAAAATCAATTGAACTGATATTGGGTAAACTTGTACCTTATATATTTCTTGGATTTGGAGATTTTTTGGTGGCGCTATTATTTGGTGTTGCTTGGTTTAAAGTACCAGTGAGAGGCAGTATACTATTACTTTTGCTCTTTGGATTGGAATTTGTCCTGTGTGCTCTTATGATAGGAATGCTTATCTCTTCTATTTCGAAGACCCAGCTTCAGGCAATGCAACTTGCACTTTTGTTTTTACTTCCAAGCGTTCTACTTTCAGGTTTTATGTTTCCAAGAGAAGCAATGCCACATGTGATAAGGTTTTTAGGGAATTTTGTTCCTCTTTCTTATTTTCTTATAATTTTGCGTGGGATTGTGTTAAAAGGAATAGGAGTTGAACAACTTTGGAAAGAAGTATTGGTATTAGTGTTTCTTGGAATACTTCTTTTGCTGGTTTCTGTAAAGAAGTTTTCAAAAAAGCTTGATTAAATCTAAATTAATAATATTGACAGAACATGTGTTAATAGCTTAAAATATATTAAGGTGAACGTGAATTTTTGCGGATGTGGCGGAATTGGCAGACGCGCAAGACTCAGGATCTTGTGGGGCTCTCCCCATGGGGGTTCAAATCCCCCCATCCGCACCAAATAAAAAATCAGTAGTGAATATAGAGAAAAGACCTCACCAGATTTGTGCTGTGGTGAGGCTTTTGTTTTTTGGAGTGGTAAAAATGATAATGACAAACAAAAGACTCAAATAAATTTAATTTTTAACTAAGTTTATTGTTGTTTTTAAATAATGAAAAATTATTATTTTTAGTGATATTTTCTCAAACGTATTCTTCTGAAAGCCTTTGTCCCTATCCCCTGTACAATATACTTTTTTGATGTTCTTTTGATACACCTTTTTTTTCTTAAATCATCTTGCTTGTCAATCTCAAAGTAATAATTTGTAACGTCATAGTAAACAAGCTCTGTATTGCGGTTATAAAGTTTCTTTATACGTTCATGAATCCAAAGCAAAAGTGCATCACAATGTTTATTAAGTAGTGATAAACTTCGATATACATCGTCTAATGAAAAGTCAAAATTTTCAAAGAAAATATCTTTATTTTCAAAAGTTTTCTTTTTAAATGCAGGAAAGAGCAAACGAGAATATACCAAAAGTTTTAAAATAGCATTTGCGTCATATTTTTCTTTTGAGTATCGCTGTTTATTTTTTATGAACTTGTCTATCTCAAGCTCATAATAAATTTTACTTAAAGCTGCATAGCCAAGGTTTTTTAATGCACAATAATTTAAAGGCATATTTTCGTTAAAAGAAATTTTGAGATTGATGGTAGAGTTTTCTTTATTCATTTCTTGGTTCATTTTACGAACTTCTTCGGTGAAAAAAGCGGTGGGATCATCATATTGTTTTAGAAGTTTGTCAAGATAGCCTAAGGAGCGGACAGTAGCTGTTCGAGACTGTTTAGTTTCTTAATCATAGTGGCTATTTACAATTGAGAGATAAGTTCTACCGGTTTTACGGTTTGTACTTTTTTTCAGAAATAATTTAGCTACCTCAGAATTAATAGTATTATGCCACATTTTGCCAGAAAATGCCATAAAAATTTGCTAAAAAGTTTAAAATTTTTTTGCTTTTCTATCTCGATAAAATCAAGCATTTTAAATTTTGATAATCATTTTTTTGCTGCAAAACTCGGAAGCTTATACAATTATTCCATTAATTCCTTTCAAAGGTTTGTCATCTCTTTTTATAGACATAGCTTGTGAGATGTAATATAATAAAAGAGAAGTATACTTGCGGTGTATTTTTGGTATATGTAAATAAATAACATAATTGAAAAAAAAAAAAAAAAAAAAAAAAAAAAAAGTTGTAACTTGTAGACAATGGATTGCTATAAATGGGAGGAAGGCTTGTGAGTGCTGAAAAAATTGCAATTGAAAGAGAGTACATAAAAATTTCATGGTTTTTAATTTTATCAATTGCAGTGTACTTACTTTTTGATAAGCTATTTTTTTCAACATCAGTAGAAATTGTTTCTTTTTCACAGTGGCTTGTTCCTCTAATATTTTTATTTATATCTTCAGCTTACAATATATTTAAGAGATGGCTTTTTAATAATGATGAACAGATTAATGAAGAAATATTCAGGTATTTAAAATTTTTTGAAGTTATAAATCTTGTGTTCTTTTTCGGATATGAGAGGCTTTTTGATTTAATGTTTGTCATATCGCTTGTATTCTTGCTTTATGTTGAAAGAATAAATGTAAAAAACCTGAAGCAGGTAACAATGATACTAATTTTTTCATATATATTTTTTATATTTCTTGATTTTATTACAAACAATATTAGCAGTGTAGATTTGAGGAACCTATTTTATATTCTTTTCTATATTTTTTGGTTATCATATTCTAGTAAACTTGAGATTTATGAAAAAAGCCAGACCAATGAAATTAGTTTAAAACTAAAACAGTATGAAGAAAATTTTAAAAGCCAGCAAAAACTTAGTGAAGCAAAGGATATAAAAATAAAAGAATTAGAAAGAGAATTGAGCTATTTAAAGGAAATTAACAAAAGACTTAACATATCTCTTGGCGAATTTTTTAATCTTCAAGAAATTAGTAAAATAATAACACAAATACTTGATACAAATGAACTTTTAAAATTTGTTAATGATGTTCTAATTGGAGTCACAGGTGTTGACAAAAGTTCTATACTGTTATTTAATAAAGAAAAAACAGAGCTTTACGTTGCATTTTCTAATCTTCCTGAAAAGGAACAAAAAGAAAGTTTTAAACAGGAGAATATAGAATGGCTAAAAAATGTTGCGTTAAATTGTGAAAATGGTTATAGAAACAAGGTAAGCAGTGAAGATTGTCCTTTTATAAATGGAAGAGCAACAAAGTCGATAATGTATGCTTCGTTGGCGACAAAAAATGATAAATATGGCATAATACTACTCGAACATATATTTGAGGATGTCTTTACAGAAGACAATCTTAGGTTTTTAACATCAATTGCTGCACAAGTCTCAATTGCCTTGGAAAACTCAAGTTTGTATCAGCAGATGAGGTCAATGGCTATGGTTGACGGACTAACAGGTGCTTTCAATAGAATCTATCTTTACGAAGTATTGGAAAAAGAGATTCAGGCATCTGCAGGAAGATATCCAATTAGCATTGCTCTTTTTGATGTTGACAACTTTAAAAAATTAAATGATACTTATGGTCATTTATTTGGGGACAAGGTTTTACAAACAATAGTTAGAATAGCAAGAGAAAGGGTACGTAAGGGAGATATTGTTGCACGCTATGGAGGTGAAGAATTTATAATAGTATTTAATCATCTTGAAAGTAGTGAGGCATATAAGGTGGTTGAAAGAATAAGAAGGGCTATTGAAAATGAAATAATAGAAGATAATTTGATTCAGACACGGGTTACAGTTAGTTTTGGTATTGCTTCTTATCCTTTACATGCTGAGAATGTGAAGGACTTGATAAAATGTGCAGATGTTGCTATGTATAGGGCAAAAAGTAGTGGGAAAAATTGCACAGTAGTATATAATCAGGAATTGGAGATGAAAATATGAGATGTCCCTTTTGTGGATATGAAGATAGTAAAGTTGTTGATACACGGCCTACTAATGAAGGAAGAACTATAAAAAGAAGGCGAGAATGTCTAAAGTGTCAAAAAAGGTTTACCACATACGAAAAAATAGAAAAACAGCCAATTTTAGTTATTAAAAAAGATAATAGAAGAGAAGAATTTGACAGAAATAAAATTTTAAATGGAATTATAAAAGCTTGCCAGAAAAGACCTGTTTCTATCGAACAGATGAATAAAATTGTAGAAGAGATTGAAAATGAGATTTACAATTCTATGCGTGAAGAAATTTCATCAAGAGAAATTGGCGAGATGGTTATGGAAAAGCTCAAAAAGATTGACGAGATTTCATATGTAAGGTTTGCTTCTGTTTACAGACAGTTTAAGGATATAAATACCTTTATAGAAGAGCTTCAGAAACTTTTAACAGAAAAGATAGAATAATCTTAAGAGAAGACGAGAAAAATATAGATAGAGTAAGAAAAATCGCAATAAATCATTGATTTTGAGTAAATTTGAAAATTGAAAGAGAAAGAAAAAAGTATATAATAGTAATTGAAAGTCAAAGATAGTCAAAATCAAAATTATCCTAAAAATAAAAAATAGAAAAGAGGAGGGTGATGTAAGATGCTCAGAGACATAGTTCCATTTGGAAGAAGGCCCTTTGACATTATGAGGAAAATTGAAAGAGAGTTTTTTGACATTGATGAGTGGTTTGAAGATTTCTTTACACCTTTTGAAAAAGGCACAAGATTTATGAGGACTGACATTAAGGAGACCGAAAATGAGTATATTATAGAAGCAGAACTTCCAGGAGTGAGAAAAGAGGATATTAAGATAGAACTTTATGATAACAAACTTACAATAAAAGCAGAGACAAAGAAAGAGGAAAAAGAAGAGAGAGAAAACTTTATAAGACGAGAAAGAAGATATGGTGCATTTTCCAGAACATTTTATCTTGACAATGTGAAAGAAGATGGTATAAAAGCAAAATATGAGGATGGAATCTTGAAAATAGTACTTCCAAAAGAAAGACCTTCTAAACCTAACGTAAGAACAATCGATATAGAATAAGCAAATTCTCAGGGAAGGTAAAGACCTTCCCTGATTGTTTTATACTGTGATTATATTTTTTATGCGAGGTGTTGATTTGAGATGAATATGGAAAGGTTTACTCAAAGTCTTCAAACAGCTCTTTTAGATGCTCAAAATACAGCTATTGTTTACAAGCATCAGGAAATAGGAGCAGAGCATCTCCATTATGCGCTTGTGAATGAAGATGATAAACTTGTAGCAAAGATTCTTAAAAACATGGGTATTGACATAGAGCTTTATAAAAGAGATATTGAAGAGCAGCTGAAAAAGATTCCAATGGTATACGGACCTGGTGCTTCAACGGTATACGTAAATAGATATGTAAACGAGATTTTAATCAGGGCAGAAGAGGAAGCAAAAAAGTTTAAAGACGAATATATAAGCGTTGAGCATGTTTATTTAGCTATGATAGACTCAGATATCCCTTCTTCTAAGAGTATATTCAGAAAATATGGAATTACACGCGAAAAATTTTTACAGCTTCTTTATAAAATTAGGGGGAATCAAAGAATAACTAATCCAAATCCTGAAGAAGTTTATGAGGTTTTAAAAAAGTATGGAAGAGACCTTACCGAACTTGCAAGAAAAGGCAAACTTGACCCTGTAATTGGAAGAGATGAAGAGATAAGAAGAGTTATCCAAATACTTTCACGCAGGACAAAAAATAACCCTGTTTTGATTGGTGAACCTGGAGTTGGTAAAACTGCTATTGTTGAAGGACTTGCACAAAGAATTGTAAAAGGTGATGTTCCAGAGGGGCTCAAAAATAAAACAATTTTTGCTCTTGATTTGGGTGCCCTCATTGCAGGTGCAAAATACAGAGGAGAGTTTGAAGAAAGGCTGAAAGCTGTTTTAAATGAAATTATTGCTTCAGAAGGTAAAATAATACTTTTTATTGATGAAATACACAACATAGTTGGAGCAGGAAAAGCTGAAGGTGCTATGGATGCAGGAAACCTTTTAAAGCCCATGCTGGCGAGAGGAGAGTTACATTGTATCGGTGCAACAACAATTGACGAGTATAGAAAATATATAGAAAAGGATGCTGCACTTGAGAGAAGATTTCAGCCTGTTTTAGTAAATCCTCCATCTGTTGAAGATACCATTTCAATTTTGAGAGGACTTAAAGAGAGATTCGAAATTCATCACGGTGTCCGAATCACAGATGACGCTTTAATTGCTTCGGCAAAGCTTGCAGATAGGTATATTTCAGATAGATTCTTACCTGATAAAGCAATAGACTTGATTGATGAGGCAGCTGCACTTTTGAGAACAGAGATAGACTCTATGCCTACAGAATTGGATGAAATTACAAGAAAAATTATGCAGTTAAGGATTGAAAAGAATGTTTTACAAAAAGAAGAGAATCCAAGCACTAAGCAGCGCATAGAGGAGATTGAAAAAGAAATTGCACAACTTCAAAGCAGGGCAGATGAACTATCAGCGCAGTGGGAGTATGAGAAAGATCTGATAAAAGAGATAAGAAGGATAAAAGAGGAGATTGAAAATATTAAAATTCAAATTGAAGAGGCTGAAAGAAACTATGACCTAAATAAACTCTCTGAGCTGAAATATGGTAAGCTCATGGAGCTACAAAAATCTTTAGAGAAAAAACGTCAAGAATTAGAAAAAATACCGCCAGAAAAAAGACTTTTGAAAGAGGAGGTAACAGAAGAAGAGATTGCAAAGATTGTATCAAAGTGGACAGGGATTCCTGTTGCAAAGCTTGTAGAGACAGAAAGGCAAAAGATTTTAGAGCTTGACAAAATTTTGCACAGACGTGTTGTTGGTCAGGATGAAGCAATTGAAGCTGTGTGCAATGCAATAATGAGAGCACGAGCTGGGATAAAAGACCCGAGAAAACCAATAGGCACCTTCTTGTTCTTAGGTCCAACTGGTGTTGGTAAAACAGAGCTTGCAAGAGCGTTAGCTGAGGCTCTCTTTGACTCTGAAAACAGTATGATAAGAATTGATATGACAGAGTATATGGAAAAACATTCAGTTTCACGCTTGATTGGAGCACCACCGGGATATGTAGGATATGAAGAAGGAGGTCAGCTTACAGAATCTGTTAGAACAAAGCCCTATTCTGTTGTGCTTTTTGATGAGATAGAAAAAGCTCATAGAGATGTTTTTAATATTCTTCTTCAGATAATGGATGATGGAAGACTTACTGATTCTAAGGGGAGAACTGTAGATTTTAAAAATACGATAATAATAATGACCTCTAACTTGGGAAGTGAATATCTTTTAAATGCCAAAATTTCAAATGGCGAAATAGATGATGAGACACGAAAACTAATAGATAGAGAATTAAAATTACATTTTAGACCAGAGTTTTTAAACAGGCTTGACGAGATAATAATTTTCAGACCTCTCACAAAAGAACAGATTATAAAAATTATTGACCTTCGAGTTGAAGAAATCCAGCAAAAACTAATAGAAAAAGGAATTTCAATTAGGCTGACACAAAAAGCAAAAGAGTTTGTTATGGAAAATGCCTTTGATGTAAACTTTGGTGCAAGGCCAATAAAAAGGTTCTTGCAGAAAAATGTTGAGACACTTATAGCAAGAGAAATTTTAAAGGGAACCATTATAGAAGGTGACAGTGTTAATATAGATATTGAAAATGAAAAGTTTGTTATAGTAAGGTAAAGCCATGTCAAACATTTTGTGAGATTTGACATGGACTTTTTTTTTAGGTTTTTGCTTGAAAAAGATAAAATATTAAAATATAATACATAGTAAGTTTGTGGTTTTTGTATACTTGAATTTATACATAAAAGGTAGGAAGGATGGTAGATCGGAATGATATGGTCTGAATATGAAAAACTCAATAGAAAGCAGTATGAAGAATTACAACTTGAGAGACTCAAAAGAACGGTAGAAAGGGTTTATGAAAATGTTCCTTTTTACCGCAAAAAATTTGATGAGATAGGAGTAAAGCCACATCATATCAAGACTTTGAAAGATATTCGTATTCTTCCCTTCACAACTAAGGATGACCTGAGAGAAAACTATCCGTATGGTCTTTTTACCGTTCCTCTTTCAAAAATTGTTAGAATTCACGCCTCCTCAGGCACAACAGGTAAGCCCACCGTTGTAGGATATACAAAACATGACATAGAAGTGTGGACAGAGGTTGTTGCAAGAATAGTAACAGCAGCAGGTGTTAGGGAAAATGATATTGCTCAAATTGCCTTTGGTTACGGTCTTTTCACTGGTGCGTTTGGGCTTCACCAGGGGTTAGAGAGGGTTGGTGCAACAGTAATTCCAATTTCAAGTGGTAATACTGAAAAGCAGCTTATGGTTATGCAGGATTTTGGAGCTACAGTTTTGGTATGTACACCGTCTTATGCACTTTACATGGACGAGGTTGCAAATGAGCTTGGCATTGATAAGTCAAAGATAAAGCTAAGATTGGGTCTTTTTGGTGCAGAGGCTTCAACAGTTGAGATGAGAAGAGAGATTGAAAAGAATTGGGGACTTTTTGCAACAGAAAATTATGGACTTTCTGAAATAATTGGTCCGGGGGTTTCTGGAGAATGTGAGTATAGAGAAGGGTTACATATAAATGAAGACCATTTCTATCCTGAGATAATAAATCCCGACACAGGAGAGGTTCTTGAAGAAGGAGAAACAGGAGAGCTTGTATTGACAACCATTACAAAAGAAGGTATGCCTCTTATAAGATACAGAACAAGAGATATTACATCACTGATATATGAGCCTTGCAAGTGCGGAAGAACAAATGTGAGAATGACATCTGTTAAAGGAAGAACAGATGATATGCTCATAATTCGAGGTGTCAATGTGTTTCCATCTCAGATAGAAAGTGTTCTGATGGGAATTGAAGGTATAGGTCCTCACTATCAACTTGTTGTTACAAAGAAAGGATATTTGGATGATTTAGAAGTTCATGTAGAGCTTGTAGATGGAAAGCTTTTAGAAAGATATGCTGAACTTGAAAAATTAGAAAACAAGATAAAGCACAGGATATTTACTGTATTAGGGTTAAATGTTAAGGTAAAACTTGTTGAACCAAAAACTCTTGAGAGGACTACTGGAAAGGCAAAAAGAGTAATTGATTTGAGAAATAAAACCAATTAAAAGTAATGGAGGCTGAGAAAAATTGAAAAAGCTTTTGCTTGGGAACTATGCTGTTGCCAGAGGATGTTATGAAGCAGGAGTTAAGGTTGCAACAGCTTATCCAGGAACCCCTTCAACAGAGATTACAGAAGCTATAGCCCAGTATGATGAAATATATTGTGAATGGGCACCAAACGAGAAGGTAGCGCTTGAGGTTGCAATTGGTGCAGCTATATATGGCAAACGAGCCATCTGTTCAATGAAACATGTAGGCTTGAATGTAGCAGCAGACCCTCTTTTTACTGCATCTTACACAGGAGTAAATGCCGGGCTTTTGATAGCTGTTGCAGACGACCCAGGTATGCATTCGTCCCAAAACGAGCAGGATACCAGAAATATAGCAAAAGCTGCAAAAGTGCCTGTATTAGAACCAGCTGATAGTCAGGAATGTATTGATTTTGTCAAGATTGGTTTTGAGATAAGTGAAAAGTTTGATACTCCTGTAATTTTGCGTCTTACCACAAGAGTTGCTCATTCTCAATCTATTGTAGAAGAAAGACCTCGAGAAGATGTATTGTTTAAATACAAAAAAGATATACAAAAGTATGTCATGATGCCTGCAATGGCCCGTCCACGTCATGAATTTGTAGAAAAAAGATTAAAAAGTTTAAAAGAATTTTCAGAGACAATTGGAATTAACAAGGTTGAACAAGGAACACAGAAAATGGCTTTCATTGCCTCTGGGATAGCTTACCAGTATGTCAAAGAAGCTTATCCTGATGCATGGGTTTTGAAACTTGGCATGGTGTGGCCACTTCCGGAAAGACTAATAAAAGATTTTTGTTCTCAATTTGAAAAGGTGTATGTAGTGGAAGAGCTCGACCCATTTTTGGAAGAGAACATAAAAGCGATGGGGATAAACAATATTGTAGGAAAAGAAATTTTCAAATTGACAGGAGAATATTCACCATCGTTTATAAAAAGGGCGGTGGAGAATAAAGAAATTGAGGTTCCATACAAAGTAAAACAAACACTTCCTCCAAGACTTCCTGTGCTCTGTCCTGGTTGTCCACACAGAGGAATTTTTTATGTTCTAAGCAGGCTAAAAGATGTTATCATCACAGGGGATATTGGATGTTACACCTTAGGGGCACTATCTCCTTTTAATGCAATGGACAGTTGCGTTTGCATGGGTGCAAGTATTGGAATGGCGCACGGAATATCAAATGCATCAGATAAAAAGCAAATGGTTATCGCAGTGATTGGAGATTCTACATTTGTTCACTCAGGGATAACAGGTATTATTGATGCTGTATACAATGGTTCTGATATACTTGTTATGATTTTGGACAACTCAACAACTGGAATGACAGGGCATCAAGACCATCCTGCAACAGGATATACAATAAAGGGAGAGCCAACTTACAAACTTGACATAGTGAGCCTTTGCAGAGCCTTAGGCTGCGTTGCAGTAGAGGAAATAAAT
This sequence comes from Caldicellulosiruptor diazotrophicus, assembly GCF_017347585.1. Taxonomy (NCBI): domain Bacteria; kingdom Bacillati; phylum Bacillota; order Caldicellulosiruptorales; family Caldicellulosiruptoraceae; genus Caldicellulosiruptor; species Anaerocellum diazotrophicum. Next base: position 1,075,347 of record NZ_AP024480.1, read on the forward strand.
CCGTATAAAATAAAGGAAAATGTAGAAAAAATAAAGCAATTATTAGACCTCCCAGGTGTTAAGGTTGTGATTGCTAAAGCACCATGCAGGCTGCATCGAAGGTATAAATTTACAATTTCAAAAAGATATATTGATTTTGAAAAATGCAAGAATTGCAGATTGTGCTTGAGCTTGGGCTGTCCCGCTATTTCCTTAAAAGATAAACCTACAATTGATGCTAACTTATGTCTTGCATGTGGAATGTGTGAGGATGTTTGTAAATTTGGAGCAATTTCAAGTCAAAAGGAGCAGTGATTGCATGAAAAAGAACATAAATATATTGGTGGTTGGTGTTGGTGGTCAGGGAAATATATTATTTAGCAAAATTTTGGGAGAAGTTTTATTAAATGCTGGAAACGATGTAAAAATTTCTGAAGTCCATGGTATGGCTCAAAGAGGTGGAAGTGTAGTTACATATGTAAAGGCAGGTGAAAAAGTATTCTCACCTCTTGTAGACAGAGCAGAAGCTGATTATATTTTGGCGTTCGAAAAATTAGAAAGTTTGAGATGGCTTGAATTTCTGAAAGATAATGGCATTTTAATATATTCAGATTATGAAATTCCTCCTCTGAGTGTAATAACAGGAGCTTATGAATATCCTGATGTAGAAAAAATCTTGCAAACAGTTGGTGTTAAGGCTTGTAGGGTTGAAGTCAAAAAGCTGCTTTCTCAGTTAGGAAATTCAAGGGTTCAAAACACACTGATGTTGGGATTTTTTAGCAGGTTTTTGGATATAGATGAGGCTTTATTTAAAAAGTCTATAGAGAGGAATGTAAAAAAAGAGTTTATTGAAATTAATTTAAAAGCATTTGAACTTGGTAGAAGAATAGAAATGTGTGAGGTGGAAAAGTGAAGATGAGATATTGGGATGAACATATTGAGTGCATGGAAAGAAGTACTTTGCAAGAGATTCAGTTCAAAAGACTTGTTGAAACTGTGAAAAGAGTATATACCAGTGTGCCGTATTACAGAAAAAAGATGCAAGAGCGTGGCATTATTCCTGAAGACATAAAGAGCTTGGACGACCTAAAAAAACTTCCATTTACTACAAAACAGGACTTGCGTGATAACTATCCGTATGGCCTTTTTGCAGTACCTTTGAGCGAAATTGTAAGAATTCATGCTTCTTCTGGAACAACAGGCAAACCTACTGTTGTCGGATACACAAAACATGATATTGGTATTTGGTCTGAGGTCATGGCAAGGACACTTGTGGCAGCTGGAGCTGACAAACACTCGTTTGTCCAGATAGCATATGGTTATGGTCTTTTCACAGGTGGGCTTGGTGTTCACTACGGGGCAGAGCGAATTGGGGCCTCAGTAATACCAATTTCATCTGGCAATACAAGAAGACAGATTCAGCTTATGGTGGATTTTGGAACAACAGTTTTGGCTTGTACACCGTCATACGCTCTTTATCTTGCTGAGACTATGGAAGAGATGGAAATTGACAAATCTCAGCTAAAGTTAAAGTCAGGGGTATTTGGTGCAGAGCCGTGGTCAGAAAATATGAGGAAAGAGATAGAGTCAAAACTGAATATTAAAGCTTATGACATATATGGTCTTTCTGAAATAATTGGACCTGGGGTTTCGTTTGAATGTGAATATCAGTGTGGAATGCATATAAATGAAGACCATTTCTTACCTGAAATAATTAATCCCGAAACAGGAGAGGTTTTAGGTGAGGGAGAATATGGGGAACTTGTCTTTACAACAATTACAAAAGAAGGACTTCCACTTATAAGATATAGAACAAGAGACATAACTGCTCTTCACTATGATAGGTGCAAGTGCGGAAGAACCTTAGTGAGGATGGAAAAGGTGATTGGCAGAACAGATGATATGATAATTATCCGTGGTGTCAACGTTTTCCCATCTCAGATAGAAAGTGTCCTTCTTGAGATGGGTGAGGTTGAACCGCATTATCAGCTGATTGTTGACAGGATAAACAATCTTGACGTTCTTGAAGTATTAGTGGAAGTTTCTGAAAGAATGTTCTCTGATGAGGTCAAAAAACTTGAGCAACTTGAGAAGAAAATAACAAAGGCTATTGAAGAGACGCTTGGAATTTCTGTAAAGGTTCGACTTGTTGAACCAAAGACAATTGAAAGAAGTGAAGGAAAGGCCAAAAGAGTTATTGACAAAAGAAAAATATAGTAAAAAAATTGGGTATCAATATAATAGGTGAAGTGGTAGATTAGTGATTGTAGGAGGTAATAAAAATGTTTGTAAAGCAAATCTCAGTTTTTTTAGAAAACAAGTCAGGCAGGCTTGCAGAAGTGACAGGGATATTAGGTAGACACGATATAGACATCTCAGCTTTGTCAATTGCTGATACAACCGATTTTGGTATCTTGAGACTAATTGTTAATAAGCCTGATTTAGCCTTGCAGGTTTTAAAAGAAAATGGTTTTACAGTATCGGCAACAGATGTAATTGCGATTGCTGTAGAAGACAAACCAGGAGGGCTTGCAAAGGTTCTTGAGATACTCTACAAAAAAGACATAGGGATAGAGTACATGTATGCTTTTGTCGGAAAGCTTAGCGATCAGGCTCTTGTTATACTAAAAGTAGAAAAAGCTGATGAGGCAATTGAAGTGCTAAAAGAAAACAATGTAAAAATACTTCCAGCTGAAGAGGTATATGCATTGTAATTTGATTCTATTAATTGAGAAGATGGGGAGGAAAGTTTTGGTTTTCCTCCCCGTCTTGTTATTGTTGATTTTTTGCCCTATTTTGATAGTCCTGTATCATCTTTTTAACCATATACCCACCGACAGTTCCCGCCTGTTTTGCAGTAATGTTAGGATTATAGTTGTCAAGAGTTACACCAACTTCACTGGCAGTTTCCTGTTTTAATTTGTCAAGTTGGGGTGCTGCCTCTGGAACAAGTCTTTTTCTTCTTGGCATTTTAGTTTTCCTCCCTTTTTGTTGAAGAAAATTTTGTGCTTTCAATAAAGAAGTGTGCACCAAGTATCAAAGAAATATTAAGAAAAAAATGGGAGGCTTTAAGATATTATAATTTGACAAATAAAATGCTATAATAAAGCTTGTCAAATAAAAATGTTTTGAGGGGGATTAAATTGGAAAACAAAAACATTTATTATATAGATTTTGGAACACAGGCGCGATTTGTTGAAGAGATTGAAAAAATGAATACAGAGTATTACCTTGCAAATGGCAAAAATAAGAAATATCACATTGTGACATACGGCTGTCAGATGAATGTTCATGATTCTGAAAAATTGGCGGGAATGCTAAATGCAATGGGATACATTGAAACTCCAAACATTCAAGAAGCGGATTTGGTTATATTTAACACTTGTAGTGTACGAGAACATGCAGAATCAAGAGTATATGGGAATATCGGACCTTTAAAGAGATTAAAGGATAAAAAGCCTGATTTAATAATTGGTGTATGCGGATGTATGCCGCAGCAGATTGAAGTTGCACAAAAACTTGCAAAATTGTTCCCATTTCTGGATATAATATTTGGGACAAAGAGTCTTCATAAATTTCCGCAACTTCTTTACACTGCTATTACGGAGAAAAAAACCGTTATTGACGTTTCAGAAGATGAGGATGTGGTTGTTGAAGGAATTCCAACTGCAAGAAGGCAGGGAGTTAGTGCGTTTGTCAATATAATTTATGGATGTAACAACTTTTGCTCTTATTGCATAGTTCCATACGTGAGAGGAAGAGAAAGAAGCAGGCGACCTGAAGAGATTATTTATGAAATTGAACAGCTTGCTCAAAATGGAGTAAAGGAAGTTACTCTTTTGGGGCAAAACGTTAATTCGTACGGGAAAGACTTACAAGATAGTATTACTTTTCCTGAACTGCTTGAAAAGGTAAATGAAATAAAAGGAATAGAGAGAATTAGATTTGTAACTTCTCATCCCAAGGATTTGTCAGATGAACTTATTGTTGCTATGAGGGATTTGGAAAAAGTTTGTGAACATATACATCTGCCTGTTCAGTCAGGGTCAACAAGGATATTGAAGGCTATGAACAGGCACTATACAAAAGAAGATTATCTTAGACTTGTTGAAAAGCTAAAAACAAATATTCCTGATATAGCAATTACTACTGACATTATTGTAGGTTTTCCGGGAGAGACAGATGAAGATTTTGAAGATACTCTTGATGTGTGCAAAAAAGTAGAATTTGACTCTGCATATACCTTTATCTATTCGAAAAGAAGAGGAACACCCGCTGAAAAAATGTCTAATCAAATACCAGATGATATAAAACACCAAAGATTTCAACGTCTTGTAAAACTTGTTGAAGAGATAGCCTTGAAAAAGAACAGGCAAATGCTTGGCAGAACATACGAAATTCTTATTGATGGACATTCTAAAAGAAATAATTTGCTTGTTGGAAGAACAAGAACAAATAAGGTTGTCAATGTGAAATGTTCTGAGGAGTTTATGTTTAAGTTTGTAAATGTAAAAATTTTAGAAGCTGCTGAGCATTGGCTGTACGGCGAGGTGATTTAGATTATGCAAGAGTTAACCCCTATGATGCAGCAGTATATGGAGATTAAACAAAAGGTGAAAGATTGTATTTTATTTTTTAGGCTTGGCGATTTTTATGAGATGTTTTTTGAGGATGCGATTGTGGCATCTAAAGAACTTGAAATAGCTTTAACCAGCAGAGACTGTGGAAACAATGAAAAAGCTCCTATGTGCGGTGTGCCATACCATTCTGCGACAAGCTATATTGCAAAGCTTATCGAAAAAGGTTACAAGGTTGCGATCTGCGAACAGGTGGAAGATCCAAAGCTTGCAAAGGGAATTGTAAAAAGAGAAATTACAAGAATAATAACTCCAGGCACATTTATTGACGAAAATCTTTCAAAAGCTAATAATTTCATCTGTTGTATATCAAAAGACAGGTCTGAATTTGCATTGACATTTGTAGATGTTTCAACTGGTGAGATGTACTCTTGCCTTATTGAAGTGGACCTTCAGAAACTGGTAAACGAAATTGGCAAATACAGTCCCAGTGAAATTTTAATTTCTGATATAGAAGATGAGCTTTATGATTTTTTGAAGAAAAACTGCGTTTCTTTTGTGCAGAAGATAGAATTTGTAGATTTACAAAAGTGCCGTGAAATTATTGAAAATCAAATAAATGTTGGTAAAATCGATGAGAAGCTACTTTTGAGCGTTGGCAATTTACTAAGATATTTAACAGAGACCCAAAAAATTTCATTTGATTATATAAAAAGGTTTGAATTTTATAGAGTCCAAAACTACCTTCAAATTGACATAAATACAAAGCGAAATTTGGAACTTACAGAAAGTATTATTCAGCGATCTAAAAAAAATAGCCTTCTTGGAATTTTAGATAAGACAAAAACTTCAATGGGTTCAAGATTATTAAAAAAATGGATAGAAAGACCTCTTATTGATGTAATTGAGATTAATAGAAGGCTTGATAGTGTTGAAGAGCTCAAATCAAATTATTCCATTTTGGTGCAGATAGAGGAGCTTTTGAGTAAGATATATGACATAGAAAGACTTTCCTCAAAATTTGCATATAAGAATGTAAATGCTAAAGATTTACTAAGTCTAAAAAGATCGATTGAAGTGTTGCCAAATTTAAAGCAACTCCTTTTTTCATTTGATTCAGAATTATTAAAAGAGATATATAAAGGGCTTGACACATTAGAAGATTTATATGCACTTATTGACAGTTCTATAAATGAGGATGCACCTGTGACCCTAAAAGAGGGTGGAATAATTAAAGATGGTTTCAATGAAGAAGTGGATAGATTAAGAAATATATCCAAAAATAGCAAAGAACTTTTAGTTCAATATGAAGAAAAAGAGAGAAACCTCACAGGCATAAAAAATCTCAGAATTGGTTATAACAAGGTTTTTGGTTACTATATTGAGGTGACAAAGTCAAACTACTCTCTTGTTCCGGACAGGTATATTAGAAAACAAACTCTTGCAAATGCAGAGAGATATATAACAGAGGAACTTAAGAAATTGGAAGATGAAATTTTGGGTGCTGATCAGAAACTCATAGAACTTGAATACCAGATTTTTTGTGAAATAAGAGATAAAATTGAGAATCAAATTGAAAGAATTCAAAAGACAGCAAGCTATATTGCTATTTTGGATGTTTTGAGTTCATTTGCTCATATTGCAATTGACAATGAATATGTCAGGCCAAATGTTTACTTAGGAGATAGAATATATATTAAAAATGGAAGACACCCAGTTGTTGAAAAGATGATAGGCAGAGGCAATTTTATTCCAAATGACACTGAACTTGATCAGACAGAAAACAGAGTTTTGATTATAACTGGTCCAAATATGGCTGGTAAGTCTACATACATGAGACAAGTAGCCTTAATTGTTATAATGGCCCAGATTGGATGTTTTGTACCCGCTGATGAGGCACACATTGGTATAGTGGATAAAATCTTTTCAAGGATAGGAGCATCTGATGATATTTCATCTGGGCAAAGTACCTTCATGGTGGAGATGTCCGAGGTGGCAAATATATTGAAAAATGCAACGCCAAAAAGCCTTATAATTTTTGATGAAGTGGGGAGGGGAACAAGCACATATGACGGACTTTCCATAGCATGGGCAGTTTTAGAGTATGTTGCTGATAAATCTAAAATTGGAGCAAAAACCCTTTTTGCAACTCATTACCATGAGCTAACAGAGCTTGAAGAAAGGATTCCAGGTGTAAAAAACTACAGGGTTGATGTCAAGGAAGAGGGAAGAAACATTATATTTTTAAGGAAAATTGTTAGGGGTGGATGTGACTCAAGTTATGGGGTTCATGTTGCACGGCTTGCAGGAATTCCAGAAGAGGTGTTAAAAAGGGCTGAGGAAATTCTAAAACAGCTTGAAGAAGCTGATATAAATAGAAAAAATATCAGAAAGCTCAGAAGAGAAATTAAAAAGGAGTTTACTGAGCAGATAGATTTTTTTTCCTATAAAAAAGAAGAGATAATAGACAAAATTGAGAAGATTGATATTTTAAATATAACTCCTATTCAGGCTTTAAACATTTTAAGTGAGCTCAAACATGAAATAATTAAAGCCAAAGAGAGGCAATTGATATGAGAGAACTTTACAAACTTCCTGAACAGCTGACTCACATCTTAGCGGCGGGTGAGGTTGTAGAAAGACCAGCATCGTGCCTCAAAGAACTCTTGGAAAATTCAATTGATGCTGGCGCAACTTTGATTGATGTTAAAATAGAAAAAGGTGGAATAAAGAGAATTGAGGTATATGATAATGGGAAAGGAATCCACTCTGATGATATAGAATATGTGTTTGAAAGACATACAACAAGCAAGATAAAGTCTTTGGAGGATATATTCAGCATCAAAACAATGGGATTTAGAGGGGAAGCGCTTTGTGCAATTTCAAGTGTATCAAAGGTGACACTTGTTTCTAAGCATTTAGAAGAAGAACAAGGGTGCATAGTAAAAGTAGAAGGTGGTAAGGTCATTTCTAAAAGTCTTTGTCCTTTTAAGGAAGGAACAAGAGTTGTTGTAGAAGATATTTTTTACAACACTCCCGCAAGACTGAAATTTTTGAAATCTCCTTCCACTGAGCAAAAGTATTGTCTTGAAGTGCTTGAAAAGATTGCAATTGCTTGGCCAGAGATTACATTTCGGGCAGAGGCAGATGGCAAAAGACAGATTTTTACTCCAGGAGATAATAAGATTGAATCTGTTATTGCTTCAATATTTGGAATGGAAATAGTGAAAAATCTTGTTGATTTTTCTCTTGAGAAAGAATCTCTAAAAGTATGGGGTTATTTTGTAAATCCAACTGTAAGCAAAGCAACACGCTCAGGTTATCACTTTTATGTCAACAGAAGATATATCAAGAGCAAACTTCTTTCGTCATGTATTGATGAAGCATTTAAAAATTCAGTTATAACAGGAAGGTTTCCAATAGTTTTTCTGTTTGTGCAAATTCCACCTTCTGAGATTGATGTGAATATCCATCCATCAAAACTTGAGGTAAAGTTCAGAGATGAACAATTTGTTTATAACACCGTTTATAAAGCCATAACAGACTCATTAAAATCGGAGAAAATGATTGCAAAAGTCGATTTGTTCAAAGTTGATGACGCAAATGATGCTGAACTTGAACGAAAACACATTGATGTTTTGTCTGCAAACTCAAATGATATATCTTTAGTTATTTCCGAACACCCAAATTTATTCGAAATGTTTTCTTATGAGCCCAGAGAAGTTGTAATTGAGCAGCGGAGCTTTGTAAAATATGATACAGGAAATTACAAGATTGTTGGTTACGCTTTTGATACCTATATCATTGTGCAAGGTAATGACAGCCTATACCTTATTGACCAGCACGCGGTGCACGAAAGAAGATTATTTGAGGATTTAAAGGGCCAAATTTATTCTTCTAACGTTCAAAGCCAAGTATTGGCTGTTCCTGTTATTATTCAGCTTTCATCTTCCCAAAAAGAGTTTGTGCTTTCAAACCGTTTTGTCTTTCAAAAGATGGGTTTTGAAATTGAGGATTTTGGGAAAAATGAAATAGTAGTGAGAACTTGGCCTACTATACTAACTGAGAGCATCGATAAAGTATTTTTGCTTGATGTAATAGAGATGATATACGAACAAATGGTTGGAGATAAGAGTCTTGTAGGAATTTCTGAGGACCTGCTAAAAAGAATCGCTTGCAGAGCAGCGATAAAAGGAAATAGTAAAATTTCAGACTTAGAGAAAAAAGAAATAGTTGAACTTGTGCTTATTAAAAAAGAAATTTTTCACTGTCCGCATGGAAGACCAGTTGTAGTAGAAATTACCAAAAAAGATATTGAAAAAATGTTTAAAAGAATTGTATAAATCTCAATGTAGGTGGGGCAACAAGAATGGAGAAAATACCTTTGATTGTTATTGCAGGACTTACTGCCACCGGAAAAACAGATGTTGCAGTAGAGCTTGCTCAGCTTGTAAACGGCGAGATTGTGTCTGCAGATTCAATGTGTGTATACAAGCTTATGGATATTGGCACAGCAAAGCCTACAAAGGAACAAAGAGAAACTGTCAAACATTATGTTATTGATGTGGTATTTCCAGATGAGGATTATAATGTTGCGATGTTTCAGAAAGATGCAACAGATGCAATTTCGAATATTTTAAAAAGAGGTAAAGTACCCTTGCTTGTAGGTGGTACTGGCTTTTATATAAAGTCGGTTGTGGACGATATAGAATTTCCTGAGATGGGGGATTCAAAACAAGTTAGAAAAAAACTTTATGATGAGCTTAATAGTAAAGGTAATATTTATCTTTATGAGCTTCTTAAAGAAATAGACAAAGATGCTGCAAATTCTGTTCACCCCAACAATGTAAAAAGGGTTATAAGATATTTAGAAATTTATTTTTTAACTGGTAAAAAGCCAACAGATTTTTTAGACAAGGTGAGAAGAAAAGGAAGTGGAAAATATAATGTAATACCGTTATGTTTTATAATGGAAAGGGAAGCTCTTTGGCAGAGAATTGACCAGCGGGTTGAAAAGATGTTTAATATGGGACTTGTAGATGAGGTAAAGATGCTTCTTGATATGGGATATTCAAAGGATTTAAAATCTATGCAAGGGCTTGGATATAAGCAGGTAATACCATATATTGAAGGGAAAATTTCTTTACAAGAGGCCAAAGAAGAGCTTAAAATAAGGACAAGACAGTTTGCTAAAAGGCAGAGGATTTGGTTTAAATATCAGGGAGAATTTATGTTTTTGGATATTACAGGTATGAGGTTTGAAGAAGTTGTGAAAAAATGTTTTGAACTTTGCAAAAGTGTGGTATAATTTAAGAAAAACATATAAAAATTATAATATAAAAAACTTTTAAGTTTGGGGAGGAATACATAAAGTGGCGAAAGGAAGTTTAAACTTGCAAGACTTGTTTTTAAATCAGTTAAGAAAAGAAAAAGTAAATGTTACAATTTTTTTGCTCAGTGGCTTTCAGTTAAAAGGAGTTATCAAGGGTTTTGATAACTTTACATTGATTGTAGAGACTGACAATAACAAGCAGCAACTAATTTACAAGCACGCTATATCTTCAATCATGCCATCAAAGCCAATAAACTATATGGCTCAGGCACAGAATAATCAACAAGCTTCTCAACAATCAAATAACAATCAAGGACAAGAGACAAAATAAAACGCACAATTTCAAAAGAAAGCTCATGAAACACACGTTCATGAGCTTTCTTTAATTTTTGACAATATAGAATTTAAAAGAGAGGTGCAAATGATATTGAAAATAGATATTGCAGCACTAAAGAAATTTTATAATTTTTCTCATGACTTACTAAGCTTAACAGAGCAAGCTTTAGAAGATTTAAAAGAGAATTTTGAATATATAGAGGAAATAAAATCTTTCAATCAGCTAAAGATATTAAATGCTTTTCACTTAAACAAACTTTCATATACACATTTAAATAAGACAGATGGATATGGATACTCAGATAGCGGAAGAGATGTGATTGAGAAAATTTTTGCAAAAGTTTTTGGATGTGAAGATGCTCTTGTGCGAATCCAATTTATTTCTGGAACACAGGCAATTGCAACAATGCTATTTGCACTGCTCAGACCAGGTGATATCCTTCTTTCAATCAGCGGGAAACCATATGATACATTACAAAAGGTGATAGGAATAAAAGATGGTGGGCATGGAAATCTTATTGAGTACGGAATAAAATACCAAGAAATTGATTTGAAAGGCAATAGCTTTGACTTTGGGAAAATAGAGAATGCTTTAAAAAATAATTTTATAAAAGTAGTTTTCATTCAACGTTCAAGGGGATATTCTCTCAGAAGTTCAATTTCAATTGAAGAGTTAGAAAAAACAATTAAGTTTATAAAAGCTATTTCTCCTCGGACAGTTATTGTGGTTGACAACTGTTATGGTGAATTTGTAGAAAAATTAGAACCTACCGAAATAGGAGCAGACTTAATAGCAGGTTCGCTTATCAAAAATCCAGGTGGGACAATTGCTTCATGTGGCGGTTATATCGCTGGAAAAAAAGAACTTGTTGAAATGTGTGCAGACAGGCTAAACTCTCCAGGCATGGGGAAAGAAGTTGGGCCCTCTCTTGGATTTAACAAAGAGATTTTACAAGGACTTTTATTTTCGCCGCATATTGTTACTGAAAGCCTAAAAATAGCTATGTTTGCTTCATATATAATGGAAAAGCTAGGGTATAAAGTTTTACCAAAATATAACGAAAAAAGAGCTGACATAATTCAAGCAATTGTGTTTAAAAACGAATACGAGCTTATAAAATTTTGTCAAGGAATACAAAAAGGCTGTCCTGTAGACAGTAATGTTTTACCCGAACCTTGGGATATGCCAGGATATTCTCACAAAGTAATAATGGCAGCAGGAGGTTTTGTGCAGGGTACGTCTTTGGAACTTTCTTGTGATGCGCCAATTAGAGAACCTTATGTTGCATACCTTCAAGGTGGCTCCTCATTTGAAACTGGGATTATTGGGATTTTGCATGCTGTAGAAAATATCAGGAGGATGTAATTGCTACATCCTCCTGATAAGTCCTATTACTTTACCAAGTATTTTTACGTCTTTGACAATAATTGGTTCCATAGCTTTGTTCTCTGGTTGAAGTCTAATATGGTCGTGTTCTTTATAGAATCTTTTTACTGTTGCTTCATCATCAATTAAAGCAACAACAATGTCTCCATTTTCAGCTACATTTTGTCTTCTGACAATTATTATATCATTGTCGAAAATTCCTGCCTCAATCATACTATCTCCTCTAACTCTGAGTAAGAACGCGTCTTCTGTTCCAACAAGATCATACGGCAGAGTCATAGTTTCTTCTATATTTTCTACTGCTAAGATTGGTTCACCTGCTGTTACCTTCCCAACAAGAGGTAGTTGCACAACATTTCTGTGGACATAAAATTCGTCGTCCACAATTTCGATAGCTCTTGGTTTTGATGGGTCGCGCCTAATATAACCTTTTTTTTCAAGCCGAGTTAGGTGCCCATGAACAGTTGAAGTAGATTTTAGACCTGTTGCTTCGCAAATTTCCCTCACTGCAGGGGGATAGCCTTTTTCTTTAATCCTCTTTTTTATAAACTCTAATATTTCCTCTTGCTTTTTTGTGAGCTGCTTTTTCATGCTACTTATTTCCCCTTTTCAAGATTAATGTTTTGAAATAATTATAACATAAAAACATACATTCTTCAAACTTTTGTTTAGTATTTTAGATAGGAATTTTATTTTAAAAGTAAAATAATTCTTGTATACAAGATACAATTTGTTTTATAATATATAAGGTGCAATATGTCAAATAATAAACGAAAGGAGTATCAAAAAATGGCATTTATTGATACAATAATTGAAAAAGCAAAATCAGATATTAAAACAGTTGTACTTCCCGAAAGCTACGAAGAGAGAAATTTAAAAGCTGCTTCTATAGCTTTGAAAGAAAAGATAGCTAAAATAGTTTTAATTGGCAAAGAAGATGAGATAAAAAAAGAGGCAGCAAAGTTTGGTGCAAATGTAGATGATGCTATTTTTATTGATCCAGACAATTTTGATAGATTTGATGAATTTGTAAATGAATTTTATGATCTAAGAAAAAACAAGGGTGTAACACTGGAAGATGCAAAAAAGTTTATGAAAGACCCGATGTATTTTGGCGTTATGCTTGTATATAAGGGTTTGGCAGATGGTATGGTCTCTGGCGCTATTCACTCAACAGCAGATACTTTACGCCCAGCCCTGCAGATATTAAAAACAGCACCTGGGGTAAAACTTGTTTCAAGCTTCTTTATTATGGTTGTACCAGACTGTGAATACGGTGAAAATGGAGTTTTTGTATATGCTGATGCAGGTTTGAATCCAAATCCAACTGCAGAAGATCTTGCTGACATAGCTATTGCATCCGCAAAGAGTTTTGAAGCTTTAGTTGGTAAAACTCCAAAAGTAGCAATGCTTTCATATTCAACCAAAGGTTCTGCAAAGTCTGAGATGGTTGACAAGGTTATTGAGGCGACAAGGATTGCAAAAGAGAAAGCACCAGACATTTTAATAGATGGTGAACTGCAAGCAGATGCAGCAATAGTTCCTTCTGTTGCAAAACTGAAAGCTCCAGGAAGTCCTGTTGCAGGGCAAGCAAATGTTCTTATCTTTCCTGATTTGAATGCTGGTAATATTGCATACAAACTCACAGAAAGGCTTGCAAAAGCAGAGGCGTATGGACCTATTACCCAGGGAATAGCAAAACCTGTAAATGATTTGTCCCGAGGCTGCAAAGCTGAAGATATTGTAGGAGTTATTGCTATTACTGCTGTGCAGGCTATGATGAAATAAATTATTTATAGAAGGGGAATGAGAAAATGAAAGTTTTGGTATTAAATTCAGGAAGTTCATCTTTAAAGTATCAATTTATTGATACTGATACAGAGATTGCGCTTTGCAAAGGTGTTGTTGATAGGATTGGTTTGCCAGGAGCTTTTATCAAACATCAGAAAAATGGTCAAGAGATTGTAAAAGAACAGGAAATAAAAGACCACAATGTTGCTATTAAGCTTGTGTTAGAGATGCTCACACACGAAGAAGCCGGCATTATCCATTCAATGGATGAAATTGATGCAATTGGTCACAGAGTTGTTCATGGCGGGGAGTATTTCAGTGATGCGGTGGTTGTTAATGAAGAGGTAAAGAAAGCAATAAGAGAATGTATTGAACTTGCACCTCTTCACAATCCGGCTAATTTAATGGGAATTGAAGCATGTGAGAGAGAAATTCCAGGAAAGCCTAATGTTGCAGTGTTTGATACAGCGTTTCATCAGACAATGCCAAGATATGCATATATGTATTCTCTTCCATATGAGGTTTATGAAAAATATAGAATTAGAAAATATGGATTCCATGGGACATCACACAAATATGTTGCAATTAAAGCCGCTGAGTACTTAAAAAGGCCACTTGAGGAGTTAAAACTTATAACGTGTCATCTTGGAAATGGTTCAAGTGTATGTGCAATAAAGTACGGAAAGTCTGTTGATACAAGCATGGGATTTACTCCTTTGGCTGGGCTTGCAATGGGAACAAGAAGCGGAACAATTGACCCTGCTGTAATACTCTATCTTATGGAAAAAGAAAAAATGGATGTAAAGCAGATGAATGATTTTCTAAACAAAAAGTCGGGTGTACTTGGAATATCAGGTGTAAGTAGTGACTTTAGAGATTTAGAGAAAGCTGCAAATGAGGGGAATGAAAGAGCACAGCTTGCAATTGATATGTTCTGTTACAGAGTCAAAAAGTATATTGGTGAGTATGCAGCAGTCTTGGGTGGAGTAGATGCGATAATATTTACTGCTGGAATAGGTGAAAACAACGCTCTTGTGCGAGATAAATGTTTGACTGATTTGGAATATATGGGTGTTCTGTACGATAGGGAAAGAAACTTCAATGCAGAAAAAGGCAAGGTTTTTGAAATAAATAAACCTGAGAGCAATGTGAAGGTTTTAATAGTTCCTACAAACGAAGAGCTTATGATTGCAAGAGAGGCGAAAAGACTTCTTTCAAAGTAAGCTTTTATAAATAAAATAGGGGGTTGCCACATTTGATAATGAAGACTTTTTATGCAACCCCTTATTGTTTATTATTCTCTTTTCCACAATCCGTGTATATTACAATATTCATAAGCCACTACATTCTCAGCTGAGATTTCAAAAAATGCTTTTGGTTCATCTCCTGGTTTTAAATATTTTCTGTAGACTTTATCGTCAGCAATGAGTTCTATCCACATGATATAGTGTTTTTCTTCCATTGGATGAGGTATTTCACCAATTTTAACAAGAATACCCTCTTCTGTCTTTTCGATAACAGGAACGTGCTTTTCTAAACTTGCATCAACTGTATTAGCTTCAAGCAGCGTCATGGGTTGGCCACAGCATACAAGCTGGCCACCACCCGCATACAAAACCTCTACTATGTTTCCGCAGACTTCACATTTGTATAAATTTCCTCTTTTAATCATTGATTAATACCCTCCCTTGTAAAAATTAATTTTTTAAATTACAATTACTTTATACCCATCAAATGAACATTTATAACACGAAGTTTGAAATAAAATTAAAATTGAAATAATATAAAAAATAAAGTAAAAACATCTGAGGGGGATGTAAAAGTGCAAAAGGTATATAATCCTAAAGAAGTAGAGGAAAAGCTTTATAAAATGTGGCTTGATAAAAAGTATTTCCATGCAATCATTGATTATTCAAAAAAACCTTTTACTATTGTTATTCCACCTCCAAATATTACAGGGCAGCTACATATGGGACATGCACTTAACAATACCATCCAAGATATTCTTATAAGGTTTAAAAGAATGCAAGGATACTGTACACTTTGGCTTCCTGGTACTGACCATGCAAGTATAGCAACAGAAGCAAAGATTGTTGAAAAGATGAAAGAAGAAGGCTTGACAAAGGAGATGATAGGGAGAGAAAAGTTTTTAGAGCGTGCGTGGGAATGGAAGAGGATATATGGTGGCAGAATTATTGAGCAGCTCAAAAAACTTGGTGCATCTTGTGATTGGGATAGAGAAAGGTTTACAATGGATGAAGGACTTTCAAATGCTGTAAAAGAAGTCTTTGTTAGACTTTATGAGAAAGGGCTTATATATAAAGGCGAGAGGATGATTAACTGGTGTCCAACCTGCCACACTACAATTTCTGATGCCGAAGTTGAATATGAAGAGAAAAAAGGAAAGCTCTACTATATAAAATACCCTGCAAAAGATAATTCGTATTATGTAATTGTTGCTACAACAAGGCCTGAAACAATGTTAGGTGATACTGCTGTTGCAGTAAATCCAAATGACAAAAGGTATAAACATTTGATTGGTAAGCCAGTTTTGCTTCCTCTGATAAACAGAGAAATACCAATAATTGCAGATGATTATGTTGATATGGAATTTGGAACAGGCGTTGTAAAGATAACTCCTGCCCATGACCCGAACGACTTTGAGATTGGCCAAAGACACGACCTTCCAATGGTTCAGGTGATAGATACAAAAGGGTATATGAATGAAAATGCAGGGAAATATGCAGGGCAGGAAAGATATGAGGCAAGAAAGAATATTATAAAAGACTTAAAAGAGCTCGGTCTTCTTGTGAAAGAAGAGGACTATACACATAATGTAGGACACTGCTATAGATGTTCAACTGTAATTGAGCCGCTTGTCTCAAAACAGTGGTTTGTCAAGATGAGACCTTTAGCAGAGCCTGCAATAAGAGTCGTTAAGGAAGGAAAGATTAAATTTATACCTGAAAGATTTGAAAAGATATACTTTAACTGGATGGAGAATATAAAAGACTGGTGTATTTCAAGACAGCTATGGTGGGGGCACAGAATTCCAGCTTATTACTGCCGCGACTGCGAAAATATGATGGTAAGCAGGGAAGAAGTAAAGGCATGTTCAAAATGTGGTTCTACGAATGTGTATCAAGACGAAGATACACTTGATACTTGGTTTTCATCTGCCTTGTGGCCATTTTCTACGCTTGGTTGGCCTGAGGAGACAGAAGACCTTAAATACTTCTACCCCACAGATGTTTTGGTAACTGCATATGATATCATTTTCTTCTGGGTTGCAAGGATGATATTTTCAGGCTTAGAGCATATGGGTAAAGAACCTTTTAAGTATGTTTTGATACACGGTATTGTAAGAGATGCTCAAGGGAGAAAAATGAGTAAATCCTTGGGTAATGGTATAGACCCACTTGAGGTAATAGAAAAGTATGGTGCTGACGCTCTAAGATTTACACTTGTTACTGGTATATCTCCTGGAAATGATACAAGATTTTATATGGAAAAAGTTGAAGCTAATAGAAACTTTGCAAACAAGATTTGGAATGCTGCAAGATTTGTACTCATGAATCTTGATATTGATACAAGCTTTAAGCCTGATGAGAGCAAGTTTACTTTTACCGAAAGGTGGATTTTATCAAGGCTTGATACACTCATCTGTGAAGTTACAGAAAACCTTGAAAAGTTTGAGATTGGAATTGCTGCTCAAAAGTTATATGACTTTATATGGGATGAATTTTGCGATTGGTATATTGAAATGTCAAAACCTATCCTTTATAACAAGGAAGCAAGTAACAACAAAGAGGTACAGTATGTGCTTTTGACAGTTTTAACAGATATATTAAAGCTTTTGCATCCATTTATGCCATTTGTAACAGAAGAAATTTATTTGAATCTCCCACATGTTGAAGAGAGTCTTGTGATAGCAACCTGGCCAAAGCCAAGGGGATATCAATTTACTGAAGACATTCAAATGGTTGAAAAACTTATAGAACTCATAAGAAGTCTGAGAAATTTGAGGTTAGAAAAAAGCATTAAGCCTGATATCAAGCCTAAGGTATATATAAGGACTGATGACCTTTCAATGGTAAATCAATTAAGCTCGTGGGAGATATATGTAAAAAAACTTGCAAATTTTGATCAGGTGATAATCTCTAATGAGGTTCCAGAAGATAGCGTAGCATTAGTACTGTCCTGGGGAGTTGCGTATGTGAAATTGAAAGAAATAGTTGATGTTCAAGCAGAGCTTAAAAGATTGTTTGACGAAAAGGAAAGACTTTTAAAAGAGGTGGAGAGATCTGAAAAACTATTGAGTAATCAAAACTTTTTACAGAAAGCACCTGAAAAGGTTGTAAAAGAAGAAAAGGAAAAATACGAGAGGTATAAGCAAATGCTACTTTCAGTTGAGCAGCAAATAGAAAGATTAGAAAGTCTCAGGTGATGTTAAATATGCCTATGACTTATGAACAGGCGTTAGATTTTATACATTCAACTTACAAATTTGGAACGAAGCTTGGACTACACAATATAACAAAGCTTCTTGAGTTTATGGGAAATCCCCAAAAAGGGTTAAAGGTTATTCACGTTGCAGGTACAAATGGAAAGGGCTCAACATGTGCTTTTATAAATCAGATGTTGATTGAGGCAGGTTTTAAGGTGGGGCTTTACACCTCACCCTTTCTTGAATCATTTAATGAGAGAATAAAACTGAATAATCAACCAATAGACAATCAGGAACTTGCGAGTATTGCAGAGTTTGTGAAAGAAAGAATTGAAGAGATGCTACGACAAGGTTTTTCGCATCCAACAGAGTTTGAAGTTGTAACTGCCATTGGATTTGAGTTTTTTAAAAGAAAAAATGTAGACTTTGTTGTGCTTGAGGTTGGACTTGGTGGAAGATTTGATGCAACGAATGTGGTAGAAAATCCCGAGCTTTGCGTGATTACATCAATAGGTTTTGATCATATGGACATTTTAGGTTCAACAATTGATGAGATTGCTTTCGAGAAGGCAGGGATAATAAAGCAAAATACCAAAGTAATACTAGCACTTCAGCGGTATAAAGAGGCAAAAGTGGTTATTTCAAAAGTGTGCAAGGAGCAAAATGCTCAGCTAATCGAGGTAGAAAGAAATTATCATGTATTGAAGAATACACTGGAAGGAATTGTTTTTGATTGTGTTACTCCAAAAGGAATTTATAAAAATCTTGAAATTAAGCTACTAGGCACACATCAGGTAGAAAATGCTCTAAATTGTGTTTATGCGTATGAGTGTTTGAAAGAGAAATATGACATAAAAGCTGAAGCATTAGTAAAGGGGCTTTTGAATACTCGCTGGAACGGTCGGTTTGAAGTTTTGAAAAATACACCTATGATTGTATTAGATGGTGCGCACAATGTTGAGGGAATGAAAGTGCTTGTAGGAAACTGCAAAATATATTTGAATGATAAGAAGATTGTGGCTGTTGTAGGAATTTTGAAGGACAAAGAATATGAAAAGATGATTTTGTTAATAAAGAGTGTGGCGCAAAGGGTTATCTTTACTCTTGTTCCTTCTCAAAAGAGAGCTTTTTCTGAGAAAGAAGCTCTTGAGATTTCGAATAAGTTTGGGGTTGAATTTGTACCAGATTTCAAAGAAGCAATTAAATATGCATTGGGTTTGTGTGATAAAGACGGTGCAGTTATAATTTGTGGTTCTTTATATCTTGTAGGAGCAGCAAGAGGTTTTCTGAAAAGAATGTTAAGTGTGTTGTAATTATACACCAGTTAGTATAAAATATAATACGAAGAAAATTAGAGAAAAGAGGTGTTGTTAAAAATGAAACTTTTTATTGATACTGCAAATGTGAATGAGATAAGAGAAGCTCATTCTTGGGGAATAATTTGTGGTGTTACTACAAATCCATCATTGATTGCAAAAGAGGGCAGAGATTTCAAGGAAGTAGTTAATGAGATTTGTTCTATTGTAGATGGTCCAATCTCAGCAGAGGTAATTTCTCTTAATGCAGAAGGTATGATTGAGGAAGCAAGAGATTTAGCAAAGATTCATAAAAATATAGTTATTAAAATTCCAATGACTTCAGAAGGGCTCAAAGCTGTATCAGTTCTTTCAAAAGAAGGTATAAAGACAAATGTAACTCTTATTTTTTCAGCAGCTCAGGCACTTTTAGCAGCAAAAGCTGGAGCAACTTATGTGTCACCATTTGTGGGAAGACTTGATGATATTGGGCAAAATGGTATAGAACTCATTAAGGAGATTGTTCAAATTTTCAAAAACTATCCTGATATTAAAACAGAAATAATTGCGGCAAGTATAAGACATCCAATACATGTTATTGAGGCTGCAAAAGCAGGTGCTCATATAGCAACAGTACCATTCAAGGTTTTAGAACAAATGACAAAACATGCTCTGACTGATGTTGGTATCGAGAGATTCTTAAAAGACTGGGAAAAGGTGCCTAAGAAAAGTTAAGCAACCCTTCTTTCAGGGTTGCTGTTTTTTTAAATTTTTAACTGGAGGGAAAAAATGGGATTTGTAAAAGAGAATATAAATGGGATAGAGATATTTAGAATAAGTGAATTTGAAGATTATGGGATAGAGGGTTTTTTTACAACACGAAGGTACTATGGACATGATAGTTTTAATCTGAGCTATAAATGGGCTGAACAAAAAGAAGAAGTAGACAGAAACTTTCGCATTCTTTTTGAGGCTTTACATATAGATTATAGAAATATTTTCTATGCAAAACAGGTGCATAAAAATGATATAATAATTGCAGAAAGAGGGTTTGACTTTTTTGAATATAATCAAGAAACAGAGGCAGACGGACTTGTAACAAATATCTCTGGAATTGCACTTATAACAATGCATGCTGACTGTTTTCCTGTTTATATTGTCGATATAGAAAAAAGGGTAATTTCTCTGGTTCATTCTGGTTGGAAAGGGACTTTGCTGCATATAACCGAAAACGCCATCAAGATTTTAAAAAAGAAATTTTTATCTTCGGCTGAAGATTTACTTGTGGCGATTGGTCCAGGGATATGTAAAAGGCATTTTGAGGTAGGTAAAGATGTTTATGAGATGTTTTTTAAAGAGTTTGGAGATGAGGTTTGTTTTGAGTATAAAGAGAGTCTTTTTGTCGATTTAAAAAAAGCAATATTGCTTGACTTGAAGAAGAATGGTATTAATTTATCTCAGATAATATCTTGTGATATGTGCACGTACGAAGATGAAGATATATTCTTTTCGTACAGAAGAGATCACAGAGAACTTAAAAAATTGGGAAGTATGGTTGCAATCTTGAGGATGGTGAGAAGGTAAATGAAAAATATTCTAATAGTTGATGATGAACAACACATTCTTGAGCTTCTTAAATTTAATCTCAAAAAAGAAGGATATAATACATTTGAAGCAGATAGTGGTATGTTAGCACTGGAGATTTTAAAACATCATAAAGTTGACCTTGTCATACTCGATATTATGATGAGTGACAAGGACGGATATGAAGTTTTAAAAGAGATTAGGTTTAACAAAGATACAAGGAATTTGCCAGTGATTTTACTATCTGCAAAATCTGAAGAGATTGATAAGATACTTGGGCTTGAGCTTGGCGCAGATGACTATATAACAAAGCCATTTAGCGTAAAAGAGCTTGTAGTAAGAGTAAAGGCGCTTTTAAGAAGAGTTGAGAGTTTAAAGCCTGAGGTGGAAGATAAGGTTAAATTTGGAGATGTAGAAGTAGATTTTTCAAAAAGAACTGTCAAGAAAAATAATAAGGACGTATCTCTTTCTTTCAAAGAGTTTGAGCTTTTGAAGCTTCTTATCGAAAATAAAGGCAGAGTTTTGGACAGAGACTTTATTTTGCAAAGGGTATGGGGATACGAGTTTGATGGGGATACACGAACAGTAGATGTGCATATAAGGTTTTTGAGAAGAAAACTTGAAGACGATGAGAAAAATCCGCGATACATAGAAACAGTCAGGGGTGTAGGTTACAGGTTTAATGAAAGGTCTGAGTAAAGTATGAGGTCAAAGCTTTTTGGTTATACAATATTAGTTGTGGTTGTTATAACACTTCTTCAAGGAATTCTTTCATATGAAACCTATAAAAACATATATATAGATGAAAACAAAAAATGGCTTGTTGCTAAAATAAGTGAAGTTGAAAAATACATTTACTCCTTTGGTGTTGGTAAACTGAATGATATTTATAACAAAGGTGATTTTAGAGTAACTATTGTTAGTAATAATGGAGTTGTGATTTATGACTCTGAAGCAGATGCAAAGAAAATGGAAAACCACTTAAAAAGACCGGAGATTGCTAAAGCTAATAAAGCTTTTGGAAAAGTAGAGTTTTCAATAAGAAAAAGCAAGACATTGGGACATTACTTTTTGTATGCAGCAAAAAAAGTTAAAATTTACAATACATTAATGTTTATAAGAGTTTCAGTAGCTCTTGACAAAGTTGACATAATAATGAAAAAAGTTTTGTTTAATACTCTAAAATTTGCAATTATATGTATTTTTCTGGGCATAGCATTAGCAATAGGGATATCATTGGTTTTATATCAACCATTAAAAGGATTAATTTCACTTATATCGGAAGGACTAGAAAAGTTTAGTATTCAAGATATGAAAAGTCCAAAAGATTTTAAGTGGCTTAGTTTAAGCTTTTCAAAGATGTATCAGCTTTTAGAAGAAAAGATTAGCGAATCTAATGTATTGAGGAAAAGGCTCACGTCTCTTTTAGACTCAATAGACATTGGTATAATATTTTTTGATGTAAATAAGAGAATACTTATGTTCAATAGAGGAGCGGAAAACATTCTTGAAACTAACCTCAAGGTTGGATTTAGTTTACTTGAGTGCGTGCGAGTATATGAACTGTTTGAGTTTCTTTTTCAGCAAGATACAAAAGAAAGAGAATTGGAGATTAACATAAATAATAAACTAAAATTTTTAAAAGTGAGTAAAAAGAAGATTTCTTATGAAGATGATAAAGAGGGAATACTTCTGATCCTGAGTGACATTACTTTTTTGAAAAAATTGGAAAGAATTCGATCAGACTTTGTGGCAAATGTCTCCCATGAACTCAAAACACCGCTCACTTCTATAAAAGGTTTTATAGAAACACTTAAAGATGGTGCAATTAATGATAAAGATATTGCTATTAAGTTTCTTAATATTATTGAGGTTGAAGTAGAAAGGCTTGTAAGACTCATAAATGACCTTCTCTATCTTTCTGAAATAGAGAATGCAGCAATACCCATTTTAGACGAAAAAGTGGTGGTTAAAGAAGTTGTGCTTGAGATAATCGAACTTTTAAAGATTAAAGCTGAGAAGAAGAATATTCAACTTGATGTAAAGGTCCAAGAGGGTCTTGAGATGAACATATATCGCGATTGGCTAAAACAAATTTTCATAAATCTAATAGACAATGCAATTGTTTATAACAAAGAAAATGGAAAAGTATGGGTAGCTGTAGAAAAATCAGATGACATAATTATTATAAAGGTTAAAGATACAGGAATAGGAATTCCCGAAAATGAAATTGAAAGAATTTTTGAAAGATTTTACAGAGTAGATAAAGGAAGATCAAGAAAGCTTGGAGGTACAGGTTTGGGTCTTTCTATTGTAAAGCACATAGTAGACCTTTATGGAGGGAAAGTTTGGGTTGAAAGCCAGGAAGGTGTAGGTAGCGAGTTTACGGTAACAATTCCAATTGTAAAAAAGGCTGACCCACATCAATAGGTCAGCCTTTTTTAATTATGCTATCCAGTTTATTAATAAAGAGATAATGCTCCCTAAGAAAGCACACATTGGAATTGTCAAAATCCAAGCAATAACAATATTTCTTGCAACTCCCCATCTCACAGCTGAAAACTTTTTACATGCACCTACCCCCATAATAGAAGACGAAATGACATGAGTGGTGGAAACTGGTGCGCCAATATGGGTTGCAAACTGGATTGTTAGCGCTGCGCCAGTTTCTGCTGCAAAACCGTTTATTGGTGCAAGTTTTATTATCTTTATTCCCATCGTTTTAATTATTCGCCAGCCACCTACTGATGTACCGAGAGCCATGGCAAGAGCACAGGCAAATTTTACCCAGTCAGGTACAACAAACTCGTTTAAGATTCCACTACCTACCAGAGCCATGGTTATTATACCCATAGACTTTTGGGCATCGTTTGAGCCATGACTGTATGCCATCCACATTGCAGAGAGTATTTGGAGTTTCGAGAAGTATCTATTCACAATTGTTGGATGTACTTTGGCAAACAGTATGTAAAGAATCATCATAAATAGGTATCCAAATACAAAACCTAAGATAGGAGAGATAATCAAAGGAAGAACAATCTTTTTGACAAATCCTATCCAATTTATATCGGCAAGTGATTTTGTTGCGGCAATTGCAGCGCCCACAAGACCACCAATTATTGCATGTGATGAGGAAGAGGGTATTCCCCACCACCATGTAATCAAATCCCATACAATTGCTGCGATTACAGCCGCAAGCACAAGGTTTTGTGTAACAAATTTCGGGTTAACAATTCCATGGCCAATTGTCTTTGCAACCTCTGTGTTTATCATTGCACCAAAGAAGTTAAAAACTGCTGACATAAATATGGCAGCGCGTGGAGTTAATACTCTTGTTGAAACTGATGTTGCAATAGCATTTGCCGTGTCGTGAAAGCCGTTTATAAAGTCAAAAGTCAAAGCTAAAATGATTATTAAAAGTAAATTAAGTGGTATGTTATGCATTTTTTGTCACAACCCCTTCTATTACGTTTGCTACATCTTCGCACGCATCAAGTGTGTCTTCCAAAAAGCCAAAAATTTCTTTCCAAATGATTACTTCAATAGGCTTGTCCTTATTTTCAGCAAAAAGTTTTTTAATTGCATTTCTGTACACAATGTCACCTTCATCTTCAATTCTATTTACTTCTATTATTTTTTCTTTTATGAGTTTGGTATTTTTTAAATCCTTTAGATTTTCTACTACTCCTTTTAATTCTTTTGTGCAGTTTATAATCATTTCAGATAAGATCTTTGCCTCAGGCTTAACTGTGTCTACATTATAGATTTCAAACCTATGTGCAACTGTTTCGAGCGAATCAACAATGTTGTCAATCTCTTTGATTATTGCAAACAAATCTTCTCTGTCAAGAGGTGTGATAAAAGTTTTGTTGAGAAGTTCAATCACTTGATGGGTAATATCATCCCCTTTGTTTTCAGCTTTTTCAAGCTTTGAGATTAGTTCTTGCATATTTGAGAGGTTATTGAGGAGTTGATTTAACATTACTGCTGATTGATAAGCATTTTCAACAGCGTTTACCAATAAAACAAAAAAGTGGTTTTCTTTTGGAATTATGCTCCACATATTTCACAGCCCCTTCTTTCCAGTATTTTTGTCACAAAAACCATTTTAATAAAAGCTATTTTTATTTATCAATCCTGCGAAATTAATAAAAAGTTTTACATCACACAAAGAATATTATATAATATTTAACACAGTTTTAACATACATTAAACAAGAATTTAATGTTGAAATTATAAAATATATAAGTTGTAGCTATCAAAAAGTAGGGAGAGGTTGCTTCGAGATGGTAATAATAGAAACAAAGGATTTAAATCTGTATTATGGTGAAAACCATGCTCTGAAAAATATAAACATAAAGATAAATGAAAAAGCTATAACTGCATTGATAGGACCATCTGGCTGTGGAAAATCTACTTTCTTGAGAACTTTAAATAGAATGAATGACCTTATTGAAAACGTAAGAATAGCAGGAAATGTATATTTTGAAGGCAAAGATATTTACAAAGAGATTGATGTTATTCAGCTTAGAAAAAAAATTGGAATGGTGTTTCAAAAACCAAATCCATTCCCAATGAGCATATATGACAATGTAGCTTATGGACCAAGAATTCATGGTATTAAAAAGAAAGAAGTACTTGATGAAATTGTAGAAAGTAGCCTTAAAAAAGCCTATCTATGGGATGAAGTAAAAGATAGACTGAAAAAAAGTGCGTTTTCACTCTCAGGAGGGCAACAGCAAAGGCTCTGCATAGCAAGGGTTTTGGCAGTCGAACCTGAAGTGATTTTACTTGATGAGCCAACATCTGCTCTTGACCCAATTTCCACATTAAAAATAGAGGAGCTTTTAGAACAGCTCAAAAAAAATTACACAATAATAATAGTGACACATAATATGCAACAGGCAGCCCGAATCTCTGACTTTACAGGTTTTTTCTTAAATGGAGAGCTTGTAGAGTTTGATAGGACAATAACTATATTTAATACTCCGCGAGATAAAAGAACAGAAGATTATATTACTGGCAGATTTGGATAATTATACATTGAGAGGTGATTTTTTGATATGACAAGACCGACATTTGAAAATGAGCTCAAAGAAATCCATCTTGATATTCTCAAGATGGGAGCTATGGCAGAAGAGGCCATTGACAAGGCAATTTTGGCACTTAAGACAAAAGATGTTGAGCTTGCACAAAGGATAATAGATAACGATGATAAGATTGATGAGCTTACAGAAGAGATAGAGAAAAAATGTGCTATTGTTATTGCTACCCAGCAGCCACTTGCAAGTGATCTGAGACTCATAATAACTGCAATGAGAATTGCAACAGATATTGAGAGGATTGCTGACCATGCAGAGGATATTTCTCAGATAACGCTCAAGCTTGCAAAAGAGGATTATGTAAAACCTTTAATTGACATTCCTAAAATGGCTGAAATTACTCGTTCGATGTTGAAAGATGCGTTAGACTCGTATGTAAATTCTGATATAGAACTTGCAAAATCTGTTGTTCAGCGTGATGATTTGGTTGACACAATGTATCAAAACCTTATTGATGAGCTTGAGCAAATAATGAAAGAAAATTCGGCAGCAGTTTCCCAGTGTATCCAGTTTTTGTTAGTTATTAAATATTTAGAAAGAATCGCAGACCATTCTACCAACATAGCTGAATGGGTTGTGTACAAGATAACAGGAATGCATAAACATGAGTGGGAAGGCAGGGAAGAGGAAGGAAAGTGAAAAGTAAAATAGAGATTGACAGTATGGTAATTGCAAGGACTGCTCTGATTGCAGCGCTATATTTTGTTTTAACTGCGTTTTTCCCAGCTATATCATATGGACCACTGCAGATAAGAATATCAGAGGCACTTGCTCTTCTTCCTGCATTGATGCCAGTATCAGCCACTATAGGTTTGTTTATAGGGTGTTTTTTAGCAAACCTATATGGAATGGCAGTAAGTATAACAGGTGTATATGATGTTATTTTTGGTTCTCTTGCAACACTGGTAGCTGCGCTGCTTACAACCAGATTAAAGAAAAAACCTTTTTTACCTCTGCCCACTATTATAGTAAATGCTGTTGTTGTATCAGCTTATATATGGCAGTATTTTATAAACAGCTTAAAAATTGAATGGTTGAAGAATCTAAATCCAATTATCAGGTATCTTTTTACAGTAGTGTCTATTGGAACGGGAGAGGCAATTGCCACATACTTTTTAGGTCTGCCTTTATTTTTGGCACTTGAAAAACAGCTAAAAGGAAAAAATCTTTTATAAGATTCTAAACGAGTGGAGCCTTGTGTGTAAATAATGGCTCCACTTTTTTGTTGCCTTTTCAGATCTTTTGTAATATAATATAACATGATATCTATTCATCACTTCATTATGATAAAGTAATGAAAGGAAGAATAAAATGAGCAAAAAGTTTGTGCATTACTTTCCTCCAGTGTCTGATACCTTAGAGGAGGTAAGAGAAAAGACTACTTTTTTATTCAAAAAATTTGGGTACAAATTGGTTGAACCTTCGACTTTTGAAGATTACGAAAAGTCAAAAAACTTAAATGGTAGCAACACAATAAAATTTATGGATAGTGATGGAACCATAATTGCCTTAAGAAATGAATTTACTCCAAAGGTTGCAGAGATTGCAGCTAAGTTTCAGACAAAAGTTTATCCTCTCAAACTGTGTTACTTTGGTAAGGCATATCAGTTTCTTCAACAGGAAGCAGGGGATTTGAGAGAATTTTTCCAAGCAGGTATAGAAAATTTCCACACATCTGATAGTTTTTATATAGACCTAGAAGTATTAGCACTTGCAGTAGAAAGTTTGCTGGAACTTGGGGTTAACAACTTTACAATAGATGTTGGAGAAGTAAATTTCTTTAAAGGAATTGCTAAGGACTGTGAAATTGATGAAACATCATCAGAAGTGCTCTGCAAGCTTGTTGACAAAAAGGATTACATAGGTATTGAAAATTTTTTGATTCGAAAAGGTATTTCTCCTAAAGTGATAGACATTTTTAGAAATCTTACAAGACTTTATGGTAGGGAGGATAAAATAAAAGAAGCTAAAAGATTTGCGAATAATGAAATATCTAAAATGGCGATAGAAAGACTAAGTGAAATATATAATAATATGGTAAAACTGGGCTACCAAAATTATATTACCATTGATTTTGGAATGGTTAAACATCTAAACTATTACACAGGTATAATATTTTCTGGTTATATTCAAGAACTTGGCTATCCTATATTAAATGGTGGTAGATATGATAACTTGTGTGAAATATTTGGCACAAAATTATATGCCATTGGATTTGCAATTGGTGCAGACAGAATTTTGGAATGGAAACTGAAAAATACTCAAAGAAATGAAAGACAATACAACAGTCTTGTTTTATATAAGGAAGGACACTTTGAAACGGCGCTAAAATTGCTTCTTAAGACAGATAATGAAAAACAGAAGATTTACTTTTATCCAGTACCAGCAAAAATAGAAGAGGCCTTTCTTATTAGCAAGACTATGAAAGTTGAAGAATTCATGTATGTAGATGAAGAAGGCGTAAAAACATATGTTTTGGAGGATTTAGAATGATTACTATAGCACTGCCAAAGGGGAGATTAGCTCAGCAAACAGTTGAACTTTTGAAGAAGGGTTCGCTTGTAGATATTGATTTGTCTGATGAAAGTAGAAAATTAGTGATTGAAGATGTTAAAAATTCTTTACGTTTTCTCATGGTAAAACCTTTTGATGTACCCACTTATGTGGAATATGGGGTTGCAGATATTGGAGTTGTGGGTAAAGATGTCCTGCTTGAGATGAACAAAAGGGTGTACGAACTTTTAGATTTAAATATTGGAAAATGTTTTATTGCCTTAGCAGGTCCTAAAGGAATGGGTAAAGCTCTTTTGGAAAAGCATGATAAGATAATTGCAACTAAATTTCCAAACATTGCAAAAGAATATTTTGGAAATGTTAGGGGTGAAGATGTGAAGATAATAAAACTCAATGGTTCAGTAGAGCTTGCTCCAATTTTAGGTCTTTCAGATATGATAGTCGACATTGTAGAAAGTGGTAGGACTTTAAAAGAAAATGGGCTTGAAGTGTATGAAAAGTTATACGATATAAGTGCTCGACTTATTGCAAACAGAGCAAGTTTGAAATTAAAGACGCAGATAGAGGATATTATAAATCGTTTAGAGAGGATGATTGAAGAGTGAGAATATTAAATAGCAAAAAGCAGATTGAAAACTATGTCGAAATGGGTCTAATTAGAAAATGGGAAAACGAGGAAGAGATTGAAAAGAAGGTTCGCAAAATAATTTCTGATGTGAAAGAAAAAAAGGATGAGGCTGTACTCTACTATACACGACTTTTTGATTGTAATAATATTTGCTTAGATGAACTGCAAGTGCCTCAAGAAGAAATTGAAAGAGCATATTTTGAATGTGAAAGAGAGGATAAGGATTTCATAGATGCTTTGAACACTGCGTATAAGAATATCTATGAGTATCACATGAGACAAAAAGAGGAAAGCTGGTTTTATATAAAAAATGGGTCGCTACTTGGTCAGATCATAAAGCCTCTTGAAAAGGTAGGGATTTATGTTCCAGGAGGGAAAGGTGCGTACCCTTCAACAGTTTTGATGAATTCAGTTCCTGCAAAAGTTGCAGGCGTTGAAAAAGTAATAATGGTAACTCCACCTGACAAGAACAAGAGTATCAGCAAATACACTTTGGCAGCAGCAAAAATTTGTGGAATTGATAAGATTTACAAAGTAGGAGGAGCTCAAGCAATTGCAGCACTTGCGTTTGGGACACAGATTATACCCAAGGTAGATAAGATTGTAGGACCAGGAAATATCTATGTAGCAACTGCTAAAAAATTGTTGTTTGGATATGTAGATATTGACTCAGTAGCAGGACCAAGTGAAGTCATGGTTATTGCAGATGAGTCTGCAAATCCGAAATACATTGCTGCAGATTTACTGTCCCAGGCGGAACATGATCCAATGGCAAGGTGTATTTTAGTGACAACATCTTTGCAGGTGGCTCAAGAGGTTTCTAAGAATGTTGAGAAGATGCTTGCAAGATTTGAAAACTCAGTTGCTTTTGAATCTATTGAAAAAAACGGTGTGATAATAGTTGTTGACCATCTTTTTGAGGCTGCTGAAATTGCGAATATTATTGCACCTGAACATTTGGAGATTTGTTGCAATGATACAGAGAAAGTTTTATTTAAAATTAAAAACGCTGGTGCAATTTTTATAGGTGAATATTCCCCTGAGCCTATTGGCGATTATATTGCAGGACCGAATCACGTATTGCCAACATCTGGTACAGCAAGTTTCTTTTCTCCCCTCGGGGTTTATGATTTTGTCAAGAGAATGAGTTTAATAAAGTATTCAAAAGAGCAGTTTTTGATTGATGCACCGCACGCAATTAACATAGCGCAAAAAGAAGGTTTTCTCTTTCATGCAAATTCGTTGAAGGTGAGGTTAGAAAATGTTTAAAAAAAGATTAGAAAATTTTTCTAACTATACAACGCCCCAAATAGAATGTTTGGTGAAAGCAGATGCTAACGAAAATCTTCTTGAAATTCCTGAAGGGTTAAAGGATATAATTTTGGATAATTTAAAAAATAGCATATCCAATTTGTGTTTTTATCCAGAAATTGATTCTCAACCTCTCAAAGATGCTTTAGCAAGGTTTTACAGTTTGAAAAGTGAAAATTTTATTGTGGGGAATGGATCAGATCAGATAATTCATCTTATTATTCAAGCATGCTGTGAAGAGAATGACCTTGTATTTTTTATATATCCGTCGTTTACGATGTATAAAATAACTGCTGAACTTTTTGGCGTGGGATATTGTTTTTTTGATATTACTTCGCAATGGGAAATTGATATTGAAAAGATAATTTCCGAAATAAGCGCAAATGAAAGAATAAAAGTAATATTTATTGATACTCCAAATAATCCAACCGGGATTGTATGGAGCACTGAAAATTTAAAGGCTGTTGTAGAAGCATTTCCTTCAAAGCTTGTGGTAATTGACAATGCCTACGGTGAGTACAGCGATATTGACTATATAGAGTTTGCAAGAAGATACAATAACACAATAATTCTTAAAACCTTTTCTAAAATAGGTTTTGCGGGTATAAGATGTGGCTATGGCATTGCAAATGAAAGTATTATAAAAAACCTTCACAAAGTGAAACCGCCCTATAATGTCAATGTATTAACACAGCACATCGCTATCAAGGTTCTTGAAAATTTCGAGAAGCTAAAAAATAACATCCAGCTCATAAAAGATGAAAGAGATAAGATGATACAAAAACTTAAAGAATACTACTTTGTTATTCGATCTGAAGCAAACTTTGTAACAGTTGTAGATGAGTATGCCGACAAAATATTTGAATATCTTGTTGCAAACAAAATTCTTGTAAAAAAATTCGAGGTAGGGAACAAAAAACTTTTAAGAATTACATTGGGCAAGCCTCAAGATAATGATATAATAATAGAAAATCTCATTCGATTTAAAAAGGAGAACGCAAAAGATGGGTCAAAGAGTTGCTGAAGTTCAGAGAAAGACCAAAGAGACAGATATTAAGCTAATTCTCAATATTGATGGAAATGGTGATTACAAAATCTCAACAGGCATAGGTTTTTTTGACCACATGCTTCAGCTATTTTCTCATCACGGGAAATTTGACATTCACCTTGAAGCGAAGGGTGATATATACATTGACGACCATCACACCATAGAAGATGTTGGAATAGTTTTAGGTCAGGCTTTTTTAAAAGCTTTGTCAGATAAAAGAGGTATAAAAAGATATGCACATGTTATTCTTCCCATGGATGAAGCACTTGTAATGGTGGCAGTGGATATCTCAGGAAGGCCTTATTTGGCGTTTGATGTAGATTTTAAGCTACCAAAGCTTGGGGATATGACTTCTCAGATGGTTGTAGAGTTTTTCAAAGCTTTTGTTTGGTCTTCTAAAACTACGGTTCATATAAAAAAACTTGCTGGTGAGAATGACCATCACATTTGCGAAGCCATTTTTAAAGCTGTCGGAAGAGCCTTAAAAGAAGCTTGTACAATAATCGATGATAGAATTCCATCCTCAAAAGGAGTGCTATGAGTAGTGAAAAAGATATATATTGTGGACTATGGTATGGGAAACTTGAGAAGTGTACAAAAAGCATTTGAATACATAGGCTTTGAAGCTTTTGTTACGTCAAGCAAAGACGAAATTGAAAAAGCTGAAGCGATTGTTCTGCCAGGGGTAGGAGCATTTGATGTTGCTATTTTAAATCTTGAGAGATTTGGGCTTGTTAATGTTTTGAAAAAGAAAATAAAAGAGTCTGTATTTTTAGGTATATGCTTAGGTTATCAGCTCTTGTATGAATTTAGCGAAGAAGGTAGTTGTGAGGGTTTAAGAATTTTCAAGGGAGAGGTCAAAAAGTTTCCTCAAAAAGAGAACATCAAAATCCCCCACATGGGATGGAACAGGATAAAAGTTAAAGGAAATTCAAAGCTTTTAAAGGGTGTGGATAACCAGTTTGTGTATTTTGTTCATTCGTACTATGTGGAAAATAAAGATAAATCGATAGTATCTTCTGTTTGTGAGCATGGTATTGAGTTTGACTCTTCAATAGAAAGTGGCAATATATTTGCTACTCAGTTTCATCCTGAAAAAAGTGGGGAAGTAGGACTACAAATACTTAAGAACTTTGGAGGTTTGTTATGATTGTTATACCTGCAATAGACCTTATAGATGGAAAGTGCGTAAGACTTACTCAGGGAGATTATAGCCAGGTTCAACTGTTCAATTCAGACCCAATTGAGCAGGCAAAACTTTTTGAAAAAAGTGGTGCTAAACACCTCCATGTTGTTGATTTGGATGGGGCAAAAGTTGGAAGACCAGTGAATTTTGAAATTATTAGAAATATAAAAAGAACCACATGTTTGACAGTTGAATGTGGTGGGGGCATTAGAGACAAGGCTACAGTTGAGCTCTATATATCTTTAGGAGTTGACTATATCATTTTAGGTTCTGTGATCTTTAAAAATCCTGATTTTGTAAATGAAGCTATGAAGGTGTTTGGTAAAGAAAAATTTATTGCTTCTCTTGATTTTAAAGATGGTTTTGTAAAACTTTCCGGGTGGCAGGAAACAACAAAGATTTCTATTGAAGAAGGAATTTTTAAGATAAAAGATCTGGGGTTTGAAAGACTTATTTACACAGATATAACAACTGATGGAATGCTAAAAGGGCATAACTTTGAAGCTGCAAAATATATTCGGAAACTTTTTGATGGTTTTTTGACAGCATCAGGTGGGATTTCATCAAGAGAGGATATTATAAGACTTAAAAGTATAGGGATTGATGCAGCAATTGTAGGAAAGGCTCTTTATACAGGTCAGCTCAAGTTAGAGGAGATAATTAATATACTATAAAATTTCAAAAAGGAGAAGGAGAAAAGTGGTTGCAAAGAGGATAATTCCCTGTCTTGATGTCAACAGAGGAAGGGTTGTTAAAGGTATAAACTTTATTAACCTTGTTGATGCTGGTGATCCTGTCGAGAGTGCTCAAAAGTATAATCAGCTCGGTGCTGATGAGCTTGTGTTTTTGGATATTACAGCTTCACATGAAGAGAGAAATATAATAATAGAAGTTGTAAAAAATGTAGCTGAGAATATTTTTATTCCTTTTACAGTAGGTGGTGGTATAAGAAATTTAGATGACATTAGAAATTTGCTTTTGGCTGGAGCTGATAAGGTTTCGATTAACTCTGCTGCAGTTAAAAACCCCGACCTTGTAAATGAAGCTGCAAAGGTTTTTGGTTCACAGTGTATTGTGGTGGCAATTGATGCAAAAAAGCATAGTGATGGGTTTCATGTGTATATAAACGGTGGAAGGATAGACACAGGACTTGACGCTGTAAAATGGGCAAAAGAAGTTGAAATGAGAGGGGCAGGAGAGATACTACTTACTTCGATGGACAGAGACGGTACAAAAGCTGGATATGATTTAGAGCTTTTAGAGGCTATATGTAGTAGCGTAAACATTCCTGTCATTGCCTCGGGTGGAGCAGGTAGGCCAGAGCATTTTTTGGAGGGTTTCAAGGCTGGAGCAGAAGCTGCTTTGGCTGCTTCTATATTTCATTTTGGAGAGATTTTAATTGGAGATTTAAAAAGTTACTTAAAAAATCACGGCATTGAGGTGAGGATATAAAATGATAGATATTTCAGCTTTGAAGTTTGACCAAAATGGACTTCTGCCTGTTGTTGTACAGGATAGCTTAACAGGCCAAGTACTTATGCTGGCGTACATGAACAAGGAAGCTTTAGAGCTTACCATTCAGACAGGGTATATGCACTATTTTAGCCGAAGCAGAAACAAGATATGGAGAAAAGGGGAGACTTCAGGCAATGTCCAAAAATTGAAAAGTTTATTTTTAGACTGTGACGGTGATACCTTGCTTGCCATTGTTGAACAAACAGGGGCTGCATGTCATACTGGCAACAAAGCATGTTTTTTCACCGCATTGGAAGGTGATAAAAAAAAGGTTACAACTGACATTATTTTTGAACTGATGAAAACAATTAATGATAGAAAGCAAAATAAAGTGGAAGGTTCGTATACCTGTTACTTATTTGAAAAGGGGCTTGATAAGATACTTAAAAAGATTGGCGAGGAGGCAACAGAGGTAGTAATTGGAGCAAAGAATGGTCAAAAAGAAGAAATAATCTATGAGGTATCTGATTTAGTGTACCACTTGAGTGTTTTACTGGCGTATTTTGATCTTGACTGGACAGATATTTTTAAAAGCTTAGAGGAGAGAAGTAAATAAAGCTTTTTAGCATTTTCCATTGTTTAAAATTTGAAAAATATTGTATAATATAAATGTTGAAGATTTTTACTATTTCTTAAAGAGGAGGGGTTTAAAAATGCAAAGATTTGCAGTAGTTATGGCAGGTGGTGGTGGTACAAGGTTCTGGCCTTTGTCGCGAAGCTCGTCGCCAAAGCAATTTTTAAACCTCTCTGGAAATGACATTTTGATAAATGAAACAATTGATAGGATATCAAAGGTCATCCCTAAAAAAAATATCTTTATTGTTACAAATATAAACCAAAAAGAGATGATAGAAAAGGTTCTTGATGAAGAGATAGATAGGAACAACATCATTTATGAACCAATTGGAAGAAACACTGCAGCTTGTATTTTATATGCTGCACTTAAAATTAAAAAAATACATGAAGATGGAATAATGTGTGTATTTCCATCTGACCACTATATAAAAGATAACGAGGGATTTGCTGAAGTAATAAATACCTGCATTGAAATTGCTGAAAAGCATGACAAGCTCATAACAATTGGAATAAACCCCACTTTTCCTTCGACTGGCTACGGTTATATAAAATTTGACAGAGATTCCAGTGATAAATATGAGAAAAAAGCTTATGAGGTTTTGGAATTTGTCGAAAAGCCATCCTTTGACAAGGCAAAAGCATATATTAAAAGTGGTAACTATCTATGGAACAGTGGTATGTTCGTATGGAAGATAGACACAATTATTCAAAACTTCAATAGGTTCCTGCCCAGAATCTACAATAGGTTTTATTCTATATATGAGTATCTTTGGACAGACCAAGAGTTTGAGAAAATAGGAGAGATATATCCTTCTCTTCAAGATATATCTATTGATTATGGAATAATGGAAAGAGCTGACGAGGTGGTAGTTGTACCTGGTGATTTTGGCTGGAACGACGTGGGGTCATGGGATTCGCTTGGTGCAATATTTCCGCCAGATGATGATGGTAACATTGTGAAAGCTTTGCATGTTGGGATTGATACACGTGACTGTATAATTTATGGTAACAATCGGCTTATCGCCACAATCAATGTGTCTGATGTAATTATTGCTGAGACAGAAGATGCAGTTCTTGTTTGTTCAAAAAACAGGGCTCAGGATGTCAAAAAGATTGTTGAAATTCTCAAAGAAAGAAAACTAGACAAGTTTATATAATTTTCTTAATAGCATAATCATTATTTTTTAAGAAGGGCGGTCTTATATGTCTGACAGTGCCAAAGAAATTACCAAAGCTACTTTTTTTGTTATCGTTGCTACTATACTATCAAAATTGTTTGGATTTTTGCGTGAAGTTGTTTTAGGTGCTTTCTATGGAACAAGTTATAAATTGGACTCTTTAATTGCAGCCCAGCTGTTGCCGGGCGTTTTTTTTGCAAGTATTTTAGCTTCATTTTCTACTACATTTATCCCCATATACAATGAGATATTAGTAAAAGAAAGCAGAGAAACAGCCAATAGATTCGCCAGTAAGTCACTTTTTATCATTGTAATAGCTGCGCTTAGTGTAGCAGTAATAGGTTCTTTTTTTTCTCCTTTAATTGTTAACATAATCTTTAAGGGATTTGATGAGTCTGCAAAAAATTTAACTTGGCAGCTAATGAGAATTACATTTTTTTATATAATCTTTCTAGGAGCAAACTATATCTTGCAAGGATTTCTTCAGTCTAATGAAAATTTTGTAGTCCCTGTACTTGTAGGACTACCATTCAATGCAATTATCATCTTTTCAGCTTTTTTAAAGAAAGAATTTGATATCTATGGTGTTGCTGTTGCGTTTGTACTTGGATACCTTTCAATGGTGTTGTTTCAAATACCTTTTGCAATCAAAAAGGGTTTTAAATTTAAATTAGATATTAATTTACGCGACCCTTATATTATCAAACTTTTTAAACTTGTTCTGCCTGTATTTATTGGTTCATCTGTTATGTCGCTTAATTCTTTTGTTGACAGGTATTTGGCATCATTTTTACCGGAGGGAAGTATTTCAGCTTTGAATTTTGCAGATAAACTAAATGGAGTAGTTTATAGTATATTTAGTGGTTCAATCTCTGCTGTAATTTATCCGTATTTATCACGATTTTTTTCAACTGAAAAAAAAGAAGACTTTAAAAAATATTTGGTACTTTCCATAAATTCTCTCATATTGATAATGGTGCCGATTACAACTATGGTTTTGGTATTATCACACGAGATTGTCCAGTTTGTATATGAAAGAGGTGCATTTGATAGCCGTTCGACTTATCTGACAAGTAGCGCTCTTATATTTTTTTCCTTGGGGTATTTGGGGTATGCAATAAGAGAAATCCTTAGCAGAACTTTTTATTCAATACAGGATACAATTACACCAATGAAAAATGGTATTTTAGCTGTAGCCATTAATATAGTTTTAAATATCATTCTTGTCAAATATCTAAAACACAAAGGCTTAGCACTTGGTACCAGCATTGTTGCGTATGTGTCAGTATTTTTACTTATGCGTAGTTTGTTTAAAAAGATAGGCAAGATTGATCTGAAAAGCACAATAATAGTCTTTATTAAAGCATTATTTGCTTCTTTTGTAATGGTTATAAGTATTGCTTTAGCAAAAAATCTGATACACATAAAAACGCCTGTTGCATTTATAACTAAGGTAATTAATCTTACATTCTGGGGATTTGCCGGTGTAATTTCATATGGTACAGTAATATATTTTTTAAAAATAAAAGAAGCTCAATGGATTTTGGAAAACTCACTAAAAGTTCTTAAAAAGATTAGAGGATTAGCTGCAAAATAATAACATCCAAAAACCTACCAAATTTATAACCAACTTTGGTGAGCTTTCCGACTTCTACAAATCCAAATGATTTGTGTAAATGCAAACTTATATGGTTTTCAGCGCACACTTTTGCAATTATGTTGACAGCCCCTGTATCTTTAGCTCTTTCTATTAAAAATTTTAAAATCTGTTTGCCAATTCCTCTGCCTCTGTGCAATGGATGTGTGTATATGCTGTCTTCAACTGTGATTGAATAAGCTTCTTTTTCTGAAAATGAGGAGAGATAACCGTAACCCAATATAGTAGAATTTTCTTCTGCTACATAAATAGGATATTTGTTGCCGTGGCTGTCGAACAATTTCAAAAAATCTTCTGAAGTCTTGGGATGAATATCGAATGTGGATGTTGAATTTAAAACTTCATAGTTGTAGATATAAAGCAGGTCTGGGATATCAGAAATTGTTGCTTTGCGGATATTCATTTTCCGTTTTGCTCCTTTCTTTAAAAAATTCTAAGGGAGTGAACGAAGATTACTAAAAAAGAAAAAGCCAGCTATGTTATAAAAGAACTTTTAAAAATTTATCCACAACCAAAGTGTACTTTAAATTATAATAAACCATATGAACTTTTAATTGCAACCATTTTGGCAGCACAGAGCACAGACGAGCGTGTTAATAAAGTTACTTCTAAGCTTTTCAAAAAGTATACTACACTTAAAAGCTTTGCAGAAGCAGATCTGGCTGAGCTTGAAAACGATATAAAGTCTGTTGGGTTTTACAAAAATAAAGCAAAAAGTATTAAAGAAACTGCGAGAATTTTGGTTGAGGAATATAACGGTACATTACCAACTACTATAGAAGAACTTGTAAAACTCAAGGGAGTTGGGAGAAAAACCGCAAATGTAATAATGGCAAATATTTATGGAATACCTTCCATAATAGTTGATACTCATTGTAAAAGACTTTCAAATAGACTTGGGCTTGTAAATAGTAACGATGCTACAAAGATAGAGTCTGATTTGAGAAATATTGTTGAACCTCAGATGTATACTGTGTTTAGCAATTTAATGGTCTATCATGGAAGAGCCGTGTGCAGGGCAATAAAACCAAAATGCGATGTGTGTGCTATAAATGATGTTTGTGATTATTTCAAGGCCCGAAAATAGTAGGGCCTATTTTTTTTAGTATTTTTACTGCTAAAGTGGTTAAAAATAAGTAAATAGAAAATACGGTTTCAATCTTTGAAAGGGAGAATCGAAAAAGTGAAGGTAGGAGTTCCAAATAGTTTTTGCTATGCTGGAATGGAAAACTTTTTTATAAGAGTTATACCAGAAGTCTTAGAAGATTCTCAAATAATCTTTTCAGGCAAGACAACAAAAGAAATGGTAGAATATGGACTTAAAAATAGCTGTGATGAACTTTGTATCCCTGCCAAAATTTTTATTGGACATGTAGAGTATCTTATAAGAAAAAAGAACGTAGATGTTTTATTTATACCACGCCTTGTGTCTATTTTACCAGGCACATACTCTTGCCCTAAGATTATTGGTATTCCAGATGTTGTAAAAGCTAATTATTTTGGTATTGAATTTGTAATACCAGAGATAAATTTAAGGAATAATAGAAAAATAAAGTTAATAAATACACAATTATATAATTTTCTAACACCTAAGATAGCAGATACAAAAAATATACTAGTATTGGCTCATAGTTATGTTATATTTGATGAATTTCTAAACAAGGGTGTTTTGGAAACTTTAAAAAACGCAGGTTACAATCCTATTTATCCGACATGCTATTATCTTGATTCTTATTATATCTTTTCTGATTTGCCAAAAGAATTATTCTGGTCCTCTGCAAGGGATATCTATTATTATTTTGAATGGACGGTAAATAATACACAAGTTGATGGTGTTGTATACCTTATGACATTTGGATGCGGAATTGACTCTATATTACAGGAACTGATTATGAGAAGATGCAATAAAATGGGACTGCCGTATCTTTGTTTAACTGTGGATGAACACTGCGCTGATGTGGGGATACAAACAAGAATAGAAGCGTATTTAGATATGATTGAATGGAGGAGCAGCAGAGATGAGAAAAATTACCTTCCCGCACATGGGTAATCTTTTTCTTATTGCAAAAGCACTTTTTGAAGAACTTGGATTTGAAGTAGTAGTTCCTCCATATAACAACAAAAGCACTCTTGAAATTGGGAAAAAACTTTCACCAGAATTTATTTGCCTACCTTTTAAATTGAATATGGGGAATTTTATCCAAGCAATAGAAATGGGCGCAGACACTATTGTAATTTTTGGTGGCTGTGGGCCATGTAGATTTGGATACTATGGTGCACTTGAAAAGGAGATTCTAAAAGATTTGGGCTATGATGTCGAAATAATAGTCATCGAACCTCTTTTTTATGGTTTTAGAAATTTTTTGAAGCAGGTGAGCAAGATATTTGCAAGAAAAAATGTAGCCAGTATATTAAAGAGAGTGTATAGGTTAGCCAAAAAAGTAGACGAGATTGAAAAAAAAGTACATTTTTTAAGACCCAGGGAAATGGTTAAGGGAAGCGTAGATAAAATATATGAAAGGTTCAGAAAGGAAGCACTAGAAGTTTGCGGAATTGATCAAATGGAAAGATTAGTTGATACAACGAATGTTTTGTTTGACAACTTGTACATTGTGAATGAGAAGGTTAGAAAGATAGGAATTGTAGGAGAGATATACACCATTATTGATAGTTTTTCAAGCTTGAA
This sequence comes from Caldicellulosiruptor diazotrophicus, assembly GCF_017347585.1. NCBI lineage: Bacteria > Bacillati > Bacillota > Caldicellulosiruptorales > Caldicellulosiruptoraceae > Caldicellulosiruptor > Anaerocellum diazotrophicum. Next base: position 1,115,476 of record NZ_AP024480.1, read on the forward strand.
CATTGAAAAAATACTTGGTGAGATGGGATGTGAGGTTGAACGAAATCTTTATATTTCCCAGTGGATTGATACACATCTGATATACCCAATATTTAAAATGAAAAATCCCATTGTTAAGAGATTTTCTAAAGATGTAATGCCGGTTTTAATTGGAGGCCATGCAAGAGAAACAATTTCCTATGCCAGATATTTTTCAACCCAGAATTATGATGGGATATTGCATATTTTTCCTCTCACATGTATGCCTGAGATAATAGCAAAATCAGTTTTAAATGGTATAAAAAATCGAATAAATATTCCACTACTGCACATTGTAATAGATGAAGTTGACAGCGATGTAGGAATTAAAACACGTTTGGAAGCATTTTTAGACTTAATTGAGGCAAGGAGTGAGAAATTTGAAAGAGGAGTTCTTTCTTGGGATTGATATAGGTTCTGTTAGTACAAATGTAGTCTTGATTGATATAAATGGTGAAGTAATTGAAAGCATGTATTTCAGAACCCAAGGAAAACCTATTGAAATCTTACAAAAGTCACTTTGTACATTGTACGAAAAGTATGGAGATAGCTTGAAAATAAAAGGAGTTGGAACTACAGGGTCAGGAAGACATTTAGCATCGCTGGTAGTAGGAGCAGACATTGTAAAAAATGAAATAACTGCTCATGCAAAAGCTGCAATATTTTTTGTACCTGATGTAAGGACTGTAATTGAAATAGGAGGTCAAGATTCAAAAATAATATTGATAAAAGATAAAATTGTGATTGATTTTGCTATGAATACAATCTGCGCTGCAGGAACGGGTTCTTTTTTGGATAGACAAGCAGAAAGGCTTAATATTCCAATAGAGAATTTTGGGCCAATTGCAATAAACTCAAAAAATCCCGTGAGAATAGCGGGTAGGTGCGCTGTATTTGCTGAGTCAGACATGATTCATAAACAGCAGCTTGGACATCCTTGTGAAGATATTCTTTTTGGATTATGTTTAGCTTTGGCAAGAAACTATCTTACTAATTTAGCAAAAGGTAAAAAATTAGAAAGTCCAATCTTGTTTCAAGGTGGTGTTGCAGCAAATATTGCAATGAAAAAAGCATTCGAACAGCTTCTTGGAGTTCAAATTATAGTACCAAAATACTACAATGTTATGGGGGCAATAGGCATTGCCCTGCTGGCAAAAGAGAGCACAAAAGGTCTTATCACTAAATTCAAAGGTTTTGAGAACCTTCACAAATGTAGGTTTGAGACAAAAGGATTTGAGTGCCATGACTGCTCGAATTTTTGTGAGATTGTTTGTTTTTATAGTAATGGTAATTTAGTAGCGAGGTGGGGTGATAAATGCCAGAAATACTCATCTAACAGGAATCATCATATTGAAAACTCTAAGAATCTGTGATATATTTAAATTAGATAATAACAGAACAAGAATGTAGCAGGAACTCTGCCGTGTGCGTTACAAGATGGTGAAGTTCCAGGCCAACACCATCAAAAAAGGGAATCCGGAGTCCAATAGTGGCGCATAGGCTTCCCACCCAAGTTTGTACTTGGGTGATAAACAGGAAGTAATGCAAAGCTATTGGCAGGATACCCACCTGCTGAGGCAGGGTCTGGGAAACTCCCTGAGGACGGCATGGTGGAGTTCCTGACATGAAAGAAGAAAGACCCCAAAAAGGAAAGAGGGTCTTTTATTTTTTAATTACGTCAGAAAGGAGAGGATAAGAATATTGATAGGTCCAGCGGATATTTTCCAAAGAACTATGATGTTGATTGGAGAAGATAAGGTTGAAAAACTATCAAAGGCAAAGGTAGCAGTGTGTGGACTTGGTGGAGTTGGTAGTTTTGCATTTGAATCTCTTGTTCGTTGTGGTGTTGGAAATTTTGTTATTATTGATAAAGATAAAGTTGTTCTTTCTAACTTGAATCGCCAATTAATTGCAACTATATCAAATATAGGTAGATTAAAGGTGGATATTGCACGTGAAAGGGCATTTGATATAAACCCTTTTGTAAAGGTAGAGATAATACCTGAAAAAATAACATCTGAAAATATCTTTAATATACTCAATAATAAGAATTTAGATTATATAGTAGATGCAATAGATGATATTGGAGCAAAAATTGCACTTATTAAATTTGCTTCAAAAGAACACATAAAAATAATAAGCTGTATGGGTATGGGTAACAGAATAAATCCTTTGCTTATAAAGGTTTCTGATATATATTCTACACGTTATTGTCCGCTTGCTAAAAAACTTAGAAGTATTCTGAGAAAAGAAAATATTAAGAGTTTAAAAGTTGTGTATTCTGAAGAAAAACCGTTAAAACCTAACTATGAGTATTTAAAAGAACAGTCAGAAAAGAAGCGAGTTCCAGCAAGTATTTCGTTTGTTCCACCTGTTGCTGGATTTATTATAGCTTATGAGGTGATAAAGGATTTGGTTTTTAGTGATTAATTTTGATATACAAAAATAGTCTTTTTTATGTTAAAATATTCAAAAAAGTGTTAAGAAAATGTGGGGGTTAAAATGAGCAAATACAAATTTGCAAGAACTTTTAGAGGTTTTAAACCAAGCTCTGTGATAGAGTATTTAAATAATTTGGAGATTACCTACGAAAAAGAAATAAAAGAAAAAAGTGAAAAGATTGAGGCACTTCAGAAGGAAAATGAGGAGTTAAAAAATACTTTAAAAAAACTTGAAGAAGAACTTTCTAAATTAAACGAACAAAAAATAAAAATAGCGGAACTTCTTATAATTGCGCAGGAAAAAGCAGAGAGCATTGTATCAAAAGCAATTGAAGAAGGGGAAAACAAAAAAAGAGCTCTTCTTGTTGAAATTGAGGAGCATGAAAAACTTCTCCAAAATTTAAAAGATGAAATAAAGCGAATAAAAGGAGAACTTCAATCCTTTATTTCTAAATTTGATGAAAAAGTTGTAGAAGATTCTCAAACTGAGTTTCAAAGAGAGGGTAGCATTATGTAAAGAATATGCTACTCTATTTTTTCATATTATTTTAGTCAATTTCATAAATTTACCTTAGAACAAGTTTTGTGGAATGGATAATGATAAGAGTTTTTGACATTACTAAAATTATAAAGCTACTCTTAATCACAATTCTCATTTTTCTCACTATAAATACTATATTTATTTATTCAAAACTAGCTGTGGATGTTATTAATCAGAAAAAACTGTTACCCATCTATTGCGTTGACAGAAATGACAAGAAAATAGCCTTAACATTCGATGCTGCATGGGGCAATGACGATACAAAAGAACTGCTCAGTATACTCAAAAAATACAATGCAAAAGCTACTTTTTTCCTTGTAGGTTTTTGGGTCGAGAAATATCCTGAAGATGTGAAAGATATCTTCAGTCAGGGGCATGAAATAGGAAGCCATTCTGACAAGCATCTTCACATGTCAAGATTGTCTGAATCTGAAATAATCAAAGATATTAAAAGCTGTGAAGAAAAAATTATAAGAATTATTCACAAAAAACCAACTGTTTTTAGACCTCCATATGGCGATTACAATAACACTTTAATAAAAACTCTCTCTTCCTTAGGATATTATGTTATCCAATGGGATGTTGATTCACTTGATTGGAAAGATTTGTCTGCACAAGATATAGCACAGAGAGTATTGAAAAGAGTAAAAAGCGGTTCTATTGTGTTATTCCACAATAATGCAAAAAATACAAAATATGCTCTACCGATAATCTTAAATACACTTACAAAACAAGGATATGAATTTGTGACAGTATCTGAACTAATATACAAAGACGGATATTATATTGATCATCAGGGTGTTCAGAAAAGAATAATAAGGTGACTTAATAATTAAAATAAGAGTGGTCACACTAATATATACAGCAAAAAAGGGTGGGGAGAAAAATAAAATGGTAAAAATAGGTGTATTATATAAGAATCTATTATACAAAGAGATATTTAAAGTTGACTTTGTTGATTTTGCAAAAAAAAAGGGTAAAAAAATATTAGAGATAGATTTAGCGAATGAAAAAAACAACACCGAGAAAATTACAAAATTGCTCACAAGCTTTAATCTTCCATTTGATTATATCATTTTTTATTTTAATTGTCCACAAAATGTTATTAAATATTGTGAATTGGTTGTTGTACTTCAGAATGAGATTTTAGGTGATTGGGACGGCATTTTTGATGAACATCAGAAAATTTTAATCTTCGTAGATAATAGCTTGCCCACAGTATTAAGAAATTCTTATAGCAAGATTGTGGACATAGGTTTTTCCTCTCAAAACACCATAAATATAACTCATCTTGATTATGGCAATGACAATAAGATAAGCCTAAACCTTTTTTTTCAGAGAGCTGTTGAAACAATTGATGGCGATATTATTGCCGATAAAGAAATTAAAGAAAATATGCTCCAAAAAGAAGAAGGAGGTTTGTCTGTTTGTGCAGTTACTGCCACTTTAAAAAGTTTGTGTGGTTTTAATTTAAATGTCTAAAAACTTACTTTGTTGAATAGTATAAAAATAGGCGAATAAAGTACGAAAGGATGAGTGGGTTCTATGGCTAGAAATCCATTAGAAAACAATAGAGTTTACTTATGTGGGAAGGTTTTAAATTCACTTAGTTTTAGTCATGTGAGTTTTAGTGAAAAATTTTTTACATTTAAAATCGAAGTTCCTCGACTTTCTCAGCAAAAAGATATTTTAGTTGTGACAGTTTCTGATAGACTTTTAATTAATGTAAATCTAAAAGAAGGTAGCTTGGTAGAAGTATTAGGACAGTTTAGGTCATACAACAATCCATCAAATGTTGGTAATAAACTTATCTTAACAGTATTTGCAAGGGACATTAAAAATATTGAGAACATTGATCCTTCAAAAAATATCAATGAGATATTCTTAAACGGATATGTATGTAAGAAACCTCAATACCGTACTACACCTTTGGGAAGAGAAATAACAGATATTTTACTTGCGGTAAATAGGTTGTATGGAAAATCAGATTATATACCTTGCATTGCTTGGGGCAGAAATGCTCGTTTTGCAAGCACTTTTCAAGTAGGAGATAATATAAAAATATGGGGAAGAGTACAAAGTAGAGATTATCAAAAGAAATTGGAAGATGGTAGAGTGGAGACAAGAACTGCTTATGAGGTTTCAATATTTAAGCTTGAAAGAGTTGAGAAAGAGGAAAGTGCAACTTAATGATGTGATATAGATATTATCTTTGAAATATGATAAAATCATAAAAGTGACAAAAGAAAAAGAGGTGTAGTTATTGAATCTTCCAAATATTCTCACAATTTTAAGATTCTTATTAGTACCAATATTTACTGCAGTGTTTTTTTCTCACTTAAAATATAACTATATATTAGCACTTATTATATTTTTGCTGTCGGGTCTCACAGATATCTTAGATGGTTTCATTGCCCGAAAATATAATATGGTTACACAATTTGGAAAGCTATTTGACCCGCTTGCGGACAAGTTAATGATACTTACAGTCTTGTGGTGCCTTGTTTTAAAAGAATATATACCACCATGGGTTTTTTATATTGTACTTGCAAAAGAGATTTTTATGATATTGGGCTCAGCTCTTTTATATGGGAAAATAAAAATAGTAGTTTCTGCCAATATCTACGGGAAAATTTCAACTTTTTTGTTTTACATAGCAATTTTTTCGTTGATTTTAAGGTGGCAGATTTCTTTCTATATTTTAATACTGGCACTGATTATTGCTATTTTTGCACTTGTAATGTATATATTGAAATATGTAAATGAATATAAAAGACTCAGAAGCACCTCCCGTGAATAAACGTATTACAAACTGGTTAACCTACAAATAGGAGGTGCTTTTGTTATGAGTGAAAGAACTGAAAGAAGATATGCAAGCTGGCTTGGCATAATTGTAAGATTTGTTGTTGCTTCTTTTATGATGCTTTTAATGCAGTTAATCTACCCTAATTTTGTATTTAGCAATTGGATGATAGGAATAGCTTTAATTGCAGCAATATCTGTGATAACATATATAATTGAGAGAATAACAACGCTGTATAAAACCCCAATAGGAAGGGGAATAATTGCTTTTTTGGTGACGTTTGCAATTTTGTATTTTGGTAATATGTCGGTACCGGGTATTAAAGTACCCATTATAGCAAACTTAATTACTTCTTTTGTGGTAGGAATGTTTGATATATTTTTGCCTGATAGAGTATTTTAATTTGAAAGAAAAAGGGGGTCTTTTTTTGGATATAGGAAAAATATCTGTAGAGATACTTAAGAAACATGTTTTTAGTAACTTAAAGTCCAGCAGGAACATCTTGTTACTTCCTAATATTGGGGAAGATTGTGCTGCTGTAGACATTGATGGAGAAATAGCTGTTCTTACGATGGATCCTATTACTGCTGGAAACAGTATGAGTGGTTTTTTATCAGTTATTGTTGCATGTAACGATTTGGCGGCAGCTGGAGCTCAGCCTGTTGGGATACTTACTACTGTGCTTCTTCCGCCTGGAAGTACTGAGGATGATTTTGCGTATATATTATCTCAAATAAGAGATGCTTGCAATAAATTAAACATCCATCTCTTAGGTGGTCACAGTGAAGTGACAACTGCAGTTACAAGACCATTGATTGTTTCAACGGGCTTTGGAAAAGTTAAGAAAAATCTCCTTATTTCTACAGGAGGAGCAAAACCAGGAGATAAAATTGTTATTACAAAAACGATAGGTTTAGAAGGGACTTTTATTCTATACAGCAAGTACAAAGAAAAGCTTAAAAATGTACTAAATAGTTATGAGGAAAAGGAAGTAGAAAGCTTTATAGAAAAATTAAGTGTTATAGAGGAAGGGATGATAGCAAGAGAATATGCCTCAAGTATGCATGATATTACTGAAGGTGGACTTTTTGGAGCTATATATGAGGTATGCAGAGCATCTAATAAAGGAGCGATTATATATGAAAATATGATAAATCTCAGTAATGCAGTTCAGAAAGTATGTGCTTTTTTTGATTTAAATCCATATAAGCTTATTTCAAGTGGAAGTATGCTAATTACGACAAACAGGGCAGATGAACTGGTAAAAAAACTTTTGGAAAATGGCATTGAATGCTGTATAGTAGGAGAAATTGTGGAAAATCAAAGTATAGAATTTATTTCTAAAAGTGGAGAGAGAATTTATATCAATGAGCTGCCGATAGATGAAATATATAAAGTTGTGTAGAGGAGAGGTAGAAAGAGGATGAAAATCCTTGTCATTGATGATGATATAAAGATATGTGAGGTAATAAAACTCTACTTAGAAAAAGAAGGGTTTGAGGTAGTAGTTGCTCACAATGGTATGGATGGAATTGCTATGTTCAAAAATGAAATGCCCGACCTCGTAATATTGGACATTATGTTACCAAAAAAAGATGGATATGAAGTCTGTAGAGAAATCAGAAAAATTAGTAACATTCCAATTATAATGCTTACTGCAAAAGGCGAAACATTTGATAAGGTACTCGGATTAGAGCTGGGAGCAGATGATTATATTGTAAAACCATTTGATCCCAAAGAGCTAATTGCACGAATAAAAGCGGTGCTTCGAAGAACACAGGGTGAAATAAATGATGAAAAGGTTGTTGTATATCCAAATCTGACAGTAAATCTCACTACATATGAGGTGAAACTTGAAGATAAAGTAATAGATATGCCGCCGAAAGAGATTGAACTTTTGTATTTCTTAGCATCACATCCAAACAAAGTATTTACAAGAGAACAGCTTCTTGACCATATATGGGGTTACAACTTTGTAGGTGATACTCGTACAGTTGATGTGCATATTAAAAGAATAAGAGAAAAGATAGAAAAAGACAAATATCCTTGGAAGATAAAGACTGTATGGGGTGTGGGTTATAAGTTTGAAATTTAGGCTTTGTTGAGGAAGTGAAAAAATTGAAATCTATATATTTCAAGTTTGTGGTGATATATACAGTCATAATTGCAGTTGGATTTTTAATTTTTGGGACAGTGCTCAATAACCTTACGGAAAACTATTTTATTACTCAAAAACAGACTCAGCTTGTGCGTGAAGCTGAAAAGATTGCAACTGGCCTTGCACTTTGGTATATAACAGGCTTTTTAGAACAGGACAGATTAAGATTTGAGATTAGATTTTTGAGAGATTATTTAAATGCTTCAATTCTGCTGATTAATAAAAATGCAAATGTGATATTAAACTCTGATGAAAAGGTATATATAGATGACCTGAGTTTGCAAAAAATAAGAGATAAAGTCTTTGGAGGGGAAATAGCAGTAAAAAAGCTTCTCATAGGAGATATGATAAAAAGAGAATATCTTGTGATAGGATATCCAGTAGTGATAAATAACCACGTTGTTTCGGGATTGCTTCTTATCACATCAACTGATGAAATAAGACAAACATTAAAGATATATAACAGAATTATTTGGCTTATTACACTATTTGAAGTTTTAGTTGTTCTGATAATAACATATGCACTGACTCAAAGGATTATCACACCTATTAAAAAGCTTGCACAGGCTTCAAGAAGAATAGCTGAAGGTGATTTTTCACAAAAAATTCCTATTCCAAACAACAGTGATGATGAAATTAGCGAACTTATTTCATCTTTTAATTATATGACAGAAAAATTAGAAAATTTAGAAATGATGCGCAAAAGCTTTATTTCTAACGTGTCACATGAGCTCAGGTCTCCTCTTACCTCTATAAGAGGGTTTGTAGAAGGTATATTAGATAAGACTATTCCAGATGACAAAAAAGATTTTTATCTAACCCTTGTAAAAGAGGAAGTTATAAAACTTAATAACTTGATAAATCAACTTTTGGAATTGTCAAGGCTCGAGTGGGGGAAAATAAATCTTAACTTGAGCGAATTTAAGATTTATTCTGTAATTGTAGAGGAGCTAATTAAGTTTGAGAAAAGAATTGAAGAAAAAGAGATAGATGTAACTCTACAAGTTGATGAAGAGCTTATTGTCAAAGCAGATAAAGACTTGATAAGCAGGGTGGTGCATAATCTTCTTGACAATGCTATAAAATATAACAAGGTTGGTGGAAAGATATATATATATTCAGAAGTAGTAAATGGTAAAGCTTATATAACAATACAAGATACAGGTATGGGCATTCCTGAAAAGCTCCAAAAGCTTATCTGGGAAAGGTTTTATAAAGTTGATGAATCAAGAAGTCTTGAAAATGGAGTTGGGTTAGGGCTTTCAATTGTAAAAGAGATTATAAAGCTCCATAAACAGAATATCTGGGTTGAAAGCGAGGAAGGTGTAGGTTCCAAGTTTACATTTACACTTGATTTAAAATAGTTTTTATTATTTATTAACAATTCGTTAATAATTTTTTCAAAAACAGAGGGTAGAATTATAAGTGAAAAAACAAAGTGAGAGGTGAAGCAAAATGACAGATAAATTTGATTTCGAAACCCCAAACTTTCAACCATCCTACAGTCCTATAAATTTTGAGATTCCTAAAACAATAAGAAAGAAAAGGTCAATAAAAGATTATATATTTGCAGGGCTTGTAGGTGGTTTAATTGGCGCCATTTTAATGTCAATATTTTTTATGGCATATTTTGGTGTTAATTTTAACAATTTTAAAAATGATATTAATTCTACGTTGAACAGTTTCAACTTGAATAATTCAACTGCCACAGAACCTATTACAAAGACAGTTATACTCAATTCAGGTAACAGTTCATTTGTAACAGATGTGGCGCAGAAGGTTGGTCCAGCTGTTGTTGGAATTAAAAACAAGGGAACAGCTTATAACTGGTGGACAGATGAGGAACAAGAAATCACTATAGGTGAAGGGTCTGGGGTTATAATTAGTAAAGATGGTTATGTTGTAACAAACAACCATGTAGTATCAGGTGCTAAGTCTGTCACTGTAATTTTATCAGGCGAAAAGGAAGTGCCAGCTACAATCATTGGAACTGACGCATTGAGTGACATAGCACTTTTGAAAATTGACTCCAAATATGTAAAGGCTGTTGCTCCTCTCGGGGACTCCTCTAAGGTAAAAGTAGGAGAATTTGTAGTTGCAATAGGAAATCCTTTGGGACAAGAATTTGCAGGAACAGTTACATTTGGTGTTGTAAGTGCAGTTAATAGGAAGCTTGATATGGGGAACGGCATTCAGATTCCTCTAATTCAAACTGATGCAGCAATAAACCCAGGTAACAGTGGTGGAGCCCTTGTAAATAGCAGTGGTGAGGTTATTGGTATTAACACTGCGAAAATTTCTCAAACAGGTGTTGAAGGAATGGGTTTTGCTATACCAATAAATTATGTGAAGCCGATTATAAATGATTTGATGAAATATAAAAAGGTTTTAAGGCCGACCATAGGTATATCTGTAATGGAGTATTATGATAGATCTGGTAACGTTATGGGTATGTATATTTCAAAAGTTTATCCAGGCACAGGAGCAGCGAAAGCAGGTTTGAAAGAAGGAGATATAATTTTGCAGATAGATGGGAAGAAAGTTACTACATTTTCAGATATTCAATCAATACTTTCAAATCACAAAATTGGTGACGTAATAACTATAAAAATTCTACGTGATGGACAGACAAAAGATTTCAAAGTAACCTTAGGTACACCTGTTGATACAACTACTAATGACTAGAGTAAGTCTTGGGAACAATAAACAAGGTCACATCTTTTATAAAAGAGGTGTGACCTGTTTTTTTGTGTATTATCATTCCGAATATTATTCTGAAATATTTTAATTTTGTTCACAATTAATTATTGACATAAAGCCTTTTACTTTGATAATATGTACTTGTGAATATCAAACATTCGGATATAATATTTAAAAAATGTTCGTAGAAAGGTGGTATATTTGTGTTAGAAAATATCTTTAAGATCAAAGAAAGAAGAACTGATGTAAAGACAGAGGTATTAGCGGGTTTTACTACATTTATCACAATGGCATACATAATATTTGTCAATCCTTCTATTCTCAGTACAACTGGACTTGATAAGCATTCTGTATTTTTTGCGACATGTATTGGTGCGGCAGTTGGAACACTTATAATGGCACTCTATGCTAATCTTCCATTTGCACTGGCACCTGGGATGGGTCTTAACGCCTTTTTTACCTACACAGTATGCCTTCAAATGAAATATACTCCACAGCAGGCATTAGCAGCAGTATTTATATCAGGTATTATATTTGTTATTATTACGGCAGTTGGTCTCAGACAGGCTATAGTTCGTTCAATTCCTCAATCTTTGAAACACGCTATGACAGCTGGTATTGGACTTTTTATAGCTTTTATTGGATTTATAAATAGTGGAATAGTAGTAATTGACTCAAGTTCTAAGCTTCCCAAGTTTGGCGATTTTACATCTGCTTTCAAGTCTTTAACGAATAATCCTGATATAAACTCGGCAATAATATCTTCTCGTGGTGCAATTGTTGCTCTCGTAGGACTTTTGATTATAGGAATTTTAATTTCCAAAAGAGTAAAAGGTGCAATTATTATTGGAATAATTGTAACAACTATAATAAGTTTTCCCTTAAAAATTGTAGATTTGTCAAAATTTAAATTTTCGATGGAAGCATTTAAAGTTTCTGCATTTAACTTTGATTTTTCAGGACTATTTGCAGCACATGGTCAAGGAGGCAGCATAGGTGCGGTTCTTCTTAGTCTTTTTGCGGTGATATTAACATTTACTCTTATAGACATGTTTGATAGTATAGGAACCTTTGTAGGTCTTGCTGATAAGGCTGGGATGCTTGATGAAAAAGGAGATATTTCAAATATGGACAGGGCATTGATGTCTGACGCAGTTGCAACAATTATTGGGTCTATCTTTGGAACATCCACAGTTACAACTTATATCGAAAGTGCAGCTGGTATAGAAGAGGGTGGAAGAACAGGTCTCACGTCATTGGTCACAGGTATTTTGTTTATCCTTGCATTGGTGATTGCGCCGTTTATAGGGCTTGTGCCATCCCAGGCAACTGCACCAGCGTTGATTGCTGTTGGTGTTATGATGATAAGCTCTATCAAAAAGATTGATTTTAATGATTTCGAAGAAGCTCTTCCAGCATTTTTGACAATTGTAATTATGCCGTTTACTTACAGCATCGCAAATGGTATCTCAGCAGGTATTATATTCTATGTTCTGGTTAAACTTTTAAGAGGAAAAGCAAAAGAAGTTCATCCAATAACATATATTCTTGCTATACTCTTCATTTTAAGATTTATAATTATCGCACACTAAAAGAAAAAGGGGAGCATACAGATTGCTCCCCTTTAAAAATCCAGGAATTGCATAAATATACATTACTACTTTTCAAATAAAGTTTTAAGATTTAAAATATCAATCAGGAGGCTTTTAATATGAGTTATGTTATTACAAATCTTCTATATGAAGGTAAAGCAAAAAAAGTTTATGAAACTGAAAACCCAGAGGTTGTTGTAATTGAGTACAAAGATGATGCAACAGCTTTTGACGGAGCAAAAAAAGGTATAATTAATAATAAAGGAATTGTTAACAACTTAGTGTCAAACCATTTCTTTAAAATATTAGAGTCCAACAAAATTCCTACCCACTTTATTGAACAGATTGATGAGAGAAAAACAGCTGTTAAAAAGGTACGAATAATTCCAGTTGAGGTTATTGTGAGAAATATAGCTGCAGGTTCTCTATGCAAAAGACTGGGACTTGAGGAAGGATCAATTTTGAAAAGACCCATCTTAGAGTTCTGTTATAAAAATGATGTTCTTCACGACCCACAGGTAAATCAATACCATATTTTAGCTTTGGAACTTGCAACCGAGGATGAGATAAAAAAGATTGAAGAGTATTCTTTTAAAATTAACGATGTGCTCAGAAATTATCTAAAACAAGTTAACATTGACCTTATTGACTTTAAACTTGAGTTTGGTAGGTATAAGGGAGATATAATCTTGGCTGATGAGATTTCTCCAGACACTTGTAGGTTCTGGGATACTACAACTAAGGAAAAACTGGATAAGGACAGATTTAGAAGAGACCTTGGAAATGTTGAAGAGGCATATATGGAAATATTAAAAAGGCTTAGCTTGAACAAAAAGTAAATAAGTACGAAAATATTTACTTGAAAGGAGAAATAGAAATGCTCAAAGCAGAAATCTTTGTATATTTAAAAAAATCAATTTCAGATCCACCAGGTATTGCTGTGTTAAATTCTTTAAGGAGCTTGGGATTTAATAATGTAGAAAAAGTCAGAATGGGAAAGTATATTGTGGTATATTTGAACGAAACAGATATTGAAAAAGCAAAACAGCAGGTAAAGCTTATGTGTGAAAAGCTTTTATGCAACCCTGTCATGGAAGAGTACAAGTTTAATATTTCGGAGGAGTAAGAGATGAAGTTTGGCGTTGTAGTATTTCCGGGTTCTAACTGTGATGGCGATTGTTACCATGTCATTAAAGATGTAATAAATGAGGATGTCGAGTATATCTGGCATGACAGTGATGAAAAATTAACGGGGTTTGACTGTATAATCTTGCCTGGCGGATTTTCGTATGGGGATTATTTGAGAGCTGGAGCAATAGCAAGGTTTTCAAAAGTATTGCCAAGGATAGAGGAATTTGCGCACAATGGAGGACTAGTGATAGGGATATGTAATGGGTTTCAGATACTTACTGAGAGTCATCTTCTGCCAGGTGCGCTGATAAGAAACAAAAACCTTAAGTTTATTTGCAGCGACCAGTATGTAAAAGTAGTAAATAACAATACTCCTTTTACTAATCTTTACAAAGAAGGAGAAATAATAAACCTGCCTATTGCCCATGGCGAGGGTAACTATGTAGTGGATGTAGAAACATTAAAACAAATGATTCAAAATCAACAAGTTATCTTGCAGTATTGTGATAAATATGGAAATGTCAGCGATGAAACAAATCCCAATGGTTCTGTTCTAAACATAGCAGGTATATGTAACAAGGAAAAAAATGTTTTTGGACTCATGCCTCATCCTGAAAGAAGCAGTGAGAAAATTCTTGGTTGTGAAGATGGTAAAAAAGTGTTTTTAAGCATTGTCAATTATTTGAAATCGAGGTGATAAATTTTGAAAAAACATCTTTATGAAGAAGTGGGCCTGACATACGATGAGTACAAGATGATTGTGGAAATTCTGGGGAGAGAACCGAATGAGCTGGAGATTAACCTTTTTGGAGTTATGTGGTCTGAGCATTGTGGCTATAAAAACTCAAAAGCGTTTTTGAAGAATCTTCCTACAAATGGTGAACATATCCTTCAAGGTCCAGGGGAAAATGCAGGGATTGTTGACATTGGTGATGGATACGCAGTATGTTTTAAGGTGGAAAGTCACAATCATCCATCAGCAGTGGAACCGTACGAAGGTGCAGCAACAGGAGTTGGTGGGATAATACGAGATATATTTACAATGGGAGCAAGACCAATAGCTCTTTTGGATTCACTTAAGTTTGGTAACCTCAATGACAGCAGAACAAAATATTTGTTTGAAGGTGTTGTAGCTGGTATTGCAGGATATGGCAACTGTGTAGGTATTCCCACTGTAGGCGGGGAGACTACGTTTGACCCTATTTACAAGAACAATATTTTGGTCAATGTTATGTGTGTCGGTATCATGAAAAAAGATAAAATATTTAGAGGAGTTGCACAAGGGGTAGGCAATTCTGTATTTTACGTTGGTCATACAACAGGCAGAGATGGAATGGGTGGAGCAACATTTGCGTCAACAGATCTTACAGCTGAATCAGAAGAGAAAAGGTCTGCTGTGCAGGTTGGAGATCCATTTATGGAAAAGCTCCTTTTAGAAGCGTGTTTAGAACTTTTTCAGACGGATGCTGTGGTTGGTATTCAGGACATGGGTGCAGCAGGGCTTACTTCTTCGACGTGTGAAACAGCTGCAAGAGCGGGAACAGGAATCGAAATAGATGTAGCGCTTGTGCCAAAAAGAGAAGAAGGTATGAACCCAATTGAGATTATGCTTTCAGAGTCTCAAGAAAGAATGCTTGTCATTGTTAAAAAAGAAAAGGAAGAAGAAGTATATAAAATATTCGAGAAATGGGGACTTCATGCAGTAAAGATTGGAAGGGTAACAGATGACGGTATGCTCAGAGTTCTTGACAATGGCAAGGTAATTGCTGAAGTTCCTGCAAAGGCACTTGCTCATGCGCCTGCTTATGTTAGAGAAATAAAAGAGCCAGCGATAATAAAAGAGTCTGAAAAATTTGATATATATTCAATTCCACAACCAAATGATTTAAACGAGGCAATCTGCAAGATGATTTCAAATCCTAACCTTGCAAGCAAAGAATATGTATATCGACAATATGACCATATGGTCAGAACAGATACTGTCATAAGACCAGGCCATGATGCAAGTCTTCTGAGAATAAAAGGAACCAAAAAAGGTATTGCTGTCACAATAGATAGCAACGGTAGATACTGTTATTTAAATCCATATGAAGGAGTTCAGCTTGTGTTGGCAGAAAGTTATAGAAATATTGTGGCTGTTGGGGCAAAGCCACTTGCAATCACAGATGGACTTAACTTTGGAAATCCGCACTATCCGGAAATTTACTACCAGTTTGTCAAGACAATTGAAGGAATGAAAGTTGCATGCGAGCATTTTGAAACACCTGTGACTGGTGGAAATGTATCATTCTATAACCAGTCAGAAGAAGGAGCTATTTACCCTACGCCTGTAATTGGGATGATAGGTATTATTGACGATATTGAAAAAGCTGTTGATATTTCTTTCAAAAATGAAGGTGATTTAGTTGCAGTCATTGGAAAAACCGCAGATGATATTGGAGCAAGTGAATATTTAAGTTTTTATCAAGGAATAGTTTCTGGTAGGGTGCCCAAACTCGATTTGAAGCTTCATAAAAAAGTATGTGACAAGGTCTTAGAATGTATCAGAGAAGGTCTTTTTAACTCTGTTCATGATATTTCAGATGGAGGCTTTGCAATTGCTCTTATAGAGAGTGCATTAAGAGGTTCAAAGGGCGCTGAGTTGCAAATTAAAACAGAATTAAGAGAAGATTTTTATCTTTTCAGTGAAACACCGGGAAGGTTTATTGTTACATTTCAAGAAAGTAATTTAAGCAAAATACAGAATATATTAGATGATATTGAGTTTACTGTGATAGGAAGAGTAACTAACGAGTTTGTGATAAATGGTAAGATAAATAATAAAGAGATTCATTTGGACCTAAAAGAGGTTGAGAGAATATATCAGGAGGCAATACCATGTGCTTTAAAGAGGTAGAAGAGAGTTTTAAAGACCATTGCGGAATATTTGGCATATATTCTTCAGATGGTAAACTTGATGTTGCAAAGATTACTTATTTTGGACTTTATGCGCTTCAACACAGAGGCCAGGAAAGCAGTGGTATTGCAGTAAATGATTCAGGGAATATTATTTATCACAAGGATAGTGGTCTTGTCAATGAAGTATTCAATGAGGTTGTGCTAAATCATCTCAAAGGATATTCTGCAATTGGTCATGTGAGGTATTCAACAACAGGCAAAAGTGACAGGGAAAACGCTCAGCCACTTGTTATAAAATACAGAAAAGGTCATATGGCTCTTGCCCATAATGGCAATCTTGTTAATGCGCATATAATTAGAGAGAAACTTGAGCAGGAAGGTGCAATCTTTCAGACAACTATTGATTCTGAAGTTATTGCAAGTTTGATTTCACGTAACAGAATAAAATCCGAAAATATCGAAGAAGCTATTTTAAAAACTATGGATGAAATTAAAGGGGCATATTCTCTTCTGATTTTAACACCAAATAAACTTATTGCAGTAAGAGATCCTTATGGTCTAAGGCCACTTGTAATGGGGAGGATAAACAATAGTATTTGTTTTGCTTCAGAAACATGTGCTCTGGACACTATTGGAGCGGAATATATTCGAGATGTCGAACCAGGAGAGATAATTTCGGTAAGTAGAAATGGTATTAAGAGCAAAAAATATAAAAATTGCACTAAACACTTATGCGTGTTTGAATTTATCTATTTTGCAAGAGCTGACTCATATTTGGAAGGAATTAGCGTGTATGAAATAAGAAAGAGACTTGGGAGACAACTTTGTAAAGAGTCTTATGTGGACTGTGATATTGTGATTGGTGTGCCAGATTCTGGGACAACTGCTGCTATTGGCTTTGCTGAAGAAGCTGGTATTCCATTTTCTGAAGGGTTTATAAAAAATAGATATATAGGAAGAACGTTCATAAAACCTGAGCAGTCACAGAGAGAAATAGCTGTGAAAATAAAGCTCAATGTTTTAAAAAACAATGTGGCAGGTAAAAGAGTTGTTTTAATTGATGATTCTATCGTAAGGGGAACAACCTCGCGAAAAATTATAAAAATGCTGCGAGATGCAGGGGCAACAGAGGTTCATCTGAGAATAAGTTCTCCTCCAGTTGTTTTCCCTTGTTACTACGGTATAGATACACCTGACAGGAAAGAGTTGATAGCAGCAAATTATTTAACTGAAGAAATTGCAAGGATTTTGGGAGCAGATTCATTGGAGTACTTGAGTTTAAATGGTCTGAATGAGGTCTTTGAGGGTAAGATCAATCAGTTTTGTACAGCATGTTTTAACGGAGAGTATGTAACCGAGATACCAGAAAATTTTAATAAATATATTCTTGAAGAGGGTGTTTGAAAAATGACCACTTATAAAGATGCGGGAGTGAACATTGAAGAAGGTTACAGAGCAGTGAATTTGATTAAAAGCTTAGCGAGAGAAACTTTTGATTCAAATGTTATCACTGACATAGGTAGTTTTGGGAGTATGTATCTTTTGAATATTGGAAGTTCTGAATATATTTTAGTTTCTGGCACAGATGGAGTTGGTACTAAACTGAAGATTGCATTTTATCTTGATAAGCACGACACTGTTGGAATAGATTGTGTTGCCATGTGTGTCAATGATATTCTATGCCATGGAGCAAGACCACTTTTCTTTTTAGACTATATTGCATGTGGCAAACTAAACAGTAGCAAGGTCGCAAATATTGTGAAAGGCATTACTGATGGTTGCAAAATGGCTGGATGCTCGCTTGTAGGTGGGGAGACTGCCGAGATGCCAGGTTTTTACAAAGACGATGAATACGATTTGGCAGGGTTTGCAGTTGGAATTGTAGAAAAGCAAAAAGCGGTGTATGGAAAAGATGTGAACCAAGAAGATATTATAATTGGACTTGCTTCAAATGGTGTTCACAGCAATGGTTACTCACTTGTGAGAAAGGTTTTTGGGATAGACGAAAATCCCAAAGTGCTTGAAAAGATATATGAAGAGCTTGGGGTGTCACTTGGAGAAGAACTCCTGAAACCTACAAGGATATATGTAAAACCTGTTTTGAAAGTGCTTGAAAATGTTAATGTTAAAGGAATAGCTCATATAACAGGTGGTGGATTTTTTGAAAATATACCTCGTGCTTTTCCAAAGGGTTATTCTGCTGTTATTGAAAAAGGCAGCTGGGAAGTGCCTGTTATATTTAAGTTGATTCAGGAATGTGGAAAAGTAGAAGAAAGAGAGATGTTTTCAACATTTAACATGGGAATAGGTATGGTTCTAATAGTTTCTGAAGAAAATGTGGATTTGACATTGAAGATTTTAGAACAAGAGAAAGTAAATGCATGGGTAATAGGCGTAATTCAAAAAGGTGAGGACGGAGTTGTTTTAAAATGAAAAAATTGGCTGTATTTGTTTCAGGTTCTGGATCTAATCTTCAGGCTATCATCGATCAGATAAAAATTGGAGAGATACCAGCTACTATCTCGTGTGTCATATCCAACAAAAAAGATGCATATGCGCTTGAAAGGGCAAGAAAAAACGGTATTCAAGCAATTTATATATCCAGGAGAGATTTTCCCTCTTCTTTGGAGTATGAAAAATATTTAGTAAACTTTCTTAAAAGTCAAAAAATTGATTACATCGTTTTAGCAGGTTTCCTTTATATATTTTCAGAGTATTTTGTAGAAGAATTTAGAAACAAAATTATAAACATTCATCCATCTTTGCTCCCGGCATTTGGAGGAAAAGGTATGTATGGAATAAACGTACACAAAAGTGTGTTAGAGTATGGAATGAAGGTAACAGGTGCAACAGTACACTTTGTTGATGTAGTGCCTGACGGTGGCCCAATAATCTTGCAAAAGGCTATATATGTAAGGGAAGATGATACTCCAGAGACTCTTCAAAAGAGGGTACTTGAAGAGATTGAATGGAAGATATATCCTTTAGCTATAAAGCTTCTTTGTGAGGATAAGATAGAAGTTGTAGGCAGAAAAGTTATCATAAAGGATAAAGAAATCTTAAAAAAGGTGGGAATTGAAATATGAATAAGAGGGCAATTATAAGTGTTTACAATAAAAACGGGATAGTGGAATTTGCTAAAAAGCTTAAAGAATTTGGATATGACATTATCTCAACAGGCGGTACTATGAAGTATTTGACCGAAAATGGGATTGAGGTTATAAACATCTCTGAAGTGACCCGTTTTCCTGAAATTTTGGATGGTAGAGTAAAAACTCTTCATCCGAATATTCACGCAGGGATTCTTGCGATAAAGGATAATAGAGAACACTTGGAAACTTTAAAGGCGTTGGATATTCTATCAATCGACATGGTTGTGGTTAACCTTTATCCATTTAAAGAGACTATTTTCAAAGAAGATGTTACACTTGATGATGTTATAGAAAATATAGATATAGGTGGACCTACCATGATTCGAGCTGCTGCAAAAAATTTTAAATATACAACAGTAATTGTTGACCCTGAAGATTACGATACAGTAGCAATGGAAATAGAAAAAAATGGAGAGGTTTCTTTTGAGACGAGATTTTATCTTGCCACAAAAGTTTTTGAATACACTTCATATTATGATTCAATGATTTTTAACTATTTCAAATATGTACGAAATGACCAGTCGTTTTCGAAGCACTTTACGGTACCACTTGAACTTTTGCAGAACTTAAGATATGGTGAGAATCCACACCAAAAGGCATGTTTTTATAAGATATCGTTACCATTCATCGAAACCTCTAATATTGTAAATTGTACTCAGCTTCATGGCAAAGAACTTTCATATAACAATATACTTGACAGTGACAGTGCTATAGAACTTTTGAAGGAATTTGATGAACCTACATGTGTTGCTATAAAGCACAACAACCCATGTGCGGTAGCATCGGCGGAAAATATCTATGAAGCTTACAAAAAGGTATATGAAAGCGATCCAGTATCAATATTTGGCGGCATTGTTGCTTTCAACAGAAAAGTTGACAAGGATACAGCAGACCAGCTCAAAAAGATTTTTCTTGAAATTGTGATTGCTCCGGAATTTGACGAGGATGCTCTTTCTATCCTGTGCTCCAAAAAAGATTTGAGAATTTTAAAATTAGCATCTTTAGAAAAAACTAATGCTTTCTACGATATAAAATCTGTAAATGGTGGCGTTTTAGTGCAAGAAAAGGATAAAATGCTTTTCAAAGACGGATTTCAGGTTGTTACAGAAAGAGAGCCTTCAGAAAAGGAACTGGAAGATTTAATCTTTGCCTGGAAGGTTGTAAAACATGTAAAATCAAATGCTATAGTAGTAGCAAAAGATAAAATGACCATAGGCATTGGAATGGGCCAGACGAATAGAATATGGGCGGTGGAACATGCAATTTCAAGGTCACGATTTGATTTAAAAGAAGCGGTGCTTGCATCCGATGCATTTTTCCCGTTTTCAGATAGTGTTGAAACTGCAGGCAAAGCAGGAATTAGTGCTATTATCCAGCCAGGTGGTTCTATACGAGACAATGATTCTATTGAGATGGCAAATAAGTTTAATATAGCCATGATATTCACAGAAATGAGACATTTTAGACATTAAGAAAGAGGTGGAATTTTAACCATGCGAATACTGATTATAGGAAATGGTGGACGTGAACATGCTATTACATGGAAGATATACAATGAAGGATACAAAGATTTGTTCTGCATTCCAGGAAATGCAGGAATAAGCGATATAGCTGAGTGTGCTGATATTAAAGTAAATGAGTTTGACAAGGTAAAGGACTTTTGTTTAGAAAAAAGAATAGATTTTGTGGTTGTTGGTCCTGACAATCCTCTGGCTGACGGGATTGTTGACTATCTTGAGTCTTTTGGTATAAAGACGTTTGGACCTACAAAAGATGCTGCAATGATAGAAAGCAGTAAAGCTTTTGCAAAAGATTTAATGAAGAAATATGGAATTGAAACTGCAAGATATGAGGTGTTCACCAACTATGAAGATGCATATAAGTTTGTAAATCAAATATCTAAGTATCCAATTGTTATAAAAGCAGATGGTCTTGCTCTTGGAAAGGGTGTTATTATTGCAAACACTAATCAAGAGGCAGTAGAAGCTTTGGACCTCATTATGAAAGAAAGAGTTTTTGGAAATGCAGGTAACAAGGTAGTTATTGAAGATTACCTCATAGGTGAAGAGGTTTCAGTATTTGTTGTTTCTGATGGTAAGGATATTGTTCCTCTTACAACAGCAAGAGACCATAAAAAGGCATTTGATGGTGATAAAGGACCAAATACAGGTGGAATGGGAGCTTTTTCCCCGTCCAAACTGGTAAATAAGGCAGTTTTTGAGGATATTTTAGAAAACATAATGCTCAGAGCAGTATATGGTATGCGGAAAGAAGGAAGGCCTTTCAAAGGAGTATTATATGGAGGGCTTATCCTTACAGAAGAGGGGCCAAAGGTTTTAGAATTTAATGCACGTTTTGGAGACCCAGAAGCCCAGGTAATTTTGCCACTTATGAAAAGTGAGCTTATTGAAATAATGGTAAAGGCAAGAGAAGGGAACTTAAAAGGTATTGAACCTAAATTTGATGAAGGATATTCTTTGTGTGTTGTGCTTGTATCAAGGGGGTATCCAGACAAATATGATATTGGTTTTGAAATAAACGGATTTGAAAATCTTGATAAAGGGACAATAGTGTTTCATGCAAATACAAAAAAGGAAAATGGTAAGATAAAAACTGCTGGTGGAAGAGTTTTGAATGTAGTTAGAAAAGAAAAGACGTTAAAAGAAGCGAAAGAGAAGGTGTATGAAGAGGTCAGAAAAATTAATTTTGAAAATATCTTCTATCGAACTGATATAGGGGATAAAGAGATTGATTAAGCTTTGTGTTTTAAGAAGTGAAAAATGAGGTATAAATTATTTGACAGTTTAAATTCTGAAAAAGGAGTGAATGTTTAAAGTGGAAATTTGGGTATGCAGTATATGCGGCTACGAGTACAATCCTGAAAATGGAGACCCTGAAAATGGTATTGCGCCAGGAACAAAGTTTGAAGATCTCCCTGACGATTGGGTCTGTCCTATTTGCGGAGTTGGCAAGGACATGTTTGAGAAAAAATAATTTTGATGAGTAATTGGGGTGCCCTAAGTCATCTTTGGCAGTTTGTTGGGATGACTTAGGGCGTTTTTATGGTATATAATAATCCTATAGGAACATAAAAGAGGTACTAAAAAGAATGTTCATAGATACTTCTTCCTATATTTTTCTGAACGATGTTTTTACACAAGCTGACAGAGGTTTGAAAAAGGTTTCCTATGAAATTATAAAAAATGAGAATGGTTTTTCAGTAAATTTTTCTTTTACTGACAATTGTAAAGTCAATAATATAGGAGTGGCTTTTGACCTTCAAGACAATGAACTTATTTTTATGCCAAGGCTTCAAAGAGGAAAAAAAGGGCTTGTGTGCAATAATTCAAATATACAGATGATACTTTTGAGAGTTAAAAATTCGTTTTTTTTGTTAAAAGTTTATGGTATTTTAGAACTAAATGAAAGATATTTAAGATTTGCAACAAAATTAAAAGAAAGACTTTTGTGTATTGGATTCTACCATTCGTTTTGGATAGATGAAGCAGCAGATAGCTTTTGTTATCAAAATCTGCTATCAGTCTCTGAAATGAAAAAAGGTTCAAATATAAAAATAGAAGTCAAGGTACAGAAAGGAAGTTCAATTTATGATTGTATTGAAAACTTTGATTCCAAATTGAAATTTTTTGAAGTTGGGATTAATATAGAATCAGCAAACAAACCAAATTGTGTCTGTACAATAGATATTACGAGGTATTCAAAGATGGATATTGCAAGAAGACATCAGTTATCTCTTATTATTCCAGCAAAGATGCTAAAATTTTGTTTTTTATATCTGCCTAGAAAACTTGAAAATTTCGAGCTCTCTTATACATCATCGTTGCAATCCTCAAGTTTTTATTATTTAAAGATTTTAAACGGGCTTAAGAAAAGTGAAATTTTGAATCTTAAAGAAAGCATAGAAATATTAGCTACAAAAGAAAGCATTTATTTTAACTTTTACAATAAAAATCTTATGTTGACCTCAGTGAAAACTTATTATCATCTACCCTATATTTTACTTCTTTATATAAAACTTTGTTCTTTGTTAGGAGCAGAAATAAATGCTTCAATTGAGAAGCTCATCGACGAGATAGAATGGTACGTTATGAATAAATACAAATTTTTCACAGATGAAACTTTGAGAAACATAGAAGAGTTTGATAGAAAATTTGAAAATGAGATGTATCCAAATGAAGTCCTAACAATATATATTTGTTATGAGCTGTACAGGTTTCTCTTCAACTACTATGAAGATTTAAGTTACTATAAAACAAGTAATGATTTAAAGGCTTTATTGTTTCTGTACTATGATTTTGAGCATGAACGTTTTTATAAAAACAACTATTCATTAAAAAAAGAAGAACTTCTAAGAATTATTGAAAGGGAAGATAGAAGATGAAATTAGTTATATTTGATGGAAATAGTATTTTATATAGGGCTTTTTTTGCTCTTCCTGAACTAACAACTTTGAGCAATATCCCGACAAACGCTATTTATGGTTTTGTAAATGTGTTATTAAAATATTTAGAGCAAGAGAGTCCTGATTATGTTGCGGTTGCGTTTGATAAAAAAGGAAGACAGGCACGCAAAAGCGAGTACGAAGAATATAAAGCTAACAGAAAACCTATGCCAGATAACCTTCAAGTACAAATTCCTTATGTTCGAGAAATTCTTTATGCCCTCAACATTCCAATTGTTGAGTTTGAAGGATTTGAGGCAGATGACGTAATTGGCACACTTGTGAATAAGTTTAAAAATACTGGTTTGGATATTGTTATTATCACAGGTGACAGAGATACTCTTCAGTTGCTCGACAAAAATGTAGTTGTGAAGATTGTTTCAACAAAATTTGATAAAACAGTAGAAGATTTGTACACTGTGGAAAATATTAAAGAAAAATATGGGGTTTGGGCAAATCAAGTGCCTGATTATAAAGCTCTTGTTGGAGATCAATCGGATAACATTCCCGGGGTAAAAGGAATTGGTGAAAAGAGTGCGCAGAAGCTTTTGGAGGAATACTCATCTTTGGAAGAAATATACCAAAATTTAGATAAAATTAAGGGTTCTATCCGTGAAAAGTTGGAAGCAGGAAAAGACATGGCATTTTTGTCCAAACGCTTAGCAACAATTGTATGTGATTTACCACTAAATGTTAAACTTGAAGATTTGAGAACAAAAGAATGGAACAAGGAAAGGCTATATGAGATTTTGGTCCAGTTGGAGTTCAAAAGCATAATAAAACGGCTAGGGCTATCAGAAGTGGTTCAATTTGAATTTGTTCAGCAACGAACTGATATCCCTGACGTAGAGAAAAAAGAGCTTGAAAGCATTTCACAAATAATAGCAAAAGAGATTCCATTAATGTTTGTACCGGATGAAAAGTGTTTTTATTTGTATGATCAAGAAAGTAATACTGTGTTTGTAACCAAAGATAGACATATGATAGAAAAAATTTTACAAAGCGAAGCCGTGAAAATCGTATATGATTTAAAAAGTATATTTCATGAACTTAATTTGAAAGATACGAATAATGTTAAAAATTGTGAGGATGTAATGATTGCTTCTTATGTTCTTGATAGTACAAGGAGTTCATATAATATAGAAACATTGTTTGTATCCTACTTAAACACCGATATAGAAGCTGTTAAAAAGGATAAAAAGATGGTTTCGGTAGTCCTGTTAAAACGATTATGGGATGAACTTTCAAGATTGATTGATTTAAATTCATGCAGGTTTGTGTATGAAAACATAGAACGTCCTCTTATTCCAATTCTATACGAGATGGAAAAAGCAGGGTTTAAGGTAGACAGAGATGTCCTGCTCCAGTATACCAAGGAGATTGAAAGCAAAATATTAAAACTTGAAACGCAGATATACCAAATTGCAGGTGAGTGGTTTAATATAAACTCGCCCAAACAGCTTTCTTACATTTTATTTGAAAAGTTAAAACTTCCTGTGATCAAGAAGACAAAAACAGGATACTCCACCGATGCCGAGGTTTTAGAAGAGCTTTTTGACAAACATGAAATAGTTCCTCTTATTCTGGACTACAGGATGTATACCAAGATACTAACAACCTATTGTCAGGGATTACTCCAGGCAATAAATCCTTCTTCCGGCAGGGTTCATACAACATTTATTCAAACAGGTACAGCAACAGGAAGGCTTGCGAGTAGCGATCCTAATTTGCAAAATATACCTGTGAAATATGACGAGGGAAAGTTGATAAGAAAAGTTTTTGTAGCTGAAGAAGGGCATGTACTGATTGATGCGGATTATTCCCAAATTGAGTTGAGGATACTTGCCCATATTTCTGAAGATGAAAGACTTATAAATGCTTTCAAAAACAATGTTGACATCCATTCACAGACAGCAGCTGAGATTTTTGGAGTAGACATAGCTGATGTTACTCCACAGATGAGAAGTCAAGCAAAAGCAGTAAATTTTGGTATAATTTATGGAATTTCTGATTATGGTCTTGCAAGGGATATTAAGATTTCCAGGAAAGAAGCTGCAGAATTTATAAACAGGTATTTTGAGCGTTATCCTAAAGTTAAAGAGTATTTAGATAATATTATCAAATTTGCTCGTGATAACGGATATGTTTTGACTTTATTTAGCAGAAGGAGATATGTAAAGGACATAAAATCTGCAAATAGGAATGCAAGAAGCTATGCCGAAAGGATTGCAATGAATTCGCCAGTTCAGGGCAGCGCTGCTGATATCATGAAATTGGCGATGATTAAGGTGTATCAAAAACTTAAAAAAAACAATCTTAAATCGAAAGTAATTATGCAGGTACATGATGAGCTTTTAATTGAAGCTCCATACGAAGAAAAGGATATAGTAAAAAGAATTGTAAAAAGAGAAATGGAAAATGCAGTAGCTTTAAAAGTGCCTCTGGTAGTTGAGGTAAAAGAGGGTCTGAACTGGTATGAGACAAAATAAAGTCTTGGGAATTACAGGGAAGATGGGTTCAGGTAAGAGTACCATCAGTAGCATATTAGCACAAAGTTACGGATTTAAGGTAATTGATGTTGACAAAGAATATCATATACTTTTGGAAGAGAACGAAGAACTCAAGAAGAAATTGGCTGACATTTTTGGGGAGGAAATATTGGTATCAGGGAGAATAGACCGAAACAGGTTAAGAGCTTTAGTTACTGCTAACAAATCACGTATTGAGATTTTAAATAAGATAACTCATTCGTTCATTTTTGAGAGGGTAAGCTACTTAGTTTTTGAGGTCTTTAGAGAATACCCTACTGTTATAGATGCTGCACTTTTATTTGAGGTAGGTCTCCACAAAATCTGCTCTGTTGTATGGTTTGTGGAGGCAGAAGAAAACCTGTTGGTTGAAAGAATAATAAAAAGAAATGGGTGGGACGAAAAGGAGATAAAATTTTTTTTAGAAAGGCAGAAAATATTAGAGAACTATAAGGATCTTGCCAACAGGGTTATAGTGAATAATTTTGACATTGAAAAGTTAAAAAGTGTAATAAGAAAATATCTCAAAGAGGATGGGTTGATTTGAAGAAGAAGGTTATTATAATAGTCTTGCTAATTGTTTTTCTTTTATTCTTTGAAAGATTTTATTTTTTTGTCCTAAAGCAAATATATCCACTGAAATTTTCTGAAAGTATAAGTAAATATAGCAGTGAAATAGGGGTAGACCCATATTTGATATGTGCAATAATAAAATCTGAAAGTAACTTTAACCAGTATGCAGTTTCGAGAAAAGGCGCCGTTGGACTCATGCAGCTTTCACCTTCAACTGCGAAGTGGATTGCTCAAAAGCTTAAAACGGAATATGTAGAAGATAGCCTCTATAATCCTGATTACAATATAAGACTTGGTTCGTGGTATATAAAATATCTTATAGACTACTACTCTGGCGATACAAAGCTTGCAGTTGCAGCTTACAATGCTGGTATGACAAATGTAAATAAGTGGCTTTCGATTAGAAAAAGAAGCACTATTGAA
Organism: Caldicellulosiruptor diazotrophicus; assembly: GCF_017347585.1. NCBI lineage: Bacteria > Bacillati > Bacillota > Caldicellulosiruptorales > Caldicellulosiruptoraceae > Caldicellulosiruptor > Anaerocellum diazotrophicum. The sequence goes on from NZ_AP024480.1 coordinate 1,142,896, forward strand.
ATAACAGAAATTCCTTTTAAAGAGACAAACTATTTTGTAAAAAGAGTTTTTAAAAGTTATGAGATGTACAAAAAACTTTATCCAAAAGCATTTAAAAATACAGATTATTGATGAAAACGCGACACAGATTTTCCAAACATACGTTTGAAAATTGTTGATTAATGAGATAAAATAAAATTTGGTGATTTGAGATGAAGAAATTTAAGCTTGTTTCTGACTTCAAACCAACTGGTGACCAGCCAAAAGCAATAGAGATGTTAACGGAAGGCATTTTAAAAGGCGAAAAATTTCTGACTCTTTTGGGTGTTACTGGGTCTGGCAAGACATTTACAATGGCAAAAGTCATTGAGAATGTTCAAAGACCCACGCTTGTGCTGGCACATAACAAGACTTTAGCAGCACAGCTTTGTAGTGAGTTTAGAGAATTTTTCCCAGAAAATGCAGTTGAATTCTTTGTAAGCTACTATGACTATTATCAGCCTGAAGCATATATTCCAGAAACTGACACATATATTGAAAAGGATTCGTCTATAAATGAAGAAATTGATAAGCTCAGACACTCAGCTACGTCTGCTTTATTTGAAAGAAGAGATGTTATAATTGTGGCAAGTGTATCTTGTATCTACAGTTTGGGTAGTCCCGAGGACTATTTAAACCTTACCATCTCTTTGCGCCCTGGCATGATAAAAGACAGAGACGAGGTCATAAGAGAGCTTATAAGAATGCAGTATGAAAGAAATGATATCGATTTTGGAAGAGGCAGATTTAGAGTAAGAGGAGACATACTTGAAGTTTTCCCTGCATCTACTACAGAGAGGGCGATAAGAATAGAATTTTTTGGGGATGAGATAGAAAGAATTACAGAGTTTGATGTTGTGACAGGTGAAATAATTGGGCGAAGGAACCATGTTGCAATATTTCCAGCATCTCATTATGTAACAACAGCAGAGAAGTTGAAAAAAGCGATAAAAAGTATAGAAGAAGAACTTGAACAGAGGCTAAAAGAGCTAAGAAGTATGGGGAAGCTTGTTGAAGCTCAGAGGTTAGAGCAGAGAACGCGTTATGATATAGAGATGCTTCAGGAAATGGGTTTTTGCAAAGGAATAGAGAACTACTCAAGACACTTAACTGGCAGGCCACCAGGAAGTCCACCGTATACTTTGCTTGATTATTTTCCGAAGGATTTCATAATGTTCATTGACGAGTCACATGTTACTATACCTCAAGTAAGAGCTATGTACAATGGCGATAAAGCAAGAAAAGATGCCCTTGTTGAATATGGTTTTAGACTTCCATCAGCATACGACAACAGACCATTGACATTTGAAGAATTCGAAGAAAAAATCAACCAAGTAATTTTTGTAAGTGCAACACCCGGGCCGTATGAACTCAAAAAATCTTCACGCATTGTTGAACAAATTATAAGACCGACAGGGCTTGTTGACCCAGAAATTGAGGTTCATCCTGTAAAAGGTCAGATTGACCATCTAATTGGTGAAATACGAAAACGAGTGGAAAAGAACCAGAGAGTTCTCATTACTACACTTACTAAAAAGATGGCTGAAAGCCTTACTGACTATTTAAAAGATGTGGGAATCAGAGTTAGATATATGCATTCAGACATAGACACAATTGAGCGTATGCAGATTATAAGAGATTTACGACTTGGGAAGTTTGATGTTTTAGTAGGGATAAATCTGCTCAGAGAAGGTCTTGACCTTCCCGAGGTATCACTTGTTGCTATTTTGGATGCTGACAAGGAAGGTTTTTTGAGGTCAGAGACTTCGCTTATCCAGACGATTGGACGTGCTGCAAGAAATGTTGATGGAAAGGTTATAATGTATGCAGATAGAGTAACAAACGCTATGCAAAGAGCCATTGATGAGACAAACCGACGTAGGAAAATTCAGATAGAATACAATCAAAAACACGGTATTGTACCTCAAACTGTAAGAAAAGGTATAAGGCAGATAATTGAAGCTACCGTGTCTGTGGCTGAAGAGGAAGAGAAATATGAAGTTGTGGAGAAAGACATTGTAGAAAATATGACAAAGGAAGAAATAGAAGAATATATCAAGGAACTTGAACAGGAGATGAAAAAGCTTGCTATAGAACTTGAGTTTGAGAAGGCTGCAAAAGTGAGAGACAAAATATTTGAACTCAGAAAATTTCTTTAATGGTTTTGTTGGTTGGAGGAGAAAATGAAAATGTCAAAAGAGTGTATAGTTATAAAAGGTGCAAAAGAACACAACCTCAAAAATGTTGATTTGGTACTTCCACGAGACAAACTCATAGTCTTTACTGGTCTTTCTGGTTCTGGAAAGTCATCTTTGGCGTTTGATACAATCTACGCTGAAGGACAGAGAAGATATATAGAATCTCTCTCTTCTTATGCAAGACAGTTTTTGGGAATAATGGAAAAACCAGATGTAGAATACATTGAAGGACTTTCTCCGGCTATTTCAATTGACCAAAAAACAACTTCTAAAAATCCACGTTCAACTGTGGGGACAATTACTGAGATTTACGACTATTTGAGACTTTTGTTTGCAAGAGTTGGAAAACCTCATTGCTATATGTGTGGGGAACCTATTTCACAGCAAACAGTTGACCAGATGGTAGACGAAGTATTGAAACTTAAAGAGGGTACAAAGATTCAAATACTTGCACCAATTGTAAGGGGAAGAAAAGGTGAGTACCAGAAACTGTTTGAGGAACTGAGAAAAAGTGGGTTTGCAAGAGTTAGAGTAGACGGTATTGTGTATGAGCTTGAAGAGGAGATAAAACTTGATAAGAACAAAAAACATAGTATTGACGTCATTGTAGATAGGCTCATTGTAAAAGAGGGAATAGAATCAAGGCTTGCGGGTTCAATAGAAACAGCGCTCCAGCTCGCAGGGGGGATTGTAACTGTATCTATTGTTGATGGAGATGAGATTGTGTTTTCACAAAACTTTGCATGTGTAAACTGTGGAGTTTCATATGAAGAGATAACTCCACGTCTTTTTTCTTTTAACACACCATATGGTGCATGTCCAACGTGTATGGGCCTTGGTTATTTGCAAAAAGTTGATCCTGACCTATTAATTCCAGATAAATCTATTCCTATAGGTAAGGTTGCGATAAACGGATGGAACTTTACTGAGACGAATTCATATGCAAGAATGATTTTGGAGTCACTTGCAATAGAGTATAATTTCAGTTTAAACACTCCTGTTGAAAAACTGGACAAAAAAATTTTGGATATCTTTTTATATGGAACAGGTGATGAGAAAATAAAAATTTATACTCCACGTGGTATATACTTTGCAAAGTATGAGGGGCTTGTAAATAATCTTGAAAGAAGATATAAAGAGACCCAGTCAGAATATGTCAAGCAAGAAATTGAAGAGTATATGAGTACATTTACATGCCCTGATTGTCAAGGAAAAAGACTTAAAAAAGAGGCTTTGGCAGTTTTAATAGAGGGTAGGTCTATAGCAGATATTGCTGACATGACAGTATTACAAGTGAAAGAATTTGTTAAGAAGTTAAACCTTCAAGGAAAAGATAAAGTAATTGCACAGCCGATAATAAAAGAGATTGTGGAAAGACTGGACTTTTTAATAGATGTGGGACTTGACTATCTAACTCTTTCACGGTCAGCGGGCACACTTTCTGGTGGTGAAGCGCAGAGAATAAGACTTGCTACCCAGATAGGGTCTGGACTTGTTGGAGTTTTATATATTCTTGATGAACCGAGTATAGGATTGCATCAGCGTGACAATCACAAACTAATAAAAACTCTCAAAAAACTAAGAGATCTTGGTAACACGTTGATTGTTGTGGAACATGATGAGGACACAATAAGGTCAGCTGATTTTATCGTGGATATTGGACCAGGAGCAGGCGAACATGGTGGGAGAGTGGTTGTAGCGGGAACATTGGATGATGTAATTTCATGTGAAGAATCTATTACTGGACAGTATCTTTCTGGGAAGAAAAAAATTGAGATACCTGAGAAAAGAAGAGAACCTGATGGTAGATGGCTTACTATCAAGGGTGCATCGGAAAATAACCTTAAAAACATTGATGTTAGCTTTCCTGTTGGGCTTTTTACTTGCGTAACTGGTGTTTCAGGCTCAGGCAAAAGTACCCTTGTAAACGAAATACTTTACAAAGCAGCAAGTGCGATTTTGAACAAGTCTAAAGAAAAGCCTGGTAAATTTCAAGAGATAATAGGTCTCGAACACTTTGATAAGGTTATAAATATAGACCAGTCTCCTATAGGAAGAACTCCACGGTCGAACCCTGCAACTTATACAGGTGTTTTTGATTATATACGAGAAATTTTTGCCCAAACGCCTGAGGCAAAGCTCAGAGGTTATAAGGCAGGAAGATTTAGCTTCAACTTGAAAGGCGGAAGGTGCGAAGCTTGTTCAGGTGATGGCATTATTAAAATAGAAATGCATTTTTTACCTGATGTGTATGTACCGTGTGATGTGTGCAAAGGTAAGAGGTATAACAGAGAAACGTTAGAAGTAAAGTATAAGGATAAGACTATTGCCGATGTGCTTGAAATGACAGTGGAAGAGGCGCTCGAATTTTTTAAAAACATACCGAGGATAAAATCCAAGCTTCAGACACTTTATGATGTAGGGCTTGGTTATATAAAACTGGGTCAGCCTTCTACCACTTTATCTGGTGGAGAAGCGCAGAGAGTAAAGCTCGCGACAGAACTTTCTAAAAAAGCAACTGGAAGAACCCTGTATATATTGGACGAGCCTACAACTGGTCTTCATATGGATGATGTTAATAAGTTAATTGCTGTTCTTCAGCGTCTTGTTGATATGGGCAATACAGTAATTGTAATTGAACACAATCTTGATGTTATAAAAGTTGCAGATTATATAATTGATTTAGGGCCAGAGGGTGGAGATAAAGGTGGCGAGATAGTTGTGTTCGGCAGTCCAGAGGAAGTGGCTATGTGCGAAAGGTCATATACAGGAATGTTTTTAAAAGAAATCCTGAAAGAGAGAATTTATGCTAAAAAATAGGCGGAGCATTTTTCTTAGCTCCGCTTTTATTTCAAAAAGTTTTCTATTAACTTCATATCAACATGATTATTCAAAAACTTAGAAAGTTGCAAATGTGCTTTGGTGTCATTTAAAAGAAGGTAAGCAGTTAACTTATTGTTTTTTAGTACAAATTTTTTGTAAATCATTCTGCTTTTATCTAAAAATTCAACTATATTTGCATTTTGCAGATTTTGCATATCACCTGCAGAGACAATTTCAATTCCAAACGCTTTTAAGAAATATGGCAAAGGCATGTTTTGATAGAAGGTTTCAAATCCCAAAATATTTTTTGCAGCTATTTTTGCACTCTCTAAAGCAAACGTCCATATTCCAGGATTTTGACCATCAATATATGCAACATCACCACAAGCATACACATTGGTAAGCTTAGTCTGCATCTTGTAATTAACATCTATACCTCTTTTGCTATTTAGTATATCTTCCTGTAAATTTATAAACTCAGTATTTGGAACCACTCCAGCCGAAAAAATGAGTATATCACACTCAATAGTCTGCCCACTTGATAGTGTTATTTTCAAACCGTTTTGATAAGATTCAACACTTTCAATTTTATTATCCAAAATTATCTTAATTCCTTTTCTTACAATGTGTTCTTCCAAAAGAAAAGAGGCAACTTCGTCTAACTGTTTCGGTAATATTCTTTTGCTCAACTCAACTATTGTTATTTCCTTACCCTCAAGTACAGATGCAAGTTCTAATCCCAAAAGTCCAGCACCAACAATTACAACTTTACCAGCTAATAACAGTCTTTTTTTAAGTGAAAGCAAATCTTCGTAGCTTCTAAATGTGAATACAAAGTTATACAGGTTTTCATTTCGCAACTGCTCAGGAAGGTAGGGTTTTGAGCCTGAAGCAATAACAAGATAGTCCCACATTATATTTTGACTCCGTGAAACCACCAATTTTTCTTTTAAGTTACATTCTTCAACCTTACTGTTCAACATCAATTTTATATTGTTCACTTGATACCATTCTGATGATTTCAAGAAGAACTTTTCATCTATAGGATTTTGAAGATAATATCCAAGTCTTAACCTATAGTAAGGCAAAACCTTTTCTTCACTTAAGATACAGATTGACATATTCTTGTTTTCTTTTCTTATCTGTTCTGCAACGGTTAAACCGGCAGGTCCCCCACCAATTACAACAATATCATACTTTTCCATTGCATATGCACCAGCTTTTTATTCTTTTATTTTTTCAGCAAATAGTATACCAAATTCAAAAGATTTTTTTAACTCATCTTCATTTGGTTTGAAATTCACCTTTAACCCGGGTTGGACAACTTTTAATCTTAGCTGCTTAAGACGGCTTTCAATATTTGGAACAGCTTCACCGCTCCATCCGTATGAACCAAATGCAGCTGCTACCTTTCCGCCGTGAACAATTGGATTTAATCTCGTGAGTATATCGTAAATAGGTGGCAGAGCATCAGAATTTATGGTAGGTGAACCAAACAACACACCGTTTGCAAAATAAATTTTCTCTACAATTTCTTCAAGTTTATGCTCAATTGCGTTGTATACAAAGACATCTACACCACTTTTCTCAATACCTTCTGCAATCTTTTTTGCAAGCATTTCTGTGTATCCATACGCTGATACGTATATTATCACAACATAGGGGTTAGACGGCTTTTCTGAAAGCTTTTCAGACCATGATTTATATAACGAAATCAATTCCTCTTTATAATTTGTTAATATAGGACCATGTCCTGGAGCGATTATATCAATTTCTAAATCTTTTATCTTTTCTATTGCTTGCAAAACATAACTTTTAAACGGTGACATAATAACGTCGTAATAATACTTGTAGGCATCCATAAAATCTTCTTTTTGGTTTTGCACAACCCAGTTTATATCAAGATTTTCTGTACTAAAATGGCAGCCAAATGAGTCACAGGTAAAAAGAATTTTGTCTTCAACCAAATACGTATAAATGGAATCAGGCCAGTGCAAAAAAGGAGCAGAGATAAATTTTAAAGTTTTATTTCCAAGTGAAATCTGGTCGTTGTGATTTACAACTTGAAATTGGAAGTCCTTATTTGTAATCTTTTTCAAAAATTTTATTGCTGCACTACTACCAAAGATCTTTATGTTGGGATTTATCTCTAAAAGTTTCTCGATAGACCCCGAATGATCAGGTTCTGTGTGGTTTATTATCAAGTAGTCTATTTTTTCTGGTGAGATAACCTCTTTTATGTTGCTTAAAAATTGGTCAAAAAATTTATATTTCACATTTTCAATTAAAGCTATTTTTCCGCTGTCAACTATCAAATAAGAATTATAGGTAGTCCCATATTTTGTATACATCACAATATCAAATATTCTCAAATTTGGATCTTGTACGCCAACTGAGTATATTCCATCTTTTAGCTTTGTGTGCATTATTTTTCCCTCCACTTCTGAAGATGAATTTTAGTATTCAAAGATATTTATACCCTAATATTTTTTCGGTAAACAAGTAGTGATAGAAAATACACTTGAATAATATATTTTAGTAGAAACATTATTTGGCAAAGGAGATAATAAAATATGCTCAGTAAGGTTTCAAACAGGTTTTTAGCTGTTACAATTTTAGCTATATTTGTTATTGCTTTGGTAGGGATAATCTCCAACAAAAGCTTGGAAAGTTCAAAATTAACCTCTACAGAAGTCGAAAAAAAATCATCTGTACCAGTATCTGAGCAAGTCTCTAAAACTGAGGGTTTGAAAGGTTATCTACAAGTTATGGTTGTTGACAGCAAAACTGGTCTTCCTGTTGAAGGTGCAAATGTAGTGTTTTCGAATCTGGACCAGTTATACACCACAGGCAAAGATGGAAAAACTCAGATTATTCCCATGCAGATTAAAGCCTCAGAGTCTTCAAAGATTCTATCGCAGCCATATGAAGAATTGGTAATTGGAGTATTCAAACAGGGATATGCTGATTACATTTTGATGGGCTCAAAGGTTCGTCCTACCACTCAAGACAAACCACAGCTAAAAATAATTAGGATAGTAAAAGCATCGACTCCTACCACAACACCTGTTTTTGCAATGGAAAAGTACTCTGCTGATGTTGCAAAAGAAGTGATGAACAAGATGAAAGAAAAACTCAATTCACTTGCTAACACTTCCCAAGAAGTTGAAGAAATAGAGATCACAGAATAAAGTGCCTTGTAAAAAGGCACTCTTTTTTTATATAATAAAGTTTGAACATTTAAAAAGCACATTTAAATTAGAAGGGTTTTGGCAGCAATGAATGATGAAGTTCTGGTTCTCTTGAAAAATATACTATTTCTTTTCGCTGTTATATTTATAGGATTTATAGGAACAAAGCTAAATCTATTTTCAAATACAGTAAAAGACTCTGTAAGTGAACTTATTGTAAAAGTAACAGCGCCCATTTTGCTTTTTACAACAATAAGTAGCAAACCTTATTCCTCTCAAGTAGTAAAAAATGTATTTATTTTGATACTTTCAGCTTTTGTGGGAATTATGATTTTGCTTCTACTTGGTTATATAACAGGGGTTTTATTTAAACTAAAAGGAAAAACATTTTATACTCATATTTTTTGTTCAGCTTTTGGCAACACAGGATTTTTGTCTTTCCCCTTATTATATTCTATTTTTGGTGAAAAAGGAGTCTTCTTTGCTGCAAGTTACAATATCATGCATGATTTTTTGGCTTGGTCCTTAGGACTTTCGATAATAAACAGGCACAATCATGAGAAAGCTAAATTTGGTTTTATAAATGAAAATTCCATTGCTGTGTTTTTGGCATTTATTATTTATCTGATAAAGGGAATATTGCCGCCTGGCATAGAAAGTTCATATGACAAGGTGTTTTTGACCATTTATGATGCTTTAAATCCTTTTGGAAAAACCACAATTTATCTTTCAATGTTTTTTATAGGATGTTTACTTGCAGAAGTATCCTTTAAAGAGACATTAAAAACTTCGTCAGCCTATGCAATAACACTATTTAAAATGGTCTTATTGCCGCTTGGTATTATATATTTTACAAGATATTTGCTAATAGACAATTTTACAAGACTCATAATTGTACTTCAGACAGGAATGCCAACAGCCATAATAAGCTCTGTGCTTTCTTACAGGTATAACGGTGATAGCCACTATGCAACCCGAACTATATTCATAACAACCATTTTTTCGCTCATAACAATTCCTTTACTGGTGTTTCTGTATTATCACATTTAATAACTTTTATAAAGAAAGGATGAGAAGGTTTGCAACATGAGATTGTGATAGTTCTGGACTTTGGTGGTCAGTATAACCAGCTTATTGCAAGAAGAGTAAGAGAATGTGGGGTGTACTGTGAGATTTGGCCATACGACACACCTCTTGAAAAGATAGTTAGTAGAAATCCAAAAGGAATTATATTTACAGGAGGACCATCAAGTGTATACGAACCAAACGCTCCTATGATTGACAGAGAACTTTTTGAAAGTGGTATTCCAATACTTGGAATATGTTATGGAAACCAACTGATTGCTCATATTTTAGGTGGAAAAGTGTCAAGAGCATTATTTAGAGAATATGGAAAGACGCATATAAAATACGACATCTCTTCTCCTCTATTCAGCGGAATACCTGAACACTCTATATGTTGGATGAGCCACACAGACTTTGTGGAAAGACTTCCAGAGGGGTTTAAAGCTTTGGCATCTACCGAAAACTGCGCAATTGCAGCATTTGGTAATGATACCAGAAAAATATATGGTGTTCAGTTTCATCCTGAGGTTGTTCATACTGAGTATGGTCTGAAAATTATAGAAAACTTTTTATTTAACATATGTAATTGCCATGGTGATTGGAAAACTTCATCATTTATTGAGGAAAAGGTTAATGAGATAAAAAGTATTGTAGGTAACCAAAAAGTGGTATGTGCTCTTTCAGGTGGTGTTGACTCTTCTGTTGCAGCAGTCCTTGTTCACAAAGCGATAGGGAAAAATCTTTATTGCATATTTGTTGACCATGGTCTTTTGAGAAAAGGCGAAGCTGAGGAAGTTATGAGTGTTTTTAAAGATCAATTTGACATGAATGTAATCAAGGTTGATGCAAAAGATAGATTCTTAGATGCTTTAAAAGGTGTTACTGACCCAGAGGAAAAACGGAAGATCATTGGAAGAGAGTTTATCAGGGTATTTGAAGAGGAAGCAGAAAAACTTGGCGATATAAAGTTTTTGGTTCAGGGGACAATTTATCCCGACGTTGTTGAGAGCGGGGTCGGCAAGGCTGCAACTATAAAAAGCCACCACAATGTCGGTGGTCTTCCTGAAAAAATAAGATTTGAACAAATAATTGAACCTCTCAGAGAGCTATTTAAAGATGAGGTAAGAAGGGTAGGAATAGAATTAGGAATACCTGAAAAGATTGTTAAAAGACAGCCTTTCCCCGGACCCGGTCTTGCAATAAGGATAATTGGAGAGGTTACGCAGGAAAAGTTGGAGATATTGCGTGAGGTTGATTGGATCTTTAGAAAAGAGATTGAACAGAGTGGTCTTGACAATGAAATATGGCAGTACTTTGCGATATTAACCAATATGAGAAGTGTTGGTGTAATGGGTGATGAAAGAACGTATGATTACACAGTTGCTCTAAGAGCTGTTACAAGCATTGATGGGATGACAGCTGACTGGGCTAAAGTACCTTACGAGATTTTAGAGAGAGTTTCAAATGAGATTGTAAACAGTGTGAAAAAGGTCAACAGGGTGGTGTATGACATTACTTCAAAACCTCCTGCCACAATTGAATGGGAATAGCAAAAAATTTTTTTGATGGGCTTGAAATTTCTCACAGAAGGGTGTAACATATTTATAAGTTTCCTCTTTGGAAAGTAGAGAAAAGAAATGAAGTCTTATTTGGTAAGCTTGAGTTTAAAGTTAGTTATACTTATCTATCTGTGCTTGTGTATTAGCTTATATATATTCAAAAATGGCAGATGTTTTGTTAATTTCAGTAGCAGTGAGTGTTTTGCTTTTTTGTACAATCTATACCTTAGCGAAAGTTGTTGAAAGGATTCTTTCAAAACAATTTGCTATAGTCTACCTTGTAAGTCACTATTTGATTGTTATTCTGTTGATTTTTTTAATTTCATTTTTATTCATTTACAATGTCACAAAAGTTTTGTATATTGTAGTTCTTCTTATAAGCTATCCTATAGTGTTGTTAATCTCGTTTGGTATTGCCTATGTTTACTATAAAAAGATCTCAAGGAAGTGAAGAGAAAAATGGGCGAAGGTGTATTGAAGGTTTTATTTACCATTCCAATTGGGAAAGGTATACCTGTGAGAGTTGCAGTTGTTGAAATGTGGGCTGTGATGCTATTTTTGATTGCTCTTGCTTTTTATTTAACATCTAATATGAAGCTTGTGCCCACGAAAAAACAAATGATTGCTGAATTTATTGTTGATTCTATGAATAAGATAACTAAAAATTTTTTAGGTCATTATTGGCGTATTTTTTCGCCATATCTAGGAACTCTGTTTTTGTTCTTGCTAAGTATGAATTTGTTGGGGCTTTTCGGTTTTCAGCCACCAACAAGTAACTTGAATGTTACTGCAAGTTTTGGCGTGATGTCTATTTTAGTGTTGATAATCTCTACAATAATACTTAAAAATCCAATTAGATGGTTTTTAGATCACTTTAGACCCATCCTAATCATTTTCCCGTTTAAGTTTTTGGACTATTTCACAAGAACTCTTTCTCTGTCTGCCCGATTATTTGGTAATATTCTTGCTGGGACTACCATCATGGAGCTCATTTACCATGGCCTTATAAAGTCCCATATACCTCCTGTTGGTATTCCAGCATTAGCAAGTTTATATTTTGATATATTTGATGGAGTTTTACAGGCAATAATCTTTACATTTCTTTCCTTAATTTACCTTTACGAAGCCTTGGAAGAATAATCTATTATTTTTGGAGGTGTTTTTAGATGACTGCATTAGCAGCTGGTATAGCGATGCTGGCAGGCTTGGGTGTTGGTATTGGTATTGGTATTGCAACTGCAAAAGCATCCGAGGCAGTTGGACGCCAACCAGAAGCACAAGGAAGAATTATGCCGATCTTTTTCCTTGGTGCAGCTCTTGCAGAGGCAGTTGCTATCTACAGTTTTGTTATTGCAATATTATTAGTTTTAAAGGTTAAATAAGCGCTCTCCATGTCTGTGGGGAGCGTCATCTCTTTTCAGTGTTTGAATTTTACTAAGATAGAAACAATTTTTTGTGAACGAGGCTAAGAAGGAGATGATAGAATAAAATGTTTAACCTTGAGATTTTTGAAAATATATTCTTTTGGGCAATTATAAACTTTTTGATACTTTACTTTGTATACAAAAAGTTTTTCTTCCAAAGAGTTACACAATTTATAGAGAAAAGATCCCAGATGATTCAAGAACAGCTTGATTTTGCAGCAAAGTCAAAAGAAGAAGCGATAAAGATGAAAGAAGAATATGAAAACATAATTTCTAAGGCGTATGAAAGGGCAAATGAAATTGTTGAAAGCGCAACCTCAGAGGCACAAAAACAAGCAGCCGAAATTATTGAAAATGCAAAGCTTGAAGCTAACAGAATTATTGAAGATGCTCTCAGACAATTTGAGATTGAAAAGAAGAAGCAAATAAACGAACTCAAAAATCAGTTTGTTTCAATTGCGCTTCTTGCTGCATCGAGAGTTATTGAGAAAAATTTGAATACGGAGGAAAATAGGAAGATGGTTGAGAATATATTTGATGAGGCAGGGGTTGCTTAAAGATGTTGCCAGCAAAAAGATATGCAGAAGCTCTTATAAAGCTTGGGCAAGAGGAAGGAAAGCTGGAGAAATTTTATGAACATTTGTTCAAATTATTTGAGATTATTAAAAGTAATAATGAATTTAACAATATTTGGTTCGATTTAGAAATGAAGCGTTCAGAAAAGAAACAAAAAATCAGAGTATTCCTTGGTGATGACATTGATAGTTATATCTTGAACCTTCTTTATATTCTCATTGATAAACGCAGGGAAATAATTCTTCCTTATATACCTATTTATTACAAACAGATGTATGACAAAATTGTAGGCAATGTAGATGTGCAGGTTATTGTTGCTCATGAAATTGGAAGCGATGTGTTAACCAAAATTTCTAAATGGCTTTTGAGAAAGTATGGAGTCAAAAATCCAAGATTCATTGTAAAGGTTGACAAAAGTATAATTGGTGGGATAAAGCTATTATTTAATAACATTGAAATTGATGCTTCAATAAAGGGTGCTCTTGATTCAATGAGAAAAGAGCTTGTAAAGATAGCTATTTTGTAGGGGTGAGATATCAAATGATTGATGTAACAATTAGACCAGATGAAATTGCTTCAATAATAAAGGATCAGATAAAAAACTATGAAAAAAAGATTGAAACAAGTGATGTTGGCGTTGTCATAATGGCGGGTGACGGTATTGCGAGAATACATGGCCTTGACAACTGCATGGCTGGGGAACTTTTAGAATTTCCAAATGGAGTTTTTGGAATGGCTCTCAACTTAGAAGAAGATAATGTTGGTTGTGTTATACTTGGGAATGATAAGGAAATAAAGGAAGGCACCATTGTAAAAAGGACAGGTAGAGTTGTTGAAGTACCTGTAGGAGAAGAACTTTTAGGAAGAGTTGTAAATGCTCTGGGTCAACCCATAGATGGTCTTGGGCCCATCAATGCCAAAAAATTCAGACCTGTTGAGAGAATAGCTCCTGGTGTAATTGAAAGAGAACCTGTTAAAACTCCTCTTCAGACAGGTATAATGGCAATTGACGCTATGATTCCTATCGGAAGAGGGCAGAGAGAGCTTATAATTGGTGATAGGCAAACTGGTAAAACTGCAATTGCAATAGATACGATTATAAACCAGAAAGATCAAGGTGTTTATTGCATCTATGTAGCAATTGGGCAAAAGGCATCTACAGTTGCTCAGATAGTTCATACCTTAAAAGAATACGGTGCGATGGATTATACCATTGTTGTGAGTGCAACAGCAAGTGACTCAGCTCCTCTTCAATTCTTAGCTCCATATGCAGGTTGTGCGATGGGAGAAGAGTTTATGGAGTCGGGCAAGGATGCACTCATTATATACGATGACCTCTCTAAACACGCTGTTGCATACAGAGCAATGTCTCTTTTACTAAGACGTCCACCTGGGAGAGAAGCTTACCCTGGCGATGTGTTTTACTTGCATTCAAGACTTTTGGAAAGAGCAGCAAAACTGAATGCTGAGCGTGGAGGAGGATCTCTTACCGCACTGCCAATAATAGAAACTCAAGCAGGTGACGTTTCAGCATATATTCCTACGAATGTCATTTCAATTACAGATGGGCAGATATACCTTGAAAGTGAGCTATTTTATGCAGGTATTAGGCCTGCGATAAATGCTGGCATTTCCGTCTCAAGAGTTGGTGGTAATGCCCAAATAAAGGCAATGAAAAAGGTTGCAGGAAGGCTCAGACTTGATCTTGCTCAGTACCGTGAGCTTGAAGCTTTTGCTCAGTTTGGTTCAGAACTCGATAAGTCAACGCGAGAAAGACTTGCTCAGGGGCAAAGAATTGTAGAGACGTTAAAACAGCCACAATACCAGCCGCTTCCTGTATGGTATCAGGTTGTGATTTTGTACAGTGCTGTAAATGGTTATCTGATGGATATAGAAGTTTCAAAGGTTAGGGAATTTAATGAAAAACTTGTACAGTATATATCAGCAAACTATACCCAGATATTTGATTCTATAAAAGAGACAAAGGATTTAATACCTGAAACAGAGGAACTTTTGAAGAAGGTCATAGAAGAGTTCAAAGAGAGATTTAAGAGTAACAAGTAGGTGAGATTACAAGATGGCGAACAAAACGAGATGGATAAAATCAAGAATCAGAAGCGTCAATGAAACAAAAAAGATAACAAGAGCAATGTATCTTATTTCTGCATCAAAGATGAAAAGGCTTAGAGATAAACTTGATAATACAAGACCTTATTTTGACAAGGTAAATGAGTTTATGAAAGACTTGATTTTGCATGGAGTAAAAACCCCGCACATTCTTTTTGAAGGATCATATGAAGAGGGAAAAAAAAAGATTGGGGTTATAGTTATCAGTGGCGACAAAGGTTTATGTGGAGGATACAATGCCAACGTTCTGAGAAGTACAACCAGTTTATATGAAAATTTAGCAAAAGAAGCGGATGTAATGTTTTTCCCTATCGGTATGGTGGGACGAAACTTTTTAGTTCGCCATGGGTATCAGGTTGATGAAGGTTTTAATTACCAGACACAGTCTGTTTCTGTAAAACTTGCAAGACTCATTTCTCAAAGAGTTGTAAAAAAATATTATACAGGTGAAATTCATGAAGTTTATATTGTTTACACAAAACTTGTTTCAACAATAAGGCAAGAAGTTACTATAAAAAAGCTTTTGCCTCTTGACAAAACAGAATTTGGTATAGAAGAAGACAAAAGCGATGAGATGATAATCTATGAGCCAGACCCAGTTTCTGTGCTTGACATTGTTATTTACGAATATATCAAGGGAATTATCTTTGGTGCTATGATGGATTCATATGTAAGTGAACTTGCGGCAAGAATGACTGCAATGGACAATGCCACAAAAAGTGCTGATGAGATGATACAAAAACTTATTTTAAAACTTAACAGAGAACGTCAGGCTGTGATCACTCAAGAAATTTCAGAAATTATAAGTGGTGCTGCTGCTTTGAAATGATATTTTTAACAATCTTATTTTGATTGAGGGAGTGTAGTCAAAAATGGAACAAAATGTAGGATATGTTGTCCAGATTATAGGACCTGTTATTGATATACGATTTGAGAATGAAAGTTTACCAGCCATCAACAATGCTATTGAAATTAACTTTGATGGTAAAAAACTTGTTGCTGAAGTTGCCCAACATCTTGGAAATGACACTGTTCGATGTGTAGCATTAGGTTCCACCGACGGACTTAGAAGAGGTGTAAAAGCAACAGACACAGGTGGACCTATTAAAGTACCTGTAGGGAGAGGGACGCTTGGCAGAATATTTAATGTGTTGGGAGAGCCTATTGACAATAAAGGGGAAGTAGTAGCTTCAGATTACTGGCCCATTCACAGAAGTGCACCGTCGTTTGAAGAACAGGTACCTGCAGTTGAAATTTTTGAGACAGGTATAAAAGTCATTGATCTTTTAGCTCCGTACGCAAAAGGTGGTAAGATAGGACTTTTTGGTGGTGCAGGGGTTGGTAAGACTGTCCTTATAATGGAGCTTATAAGAAATATAGCAACAGAGCACGGTGGTTTTTCAATTTTCACAGGTGTTGGTGAAAGGACAAGAGAAGGTAACGACCTTTGGCTTGAGATGAATGAGTCTGGTGTTATAGAGAAGACTGTATTGGTGTTTGGCCAAATGAACGAGCCGCCTGGGGCAAGAATGAGAGTAGCTCTGACCGGGCTTACCATGGCTGAGTATTTCAGAGATGTAGAAGGGCAAGATGTTCTTCTGTTTATTGACAATATTTTTAGGTTCATCCAAGCAGGTTCTGAAGTGTCTGCTCTTTTAGGAAGAATTCCTTCGGCAGTTGGGTATCAACCAACACTTGCAAACGAGGTAGGTGCATTACAGGAAAGAATAACTTCTACAAAAAGAGGATCAATTACCTCTGTACAAGCTATATATGTGCCTGCCGATGACCTTACAGACCCGGCACCTGCTACAACCTTTGCACATTTAGATGCAACAACAGTTTTATCAAGACAGATTGCTGAGCTTGGAATATATCCTGCAGTTGACCCTCTTGATTCAACCTCACGTATACTTGACCCGCGAATTGTGGGAGAAGAACACTATTATGTTGCAAGGACTGTCCAGCAAATACTTCAAAGATACAAAGAGCTTCAGGACATTATTGCTATTTTGGGTATGGATGAGTTATCTGAGGAAGATAAATTAATTGTCTACAGAGCAAGAAAAATTCAGAGATTTTTATCCCAGCCATTCTTTGTGGCTGAAGCTTTCACAGGAAGACCTGGAAGATATGTGAGGTTAAAAGACACTATAAGAGGGTTTAAAGAGATAATTGAAGGGAAGATGGACCATATTCCTGAACAGTATTTTTACATGGTAGGAACGATAGATGAGGTATATGAAAACTACGAAAAAGACATAAAAGGCAAATAAATCTTGAGGTGAATTTAAAGATGGCTGAATTTGAATTAGAGGTTCTCCAGCCTGAAAGAGTCTTTTTTAAAGACAAGGTTGAAATGATTGTTTTACGAACAATAGATGGCGAAATAGGTATTATGGCGAACCATCAGCCTATTGTTGTGCCTATTGGCATTGGAAAGTTGAGGATAAAAAAAGATGGAAGGTGGAGAGAAGCAGCTATTGCTGGTGGTTTGCTTGAAGTGAAAAACAATAAGGCAACAATATTAAGTGATGCTGTAGAGTGGCCAGAGGAGATAGACAAGCAAAGAGCGCTTTTGGCAAAAGAGAGGGCAGAAAAGAGACTTGAGCAAAAACTTCCTCCTGATGAATTTGAAAGGTACAAAGCAGCGCTGTACAGAGCACTAAACAGGCTAAAACTTGCCGAAGAAAATAAAAAGGAGATATAAAAAGGGCAGTGCAAAGGAAATGCACTGCCTCATTTATTTTTTCTTTTTTCCTTTTTTCTTTTCGGATTTTGTTTCCTTTTTTGATTTGCTATTTGTCTCTTCTTCAGGTGAGGAATTTTCATCTTCAATCTCGGTTTTTTCTTCATAGTTCTCTGATTCTTCCTTTATATCTTCATCATCCAATAATATTTCTTCTTCCACTTCTAATTCTTCTAAGTCTAATGGTGCGTCCACAAGGTCAAGTTCTTCATCAGGTAACTGACTTAGAATATCTGGTTCTATGTCTACAAAATCATTTTCAAATAACTCTGAGCCAGTTTCTTCTTTGATTGTTTCTTCTTCAATTTCTGAATCATCCACAACTCCAGTGAGCAGTCTTTCTTCAAAACAAGACTCACACATGTCTTGGTCTTCTGGAATATACTCTTCATGACAGTATGGGCATAGCTTCATATTTGCCTCTGTAACCTTTTTTAGCTGTTCTAAATCCTTTTTGCACACAGGACACAAATCTTGGTCTTCTGGGATTCTATTCAGTTCACATCTCGGACAGTATTTATAACCCATTTTCTTTCCTCCTAAAATATGATGTGCTATCACAATAATATTAATTACTCTTCAAGAAAAAATCAACTAAAATTTGCTTAACATTATCAATCATTTTTGCTACTATAAAAACATAAGGAGTAAAAGAAAAAGGGAGAAAAAGAGATTTAGTGTTTGGATATGTTGTTCCTTATAAGCCAGAACTAAAAATGCGAGAATATGAATATTACAATGCAGTTTACTGTGGTGTATGTCTTCAGACTAAAAAAGTAGGAAATCTTCCGCGGGTATTTCTTAACTATGATTTTGTTTTTTTGTATCTTGTGCTAAAAGAGCATTTTAATGTCAAAGATGAGTTAGGAAAAACAAGATGTTTTGTTCACCCAATCAAGAAAAGGCTTTTTATAAAATCTAATGAAATCTTGGAATATGTGAGCAATCAGATGATTCTTTTGAGTTTTTTTAAGCTTTATGATAACATTCTTGATGAAAAGAATTTATTAAGTTATGTCCCTTATAACATTTTGAAATTGTATATAAATAAGATAACAAAATCACACAGGGCAACGTTTGAGAAGATAAAGGAATTATTTAAAAGACAAATATCCCTTGAGAAAAATGGCTGTGAAAGTATAGATGAACTTGCGCACAATTTTGGTAATATCTTGGGAGAAATATTTGCATACAATGACCAAGAATTTTTGAGACAAATTGGATATTATACAGGTGTGTGGGTATACATCATTGACGCTATTGACGACTATATTGATGATGTGAAGAAAAAGAGATATAATTGTCTGAAGTACCACTTTGAAAAGTGTAGGCAAGATAAAAGACTTTTTGAATACGAACTCAGTATTTTGAAGATTAGTTTGGAAAATTATCTTGCTATATTAAGTAACTATGTTAAGGGGTACAATAATTCAATACTAAACAACATTGTTCAGGTTGGTATGTACTCAAAAACACAGCAGGTTTTAGAGCGTTTTAAAACAAACTTCTTTAAGGAGTTGAAGGAGCAATGAGAGACCCTTATGAGGTTTTGGGTGTGAGAAAAGGTGCTTCAAAGGAAGAAATAAAAAAAGCTTATCTTGAACTTGTAAAAAAATACCATCCAGATAAGTTTAAGGACAATCCTTTAAGAGAACTTGCAGAAGAAAAGTTAAAAGAGATAAATGAAGCATATAATATCCTTATGAATGATCAATATTCAAACTATGAATACTCTACATACGATCAAACTTCTCTTTACCAACAGGTGAGAGACTTGATTATGCAGGGTAATATAGCTCAAGCAGAAAGTATACTAAATCAAAACCCTCGAAATGACGCAGAATGGTTCTATTTGATGGGAATAATATATCAAAAAAGAGGATGGATAAACCAAGCATACCGATACTTTATTGAAGCCTACAATCGTGACCCTGGGAACTATGAGTACAGGCGTGCAAAAGAACAGTTTGAAATGGCTTCAAGAAATTATGAATGGTCAGCATACAATAGGGGATATAGGAGGCATAATGACTGCGACATTTGTACAATATGTCAGATAATTGCATGTTGGGAATGTTGTTGTGATAACGATATTGGTTGCTAAGGAGGTTACCTTTTTGTGGTAAAGCTTTATACGCTTTCAAATGGTATAAGACTTGTATATGAAAAAATTGATACAGTTAAAACTGTGAGTATAGGTATTTGGGTTTTGGCTGGTTCAAGGTATGAAACAAAAAAGAGTAATGGAATTTCCCATTTTATCGAGCATATCCTATTTAAAGGCACAAAAAACAGAAGCTCGAAAGAAATTGTATATGAAATTGAATCAATTGGTGGACAGATAAATGCTTTTACTGCAAAGGAGTATACTTGTTTTTATGTAAGGATTTTAGATGAGTTTTTGCAAAAAGGTTTTGATATATTATCAGACTTAATTTTAAATCCTGTCATTAGTGTAGAAGAGATAGAGAAAGAAAAAACAGTAATTATTGAAGAAATCAATATGACAAAAGAGGATCCTGAAGAGATACTATATCAGTCACTTAATGATTTGATATGGGGGAATCAAACACTCTCATATCCCATAATTGGAAGAGAAGCCACTGTAAAAAAGATAGATAAGAACAAAATTGAAAATTATATGAGAGAAAGATATATTCCTCAGAATATTGTAATATCTGTTGCTGGCAACTTTGAAGAAGAAAAACTTGTAAAGTTTGCAGAGATGTATTTTGGAGATTGGAAGAGTGTAAATAATAAAAAAGGCAATTTTAATTTTATTTCAAAACCGAGTTTTAATAGAGGTTTTGTTATTAAAAACAAGAAAATTGACCAAGCTCATTTGGCTATCACATTTGAAGGTTTTGGGCAGGAAGATGAAAAGGTTTATGAGCTTTTAGTTTTGTCTAATATTCTTGGTGGAGGGATGAGTTCAAGACTTTTCCAAAGAATAAGAGAGGAATTAGGACTTGTATACAGCATAACTTCGTTTGTAAGTACATTCAAAGATGCTGGAGTTCTCATTGTCTATGCGGGAACAAACCCAAAAAATATTTCAGCGGTGTACAAAGAAATCATGGAACAACTGCGTCTGTTTTTGAGGGGTGAAATCTTACTTGATGAGGTTGAGGTTGCCAAACAGCAGATAAAGGGAAGTATTATATTTGGGCTTGAAAATACAAGCAGCCGAATGTCGAACATGGGGAAAAATATGTTACTTTTAAACAAAATTATGGAACTTGAACACATTACAAGGATTATAGATTCAATTGACCATACAAAGGTGATTAACACAGCAAAAGAAGTTTTGTCAAAAGAATTTTCAGTTGCTGTTGTTGGAAATAAAAAAGAGATTGATTTAAAAATCTTTGATCAAAGAGTATTGACGTACTAGAAAGGAGAATGCATTTATGGTCTTGAAGGTAAAAAGAGCAGAGGATGCAAAGGATCTGCCGCTTCCAGCATATATATCAAGCGGGGCGGCAGGAATGGACCTGTTCGCGTGTGTTGAAAAAGAAGAGATTATAAACCCCGGTGAGATAAAGCTTATCCGAACAGGTCTTTACATTGAACTTCCGGAAGGATATGAAGCACAGGTACGACCTCGCAGTGGTCTTGCTTTAAAACATGGCATTACTGTTTTAAATTCTCCTGGAACAATCGATAGTGATTACAGAGGGGAGATAGGAGTAATATTAATTAACTTGGGCACGGAGCCTTTTGTAGTAAAGAGAGGAGATAGGATAGCTCAGATGGTAGTTTCAAAGTTTGAAAGAGTAGAAAAGATTGAAGAGGCAGAAGAGCTATCAACAACATCCAGAGCAGACAGAGGATTTGGTTCAAGTGGTGTGTAAAAAAGGTAGGAGGGTAACAGTATGCTTTTGAGCGAAATAAAAAATTCAAAACCTGTTGTATGTCAGCAGTCAGGCAAAATTGTTGGAAGTTCTGAGTCGTTGGAGTTGGTAATTGACGATGAAGGAAATATACTGAGCATTGAACTAAAAAAGAAACGAGGATTTAGGTGGGAGTCAACAGTAATTCCATGGGATGATATTGTTGTGATTGGTGAGGATGTAATAATTGCAAATATAAAAGAGGGGGAACATGAATGATTCTTCCAACCTCTTTTTTTGGCTTTTCAAAGTCTCAAGTGAGAAGTTATATTGAAAATCTTGCCCAAAGTTTTGAGAATTTAATCTCTAAGCTTGATAAGGAGATAGAATTTTTAATTTTGGAAAACCAGAAACTTGCTAAGGAGATAGAAAGGCTTAAAAAGAATTTATCTAATTTACATATAAAAGATATAGAATATTATAAAGTCTTTATTGAGGACTTTTTTGTAAGCGAATGGGAAGAATACTATTCCAGAAAAGCACAAGAGGTTCAAATAGAATATTCAAAAACCTTAGATGAACTTGAAAAGATTAAAGAGAGTATAATTCAGCATATTAAATATTTTGAAAAATACAAAGAAGATATCATAAAAAGAATTTTCAATTTGATAGTAGAAATAGAAAGATTTATAGAAGATAACGAGTATTTGCCAGCTAAAAAATTGCAAAAAGACTTTTATGTGGACGATGAGTTGATAATACCTGCAGGAATTATTATAAACCATGAGGTAATTGAAAGTATGAGGGAGAAAGGGTTATTGATAGAATTTTTGAGACATCTTGCAAAGGAGGAAGAGTGATGAATGTAGAAATAAAGGTTTTAGAGATTTTAGAACAAAATCCAAAACTCTCTGCTCAAGAAATTGCAGTAATGCTTGGCGAAGATAAGAAAAAAATTGAAGAGATTATAAAAAAGCTTGAACAAGATAAAGTTATTGTAAAATATCACACAATTGTAAACTGGGAACGAACAGAAAAAGAAGTTGTTGAAGCAATAGTCGAGGTAAAAGTGACTCCTCAGCGAGGATTTGGTTATGATGCTATTGCTAAAAGAATTTACAAGTTTCCTGAGGTAAAGGCTGTGTATTTGCTTTCGGGAGATTATGACCTACATGTTGTTGTAGAAGGCAAGAGCATGAAAGATATTGCTCAGTTTGTTGGCTCTAAACTTGCACCGCTTGAATATGTTCTTTCAACAGCAACCCACTTTATAATGAAAAAATATAAAGATGCAGGTGTGATACTTGAAGATGGCGAAAGGGACGACAGGGAGGTTATAACACCGTGAATAATTTAGAAAAATACATTTCAAAAAGTATTCAAAGTGTTCCGCCTTCAGGTATTAGGAAATTTTTTGATATTGTATCTGAGATGAAAGATGCTCTTTCACTTGGAGTTGGTGAACCAGATTTTGTAACTCCGTGGAACATTCGCGAAATGGGAATATATTCTATTGAAGAAGGACATACCCATTATACTTCCAACTTCGGGCTTTTGGAGCTGAGAAAAGAGATTAGTAGGTATTTGAAAGATAGATTTGACCTTGACTATCCGAATTACAGAGATCAGATTTTAGTAACTGTTGGAGCAAGCGAAGCAATTGATATTGCTTTAAGGAGTATAGTAAATCCTGGTGATGAGGTTTTGATTCCTGAACCATGCTTTGTTTCATACAAACCATGTGTAATTTTTGCAGGTGGTGTACCAGTTGAGATTGAAACAAAACCAGAAAATGATTTCAAACTAAGGGCAGAAGATATTTTACCAAGAATATCTTCCAGAACTAAGGCTATTATCTTATCTTATCCTAACAATCCAACAGGTGCTATTATGACAAAAGATGATTTAAAAGAGATTGTTGATGTACTGAAGGATAAAGATATCATAGTAATTTCAGACGAAATATATGCTGAACTTACATATGAAGGAAGTCATGTTTCAATTGCTAATTTCCCTGAAATGAAAGAAAAGACTATTGTGATAAATGGTTTTTCAAAAGCTTTTGCCATGACAGGTTGGAGACTAGGATTTGTTGCTGCTAATGAGGTTTTTATTAAAGCAATGGCAAAGGTACATCAGTACATTATAATGAGTGCTCCTACATTTTCTCAATATGCTGCAATTGAAGCACTTAAAAATGGGCTTTCAGAGGTTGAGAAAATGAGAGAGGAGTATAACAGAAGAAGGCGTTACATGGTGAGTAGATTTAACAAGATGGGACTTGAGTGTTTTGAACCAAAAGGGGCGTTTTATGTTTTTCCATCAATAAAGTCTACCGGTCTTCCTTCTGAGGAGTTTGCAGAAAGGCTTTTGTACGAACAAAAAGTAGCAGTTGTACCAGGCACTGCATTTGGGAGGTCAGGAGAGGGATTTATAAGATGTTCGTATGCCTATTCGATTGAAACCATAAAACAAGCATTAGACAGAATAGAAAAATTTGTTATGAACATAAAATCTCAAGGTGTTTCCCGGCAAATTCGTGAAAATAATATGGTAGTGGAGAAGTAATATCATAAACTTTATTGTTAATTAATTTGAAATTGAATCTTATTGAATAAGCGTGAAGAAGTAAAGGGGTATTTTGTGTTTTTTCTTCTCCATAAATGCAATCCCCTACAATCGGATAACCAATTGATGCTAAATGAATTCTTAACTGATGTGTTCTGCCTGTTATTGGTTTTAACTTTAAAACTGAGAAGTTTCCAAAAGAATCAATAACTTCATAATATGTGGAGGCAAAATAGCCATCTTGATGAATTTCTCTTTTAATTCCATGCTGCGAACGTTTAATGGGTTTTTCAATAAACCCGCTTTTTTTTGGGAGTATACCGTGAACAATTGCAATATATGTCTTATCAACTCGTCTTTTTTCAAACTCATATGAAACGATACTGTGAAAGTAAGAGTTTTTAGCAAATAAAACTATTCCAGATGTATCTTTATCTAACCTATTTACTATATGTGTTGTAAGGTTTTTGGAATTTAAATAATACTCAACATAGTTTGCGATTGTATCAAAGTAATGGCCTTTAGATGGATGTGAAGGTAAACCGGAAGGTTTGTTTACAAATAAAAAGAAGTTGTCCTCATACAATATATCTATGCTTCCTTCAACAGCAACTATGTTTGACTTGTAAGATATCAAATCAATTTCAATTACAGCATTTTCTTGTGGATATTGATGAATCGAATAGATTGGGGGGATAAATCTTATTTGACCATGTGCCTTTAATCTGCTCATCAGAGTTGAAGAAAAAGAGAGTCTTTTTTGCAATATCTGTTTATATGTCATGTTCAAATCTTCTTTTTTGACCACGTATATTAACTTCATAGTGTTTTCTCATCCTTCCTGTTAAAATTTTTTAACATATGATATGATAATTTTAGTAAGAATTTAGGTTGCTAATGTTTTTAAAACAATTATATCACAATATAGTAGAGGTGATATAGTTTATGGCATTCAAATCCGGATTTGTTGCGTTAATTGGACGTCCTAATGTTGGTAAATCTACTCTTATGAACTACCTTGTTGGCAAAAAGATTTCTATTATTTCTCCCAAGCCACAGACAACCAGAAACAGTATAAAGGGTATCCTAACATTAGAAGATGCTCAGATTATATTTATCGACACGCCAGGCGTCCATCCCCCAAAGAACAAGCTGGGTGAGTATATGGTAAAGGTTTCTGAAAAGACTTTGAAAGAAGTAGATTTGATCTTGTATATTGTAGAAGCAATTGACAATGGAATTGGCCCATGGGATGAAGCAATAATAGAAAAACTAAAGGAAGTAGAAACTCCCAAAATTTTGGTTTTGAACAAATCTGACCTTGCTTCAAAAGAAAATATAGAAATACTTAAAAGTATTTTCTCCATAAAGCTGAATTTTAAATCTATAATTGACATAGCCGCAATTAATGGGTATAATTGCGACCTGCTTCTTGAAAAAATAAAAGAGTTGCTTCCAGAAGGGCCAAAGTATTATCTTGATGAGATGACAACTGATGTGAGAGAAAGCTTTATTGTGGCAGAGATTATAAGAGAAAAGATTTTACTGAATCTTTCTGAAGAAGTACCGCACGGTGTTGGAATTGCCATTGAGAAATTTGCAGAAAGAGAAAATAAGGATATACTGGATATTGAAGCTACAATCTATTGTGAAAAAGATTCACATAAAGCAATAATTATTGGTAAAGGCGGTCAGATGCTGAAGAAAATTGGGATACAAGCACGTCAAGAGCTTGAAATGATATTCGGAATAAAAGTAAATCTTCAGCTATGGGTAAAAGTTAAGAAAAACTGGAGAGATGACGTCTCTGCAATGAAAATGTTTGGTTATAACCTTAAAGAGGTCTGATGATTAGATGAAATTAATTAAAACTAAAGGAATTGTAATAAAAGAGACAAACTTTGAAGAGTCAAGTAAGATTTTAACTTTATTTACAAGTGATTTAGGAAAAATTCAAGTTTTGTCGAAAAATTGTAGAAGATTATTGAGTGCTTTATCTGCTTGTTCTCAGCCGCTTATGTTCTGTGAGTTTGTTATAAAAAAGACAAAGGATGTATATTCAATTTCTTCAGCCTCTTTGATTGAATCATTTTTTGAACTATCTCAAGATGTAAATCTTGCAATTTATTCGGGATATCTTATTGAACTTGTTGACAATTTTTTAGAATTTGAACAAAAAAACGAAGAAGTCTTAAGGCTTCTTTTGAATTCTCTTTATCTTTTGAAAAAAGGAAAAGACCCTGAAGTAGTCAGCAGGATATTTGAAATAAAAATTTTAATATATACAGGCTTCTTTCCTCAGTTTACTCAGTGTGTTAAATGTGAAAAAAAGGAGATTATAAGAACATTCTTTTCTTTCAAAAATGGTGGTCTTACGTGTGAAAACTGTAAAGAGGAGAATGATATAGAAATTGAGATTGAAACTGTAAAGAGTATTTTGGTTATTGCAGCAACCAACTTAAAAAAGCTTAACAAGATTTCGCTTGACAGGTCTTTAAATAACAAGATAAAGACAATAACGCTACCATATATTAAAATGGTATTACAAAAAGATATCAAAATTCTTGATTTTTTTAGGTTTATACAATAAAATAAATTCGACTTGTGATTAAAATAATAAATTTGAAGGTGGTAAGAGCAATATGGTGACAATGGATGAAATAGTTGCCCTTTGCAAACGTCGTGGATTTATATTCCAATCAAGCGAAATATACGGTGGACTTAATAGCTGCTGGGACTATGGTCCTCTTGGTGTTGAGATGAAAAATAATATAAAAAGACTGTGGTGGAAAGCAAACGTCCAGCTCAGAGACGATGTTGTGGGGCTTGACTCGAGCATCTTGATGAACCCAAAGGTGTGGGAAGCAAGCGGACACTTGAGTAATTTTGCCGACCCTATGGCTGACTGTAAGGTGTGCAAAAAAAGATGGAGAGTAGACCAGTTACAAGAATACAAATGTCCTGAATGCGGCGGTGAACTTACTGAGGCAAGGATGTTCAACCTTATGTTCAAAACATTTATGGGTCCTGTGGAGGACGAGTCTGCAGTAGTGTATTTGAGACCTGAAACAGCACAAGGTATTTTTGTAAACTTTATTAACGTACAACAGACTATGAGAAAAAAACTTCCTTTTGGGATTGCTCAGATTGGTAAGTCGTTTAGAAATGAAATTACGCCTGGTAACTTTATTTTCAGGACAAGAGAGTTTGAGCAGATGGAAATAGAGTATTTTGTAAAGCCAGGGACTGACGAATACTGGCACAAACACTGGATTGAGCAAAGGATAAACTGGTATTACAAGCTGGGAATAAGAAAGGAGAACTTGAGAGTTCGTGAACATGGTAAGGATGAGCTTGCACACTATGCGAAAGCATGTGTGGACATTGAATATTTATTCCCGATGGGATGGTCTGAACTTGAAGGTATTGCAAACAGAACCGATTTTGACTTGACACAGCATCAAAAATACAGTGGCGAAAATTTAACATACTTTGATGATGAGACAAAACAAAGGTATATTCCATATGTAATTGAGCCATCTGCGGGTGTGGACAGGTCTTTACTTGCATTTTTAATTGATGCATATGAATACCAGCAGATAGAGGAAGATGATTTTAGAGTAGTACTTCACCTTCATCCTGCGATTGCGCCTGTAAAAGCTGCTGTGTTCCCGCTTATGAAAAAAGAAGATCTTGTGAAAAAAGCAAGGGAAATTTACAATGAGCTTAAATACAAGTGGATTGTTCAATACGATGAGAGTGGTAGCATTGGCAAAAGATACAGACGCCAAGATGAGATAGGAACACCATTCGGGATCACGGTGGATTATCAGACTTTAGAAGATGAAACTGTTACGATAAGAGATAGAGATACCATGGAGCAAGTGAGGGTGCATATAAAAGAAATAATTCCTTACCTTGAAGAAAAAATTGAGGTAAAGTTTTAAACAAAATATATTCTCAAACTGCAAAAATATGCTATAATATTTTATGTTGTAACATGCCAAGTTTCACCTTTATATATCTTCCCTAATAAATTTCACATAGGAGGGATTTTAATTGAGTAAAAAGAAATACGTCTACATGTTCTATGAAGGAAACAAAGACATGCGAGAACTTCTTGGTGGAAAAGGAGCAAATCTTGCTGAGATGACAAATCTTGGACTCCCTGTTCCTCCTGGATTTACTGTCACAACAGAAGCTTGTACAAGATACTATGAAGAAGGCGAAAAGATAGCAGATGAGATTGTAGAAGAAATCTTTGAAAAACTTGCTGAACTAGAGAAGATCACAGGCAAGAAATTCGGTGATCCAAGCAATCCTCTTCTTGTCTCTGTTCGAAGCGGTGCAAGAGTTTCAATGCCAGGTATGATGGATACAATCCTCAACCTTGGTATCAATGATGAAGTTGTTGAAGGGTTGGCGAAGCTTACAAACAATGAGAGGTTCGCATACGACTCATACAGAAGATTCATCCAGATGTTCTCTGACGTTGTTATGGGCATTGAAAAGAACAAGTTTGAAAAGATACTTGATGAAGTCAAAGAAAAGTATGGTGCAAAATACGACACAGACTTGACAGCTGAGCATTTAAAAGAGGTTGTTGTAAAGTACAAAGATCTTTATAAAGCTGAAAAAGGTGAAGATTTCCCACAAGATCCCAAAGTTCAACTCTTAGAAGCGGTAAAAGCAGTTTTCAGGTCCTGGAACAACCCAAGAGCTATTGTATACAGAAGACTTAACGAGATCCCACACGATTGGGGAACAGCAGTAAACGTTCAGATGATGGCATATGGCAACATGGGCAACGACTCTGGTACAGGCGTTGCATTTACAAGAAATCCTGCAACAGGTGAAAAAGAGCTTTATGGTGAGTTCTTGATGAACGCACAGGGTGAAGACGTTGTCGCAGGTATCAGAACACCACAGCCAATCTCTGCTTTGAAAGAGACAATGCCAGAGGTTTACCAGCAGCTTGCTGACATTGCAAAGAAGCTTGAAACATATTACAAAGACATGCAGGATATGGAGTTTACTATCGAAAGAGGCAAACTCTATATGCTTCAGACAAGAAATGGTAAGAGAACTGCACAGGCAGCGCTTAAGATTGCAGTTGATATGGTGGAAGAAGGTCTTATCACAAAAGAAGAAGCAATGTTAAAAGTTGACCCCAAACAGCTTGATACACTACTTCACCCGACATTTGAGCCAGATGCACTCAAAGCTGCAAAACCAATTGCAAAGGGTCTTCCTGCATCACCTGGTGCTGCAACAGGTAAGATTTATTTCACAGCTGAAGAAGCAAAAGCTGCTGTTGAAAGAGGAGAGAAGAAGGTTATTCTTGTTAGAACAGAAACATCTCCAGAGGACATTGAAGGTATGGTTGCAGCTCAGGGTATTTTGACATCAAGAGGTGGTATGACATCACATGCTGCAGTTGTTGCAAGAGGTATGGGTAAATGCTGTGTTGCAGGATGTGGCGACATTACTATAAACGAAGAAGAGAAATATTTCACTACACCTGATGGAAAAGTTTATCGTGAAGGGGATTGGATTTCACTTGACGGTTCAACAGGATACGTATATGCTGGAGAACTTCCAACAAAAGAACCAGAGCTCACAGGTTATTTTGCAACATTTATGCAATGGGCTGACGAGATAAGAAAACTTAAAGTTAGAGCAAACGCAGATACACCAAGAGATGCTGCACAGGCAAGGAAGTTTGGTGCAGAGGGTATTGGTCTTTGCAGAACAGAGCATATGTTCTTTGAAGAAGATAGAATTCCTGCAATGAGAGAGATGATTGTTGCAAGAACAGAAGATCAAAGAAGAAAAGCTCTTGAGAAGCTTCTACCAATGCAAAGAGGAGACTTTGAAGCACTGTTCAGAGAAATGAAAGGTTACCCTGTTACAATAAGACTTTTAGACCCACCACTTCATGAATTCTTGCCGAAGGAAGATGATGCTATAAGAGAACTTGCAGCACAGATGGGCATCACCTTTGAAGAACTCAAGGCAATTGTACAGGGCTTACACGAGCTCAACCCAATGCTTGGACACAGAGGTTGCCGTTTGGCTGTAACATATCCAGAGATTGCTGAGATGCAGACAAGGGCTATTATCGAGGCAGCAATCAATGTAAAGAATGAAGGTATTGATGTTGTTCCTGAGATAATGGTTCCTCTTGTTGGTGAACTCAAAGAGCTAAAATACATTAAAGATATTATCGTAAAGACAGCTGAAAAAGTTATGGAAGAAAAAGGTGTTAAGATTGAATACAAAGTTGGGACAATGATTGAGGTACCACGTGCAGCACTTACTGCTGATGAGATTGCAAAAGAAGCTGAGTTCTTCTCATTTGGTACAAATGACTTGACACAAATGACATTTGGTTTTTCCAGAGACGACATTGGTAAGTTCTTAAATGACTACTTTGAAAAGAAGATATTCGAAACAGACCCGTTTGCAAGACTTGATGAAAAAGGTGTTGGCAAACTCATAAAGATGGCTGCAGAACTTGGAAGAGCAACAAGACCAGACATCAAACTTGGTATCTGCGGTGAGCATGGTGGCGATCCATCCAGCATAGAGTTCTGCCACAACGTAGGGCTTGACTATGTATCATGTTCACCATTCAGAGTACCAATTGCAAGACTTGCTGCAGCACAGGCTCAAGTAAAATCAAAGATGAAGGCATTTATTGATAAATAAAACTATTGTGAAGAGGAGTAGAGGAAGGCAAAAAAATGCCTTCCTCTGCTTTTTTTGTATGTATACACTTGAATGGAAATAAAAAAATGGTATAATATTATTGGGACTAAAAAGCAAGGTATGTGGATAAATTTGTCCCACTGGAGAATGAGAGAGTTATGGAAAGTTATTTTGAATCTATAAATAAAATTGCTCCTGAAATTGTTGAAATTATTGAAAGAAGATATGAGATTCTCAAAAATATTAGCTATTATCAACCAATTGGCCGAAGAGTTCTTGCAGAAAGACTTAGTCTCACTGAAAGATTTGTTAGAAATGAAATAGACATATTAAGAAATTTAGGATTCATAAATGTAACTGAAAATGGCATGTTTTTAACAAATGAAGGTAAAGAGATTCTTGAAAAACTTTCTAACATAGTATATGATATAAAGGGATTAGAAGAAGTAAGAGCAAAGGTAAAAGAAATTTTAAGAGCAAAAGATGTTTACATTGTCCCAGGAGATGCTGATTTGAACCATTACGTACTAAAAGAGATTGGAATTTTGGCGAGCAAGGTTGTCATGTCGTTGTTAGAAAATGTAAAGATAATTGCAGTGACAGGTGGACAAACAGTAAAAGAGGTTGTTGACAATTTCCCAGCGTGTTCTTTTAGAGACATATTGGTTGTTCCAGCTAGAGGCGGGATAGGGCAGGAAGTAGAAAAGCAGGCAAATACACTTGCGGCAAACTTAGCAAAAAAGATAAACGGTAGTTATAAGCTTCTTCATTTACCTGATACAATGGATGAAGAGGTTTATAATCTTTTGATTAAAAAAGAAGAGGTTCAAGAAGTTCTGAATGATATTAACAGTGCAGATATGCTTATATTTGGGATAGGAAATGCAATTGAAATGGCTAAACGAAGGAAGTTGAGTGAGGATTTAATAGAAAAACTTGAAAAGTTTGGAGCAATCGGCGAAATATTTGGGTATTATTTTAATAAATCTGGCAAGATTGTGTATTCAACCACTACAATAGGTATAAAACTTGAAAAAATAAAAAACATTAAATATATGATAGGAGTTGCAGGTGGGTCACACAAAGCAGAAGCGATTTTATCGCTTGGGGAGATAAAAAACACTACTATATTTGTTATTGACGAAGGTATTGCTAAAAGAATTATAAGTTTAGAAAAGTAAAATAAACGGCATGTTGGTAAAAACACTGCAAGAGCAGGCAGCTTTTGCAGTGTAAAAATAAAAAAAATAATGAAGGGATGGTAGGTTGAGATGGCTGTTAAGATTGGTATTAATGGTTTTGGAAGAATTGGTAGAAATGCTTTTAAAGCAATTTTAGCGAAATATCCAAATGAGTTTGAAGTTGTTGCGGTAAACGACCTGACAGATCCAAAGACGTTAGCACATCTTTTAAAGTATGATTCTTGTTATGGTATTTTTAATGGTACAGTTGATTATACAGACACATCAATAATTGTCAATGGCAAAGAGATAAAGGTATTAGCTGAAAAAGACCCAGCAAACTTACCATGGAAAGATTTAGGAGTTGAGGTTGTAATTGAGTCAACAGGTAGATTTACAAAGAAGCAGGATGCTGAAAAGCATATTCAAGCAGGTGCAAAGAAGGTAATTATCACAGCTCCAGCGACAGATGAAGATATTACAATTGTTATGGGTGTAAATGAGGAGATGTATGATCCTGCTAAGCACCATGTAATTTCGAATGCATCCTGTACAACAAATTGTTTAGCACCAGTTACAAAGGTTATTGACAAGCATTTCAAGGTAAAAAGAGGTCTTATGACAACAGTTCACTCATATACAAATGACCAACAGATTTTGGACCTTCCTCACAAGGATCTAAGAAGAGCAAGAGCTGCAGCGCTTTCTATTATTCCAACAACAACCGGTGCGGCAAAGGCGGTAGCACTTGTTCTTCCACACCTCAAAGGAAAACTTAACGGTTTTGCACTCAGAGTTCCAACACCAACTGTTTCTGTTACAGACGTTGTGTTTGAGGTTGAAAAGCCAACAACAAAGGAAGAAGTAAACAGCGTTTTGAAAGCTGCTGCAGAAGGCGAATTAAAGGGTATTTTAGGATACAGTGAAGAGCCACTTGTTTCTGTTGACTACAAAGGCGATCCAAGGTCTTCAATAGTTGATGCACTTTCAACAATGGTTATCGAGGATACACTTGTAAAGGTTGTTGCATGGTATGATAATGAATGGGGCTACTCAAACAGAGTTGCTGATCTTTTGAACTATATTGTAAACAAAGGACTATAATTTAAATAAAGAAACAGCTTCTAAGACTGGTCCGGGAAAGATTGTATGACAGCAAATATCTTCCGGACCAGTCTTGATTTGAAAAATATATTTTGGGGTGATTGAAACATGCCAAGGTTTAATAAAAAAACAATAAGAGATATAGATGTTTCTAATAAAAGAGTTTTAGTAAGAGTCGACTTTAACGTTCCGCAGGATGAAAATGGTAATATTACAGATGATAGAAGAATAAAAGAGGCTCTTCCAACAATAAAGTATCTTATTGACCATAATGCAAAGGTAATACTAGTATCTCATCTGGGAAGACCAAAAGGCAAATTTGACCCGAAATACTCGATGGCTCCTGTTGCAAAAAGACTTTCTGAGCTTCTCGGCAAAGAAGTTGTTCTTGCAAAAGACGTTATAGGCGATGATGCGAAAAAATGTGTTGAGCAAATGAAAGAAGGAGATGTAGTTCTTCTTGAAAATGTCAGATTCCACAAAGAAGAAGAAGAAAATGATAGAGAATTTGCAAAGGCCTTAGCATCGCTTGCAGACATTTATGTCAATGACGCATTTGGTACAGCTCATAGAGCACATGCATCAACAGCAGGTGTCGCAGAGTTCTTACCAGCAGTTGCTGGATTTTTGATGGAAAAAGAGATAGAAATGCTTGGCAATGCTCTTGTAAATCCGCAAAGACCCTTTGTTGCAATCTTGGGTGGCGCAAAAGTATCTGACAAAATTGGGGTTATTACAAATCTTCTTGAAAAGGTTGATAGCCTCTTAATTGGCGGTGCAATGGCTTATACCTTCTTGAAGGCAAAAGGATATAAAATCGGGAAGTCAAAATGCGAAGATGATAAGCTTGATGTTGCAAGAGAGATAATGAAAAAGGCAGAGGAAAAAGGAGTAAACCTTCTGCTGCCTGTTGGAAGCATAGTAGCAAAAGAGTTTAAAAATGATACAGAGTTTATGTACGTACCATCAGATGCAATGCCAGACGATATGATGGGTATGGACATAGGGAATACCACAATTGAGCTTTTCTCAAAAGAGATAAAGAAGGCAAAGACCATTGTTTGGAACGGACCAATGGGTGTATTTGAATTTCCAAACTTTGCAAAGGGAACAGAAGCTATCGCAAGAGCTGTTGCTGAAGCAGTTGAAGAAAATGGCGCAATTGCAATTATCGGTGGTGGAGACTCTGCGGCTGCTGTTGAAAAACTGGGGTTTGCTGATAAGATGACACATATTTCAACAGGTGGCGGTGCTTCATTAGAGTTCTTGGAAGGCAAAGTTTTACCAGGTATTGCATGTCTTCTTGATAAAAATCCAAGAAAAAAGATAATCGCAGCAAACTGGAAGATGAACAAGACTCCTATTGAGGCGAAAGAGTTTGTTGAAGAGCTGAAAAAATATATTGATGATGTTCAGGCAGAAGTAGTTATCTGTGCTCCATCAATTCTTGTTCCTTATGTCAAAGAAGCAATAGAAGGAACAAATATAAAACTTGGAACACAAAACATGTTCTATGAAGAAAAAGGTGCATATACAGGTGAGATCTCAGGTCCCATGTTAAAGGAAGTTGGAGTTGAATATGTGGTAATTGGTCACTCTGAAAGAAGGCAGTACTTTGGCGAAACTGATGAGATTGTGAACAAGAAAGTGTTAGCAGCGCTCAAGTTCGGTATCAAGCCTATTGTATGTGTTGGTGAGACACTTAAGCAAAGAGAATATGGTATTACAGATGAGCTTGTAAGGCTTCAGGTCAAGATAGCACTAAATGGTGTCTCAAAAGAAGATGTTGAAAAGGTTGTCATTGCATATGAGCCTATCTGGGCAATAGGCACAGGTAAGAATGCAACACCTGAAGAGGCTAATAGAGTAATTGGGGTTATCAGAAGTGTAATTGCAGAGATTTACGATGAAGATACTGCCCAGAAAGTGAGAATTCAGTATGGTGGTAGTGTAAACTCTGCAAATTCAGCTGACATTTTCAATATGCCAGAGATTGATGGAGGCTTAGTTGGCGGTGCAAGCCTTAATGCTCAGGAATTTGCAAAGATATTACACTACTAATTATGGCAAGTAAAGGGGAATAAGATGATGAAAAAACCTGTTGTTCTTATCATCATGGATGGTTGGGGTTATAATCCAAAGCAAGAGGGAAACGCCGTTGCTTTGGGTAAGACCCCCAACCTTGACCATTACGAAAAGAATTACCCATATACTTTGATTGGCAGCAGTGGCATGGACGTTGGTCTTCCTGAAGGTCAGATGGGAAATTCTGAAGTAGGTCATCTAAATTTAGGTGCTGGGAGAATTGTGTATCAAGAATTCACAAGGATAACAAAGTCAATTAAAGATGGTGACTTTTTTGAAAAAGAAGAGTTTTTAATGGCAATAGAGAATTGCAAAAAAAACAATTCATCCCTGCATTTAATGGGGCTTTTATCAGATGGCGGTGTCCACAGTCACAACACTCACCTTTATGCACTTTTAGAGCTTGCAAAGAGGCATAATCTTGAAAAAGTATATGTTCATTGTTTTTTAGATGGGCGTGATGTCCCACCTTCAAGCGCAAAAATTTATATTGAAGAGCTTGAACAGAAGATGAAAGAAATAGGTTGTGGCAAGATTGCAACAGTGATGGGCAGATACTATGCAATGGACAGAGACAAAAGGTGGGAAAGAGTAGAAAAGGCTTATAATGCAATGGTTTTTGGTGAAGGTGAATATGCAAACTCAGGATTAGAGGCGGTTGAAAAGTCGTATGAAAAAGGTAATACTGATGAATTTGTAATTCCGACTGTTGTACTTGAAAACGGGAAGCCTGTCGCAACAATAAATGAACATGACAGTATTATTTTCTTTAACTTTAGACCCGATAGAGCAAGACAAATCACAAGAGCATTTTGTGATGTTGAGTTTGACGGGTTTGAAAGGAAAAAGGGATATTTTGAAGTGTTCTTTGTATGCATGACCCAGTATGATGTGACAATAAAGAACTGTTATGTTGCTTTCAAACCAGAGAACTTAACAAACACTTTGGGAGAATACCTCAGCAAGTTAGGGTTAAAACAACTTCGAATTGCTGAGACAGAAAAGTACGCTCATGTCACCTTCTTCTTCAACGGCGGTGTGGAAGTACCAAATGTCGGAGAAGACAGGGTTTTGGTACCATCACCAAAGGTGGCAACATATGATCTTAAACCTGAGATGAGTGCTTATGAGGTAACCGAAGCTTTGCTTGAGAGGATAGAAAAAGATGAATATGATGTAATAATCTGCAACTATG
Organism: Caldicellulosiruptor diazotrophicus; assembly: GCF_017347585.1. Lineage (NCBI taxonomy): Bacteria > Bacillati > Bacillota > Caldicellulosiruptorales > Caldicellulosiruptoraceae > Caldicellulosiruptor > Anaerocellum diazotrophicum. The sequence continues at coordinate 1,179,303 of NZ_AP024480.1, forward strand.
CAAATGGTGACATGGTAGGGCACACAGGCATTTTAGAGGCTGCTATAAAGGCTGTTGAGGCTGTAGATAGCTGCATAGGAAAAGTTGTGGATAAAGTGTTGCAAAAAGGCGGCGTTGCAATAATAACTGCTGACCATGGTAACTGCGAGCAGATGATTGATTATGAGACAGGCGAGCCTCATACAGCTCATACAACAAATAAGGTGCCTTTGTATCTTGTTGGGTATGGCAATGTTAAATTAAGAGATGACGGAATTTTAGCAGACATTGCTCCGACAATCTTAGACATCTTAGGGTTAGAAAAGCCTTCAGAGATGAAAGGAAGTTCGCTTATTATTAAATAAATTCATTTATAGAGACTGCAAAAAATATTCAGAAGGAGGAATAAACGAATGAAAGTTGATCTTTCAATTACAGCTGTAAAGGCAAGAGAAATTCTTGATTCAAGAGGAAACCCAACTGTTGAGGTAGAGGTTATTGTAAATGATGAATTTGTAGGTAGAGCTGCTGTTCCATCGGGTGCATCAACAGGTATATTTGAGGCTGTTGAGCTCAGAGATGGTGATAAAAAAAGATATATGGGCAAAGGTGTTCTCAAAGCAGTTGAAAATGTGAATGAGGTTATTGCACCAGAGATTATTGGAATGAATGCTCTTAACCAAGTTGAGATTGACAGACTTATGATTGAGCTTGATGGAACAGAGAACAAGAGCAAGCTTGGTGCAAACGCAATTTTGGGTGTATCTTTAGCAGTTGCAAAGGCAGCAGCAAACGCACTTGGCCTTCCACTGTATCAATACATTGGTGGTGTCAACGCAAAATACTTGCCTGTTCCAATGATGAACATCTTAAACGGTGGTAAACATGCTGACAACTCGGTTGATTTGCAAGAGTTTATGATTATGCCTGTTGGTGCAAAATCTTTTAGTGAAGCACTCAGGATGTGTGCTGAGACTTTCCATCACTTGAGAAATGTGCTCAAAGCAAGAGGATACAACACAACAGTTGGTGATGAGGGCGGATTTGCGCCAAACTTGAAGTCTAACGAAGAGCCATTGGAAGTGATTGTTGAAGCAATAGAAAAAGCTGGTTATACTCCTGGTAAGGACATTGCAATTGCACTTGACCCTGCAACATCAGAGCTCTACAATGAAGAAGATGGAAAGTATCATTTCGAAAGAGAAGGTAAAGTTAGAACAAAAGAAGAAATGGTAGAGTTCTGGGTAAAGCTTGTTGAGAAATATCCAATAGTTTCCATTGAAGACGGTGTTGCAGAAGAGGACTGGGAAGGCTGGAAGATGCTCACTGAAGCACTTGGTAACAAAATTCAGCTTGTTGGTGATGACTTGTTTGTTACAAATACAAAGAGGCTTGCAAAGGGAATTGAGCTTGGTGTTGCAAACTCAATATTAATTAAGCTCAACCAGATAGGAACACTTACAGAAACTTTAGAAGCAATTGAGATGGCAAACAGAGCAGGTTACACTGCGGTTGTATCTCATAGGTCTGGTGAGACAGAAGATACAACAATTGCTGACCTTGTTGTTGCGGTAAATGCTGGTCAGATAAAGACAGGTGCACCGTCAAGAACAGACAGAGTGGCAAAATACAATCAGCTCTTACGAATTGAAGAGGAGCTTGGCAGCATTGCCGTATATCCTGGAATGAACGCATTTTTTAACTTGAAGAAAAAGTAACTCCACAAAAGTCCAAAGATAAGTTTTTGGATTCACAATGGAATAAAGAGAGAGGGGAAGTGTTGAACTTTCCCTCTTTTCATTTTATAATATATTCAAACTGATTTTGTTGTGAATTTTGTTTGAATCTTTTAGAAATTGTGTTGAAACAAGTTTCAAGGAGGTTTGGAAAGATGAAAAGATTTATGGATGAGGACTTTCTCTTGAATAACCAGACTGCTAAAGTGCTGTACGAAAAATATGCAAAGTATATGCCAATTGTAGATTTCCACTGTCATTTAAACCCAAAGGAAATTTATGAAAATAAGAGGTTTAAAAACATAACAGAGGTTTGGCTTGGAGGAGACCATTACAAGTGGAGGCTTATGAGAGCAAACGGAATTGAAGAAAAGTATATAACAGGAGATGCAGATGACTATGAAAAGTTCTTGGCATGGGCAAAGACCATTCCAATGGCAATAGGAAACCCAATTTATCATTGGACACATTTAGAACTTAAAAGATATTTTGGAATAGATGATATATTGAATGAAAAATCTGCACCTATCATTTGGGAAAAGACAAACAAAGTTCTAAAAGATCTTGGTGCAAGAGATATAATTTTAAAGTCCAATGTAGAATTAATCTGCACAACAGACGACCCTGTTGATACACTTGAGTATCATTTAAAACTGAAAGAAGATAAAGACTTCAATGTCAAAGTTTATCCTACTTTCAGACCTGACAAGGGTGTGAATATCGAAAGAGAAACCTTCATCCCGTGGGTAGAAAAACTTGGGAAAGTTTATGGAAAAAAGATAGAAAGCTATGATGAGTTTTTAAATGCCTTAAGGGCAAGAGCAGAGTTTTTCCACTCTGTGGGGTGTCGCATCTCAGACCATGCTATTGACGATATGGTTTTTGCCGATGCATCTTTTGATGAAGTAGCTAATATTTTCAAAAAAGCTTTAGCCGGTGAGAAACTAACAGAAATTGAAGTTGCGAAATATAAAACGTATACATTAAGGTTCTTAGGGAAAGTTTATTCAAATCTTGGCTGGGCAATGCAGCTTCATATAAATGCTCTGAGAAACAACAACACACGAATGTTCAATATTTTGGGGCCTGACACAGGATATGATTCAATAAATGATAATCAAGTAGCTATTGCACTTGTTAAATTACTTGATTCATTAGAGAAAGAAAACTCTTTGCCAAAAACAATTTTGTATTCTTTAAATCCAAAAGACAACTATGTTCTTGCAACAATCATGGGATCTTTCCAAGGTGGTGGAATTCCTGGCAAGATGCAACTTGGTGCAGCTTGGTGGTTCAATGATAGCAAAGACGGAAACCTTCAGCAGATGAAAGACCTTGCAAATCTTGGGCTTTTGAGCCGATTTGTTGGAATGGTAACAGATTCTCGAAGCTTTCTGTCTTATGCAAGACATGAATACTTTAGAAGACTTCTTTGCAATTTGATTGGCAAGTGGGTAGAAAACGGCGAATATCCTTATGATTTGGAAACACTTAGCAAAATAGTTCAGGGCATTTGTTATTATAATGCAAAAGAGTATTTTGGGTTTTAAAAGATAGATGAAGAGGACATAGGGTGGAATTGTATATTCCACCCTATTTTTATACTTACATTTCCTATCACATAATTGATTGGTGAATAATACATCCAAACTTAATGTTGAATTTCACGTAAATATGTGATACACTATTTTACGTGGAGGTGAAATAGTATGCGTAAATATCAGAACATTACTTTGTCTCTTCCTAAGGAACTAATTCAAAAGATAAAACATATTGCTGTTGAAAGAAATACATCTATTTCTGCGCTGCTCACAAGCTTGTTAGAAGAACTTGTAAATAGAGAAGAGTCATATCAGAAAATCTATTTACAACATCTTAAACTTTTAGAAGAAGGATTTGACCTTGGAACAGGTGGAACAATCACGTGGAGGAGAGAAGATTTATATGAAAGAAAGTAACTATCAATTTGTTGACACAAATATTTTGGTCTATGCTTATGATAAATCTGCATGTGAAAAGCACGTAGTAGCTAAACAAATTGTGGAGAAACTTTGGAAAGAAAGAAATGGTGCCTTGAGCACTCAAGTTCTTCAAGAATTTTTTGTTGTTATTACAAAAAAGGTTAAAAATCCTTTAAGTTTTGACAGCGCTTTTCAAATCATATCAGACTTAAGTTTATGGAAGGTAGCTACAATTGAAGTAAAAGATATTTTAGAAGCTATCAAGATCTCACAAAGATATAAAATATCTTTTTGGGATGCTTTAATACTTTGCAGCGCTATAAATTTGGGATGTTCAGTAGTATGGAGTGAAGATTTAAATTCTGGTCAGTATTTTGGGAAAATAAAAGTAGTAAATCCTTTTTTGTTTTCACCTCTTGACATATAAACATTTGTTTGATATCCTTTATATAGAACATTTTATCGGAGAGAATGAATATTTTATGAGAACAAAGGTTGTTATAAGAAATAAGTTTCGTTTTGGTATTGCACTGTTTCTTTTAATGATATTTGTTATAATGGTTTTAATGATTTCGATTGGAGAAGGGAAGGGAATTGATAAAGAAAAGAATATAAATTGGATATTTGTGAAGGTAAAAGAGGGAGATTCGCTGTGGACAATTTCAAAGGATTTTGTTGATGATAGCGTAGACATTCGCGATTATATCTCTTTTATACGAAAAGTAAATAAATTGGAAAAAGCAATGGTGTATCCTGGGCAAGTATTAAAATTTGTGGATGTGAAGACATACAAACTTTTGTGTGAAAGATAAAACAAGCCCCCCTGTCAGGAGCTTTGTTGAGTATCTTGGTTTTCTCCTGAGAGGGGGTTTTTTTCAAAGGCTTTTTTGATGTCATCGTCATTTACATGAGTATAAATCTCTGTTGTGGAGATACTTTGATGACCCAAGATAGTCTGAAGAGACCTTATATCAACTTTGCCGTGCCTGTACATAAGTGTTGCTGCCGTGTGACGAAGCTTGTGGGCAGAAATCCTTTTCTGATTTATACCTGCCATTTTCACATACTTTTCAACAATGTATTGAACAGTTCTTCTGCTAATTCTTTTCTTTCTCTCACTCAAGAAAAGGGCATCTTTGTCCCTTACACCTTCTGTAGGGCGAACTTTTAAATAATTTTCGATAGCTTCTCTACATGCTTTATTTAAATATATTATTCTTTCTTTGTTTCCTTTACCAACAATTCTTAGCATATCTTCTTTTATATCTGAAAGGTTTATATTTACAAGTTCTGAAAGTCTAAGACCACAGTTTAGAAAAAGGGTAATTATTGCAAAATCCCTTTCTTTATTTTCACCGTCAATTGTAGAAAGTAGCTTTTTGCTTTCCTCAAGTGTAAGATATCTTGGATTTCTTTTACCAAGTTTTGGCGATTCTAAATCTTTTGCGGGGTTATCAGAAATGAGTTTGGCTTTGCTGTAAAGGTATTTAAAAAAGCTTCTAATTGAGGCAACTTTTCGGGCTCTTGCATGAGGACCGTTGTTAAAGCGTGTTGCAAGGAAAGAAAAATATTCATATAGATTGCTAAGAGTTAAGGTTTTTAGTTTTTCAATTTCAAAGCTGCTTACATCGATATTTTCAAGATCATCAATCTTTTCGATTTGGCTTAAAATATTCAAATCTTTTGCTTTTAGATATCTTAGAAAAGTTCTCAAGTCATAGTAATATTCTTTAATTGTATTTGGTGATTTGTTTTTGATTGTAATCATATAGTTTAAAAAATCGACTACAAAAGGTGGGACACCCGAGAAATCCATTTTCTCATTCCCTTCATTGCACAAAATTTTTATTTTGTGCAATTATATTTTCTTAAATCTATTATACTTCTCTTCTTTTTATCATGTCAACCTTTTTTCTTTTTCTTGTTTAACAACCCTATGTGGCTTCTTAAAATTCATAAGGTTTGCAAATTATTTCTTTAATCTTTGTTTCAAATATAGAAGCTGCATGTGAAGGTCTTATAATTACAGCAGTGTCTGCACCTTCAGATGTTCCGCCAATCGCAATTATATCTTCACCATATGGTATCAGTCCTGCATCTAAGGCCATAACAGAAATCTCTACTGCAACCTTTACGCCTTGTCCGAGCATTCTAAGTGTATGTGCCATGATTTCAACTGGATATATTCCACCAAACTTTCTCGATATTCCTCTTTCAGCACCTGACAAAACATGTGTGCCCGTATAGACCTTAAATCCTATTGCTTTAAGCTCTTCAATAGTTTCCTGGCTTATTTCCATTTTTCCAGGTTCAGAAAAACCATTTACGTGTGTTACAACGACAACATTTTTCCCACAATCTTTTAGAAGTTTAGCTGTACTTCCGCTACACGAAGCCACTACAATATGGTTAATATTTCTTTCGTTAGCAGTTTTTATCGCAAGCTCTACTGTCTTTAGAGTATTATGAGGTCCTGCAGACTTAAAGTACATATTACTCACCCCTACCCCATGGTTTTCCTCTGGTATATTAATTTTACAACAAGAGAGTAATGATGTCTATAATATCAACATAAAAACAATCTGAATACTTGTATTCAATTTAAAGATATTTTATACTATAAACTATGAAGGCAAAATACATATAAAGATTTTCAGAAGGAGAGTGAACTTTTGTGAAGAGAGTTGTTTCGCTTATCGTCTTGTTAACATTTTTGCTTTCAATATTCGCTGTATCATTTGCGTCTTCTAAAAATGTTATTAAGATAGGTGTAGATTTAGAACTTTCACAGGCAGTTGCTCAATATGGACAAAAAGAACTCGAAGGTATAAAGCTTGCAATTGATGAAATTAATCAAAAAGGCGGCATTTCTGGAAAGAAGATTGAGCTTGTAGTTATTGACAACAAATCTGACAAAACCGAAGCTCAAAATGTTGCAACGAAACTTGCTGTGAGAGAGAATGTGCTTGCTATTTTAGGACCAGCAACTTCAGGTGCCACAAAGTCAGCTGCAGTGGCTGCAACAAAGCATAAAGTTCCAATAATTTCACCTTCAGCAACTGATGATACTGTCACAGTTGATGAGAAAACTGGTAAAACAAAGACATATGTTTTCAGAACGTGTTTTAACGACTCATTCCAAGGAAATGTAATGGCTAACTTTGCATTGAAAACTTTAAAAGCTAAAAAAGCAGCTATAATTTATGATGCAACATCGGATTATAGCAAAGGGTTATTTAAGAACTTCAAAAATACATTTGTGAAAAATGGAGGAAAAGTTATTGCTCAAGAGGCATTTGGCAAGGGTGAACAAGATTTTAGTAGTATAATTACAAAAATAAGAGACAAAAAACCAGATGTATTGTTTGCTCCTGTTTATTACGATGAAGCAGGTCTTATCATAAAACAGGCTCGTGAACTTGGAATGAATATTCCTATACTTGGTGCAGATGGTTTTGATGATCCAAAAGTTGTTGAAAAGGCTGGCAAAAATAATGCTAACAACGTGTTTTTCTCTGCTCATTATTCTTCTCAAGATACAGATGCAAAGGTTCAAGAGTTTATAAAGAAGTTTAAGGCAAAATACAAGCAAGAACCAAATGCATTCGCTGCTCTTGGTTATGATCTTGGATATTTCATTGCAGATGCTCTCAAAAGGGCTAATTTGAAGTTTGACAGTTTAGCAAAGGATAGAGAAAGATTGAGAATAGCGATTGAAAATACAAAGAACTTTGTTGGTGTCACAGGAATTATTAACATAAATAAATATCACAATGCTGAAAAATCTGCTGTTATTATTGAGCTAAAGAATGGTGTTCAGAAATTTAAACAAAAACTCAATCCATAAATAACTACAAGCAAAAACCGGAAGGGGTATGCGTGAGTAGTAAGCCCCTTCCGTTATGTTATTATTTCCCATTTTGTTGTAAATGAGTTTAAAGATTTTGAAAGAGGTGAAAAGCAAATTGTCCACTTTTATCCAACAATTAATAAATGGTATAACATTGGGAAGTGTCTACGCTCTTATAAGCCTTGGTTATACAATGGTTTATGGAATAATTAAGCTTATAAATTTTGCCCATGGTGACATTTTTATGGTTGGCGCATATATTGCGTATCTGAGTGTTACATATTTGAAACTGGGTTTAATACCTTCTTTGATTGTTTCTATGGGGTTCTGTAGTATTTTAGGAATGCTTATTGAGAAATTTGCCTACAAGCCTTTGAGAAATTCACCAAGAATTTCAGCATTAATAACAGCAATTGGCGTTTCGCTACTTTTAGAGAATTTGATGCAAATTATAATGGGAGCTGATTCAAGAGTTTTTCCAAGACTTGTTGCTGAAAAAAATTATCATCTGTTCCAAGGTAGAATAGTGGTAAACAACAAACAGATATACCTTCTAATTATTACAGTACTTTTGATGATAATTCTAAACTTCGTTGTTAAAAAGACAAAAATAGGAAAAGCAATGAGAGCGGTATCTCAAGATATGGATGCAGCAAGATTGATGGGTATAAACGTTGACACTACAATTTCATATACATTTGCAATAGGCTCTGCTCTTGCTGCAGCAGCTGGTGTTTTAGTAGGACTTTACTATAACACTATAAACCCTCTTATGGGTGTTTTGCCTGGACTCAAAGCTTTTATAGCCGCTGTGTTTGGTGGAATTGGTATCATTCCTGGTGCAATGCTCGGTGGATTTTCCCTTGGTATTATTGAAACTCTTGTAAGTGGATACGGCAGTTCTATGTACAAAGATGCAGTTGCATTCGCCCTTTTGATATTGATTTTGATTATAAAACCTTCAGGCCTACTTGGAAAAAATATAAAAGAGAAGGTGTAGGGAAAGATGAAAAAGAGACTTCTGGTATATTCTGCATTTATAATTGTTTTGTATTTAATAATAACGCTTTTAATGAAGATTGGCATTATAGATGATTATATCAAACTAAACCTCTTTTTGATAATGTTGAATATTATTTTAGCCGTTAGTTTAAATTTAATAAATGGTATCACTGGTCAGTTTTCCCTTGGACACGCAGGATTTATGGCAATTGGAGCATATACAACTGCAGTTTTAACCACTCTTGAAAAACCGGTGCCTTTTTATCTTACCGTTTTAATTGGTGGGTTATTTGCAATGATATGTGGTCTTATTATTGGCCTTCCAGTACTGAGGTTGAGGGGTGACTATCTTGCAATTGCTACACTTGGTTTTGGAGAGATTATAAGAGTAATAATACAAAATATAGATTACTTGGGTGGCGCAAGTGGAATAAGTGATATACCACAAGGAATTGACTGGACCGGATATTTTGTCATTACAGTCTTAAGTGTAGTGGTTATATTAAATATTATCAACTCGTCGTTTGGCAGAGCCATGATTGCCATCAGAGAAGATGAGATAGCTGCAGAAGCTATGGGAATCAACACAACTTTATATAAAGTTCTGGCATTTATGATAGGTGCCTTTTTTGCAGGTGTTGCAGGCTCAATTTATTCCGGTTCTTTTGGATTTATACAGCCAGATATGTTCAACTTCTTTAAATCAATTGACATATTAGTGATAGTTGTTTTGGGTGGACTTGGAAGCATATCAGGTTCAATTATCTCTGCTATAGTTTTAACAATAATTTCAGCTTTGTTACAAGATTATCCTGCAGTGAGAATGGTTTTATATTCTCTTATTTTGATAATAATTATGTTATTTAGGCCTCAAGGGCTTATGGGGACAAAAGAAATAAGACTTTCAAAGCTTATACCAATTGGTGGTGAGAAAAATGCTTAAGATAAAAAATGTGACAGTCAATTTTGGAGGAATTGTAGCGCTGAACAATGTCAATATTGATATTGAAAAAGGTGCAATAATCGGGCTTATTGGTCCCAATGGTGCTGGGAAAACCACAGTGTTTAATGTGATTTCAGGTATATATAATCCTAATACTGGCAGGATAGAATTTTCAAACTACGATATAACTTATAAAAAGACATACCAGGTTTCTGCGCTGGGGATTTCAAGGACTTTTCAGAACATAAGATTGTTTAAGGAACTCAGTGTAATTGACAATGTGAAAATTTCTTTTCATAAGAACATTAGTTATAACCTTTTCGATGCAATTTTCAGAACCTCAAAGTTTTTGAAAGAAGAAGAACAAAATCATAAAAAAGCTGAAGAACTTCTAAAAATCTTTGGACTTTATGAAAAAAGATTTGAACTTGCTAAAAATCTGCCCTATGGTGAACAAAGGAAGCTTGAAATTGTTCGTGCACTTGCAACATCACCAAAACTCCTTTTATTAGACGAACCAGCAGCCGGAATGAATCCTCAAGAAACACAGGAGCTAAAGAATCTTATTAAATTTATAAAAGAGAAGTTTGATTTGACTATACTTTTAATTGAACATGACATGTCGGTTGTAATGGACATATGTGAGAAAATCTATGTTCTTGACTATGGAGAAGTTATAGCTGTCGGAACTCCTATTGAGGTCAAGAACAACCCTCGTGTGATAGAAGCCTACCTTGGAGAGGGGGATTTAGAGTTTGCTTAAGGTAAATGGAATAGATGTTTACTATGGAGCCATACAGGCCTTGTTTTCAGTATCATTAGATGTTCAAAAAGGTGAGATTGTTACGTTAATTGGTGCAAACGGTGCAGGAAAATCTACCCTGCTCAAAACAATCTCTGGTCTTATTAGGCCTCGTACAGGTTCAATCTATTTTGAAGATATTGATATAACAAAAAAGTCATCTATGGAAATAGTCAAGCTTGGTATTTCACACGTACCAGAAGGCAGACGTGTATTCCCAGAAATGACTGTTCTTGAAAACTTAGAGCTTGGCGCGTACTTGAGAAAAGACAAGCAAGGAATAAAAGAAGATTTGAAAAAGGTGTTTGAGAGATTTCCAAGGTTATATGAAAGAAAGAACCAATTAGCAGGTACTCTCTCCGGTGGAGAGCAGCAGATGCTTGCAATTGGAAGAGCTCTAATGTCAAGACCAAAGCTTCTGCTTCTTGACGAGCCTTCAATGGGCTTAGCACCTATACTTGTAACTGAGATTTTTAAGATAATAAAAGAAATAAACTCACAAGGTACAACTATACTTTTGATTGAACAAAATGCCCACATGGCACTTTCAATCGCAGACAGGGCGTATGTAATAGAGACAGGTAAAATTGTTTTATCTGGAGATGCAAAAGAGATTGCAGCAAATCCCGAGGTTAAAAAAGCTTATTTAGGTGGTTGATTTGAAAAAATATTAAAAATAAAAAAATGCAGGGCTATCTTGTCCAGCAACGTTGTTTTTAAAAAGACCCTGCATTTTTTATTATGCTGATTTTTTATCAAAAAATCAAAAGTTAGGAGAACAACTGACAAAGAGCAAACTTATAAAGATTGAAATAAGTATAACGACTATGCTTGTTATAATCAAAGATTTTCCCAAATTATCTTCCCTTCTTGCTATATAGATGCAACCCAATATAATACCGATAATTGGAAACAATATTGAAACTATGTATAACCAAAAAACACTATTATTAGTTTTACTATATTTGTAATTAGTATCTTCACTATATACTGCCAGTTTTCCTCCACATTCATCGCAAATTTCTGCTCTCTGAGGGTATATTCGCCCACATTTCAGACAAATTTTTTTGTACTTATCTACTGGACCTAAAATAGCTCCACATTTCCAACATTCTGTTCTGTTTTCACCATTTAACTCGTTACATTTTGGACATATTCTCAAATTTTATATATCCTCCATGTTTCCAACTAATATTTATAACATTCTATCACTTTTATCAATTAACTGTCAATATTACTTTTTTGGATTAATAATTTCAATTATGCATATCCCAACTTATTTTTTCCTACTTCCAGGCTTCACAATAGGTATACCTTCTTTACAAAGCGGACACTCTTCAGGCTCAAAAGTTTCAATTTCCAGTGTAAGAAGGGTTTTTAAAGGATAGCCAAGGTCTACCTTTCCGCCACTTCTATCTACAATGCCAGCAACTGCTACAACTTCCCCACTGTATTCTTTTACAATCTCAATTATCTCTCTTACAGACCCGCCTGTTGTTATGACATCTTCAACTACCAAAACTTTTTCTCCCTCTTCAATCTTAAATCCTCTTCTAAGTTTCATTATTCCGTCTTCTCTTTCTGCAAAGATAGAACGGCAATTTAGCTGTCTTGCAAGTTCGTATGAAAGTGTTACTGCTCCCAACGCAGGGCCTATAACGACGTCAATTTGTTGATCTTTAAAGTGTTGTGCAAGGTCCCTGCAGATCATTTCTGCTAAGTTTGGGTATTGCAATACTTTTGCACATTGAAGGTACTTTGCACTGTGTTTTCCAGAGGACAAAAGAAAATGTCCTTCCAAAAGAGCATCTGTGTCTTTAAACATTTGAATGTAAGCTTCTTTATTCATAACTCTCTCTCCTTTCAATAATAGTAATATCTTGTTTTTCAATTCCTCTTTCCTTTAAAAACTGTTGCCACCAATCCTGGTAAGCGATTGTTGAAAGCTCCTCGCCAAGGTGGGACCAGTCACCCTCAACAACAAGGTGATATTTTCCCTCTTTGTACTCAATTATATTTATAGCTGTGTTGTCCTGCCATAAAATTTCATTGAGTCTTTCAAATTCATATCCTTTTATATAGGTCAGAAGAGCTCTGATTAACGTTCCGTGGGTTACAATACATATTCTCTTACCAACATTTGACTTTACAATGTCCTCAAAAGCAGATTTTGCTCTCAAGAAAAGTTCATACATACTTTCGCCATTTGGCATACAGTGCTTGTGAGGCATTTTCTCCCACATTTCATACTCCGTTGGATAAAGCAATGGAAGTTCATCCCAGCACCTGTCTTCCCAATCTCCACCGTTTATCTCTATCAAATCTTCTCTTACTATAATCTTTATATCTCTTCCCTCTCCTATTTTGCTTGCAGTATAGAAGGCTCTTTTCAGAGGACTTGAATAAATTACATCAAAATGGACATTTTTTAATCTTTCTGCAAGTTTTTGAGCTTGCAATTTACCTTTTTCTGTTACATTAGAATCTGTAATACCATGAAACCTTCTTATAAAATTTCCCTCTGCCTCTGCATGGCGAATAAGATATACAACTGTCTTTAACATTTTGTTTTCACCTCAGATATTTATGTTACCTACAAGCTCTTTTATGGAATTAAAACCCTTTCTTTCAAGATAAGCCTCAATTCCCTCTTTTATTTCACAAACAGCTTTAGGATTTATAAAATTTACAGTACCTATCTGAATGGCAGTTGCTCCAGCAATAAAAAACTCAATGGCATCTTTGTAATTCATAATTCCTCCCATGCCAATAATGGGTATTCTAACTTTCTTGAAACACTCATAAACCATTCTAACTGCAATTGGCTTTATAGCAGGACCTGAAAGTCCACCTGTTACCATCTTTATCAGGGGTTTTCTTGTTTCAATGTCAATTGCCATAGCAGATACAGTGTTTATAAGCGAAATTGCATCAGCCCCTGCATTTTCTGCAGCTACTGCCAACTGGGTTATATCTGTGACATTTGGTGTTAGTTTAACAATTATTGGACAGCTTGCCACATTCCTTACAGACTTTGTTATCTCATAGACTTTTTTTGGGTCTTTACCAAAGACCATTCCGCCTTCTTTCACGTTCGGGCAAGATAAATTTACTTCAATCATATCTACAAGTGAAGTTAATATTTTTGTAAGCTCAACAAACTCTTCTTTGGTAAAACCGTTTATATTAGCAATGATTTTGGTATCAAGGCCTTTTAAAAAAGGGAGCTCTTCATTTACAAATGCTTCAACTCCGGGATTCTCAAGACCAACAGAATTTATTATTCCTGCATACACTTCACAAAGTCTTGGCTGCGGATTGCCAATTCTCTTTTTTAAGGTGATGCCCTTTGTACAGATAGCGCCAAATTCACTTATGTCAATTAACTTTGAATATTCACGACCAAAACCAAATGTGCCTGATGCTGCAATAACAGGGTTTTTGAGTTTTATCCCCGCTATTTCAACTTCTAAATTCATTCAATCTCAACCTCCATTATATCAAAAACAGGGCCATCTGAACACACATGATACATTTTGTCATCTTTTCCTTTTATACTGCAGCAAAGACATGCGCCTATCCCGCACGCCATTTTTTCCTCTAAAGAGGCATAACATTTTACAGGAAGATTAAGATTTTTAATCGCCTTTAACATAGGCTTCGGACCACAGCAAAAAACAACCTTATATTCTTCATTTGAAACATTGGCTTTAAAAAGCTCAACAACACTCCCTTTATAACCTCTACTGCCATCATCTGTTGCTATTAAGGTATTGTCACAAATGTCCTTAAATCCTTCTACCAAAAACATTGAGTTTAAATCTCTGAATCCAAGAAATACATCAACTTTATTACCTCTATTTTTGAGCTCTTTACAGAGGACAAGAAGAGGGAAAATCCCGACCCCCCCTCCAATCACAGCAACCTTACCGTCGAATGTGTCTGTCAAAAATGAATTTCCAAGTGGACCCAAGATATCAATAACCTCTCCTTTTGATTTTTGAGAAAGAAGTTTTGTACCTTTACCTACCACTTTGTAACCAATATAAACCCTTTTTCCCTCAACAAAAGAGATGCTAAAAGGTCTTCTCAAAAGAGGATAGATGCTCTCTTTATCAATTAGAATATTCACAAAATTGCCCGGTTTAAAATTTTCTGCTAAATATTCAGATTCAAAGGATAGAAGAAATATATCATTTGCAATCTTTACATTTTCTTCAATTTCAACGTCTAATAGCTTCATTATCAATCTCTCCTATGTTAAATATGTCAAGTTCTCTTTTTTGTTTTAGAAATTCAATAATTTCAACTACAGCCTTTGCAGTGTCAACTGAAGTGAAGATTGGAACCTTATTTTCCACAGCAAACCTTCTTATCAAAAAACCATCTCTCTGCGGCTGCCTTCCTTTTGTAGGAGTATTGATGACAATATTTATTTCTCCATTTCTAATCAGATCTATTATATTTGGACTTCCTTCAGACACTTTTTTAACATGATTTGCCGCAACCTGATAAAAATTCAGATGTTTTGCTGTCTTTGATGTTGCGTATATCTTGAATCCAAGCTTTTCAAACTTCTCAGCAATTGGGATGATTTCATTTTTGTCAGGGTCGGCAACAGTAAAAAGTACACCACCTTCTAGTGGGAGCTTTGTACCGCTTGCAACAAGCCCTTTGTAAAGAGCAACATAGTAGTCTTTCGAAATTCCCATAACCTCACCTGTTGACTTCATCTCAGGACCAAGTGATACTTCAACATCAGGAAGTTTTTCAAATGAGAAAACAGGAACTTTAAAGGCATAGAAATCTTTTTTTGGCAAAAGCCCAACTGTGTTTACCAAATCTTTCAGCCTATATCCCAAACTTACCATTGTTGCAAGCTCAACCATGGGAACGCCAGTTACCTTGCTCAAAAACGGCACTGTTCTGCT
Source organism: Caldicellulosiruptor diazotrophicus (assembly GCF_017347585.1). Lineage (NCBI taxonomy): Bacteria > Bacillati > Bacillota > Caldicellulosiruptorales > Caldicellulosiruptoraceae > Caldicellulosiruptor > Anaerocellum diazotrophicum. Next base: position 1,194,507 of record NZ_AP024480.1, read on the forward strand.
GCCTCTTGGATTTACTTCGATGACGTAAAGTTCTTCGTTTTGAACAATAAACTGCACATTCATAAGTCCTTTGCATTCAAGTTCTCTTGCTATTTTGAGCGTGTATTCGACAATTTTCTCTTCAATATACTTTGAAATATTCCTTGCAGGATACAGGGAAATACTGTCTCCCGAATGAACACCTGCTCTTTCAATATGTTCCATTATTCCTGGAATTAAGATATCTTCGCCATCAGATATAGCATCAACCTCTATTTCTTTCCCGACGATATATTTGTCAATGAGGATAGGATGATCATTGAGATTTTTTGCATAGCTGAGCATCTCTACTATATCGTCATCATCAAAGGCAATTTTCATGCCCTGTCCACCAAGAACATATGATGGTCTCACAAGCACAGGATATCCCAATGAGTTTGCTATTTCAAGGGCTTCTTTCAGTGTATAACATGTAAAGCCTGGAGGTCTTTTGATGTTAAGCTTATTCAAGATTTTGTCGAATCTTTCTCTGTCTTCGGCAATATCTATTCCCTCTGCGCTTGTACCAAAAATCTTGATACCCTCTTTTGCAAGCTGCTGAGAAAGTTTTATAGCTGTCTGACCACCAAATTGGACTATCACACCTTCTGCCTTCACTGTCTCAATGACATTTAACACATCTTCTTTTGTGAGAGGTTCAAAAAAGAGCATATCTGAAGTATCAAAATCAGTACTTACAGTTTCTGGATTGTTATTGATAATCACAGATTTTATGTCAAGCTTTGAGAGTGCAAAAACACTGTGTACAGAAGTATAATCAAACTCAATTCCCTGACCAATTCTAATCGGACCTGAGCCCAAAACAACAATTTTTCTCTGTGTATCTGATGTTTGTGATATTGCTACATCATTTTCTCTTTCATATGTTGAATAATAATATGGAGTTTTTGCTTCAAATTCTGCTGCGCATGTATCAACCATTTTATATACCGGTGTTATATTTAGGTTTTTTCTCAAACTTCTCACATCATTTTCAGATATCCCTTTGATATTTGCAATCGTCTTGTCACTGAACCCCATCTTCTTTGCATCAAGAAGTATACTGCTGTTTAGTTTCTCTTTTCTTATTCTTTCTTCCATCTCAATTATATTTTTAATCTTGTGGAGGAAAAATCTATCTACTTTGCTGATTTGGTATAGGTACTCTACTTCATATCCTCTTCTTATAGCCTCAGCAAGTGCAAAAATTCTTCTATCATCAGCCTCCATTATAAGTTCTGAAAGAGATTCGTTATCTAAACTTTTTAGTTCTGGAAGGTCTAAGTAGTCCAGCCCTATGTCAAGAGACCTTATACCTTTTAAAAGGCTTTCTTCAAACGTTCTTCCGATTGCCATAACCTCTCCAGTTGCTTTCATCTGTGTACCGAGTTTTCTGTTTGCATAAGTAAACTTGTCAAACGGCCAGCGTGGAATTTTCAGAACAACATAGTCAAGAGCGGGTTCAAAACTTGCGTATGTCATCTTTGTAATAGCATTTTCTATTTCATCAAGTGTATAGCCAAGCGCAATCTTTGCAGCAATTCTGGCAATTGGATACCCTGTTGCTTTTGAAGCTAAAGCAGATGAGCGGCTGACTCTTGGATTTACTTCAATCACTGCATATTCAAAGCTATCAGGATTTAAGGCAAACTGGACATTGCACCCTCCTTCAATCTTCAGAGCATCTATGATTTTGAGAGCAGATGACCTTAACATTTGATATTCTTTATCAGAAAGTGTCTGCGATGGTGCAACAACAATGCTATCGCCTGTATGAATTCCGACCGGGTCAATATTTTCCATATTACACACGGTAATCAGGCATCCGTTTGAGTCTCGCATAACCTCATACTCTATCTCTTTCCACCCTTTTATACTTTTCTCTACAAGTATTTGGTGTACAGGACTGTAAGAAAGACCTCTTCTTGCAATCTCTACAAACTCCTCTTCATTGTTTGCAATACCACCGCCAGTTCCCCCAAGGGTATATGCCGGCCTTATTATAACAGGAAAGCCTATTTTCTTTGCAAACGCAAGACCATCTTCTACGCAGTTTACAACCTCACTTGGAACCACAGGTTCGCCAATTTTTATCATCAGCTGTTTGAAAAGTTGTCTATCTTCTGCAAACTCAATAGCTTCAATGTTTGTTCCAATTACCTTGACATTGTATTTGTCAAGGATTCCGCTTTTGTAAAGTTCAACAGCGGTATTAAGTCCTGTTTGCCCTCCAAGTGTTGGTAATATAGAGTCAACTTTTTCTTTTTGAATTATTTTTTCTATTATTTCACAAGTTATAGGCTCAATATAGATACTGTCTGCCATTGTTTTGTCTGTCATAATTGTTGCTGGGTTTGAGTTTATAAGGACAACTTCAATGCCTTCCTCTTTTAATGCCTTGCAAGCTTGGCTTCCTGAATAGTCAAACTCAGCTGCCTGGCCAATTATAATCGGTCCTGAACCAATAACCAAAACCTTTTTGATATCTTTTCTCAGTGGCACTTTAAAGTCTCACCTCTTTTGATTTTATTTCTTTAGGAGATTACTGCGTTTATACTTTCCTTGATACTCTTTGAAGCTAAATAGCTACTCTTTTCAAAATCAGAATGAAGATAATTTTTGTATGCATAGATTATATCACGCGACGAATTTACTATTATGCCCATGTTGTTGCTATCTACAAAATATTTCAAATCTTCTACTTTTCCTCCCTGTACACCGATGCCAGGTACAAGTAGGAAAGAGTTTGGCAAGATTTCTCTTATTCTTTTAGCAGCTTCTTTTTGGGTTGCGCCTACAACAGCACCAACATCACTGTAACCTTCTTTTCCTCTGCAGTTTTTCCCCCATTCATAAACTTTTTCAGCTACCAGTTCAAAAAGGTATTTATCTTCTACAATCAGGTCTTGAAACTCGGCAGAAGAAGGATTGGAAGTCTTAACAAGCACAAACAAACCTTTTTTGAATCTTTCGCAGTCTTCAACAAAGGGCTTTATCCCGTCTTGACCAAGATAAGGGTTTGTAGTGATTGCATCAAACTCAAAAAATCTCATTTTTCTACCAAAAATGAGTGTCTCGCCAAGGTAAGCGTTTGAATATCCTTTTGCAGAGCTTGAAATGTCGTTTCTTTTACCATCAAAGATTACAACAAGCTTTTTGTTTTTTACATATTCACAAAGTTTATGCAAAACCTCAAATCCATGGTAAGAGTACTGTTCAAAGAATGCTGCTTGAAACTTTACCCCAACCACATTTTCTTCCACTGCATCGATAATTCTTCGATTGTATTCAAACAAGATAGTTTTCAAATTGTCAATCTCGCTTTTTTCTTTGTCATAAAATCTTTTGATAAAATAATCTGGTATATTTTCAATACTCGTATCAATTCCTGCTATAAGAACACTGCTTTTCTTTTTTATAATCTCAATTAGCCTATCAGAGAAGTTCAACAACTTAAAACACCGTCCTTTTTTAATATCTTCCCATTGTATATTACTGTCTCAACATAAGAAGTCAAAAGTTTTCCCAAAAACACACTATTTTTCGACTTTGACACAATGTTTTCTTCTTTGACTTCCCACTTTTTCTTTAAGTCCACAATTACAAGGTTGGCTTTTTCACCTTCTTTTACAAAATATGGATAAAATCCAATTATTTTTCTAGGATTGTGATTCAAAAGTTCTACTATTTTCCCAATATCAAACCCATTTTTCTCGACAAGGTATGTGAACAGCACAGAAAATGCAGTCTCAAACCCAATTGTACCGCTTGCGGCAAGGTTAAACTCGACATTCTTTTCATCTTTATGATGCGGGGCATGGTCTGTTGTTATACAGTCAATTACACCTTCTTTTAATCCTTCAATTAAAGCTTCAATATCTTCTTGTGTTCTCAAAGGAGGGTTTACTTTTGCGTTTGTGTTAAATCCAAGCACCTCATCTTCTGTAAGACTTATATAATGCGGGCATGTGTCAGCCGTGACATTTACACCCCACTCTTTTGCCATTTTTATAAGTCTAACAGATTCTTTGGTGGACACATGGGTTATATGAAGATGTGCTTTTGTTTCTTTTGCAAGAAGAATATCTCTTGCAACGATGGTTGATTCTGCCTCGCGTGGAATTCCTCTAAGTCCCGTGATTGTTGACACATATCCTAAATTTATCTGTCCTCCTTCAGATAAGTTTGTATCCTCACAGTGTGAAATGACAGGTATCGAAAAATCTTTTGAGTACAAAAGAGCATTTCTCATAATGTTTGCGTTCATAACACTCTTTCCATCGTCTGAGATAGCAATAGCCCCTTCTTGTTTCATAAATCCTATCTCTGCAAGCTCTTCTCCTAAAAGTCCTTTTGTTATAGCCCCAACAGGTAAAACCTCAATTGGTGAGACCTCTTTAGCACGGTATTTTATATACGCAACCATTGCTCTGTTGTCTACAGGAGGGTTTGTGTTTGGCATACAGCAGATGGTTGTAAATCCTCCTGCTAAAGCAGCTCTGCTGCCGCTCTTTATGTCTTCTTTGTACTCAAAACCAGGTTCTCGTAAATGACAGTGAATATCGGTAAAACTTGGCATTACGTACTTGCCGCTTGCATCTATTATAGTCATCTTATCTGGATTTTCTTCTATGTCTTTACCAATTCTTTCTATTCTGTCATCAACTATCAGTATGTCAGCTTTTTCAAGTTTATCGTCAATACTATTTATAATCTGTGCATTTTTTATCAATATCATCATCTATAAATTCCCTCCTTGCGCGTGCAAAGGTATAAAACTGCCATTCTAACAGCAATTCCATTTGTAACCTGTTCTTCAATTGTAGAATTTGGTAGCTGCATCACCTCTGAAGAAATTTCAACTCCCCTGTTGACAGGACCAGGATGCATTATCAGGGTGCTGCCTGAAATATACCTCATTATATCTTCATTTAATCCATAAAACTTATAATATTCTTGTTTTGAGGTTATAAAGCCCCGTTTTTGTCTCTCAAGCTGAATCCTCAAATCTATTATAACATCTTTTCCTGAGACTGCCTCTTCTAAAGAGGATGCAACATAAGCAAAGTTTTCAATATAAGGAGGAATAAGAGTTTGTGGTCCAAACACTGTGATTTGGTTGTCAAACTTGGAAAGCCCCCAGATGTTGCTCCTTGCAACCCTGCTGTGAAGAATATCGCCAATGATTGCTATCTTCAACTTCTCAATTGTTCTAAGCCTTTCTCTTATTGTGAACATATCAAGCAGTGCCTGAGTTGGATGCTCGTTCATTCCATCACCAGCGTTTATGACCGAAAATGAGCAGTTTTTAGCAATAAAATGCGGCACACCAGAGACAGAATGTCTGACAATTAACACATCTGTTTTTAGAGCTTCCAAAGTTTTTATAGTGTCAAGCAAAGATTCTCCTTTCTGCACACTGCTGGTTTGCACTGAGATTGATGTTGTATTTGCACTCATAAACTTTGCTGCAAGTTCAAATGATGTTCGTGTCCTAGTGCTATTTTCATAAAACAGAGTTACAACTGAATACCCCTGCAAATGAGGAGTCTTTTTTGTTTCGCTCTTTAAAATTGTCTTCATATCTTTTGCAAGATTCAGTATTTTTATTATGTCCTCTTTTGAAAGCTCTCTTAGCCCAAGCAAATGTTTCAATTTATCCACCTCCAACTGTTTACAAAAAAGGTAGGGAAAATACCCCTACCCTTAATTATTTGGTTCTAAAACTTCTTTTGCCTTTGCAATTTTGAGTTCTTTTGACTCTGGCAAAAGAAGATTTAAAATTATTCCGACAAATGTAGCAAGAGCCATTCCTTCAAACTCGATGTTGAAAAATTTGAGTCTTGTTCCACCAACACCAATTATTAAAACCACAGAAGCAATTACAAGATTGCGTGTTTGAGACAAGTCCACCTTGCTTTCAATCATCATTCTCAAACCAGATGAAGCAATAACACCAAACAGCAGGATGCTGATTCCCCCAATTACTGGTGAAGGAATTACCTGAATAAGAGCACCAAGCTTTTGGACAAACGAAAGCAAGATTGCCAGTATTGCTGCCCACAAGATTACCCATGTGCTGTACACCTTTGTTATTGCCATAACGCCGATATTTTCACCATATGTTGTATTAGGAGGACCTCCAAGAAAACCTGCAGCAATTGTTGCAAGCCCATCTCCTGCTAAAGACCTGTGAAGTCCTGGATTTTTTGTAAAATCTCTTCCCACAACATTGTTTGTCACAAGAAGATGTCCAATATGTTCTGTTATTGTAACTATGGCAATTGGAGCAATTGATAAAATAGCAGAGAGTGAAAATTTAGGAAATGTAAACTGAGGAAGCCCCAGCCACTTTGCATTCTTGATAACTTCATAGTTCAAAAACGGAATATATTTGCCATTTGGATAGAACGAGTTAAGAAGATTTGTGTTCATACCAATCAAGTCAAGCACATATGCAAAAAGATATCCACTTACAAGTCCAATCAAAACAGGTATGACTTTAAAAAATCCTTTAAAGTAAACAGAGCCAAACACGGCAACAAGTAATGTAAATATAGAAACCCAGCAAACAGGACTTTTTAAGACATTTACAGCAACTTCCAAAATCTGGCCATCTTTTATAACCTCTTTAAAAAGTCCTGCTGATTTCACAGCTGCTGCTCTTGCAAGAGAAAGTCCAATAATCATCACAACGGGACCTACAACAACGGGTGGCAGTAGTCTGTCAATCCAGTTTGTTCCAAACAGGTAAACAAGAAATGCTACTATCAGATATACAACACCTGATGCAATGCATCCAGCAAGAGCATATTCTTTTCCTCCAAGCGAAGCAGAGACTGTGATAATAGGATTGATAAATGCAAAGGAAGATCCAAGATATGCAGGTATTTTGTTTTTTGTTACAAGAATATATATTATGGTCCCCACACCACTTGTAAAGAGAGCAACAGTTGGATTAAGTCCTACCAGAATAGGAACCAAGATTGTTGCGCCAACCATGGCAAAAAGATGTTGAAGACTCAAAGGCAAAGTTTTTAAAAATGGGAGCTTTTCTTCAACCTGAACAACTCTGTTCATTTTTAAAGCTTTCTCCTTTCTTTTAAAGTTATATTTCCCTATCAAGCTGTTCAATTATTACTCTGTTGTCGTTGTCAAACTCATCAACAAGAACGTGAACAATCTCTTTTCTTGAAGTTGGAACATTTTTTCCTACATAGTCAGCCCTAATTGGAAGTTCTCTGTGTCCTCTGTCAATCAACACTGCAAGCTGAATCATTTTTGGTCTTCCCATGTCCATTAAAGCTTCAATTGCTGCTCTTACTGTTCTACCTGTAAAAAGAACATCGTCTACTAAAACTATCTTCTTGTTGTTTATATCAAAATCAATCCTTGTAGAGTTAACCGTAGGGTGTTCTGATAGAAGGCTCAAATCATCCCTGTAAAATGTGATATCAAGAATGCCCAGAGGAAGCTTTACACCTTCTATTTTTTCTATGTTTTCTTGTAACCTTTTTGCCAGAGTTACACCTCTTCGCTGAATTCCAACAAGGCAAAGATTTTCAACACCCTTGTTCTTTTCAAGTATCTCGTGAGAAATCCTGACCAAAGCCCTTCGCATTTGATTTGCATCCATAATTTCTTTAATTTTTTCCAAAATACAGCACCTCCTTTGGCACAAAAAAAGCTTCCTGCCTGTGAATGGGCAAGAAGCTTTTTTTACATGCTAATACTCTCAACCTCTCTTATTTAAACCTTGCCGCCTCACAGGGCCAGCTTAAAGGTCTTAAATTCTCATCAAGCCACCTATTTAATTTTTTATTTTTTCTTAGCTTTTCTTAGCTATTATAACACCAAAATGTACAGTTTGTCTATGGTTATCAATAGTATATATGCTATTTATTGTTTCTGTTCCTCAGCATATTTAGAATCTCTACAAAGTATTCTGGTAAGTCAGCCGAAAAATGCAGCGCTTTTAAAGTTATTGGATGAACAAACTCAATTTCACCTGCATGAAGAACCTGACCTTGAACTCCAAACTCATTTTTTGCTCTTCCATAAGTACTGTCTCCAAGTAAAGGATAACCTATATACGACATATGCACTCTTATCTGGTGAGTCCTTCCTGTTTTTAGTCTAAGTTTGACAAAACTGTATTTGTCAAACCTTTCTAAAACCTCAAAGTAAGTAACTGCTTCTTTCCCATTGGGAACAACAGCCATTTTTAGCCTATTTACAGGATGCCTCCCAATCGGTGCATCAACTACACCACTGTCTTCTTTTAACACACCTTCACATAAAGCATAGTATATCCTCTTTATTTGATGAGATTTTAAAGCTTCAGAAAGTTTAATATGTGCTTCATTTGTTTTAGCAACAACTAAAAGTCCCGATGTGTCTTTGTCAAGCCTGTGGACAATCCCGGGTCTTATAACCCCGTTTATACTGCTAAGTCTCCCACTGAACTTGTGCAAAAGTGCATTTACAAGAGTATTTTCAAAATTGCCTGCACCGGGATGTACAACCATCCCCCGCGGTTTGTTTATTACCGCTAAGTGTTCATCTTCATACACAACTTCAATATCTATATCTTGAGCAACAAGGGATAGCTGTTTAGGCTCAGGAATGACAACTTTGATTATATCTCCACTTTTAACTTTATATGCAGGTTTTAAAACTTGTCTTTGATTTACCAATACATTTCCTTCTTCTATTATCTTTTGTACAAAACTGCGGGTTTTAGAAAGAGCCTCAGAAAGATACCTATCCAGTCGTCCATCAAAATCTATTACTGTTAAGGTTTTTTCTTCAGAAATAACTCTTCGCCTCCTTCTTTTAGTATCAAAAATATCAAAAGAAGCACGCCACAGGTTATAAAGAAATCAGCAATATTAAAAACAGGTATGACTTTTATATCTATAAAATCTACCACATAACCCTTAGCAATCCTATCAAAGAGATTCCCTATCGCTCCTCCCACTATCAGCGAAAAAGAAAATCTGTAAAAGTTGTTTGTTGACTTGAACATCATGTAACACAAAAATAAAATAAGGACGATTGAAACCATTATAAAAAATCTTCTTTTTCCCTCTAAGATTGAAAAAGCCCCGCCTCTGTTTTGCACATAGGTAAGCGACAAAATTCCACCCAGTAAGTTGACAGAGCCATCTACAAAAACGTTTTCAGCTTTTGCCTTTGTTAACTGGTCTAACACAAAAGTTAACACAATTATAATCCAGTAAACCAAATTCTTTCTCACCTTTTTAATTATCAATGCGTATCTGTGAATATTCTTTTTTTATTATAATATATCAACTACTGAAAAGCAAAACACAAAAAGCTTTATAACCATTTTTTAGCATCGTCAGTTGAGATTTTATCCACATCTTCAACTGAATCATCAATGTCATTTATCTTTTTATAAAACTTCCTTCCGTCAGATACAAGCTCATCCTGCGGACCGTTGCTTGTTGAGTGCATCTCAAGGATACTCCACATATCTGTGCCATCATGTTCTTCTTCCCCTTGACTTGGAAACTTGTCATTGAAAGGTTTGCCCAGCACCTTTTCTTCGATTGGTCTTTGGTCTGTTCGATAATTTTCTTGATTTTCAATATCTTTTTGGCATTCTATACAAAATTCTGTATAAGGTATTGCCAAAAGCCTTTCTATAGGAATTTCTTTTTTGCAGGACATACAGTAGCCAAAGTTTCCCTTTTCAATTTTGGAGAGTGCTTTTTCAATCAGCTTAAGTTTCCTTTTCATGTCAGCTTTCAAGCTCATGTTCTTTTCCGCTTCAAATAGGTCTGATGCAATGTCAGCTGGATGATTGTCATAGTTTGATACCTCATTTGAATACATTGAGCTAAAGTTTGCAACCTGATTTTCTTTAGTATTTTTTAAATACTCTTCTACTTCGGATTTTTTTTCTAAAAGCAATTTTTTCAGCATTTCAATCTCAGCTGGCTGCAATATAAATCTCTCCTTTTACTGAAGTTTTTTAATGCATATAAAACTTTACAAATTTCAATATTTCAGCAATATACCGACCTATTACAGGAAGGTTATACTTTACGATAGCGTTAAGTATATATAAAAGAAGAGCACCCAAAATAGAAAAGCCAAAAGCTGTTCCAAATCCCCGTGCAGCACCCGATAAAAAGTTTGTAAAAATTATCTTCTTCGGGTTTTTCAAATATTCTATATAGTAGCTAAAATTCATTCTTTCAAGCTTTAAGATAAAATCATTTAACTTTTCCTCAAATTCATCTCTTGACATCGTCTCACCTTCTCAATAAATTATTTTGTTGATTTTTGCACATTTTATTTATATAATTTTTTTGAAATGCAAAAGTTTTTATTCTTGGAGGTAAGAAGAGATGGAATACAGAGCTGATATAGGAGTCTTTGGCGGTTCGGGTTTTTACTCTTTAGAAGACAATGTTGAAGAGATAGAACTTGAAACACCCTACGGAAAACCAAGCGACAAAATCTCTTTGGTTGAGATTGCAGGCAAAAAAGTAGCTTTCTTGCCAAGACACGGGAAAAATCATCAATATCCACCTCATTTAATTCCATACAGAGCAAACATTTGGGCAATGAAGATGCTTGGAGTCAAAAAGATAATTGGACCAACAGCGTCAGGAAGCTTAAAGCCTAAGATAAAACCTGGTGACTTTGTTGTGTGTGACCAGTTTGTTGACAGGACATGGGGAAGAAAAGACACATTCTTTGAAGGACCTGAAGTAAGGCATATATCTGCTGCAAAGCCGTACTGTGAATACCTGCGAAAGATTGCAATTGAGTCTGCAAAAGAGCTCGGAATTACCGTGCATGAAAAGGGAACAGTTGTTGTGATTCAAGGTCCGAGATTTTCCACAACTGCTGAGAGCAGATGGTTTTCAAGCATGGGCTGGGATATTATCAATATGACACAGTATCCTGAAGTAATTCTTGCAAAGGAGCTTGGGATTTGCTATGTCAACATCTCGTTAATTACTGATTATGATGCGGGTCTTGAAGGTAGAGATGATATAAAGCCTGTGACTGAAGAAGAAGTTTACAGAGTCTTTAGAGAAAACAATGACAAAGTAAAAAAGCTTATATACAGAATGATTGAAAAGATTGATGTAAATTTTGTCTGTGAGGAGTAAGAAGAAAATGAAACACTTTGAGTTTGTAAATGATAAGCTCATTGTGCTCGACCAGAGAAAGCTGCCATTTGAAAAAGAGCATTTTGTTTGTAGCACATATCAGGATGCATATGTAGCAATAAAGGATATGATTATAAGAGGGGCACCGCTTATTGGAATTGTTGCTGCATATGGAGTTGTTTTAGGCTTTAAGGAGATAATTGAAAAGAATATGGAGTCCACTAAAATTTATGAGATTATAAACTATCTTGCGAGCTCAAGACCAACAGCTGTAAATCTTTTCTGGGCACTTGAGAGGATGAAAAAGATTTTTGAAAAGGCAAGAAATCTTTCTCAAAGTCAAATTTATAGTGTGCTGCTACAAGAGGCAAGGAAAATAGAGGATGAAGACAAAAGTATCAATAAAAAGATTGGCGAGCATGGAAATACACTTATAAAAGAGGGTGCAAATATCCTTACTCACTGCAATGCAGGAGCTTTAGCAACAGGTGGGTATGGAACTGCACTTGGTGTTATACGTGAAGCTCACTTTACCGGCAAGAATATTCATGTTTATGTAGATGAGACACGGCCGTATTTGCAGGGGGCAAGGCTCACAGCATTTGAACTTTCTGAAGATGGTATTCCCAATACAGTTATTTGTGATAACATGGCAGGTTATCTTATGAAACTTGGAAAGATTGACTGTGTTATAGTAGGGGCTGACAGAATCGCTTTAAACGGAGATACAGCAAATAAGATTGGAACTTACTCTCTTTCTGTTTTGGCAAAACAGCATGGCATTCCATTTTACATTGCAGCACCAGTATCAACCATTGATTTTAATATAAAATCAGGCTTAGAAATTCCTATTGAAGAGAGAAGCGAAGATGAAATAAGATTTTTCAATGGTAAAAAGATTGTTCCGGATGAATCGAAGGTTTTTAATCCTGCATTTGATGTAACACCGGCCGAGAACATTACTGCTATAATTACAGATAAGGGTATTATTTTTCCACCGTTTGAGGAGAATATCTCAAAACTCAAAGAAAAGTAGTCTGTAAAAAACGGGGTATTGTAAGAATTGAGTACCCCGTTTATTTTTTGTAGTTATAAAGAATTAGTACTTGAAATAATGTTCTTGTTTTTTTGCTTACAATTGCATTTCATCTACATATGTAGTATAATATTTATAAACTAAGTTTTCGAGGAATTAATATAAAGTAAAACTAAGGGGGATTAACCAAATGCAAAAAATATTTCGTAATTCAATGGTAATATTTTCTTTAATTCTCATTGGATCATTGGTATTATTAAGTATTAGTTTAAAAATCTCTCACATTAAGGCTGACACAATCTTAAATAAGCATAAGCTAGAAGACAATAGCTCCGAGAGAATTCATATTATAAAAAACAAAAAGAAATTTATAGCAGATATCATCTCAGTTTTACCCGTTGTTGAAGAAAAGAATATAAACAACTCAACTGTGGACAGCAACATAAGTAAAGTAAAAGCAGAAAGGCAAGTACATTATAAAATTATTAAAGCTGTGCTAAATGAAGCCAATCACAAAAGCATCCTTGGCCTTGCTTCAAACAAAGATATATATTCATTTGTATCTGAGAAAGTCCTAAAAATACTCTTTCCCAAACCTACACAAGATACTTATACCTGTTACTATAAGGTAGAACCTGCTGACCCCAAGCAAACCGTTATTTGGTACAAAAAAGGATATTTTTATTTTGTGTACTGCTTCACAGACTCTTACACCATAAATCCAGCTGACCCTTATGGTGATATTAAAAAAATGGTTCTCTTGGTTGAGAAAATTAAAAACAAATGGATAATAAGCGATTTTTCAAGCAACAATTAATAATAGTGGCGACTAATAATAGTTGTTTGTCAGTTCTAATATATTCGAATAGTATCATAACTCACCAAATTTCCTCTAACTTTAAGTAACTGAATTACTCTTTTGCTTTTTAGCTTGTATATTGAACACCCTTCTTGACTTGAAAAGTATCCGCCTTTATCAGTAAAGTATATTCCATTTAAACCAACAACAGGCCAGTAGGTATTTATATTTTTTGGAATTTCGCTAATATATTCTAAACTTTCATTTTTAATATTTAATAGCACTAATTTTGCTCTAAAAGGGTCTCTAATATTTGAATAGTCACCAAATTCTTTATATCCAGGACTTCCCTGTGAGAAAATAAATTTATCTTCTGAAAAAGAATTTACAGGCGGAGAGCACAGCCCTGTATTTTTCGTAAACTCTGTTACATTCCCTGTTAATACGTCAGCAACTGAAACCCAAATATATGATGGATCAGCAGGAGTTGAAGTACTGATTGCAACATATCTGCTATCCCTGCTCCATGTAATAGAGTAAATAATTCTATATACATTATTGATTGGTAAATCTCCAAATCTTTCGGAAAGTAGCTTCTTCTTACTGTTTTTGTTCAAGTCAATTACAACCAGTGATGTAGCAGCATCATTTTCTTTGTTATCCATCTCACCACACGCAATATACTTTCCGTTTGGTGAAAGAACTGGCCAGCAAAATGAACCTCTTGCAACTTGTTTTAGTGAAAAAGTATATATTTTGTTTTTTGGAACATACTCTGATTTCAAAAGATACAGTCTTTTTTCAGTGGCAATAACAAACTCACCTGTTTGTTTATTAGCGCTGATATATTTTATCATTTCTGGCATTGGGTTTCGATAAACTTCTTTTTTGGTTTTATAATCAACCAAAATTAACTCTTTCAAATCCTCACCACAATAAGCTACCTGATTTCTTCCCCATGCAAATAAGCGTACAGGAAAATAATCTAAACCTTTTATTTTATTGCGGCTCATTTTGACTTTGAAAAGCAAATCTTCTTTGCCACTACTGTGCCTGATTTTGCCATAAAATAAAGCAAAAAAATCTCCATTTTCGGTTTTATCAAACCTTTCAATATAGCCTATATATGTTCTGAAGAATTTCTTATTAGAGCATTTATAACAAAAAAAATCATGCCTATAATTATTAAGCATATAGAGACATATACAAAGATATTAAACTTTACACTTATTTTACCACACATATTTAATTTCTCTTTCATGAATTTTCCTCCAAGAATACTATCATCAATTTTTAATTAATAGGGTGAATATGCTTGATAACCATTACTAACTAACTCATTAAACGTATATCCCATAGATATAACTCTATCAGTATAGTTGCCATTAACTATCGATATAGTACTTTCATAAACCACAAATTGACCAGATGAATTTGACGTGTAGAATAATCTAACATGCCCAGAACCACTACTATTTTTTAATAAAATATCACCTTGCTATAATTCATAATAACTATTTAATTGTCTAGCTATGTTGGGGAATTCTGAAGTATGATAATGCCTTGATAACCCCCAACATCTGCATACAAATCCAGAACAGTCAACACCCGTTGTTCCACCTATATAACCGGGTGCGTTTGTATTAACATTTCCAGCTGCATATCCTTGTTGAATTTCATTGTCAAAACCAGATAATGAACTAAAACCGCCCCAGCAATAAGGAACTTGATAATAATTTGTATTATAATTAGTTATAAAGCAAGGTCTTTGCCAATATTGTCGATTGCTTGCACTCAAATTAGAACCATCATAATTTACTATGCTGCAGTACCACTGGTGCCATTGATAGCTCTGTGCTGTTGAAATCATTTGAGACCTTGGTACTGTTACAACAGAAGAAGTAATTTTTTTCTCTCCATCAATTGTAGCTAAGTTTTTCGCATGTTCATTTAAATTTCCTCCTGACGAATTTTTTAAATTATCATGATTTCCTTCTAATTCTTTTATGAATTCATCAGCTGACTGCCAATAAGCTACTTTAAGTACATAGACATTTTCTTGAGATGGTATTAAAACATAAACATCATTGCCTTCTATTAAAAAGCCCTTTTTAGGAATAGCACTATAAACATCTAAAGATATTTTAATGGCTCTATCTATCTCCCCAGTTTTTTTATTATAACCTACAATTGCATAGCTTTTGCCATCTTCTAGTTTCCAATATACTATATTGCCAATTGTTCCTACATAACTATTTGTTCCTAAATGATATTGTGAAGGAAAAGAAACAGTCACGACCTCTCCATTTGGTGTTATAACCTGACCACCTAAACGTTTCATACCTTGAATATTGAGTTTCCATATAGCTTTGTCACGTGCTAAAGAGCCTTTTTTCTCTTCAACAACTGTAACACTCTCTGGTTTTCCTGCATCCAAGCTATTTGTCTTGTCTGTTCCATTCCCAAATTTCAATGTTCTTGTTTCTTTCAAATCTGCATATACAACATATGGTCCATTTTCGTCAGAACCAAAACCTGAAATTGTTATACAACTACCTCTTTGCTGTGTATCCGGCAAGCTACTAATTCTAATTTTGCCATTTGTTATCATTACAAGATAGTTTCCATTATAACTTCCACCCAATAAATATAAATCTCCTTTCTCATCAACTGATATATCAGACACCCATATTATACTTTCAGGAAGCTTAACTTCTTCAACATATTCACCGGAAATCTTGTTGTAAATTAAAAGTCTGTGATGCGCATTATCAACAACATATACTTTATCACCTTTGACATCAAAAGCATCTGGTCCCCCTGTCCCAGTCATGTCAGAAACATATTCAATCCCTTTTTCAGACACTGGAATACTAACAACTTTTTCAAAGTTTGAAAACCATAGTTTGTCTTTTTCTTCTCCACTCCCAAGTGCTTTGCTTTTGCCAGTTGAAAAAGATAAAATCGATAATAGAACCAGACTGCAAACTGTCAAATAAGTTATTATTTTTTTGAAATTTTTCATAGTAAATGCCCTCCTTTATTTTTATTTGCACACCCTCTTAAGCGCTCAAGAAGGTTAAAGCCTATGTTATTTGAAACAATCAAAATTTTCAAAGTCTTCAAGTTTAACTCCTAATGGCAAGAATGTTTTTTACTCATATTTTGATATTACTTTACATTTGTAGTCACACCTATATTATACATCTGAAAAATTAACTTGTAAAGAAGTTTTAAAATATTTTTCAGATCATTTAGTTTGTAAAGCTATATATATAAAACCTCATATATAATCCTTTAGTTTGATTTTTTTTTAAACATGAAACAAACTTTAAAAAGTATCCCTGAATATATTTTAAACTTTGGTAATTAATCTAAAAGTAAGAGTTATTTTAATTTAAACCCAACTACCTTACACTCATAACAGTCATAACCTATATCTTCGTATCTATTTACTATTTCTCCTTTTGCGTTATATAAGATTAAGTCTTTTAGCTTTTTATAACCGTCTACAATAACAATATATCCCTTATCACCTTTTACATTTTCTATTAGTTTTGTCCCATTTTCAAATTCAAATAGAATTTTGGTGTAATTAGTAGGCTTTCGTGCGCCTGTTGATGGTATCCAAGTGGAAGTATTTAAGTTACAAAAATAAATGCTTTTACCTTTGTATTTGACCCGATTTACTCCAAATCCCATACTCATTGCTGGATCAGCAGGTGCATACCATAACGCTTTATTGTTTTCAACCAAACATAACAAATATTGGGGTGAATTATCGGTAGTCATATAAAATAAAAATAGATACCAATTACCATGTTTTTTATATTTAAGTACATTAAAATTCTTATTTTTAACCATATAAAAAGCATCTGACAATGCTGAAACAGCTATTTTTTGAGCTTTAGTGTATTCATCTTCTTTTTTTGTAAAATCCTTTCTTGTGCACCCGCTTATATTTAGCATCATTAGTGTGAATAATAAAATATATGGAATAACTTTTTTTATCTTCAATGTATTCGCCTCCCATTTTAAAATTTCTTAATTTCTTAATAAAAGCACACCTTCAGAAAAACATTAATAAACAGTGGAAAATATTCATAATCAAATTTCTATTCTGAAGGTGTGCAATCTTTGAAGATAGTGGGAAATAAGATTGTATTTGTTGTATTCTTATTCTATTTCTCTAAAATAATATGGATTAAAAAATCTTTTATTACCTACATAATCAGAATAATAGCAATAACAATTTTCAGTATGTTGTGCAAATTTCCGTGTAATTTTGTCTACAAGAATTGCAGTATGATCAAATCTCCCATCGTTATAATAATCAATTTGCATTATTCCTCCATTATCTAATGAATTTACACTGTCTACTACAACTACGCGTGGTCCAGGTGTATCAATGGACTTAAAGCTTGTCATATAAGTCCAGAAAGCTTCAACACTCTCCCAATTTCGTGAGCCTCCACCAGGACCTGCATACCACCCTTCTTCATATGAACCAGGAACCATCATCACTTTGTTTAATATATCATTCATAGTATCATTTGCTCCAAATCCATACCATAAAACCTGAGATGCAAAGTTTGTGCAATCTCCTCCTCCAGCGGTTGCATCATAAAACTTGGTATTACGGTTAAATACATATTTGTTTGCATATTCAACAGCCCTTGATGTACTATAATAATGATTTACTGCTGGCAAACTGAGAATTCCAACATTGTTTTTCAATTCAACATCACTGAAGTTTTTATATTCTTTTTTCAAATCAGGAGAAAATTCTTGATCAATCATTTCAGCTAATTCTTTCGGTTGAAATTCTCTTATTAATTTTTCTTTTGAAATTTCATAGAAACTTAGATCTTCATAATCATGTTCTGTAATTTTCCAGCCATCTTCCATTTTTATTAACTTAAATATATTTTCGCAACCACAAATAAAAGGTGGATATGCATTCTGTCCATCTAATTTTATTTCTAATATGACGCTTGCTTGATTACCGTTTATATCAATTGCTTTGTAATTGAACTTTAATGGAAATCGTCTCTTTTCGATGTAACAGTAACCTTTTTGATAAATATACTTTCTTCTTGCTGTTAAATTTTTCAGAGCTATTACTTTGTTTTGATTTTGTATTTTAGTCATATCAAGGTAAGGTGTTATATCCTTATATTCCATTTGTAAATATGCATCGTACTGAGTATTGTAAAAAGATTCGATAATGTTTTTTATGTTATCTTCTTCAGAGTTTTTTAAAAAATATAAGTTTGCATAGGCAATGGAATTTGGTATTATTAGAATGAAGCATAATAAAATCAATACAATTTTTCTCATTTAAAATATCCCACTTCTTTTAGTTCTATATGATTTTCAGATTAAATTAAATAATAAATTTTTTTGAAACTATTATTTTCTGTTTAATCAGGAACTATTGAAAATAAGAATGTACGACATAACTTTTCGCCTCCATTTATCTAATATCATACAAATTATTACTTAATTCCAAACTCCCTATCTATTTGCTTTTTTATCTGCTCATAATCAGATTCTGGTAATTTTTGGTCAGTAGAGAATTCATAATGCATTAAGGCCCATTTGTCATAGATATGCTTTGTTAATTTCCATGTCCCATCCTGCTTTTCTAATTCAAAAATATTTTCTCCATATGAAATAAACGGCGGATATGCTTCTTTTAGTTTTATCTCTAAGTCAATAACTACCTTGGCTTTGTTGCCATCAAGCTCTATGTTCTTATAATGAAGTTCATATGGAAAATGTCTCTTCTCAACATAACAGTACTTTTTTTCGTCTATATATTTTCTTCTGAATACTAACATTTTTAATGCAACAACTTTATTATGATTCTGTATCTTTGACATATCCAAGTACGGTGTTATATCTATATACTCCATTTGAAGATAAGCTTTGTACTGTGTTTCATAAAATCCTTCTATAGTTGATTTGATTGCCTCTATCTCATCGCTATCAAAACTCAAAATATCTTTTGCCCATATTTGAACAAATGCACTTAAGAATATTGTTGTTGATACTAACACCACAACAAAAACCTTAGCACCTTTGCTCATTTTCCTTACCTTCCAACTCATAATAAACCTAAATCTCTCAACAATGCTTTCTTTTCTACCTACCAGACCAAATGCCGCGCCGGCTCCACTGCCTATACTCACCAAAAGTGTGTTATAAAGTACCTCTGCATACCTTCTTTTGCCATCCTTCTTAAGCTTTCTTATTACTTCTTCGTCACATGAATATTCACATTCTCTATTTAGCTTTAAAACAGCAAAATATACCAAGGGGTTAAACCAATGAAGTGCATTTATTAATTTGCTTAGCCATTTAACAAGTACATCTTTTCTCTTGAAGTGTACAAGTTCATGTCTTATAATTAATCTTAAATCTTCTCTTACTATGTCCTTTGTAGGTATTACTAGGATCGGAGTAATTATTCCGATTAGCATAGGTGTTTGTATAATATCACTTTCTAATATCTTTATCTTTTTTGGAATTTTTCTTAAATTGCAATACCTTTCAATCATTCTCCTGCAATATTCATTTGAACATTCTCGAGAACTTCTTGTAAGTATCATTTTAAACCAAATATACCTTATCAAAAACCATGCAAAAAATACTATGGCACCTACAAACCAAACATAACCAATAAATTCTACAAATTTTTCAGGGTTAAAATAACTAATATTTTTATAAGGCAGGGCAGTTAAAGCCCCACCTTGTGCTGTATTTTCTGTTAGTTGTAAGTTCAATGCATTGTTGTTATTTAATTTTGAGGTCATATGACTGCTGTTGCCTAATATAATACTCTGATTTAGTACTTTACTATCTTTCTTACAAAATTTAATCAATACATTCCATGGAATGGTAAAACAAAAAAGCCCTATCATCCAAATATAATACATTGCTCTTGCGCTCAAATGCTCTTTAAAGATTTTGCTCAAAATAGCAAATATCAAAACAGCTATGCTACCACCTACTGTCATTACTAAAATCCATTTGAATATAACTTCTATATTCATCTCATCTCTACTCCTCTTTTCCTAATAACTTCTTAATCTCCTCAAGCTCTTCTTTTTTTAAGTTTCCACTTTCAACTAATGCTGCTATTAAATCTTTTACAGAGCCATTAAATAGCTTATTCAATACCCTTGCTGTTTCTATCTTTGCGTATTCCTCTTTGCTAATAGAAGGACTGTAGTGGTAAAGTTTATCCTTTTTCTCTTGCTTTATCGCTTTCTTTTTTACAAGCCTGTCAATCAAGGTGTAGATAGTTGATTTTTCCCATTTGATGTCTTTTTCTTTTAACCTTTGCACTATCTCTGGTGCACTCAGGGGCTTTCCTTCTTCCCATAAAACTTTCATAACCTCTAACTCAGCTTCTGATGGCATTAATAAATCTTTGTTCATTTGCTTCACTCTCCTTTTACAATTGTGATTACACATATATTTTACAATAGTAAAAACCAATTTGTAAAGAGGTTTTTGAAAGTTTTTAAGTTTTTTCAAAAGATTAAACTTAACTAATGTTTTATATTTTTTAGATGACACATCTTAGTTGTATTGAAATTTAAAAAATTTTGTAAATGAATACCTTTCAAAATATCTTCGATTTATCAAAGCAATATTAGAAAAAAAAACAGAGTATTTATCTTGCTCATATGAAATACCCTAAGAAATTAAGGAAGTGTATTTTTTACACAAATGCCATTGAGAGTGTAAATAGAGGGGCTGTCCATTCATCTTTTTGGACAGCCCCTATTATCTTAACCAATTATCATTATCAATTTACAATTGCTGGTTATTCAATTCAAAATTAAATACTCACTATATTTGTCGTTAGTATTGTCTTTCAAATAGTTTCTAATAAATAAATTAGTAGAAGGAGTTTCAGAATATAACATAACATAATTAGAATATCCTTTTTGAGGTTTTAAATAAGGAATTTTGTAATATTTTAGTTCTTTTAATAAAAATATATAAATACCATCTTTCAAGTAATTACCATACCAAGATAAATATCCTCCAGAAATATATGGGTCTGCAAATGTAACCACACTTGATTTTTTCATAGAATACAATTCAGGATATACTATTACTTTCCATTTAAATGGAGCTTTTGATATATCACATAAAACTATTTGATCTTGAGAAATTATTCCGTTTATATGTCGAAGAGCAATAACATAATTTTTATAAATCCTTGGCATTACAAGTTCGTTATTTGGAGAGATTTTTATTTTTTTCTTTTTTTCGATATTATATAAGTATATTTCTCCACTTTCTGTCCTCATTGTATGAGTTTCTATAATATTTGATATACACCAAACTATATTATCACCATAAATAGATGGAGGGTATATTAATCTATTTTCTTTTTCAGGTATTTTTTCAATTATGGAATATTTTTTTGTTTTCATATCAAATAATTTTATAACTAAATAGATAATTCCCATTTTATCCTTTTCATAGTTTAAATAAACAACTTTGCCATTGTGAGCAAATATATCTCTCCACATAACACTTGCTTTAGCTCTTATATCATCATTAGCGGAAATACTTGCTTCATTACATTTATCAATCAAGCAGATTGTATTGGTATTAATATCATATCCATATAACTTCCAATTACAACTTAGATATAAATATCCCTTTTTTCTTTCTCCTTCCATCCAATAGAAATATCTTCCATCAAAGTTTTCAGAAATGCTCAAAAAGTTCTTTTCAGTAATTTTGTGTATCAACTTTGTATGTCTTTTCTTTAAGTCTTTAATAAAATATGCATCTTCATTATTAGAAAGCCCAATAAATCTGTTTGAGTCAATAGCAATAATCAAATTTTCATCTTTTTTCTTTTTAAATGTTTTCAAAAGAATACTATTAAAATTTTCTTCTTTTTTAGGCAGATATTCAAAAAGATCTTTACTATATGCTATTTGCAACAATGGTTGACTACCAATGAATCTAAGAAAAGAAAGTAAAATAAAAGCAGCTATTAAAATAAATATTTTTTTCGCAGTTTTTGATATGTTAAACATTTTTAATTCTCCTCGTTTCTGTGATTTATTTGATCTAATTTAAAATTACCAGACAATACCTCTGTCTTTGCATAACTTAACGAATTCGCTATAATTATCAGTCAATTTACAACCGTTATTGTATTTAGAGGAATCTGAATAATAAATTTGATGATTTACTGGGTCATAACCAATTAATGCAATATAATGCCAATATTCTTTTTGTCTATCATAACCAGGTAGATGATAGCTACCTGCAACCATATGAATATCAGCAATAACACCATATCCAAATAGAATATCACTTGTTACGTAATTCCATAATTCTATTTCTGAAGGAGACCATTTTATTACATGCACAATACCTGACCAATCTCTCATAACTCTTTCCCAGCGGGAGTCAAATGGTGTACCATCCGTTGTTGTTCCCAAATCTTGAGCCAAATTATCTTGAGATACAGCAATCGACGGATTACTTCTTTTATAATATATGTTAGAAGCTTTAAGACAATTGTTGGCTGCAGCTGGTCCACAATAATAATCATTCTTTTGCAACTCTGAAACAGGATTTAGCGATATAATTGTCGAATTTATTAATATTTGAGACATTGGCTTAAATTCTGAAAAACTACGGTTGTTTTGAATATAATCTTATTCTTTCCAAGAGAGAGGTTTCCATAAGTTTATTTCCTTCCATTTCATTAACAAAATCTTTTATTATGTTTTCTATCTTTGATTGTGAATTAGCTGTTTCCACATTTGTTTTAACATTGTTTAACTCAGTGAGGAGCAAATTAATATATCTATATTATTTTATTTCAGATTTTTTATTAGATATAATTAATAGTTCTTTATCGGGTAGCTCAGACTGTGAGTTGATATTTGAAAAATTGCTAGTGTCTTTTGTGGAATTCGATATTTCAGAAAAGCTTTTATCTGATGAAAGATTAATGTTAAAAATTAACAGCAGAGATAATATAATGCAAAATTTTCCCATTTTATCTCTTATTTTTATGAGAAAACACTCTTTTTTTTATTTTTTTAATTCAAATTTCTAAACCCAAAATATACTCTTTCAGTGTTTTTTTTAGATGTTTAAGAAGTATCAAAGCTACAACAAAACATAGCTATCATCCCTCTTTTGCACATATATTTTCAAAACATAGTGATTTATGCTAAACATATTTACAATTCTTTTAATTTCAATTTCTTTTCTTTATTAAAATTTATTAATAAAAACAATTTTTATTGATAAAACCTTTTTTCAAACCCATTTGATGTCTTTTTTTAACCTCACCTCTAACTCAGCTTCTGATGGCTTTAATAAATCCTTTTTCATTTACTTCGCTCCCCTTTTACAATTGTGATTACACATATATTTTACAATAGTAAAAACCAATTTGTAAAGAGGTTTTTGAAAAGTTTTTTAAAACTTTTGACGCAGAGTCATAAGAGAAATATGATTCATATTTGACAATCTATAACGATGCAGAAATCAGAATTAACACATAAAGAAGCTCCCTTTTCTTGGCATTTGTTTTTTATAATTTGTAAGCTATATAGCCAAGACAAGGGAGCTTCTTCTTGACTATGTCAGACTGAGGCATTTTAAGATAAAACAATTTTTTCGAACCTATCAAGTGCCTCATATAAAATATCTTCATTAACTTCGTAACCTAAAACATAATCACATACATCTTTTAATAAAACCATTCTTATAGAAGCATTAATATTCTTCTTGTCATATTTCATAATTGAGATAATTTGGCTCTTCTCAAATCTTTGAGGAAGTTTTATACTATTCTTCTCAAAAATTCTTATTAAAAGATCTACGTTTGACAAATCAAAATTAAATATCATATTCGAAAGTATCATCTCAGCAATCATTCCCAAAATAACAAATATCCCATGAGAAAAATAGTAATTGTAATACGTCTCTAATGCATGGCCTACAGTATGGCCAAAATTCAGAACTTCTCTCAAAAGTGATTCCTTTTCATCCTTTTCAACAACTTTAACTTTACAGTTAATAGATTTCTTTATCAACTGCATAGCAAGTATTTTATCTTGAAAAATCTTAAAAACGTCGTTTTCAAATTTATCTTTTTTAATCAATATACTCTTATCTAAAGTGAAACCATATTTTATTATTTCACCTAAACCAGATAAAATCTCTCTTCTTGGCAATGTTTCTAAAAACTTAGGACATATGATTATCATTTCAGGCTGATAAAATGTTCCAATCTGGTTCTTATAAGATTTATAATCAATTCCTGTTTTTCCGCCAATACTACTATCAACCATTGAAAGAAGAGTTGTTGGAACGTGAATGAGCCTCACACCACGTTTATATGTAGATGCTACAAACCCTACTACATCACCAACAACCCCTCCACCAATTGCAACAAACAATGCTCTTCTGTCTACATTGCTATCCAAAAGATAATCAATGGCTTTCAGGTAAGACTCTATTGACTTTGACTCCTCACCTTCATCAAAAAGGTAAAGGTAAGCAGGTTTAAGGCTATCAATAAAACCTTTGTAGAGTCTGTAGACCATCTTGTCAGTAAATATTACAAGATTTGAGTAGTTAAAATATGCAATATGTTCTCCAATTTTTTCAACTTCCTCAACAAAAACAATAGGAATGTTTTTTTCTTCCCTTTTCAAATTTAAGTAAATCCTATCTTCCATCCTACCCATCCTTTTTGTAAATTTTATAAAATAAAAGACAAGCCGGCACTTCTTATAATACCGGCTTTATCTTTTTTATGTTATTTGCCCTTTACGACCTCATAGCACCTTGGACATACATTTAAATTTTCTTCGTTCTTTCCAACCATTGTATCGAATTTCCAACATCGTTCACACTTTGAACCATCAGCCTTGTAAACTTCTACTTTAATCTGGTCGCTATCGCCTTCTTCAACCTCAAGTTGAGAAACAATCAGCACTTCCTGGATAATGTCTTTGTTTTCTTCTATGAATCTTTTTACATCACCTTTTGCAAAAATCTTTACTTTGCTGTCTAAAGAACTTCCAATAAGCTTTTCATTTCTTGCAATCTCAAGCTGTTTTGCAACAATGTCCTTTATTTCAATTATTTTGTTCCACTTTTCTTTCAAGGTTTCATCTTTTAATATGCTTTCGTTAACCTTTGGCCAGCTTGTCAAAAATACTGATTCAGCGTCTTCTTCTTTAAAAATAATATTTTGCCAAATCTCCTCTGCTGTGAAAGACAAAATTGGTGCAATAAGTTTTGTGAGGGCAACCAGTATTTCGTACATGACTGTCTGTGCAGATCTTCTGTCAAGGCTTTCACTTTTTGATGCATAAAGTCTATCTTTGTTTATGTCAAGATACAAATTACTCATGTCAATTACACAGAAGTTATGAACAAGATGATATACCTGATTATAATCATATTCTTCGTAAGCTTTTGTCACCTTTTCAATCAACTTATATAGCCTTTGTAATGCCCACTTGTCAATTTCTTTCAGGTTTTCACATCCTACCTTATCTGTCTTTGGATTAAAGTCATAAAGATTGCCAAGCAAGAATCTTGCTGTGTTTCTTATCTTTCTATAAATTTCTGTTAGCTGTTTTATAATATCCTTTGAAATTCTCATATCGGTTGTGTAGTCAGCAGAGACACACCAAAGCCTTAAGATATCTGCTCCAAACTCATTGATGATATCAAACGGCGATATTACATTGCCTTCTGACTTTGACATTTTCTTCCCTTCGCCGTCAACAACAAACCCATGTGTCAGAACAATTCTATATGGTGCTCTTCCCTTTGTTGCAACAGCTGTCAGAAGGGATGACTGGAACCATCCTCTGTACTGGTCGTTTCCTTCTAAGTACATATCACATGGCCACTCTAAATCTTCTCTGCTCTCTAAGACATAAGCATGAGAAGATCCTGAGTCAAACCACACATCCATAATGTCAGTCTCTTTTTCAAACTCCATGCATCCACAAACAGGGCACTTTGTACCTTCTGGCAAAAGTTCTTTGACATCCTTAGAAAACCAAGCATCAGAACCTTCTTTCTCAAATATCTTTGCTATATAATCAATTGTCTCATCTGTTATTAGCTCTTTCCTGCAATTTTTGCAATAGAAGATTGGAATTGGCACACCCCAGATTCTCTGCCTTGAGATACACCAGTCTTGTCTGTCTGCAATCATATTGTAAATTCTATCTCTTCCCCACTCTGGCACCCATTTGACATCATCAACCGCCTTCAGTGCCTCTTCTCTAAACCCTTTAACAGATGCAAACCACTGCTCGGTTGCTCTGAATATAACAGGATTTTTACATCTCCAGCAGTGAGGATACTGGTGAGTTATCTTTTCAACACCTAAAAGATGACCTGAAGCTTCTAACTCCTTTGCAATTTCTTTGTTTGAGTCTTCATAAAAAAGCCCTGCAAACTTGCCAGCTTCTTTTGTCAAATATCCTTTATTGTCAACCGGAACAATTACAGGAATATTATATCTTTGACAGACCTCAAAGTCCTCTTCACCATGACCAGGTGCTGTGTGAACACAGCCAGTTCCTGCTTCCAAAGTTACATGTTCGCCTAAAATTACTAAAGAAGTTCTACCTAAAAATGGATGTTTGCATTTTACATATTCTAAATCCTTGCCTTTAAACCTTGCAATCTCACGATATTGGTCAATTTTATTTGTCTTCATTACTCTTTCTACAAGCTCAGATGCCACAATTAAGATTTCATTCCCAACGTCAACCAAGCTGTAATCAAAATCGGCGTTTAGTGCAATTGCTAAATTGCCTGGAAGGGTCCACGTTGTGGTTGTCCAAATTACAATGTATACCTTTTTATCTCCTATGGGCAAATTTGAAAACAATCCTTTGTCATTTTCTACTTCAAACTTAACATAAATAGAGTATGTCCTGTCTTCCTGATATTCAATCTCTGCTTCTGCCAATGCAGTTTCACACGACGGACACCAATAAACAGGTTTTAAACCTTTGTAGATGTATCCTTTTTTAGCCATTTCTCCAAATACTCGAATTTGCCTTGCTTCGAATTTTGGATCTAAAGTCATATAAGGATTTTCCCATTCACCAAACACGCCAAGTCTTTTGAACTGTTGTCTTTGGATGTCAATATAGCTGAGGGCAAACTCTTTACACTTTTTCCTAAACTCTACTGGATCCACTTCGTGTCTGTTTACACCAAACTTTTTGATAACCTGTTGTTCAATTGGAAGACCGTGTGTGTCCCACCCAGGAATATATGGTGTGTAATAGCCCTGCAATGATTTGTACTTGTTTACAATGTCTTTTAAAACTTTGTTCAGGGCATGTCCTAAATGAATGTCGCCGTTTGCATAAGGTGGTCCGTCATGAAGAATAAACTTTTTATTATTTTTATTTTTTTCGAGCATCTTTTTGAAAACATCATTTTCCTGCCAAAACATCAAAAATTGAGGTTCTCTTTGTGCCAAGTTTGCTCTCATTGGAAAATCAGTTTTTGGTAAGTTCAATGTTTGACTCCAGTCCATCTTGTGTTTCATCCCCCTGCCAAAAATATTAGTCGTTTTGTAGTTCTTTGTCTACCATTTCAAGTGCGCTAAGTTCAGTTTGTAGTAAATTCCTGAACTTGTTAAGAAAAAGTTGATATCTCTTTTTAAGCTCACCATATTCATATGTTATTTGTAAAACTTTGCTATTTGCTTCTTCTATCATTTTAGAAGCCTTCATCTCGGCTTCTTTGATTATTGTCTCAGCTTTTTGGTATGCCACCTTTTTAATCTCCTCTGCAGTTGACTGGGCAACAATTAATGTGTTTTGAAGAGTCTCCTCAATTGTCTTATAGTTTTGAATGTTTTCATTCAAAAGTGCAATCTTGTCTTTGAGCTCTAAGTTTTCCTTATACAAAGCCTCATAATCTTTCAAAACTTGGTCCAAAAACTCTTCTACATCTTCGATACTGTACCCACCAATATATACCCTTTTAAAGGTCTTAGATTCAATATCTTGAGGGGTTAACATCAATATTTTACCTCCGCATAAAAATTATGAAAATCTCAAAACTTCTATACTAATTCTTCCCTTTTTAGTTTGGGTCAATACCTTATCTATTTTCAATCGTCCATGGTGACCAACAGAGATTAAGTCTCCTTCTTTTACAGGATATGAAGGTTTATCAATGTATATCCAGTTTACTGCCACTTTCATCTGTCTGATTAAATCTGTTGCTTCTTCTCTCGATATTCCAAAACCGTGGCTTATTACACTGTCAACTCTGAGTGATGCAACAGTAAAAACAATTCTTTTACTGTTGTTGTTAATAAACCAGTTTATATCGATTTGATTGTTTTCAATCAAACTACATTTTACATTCACTTTACCTATTTTATCTATATTTGTTACAATATATGTTGCAATTTCATCTTTTACAAATACAAGCGCGCTATTTTCTTTTACAAGAATGTCACCTATCTTGTCTCTTTTGAGTCCGTTTCCAATAAGACTGCCCAAAATTTGTCTGTGAGAAAGATTATTCTTAGCTTCAATTAAAATTTTTTGTATTGGGTATGTGAGATTTTCTACATATTCTTCAAAATCTCTGCTAAAAAGAGCTAATATATTTCTTTCGCTGCCTACATACCCGCCCCAACTTTTGTGTAGAATATGATTTTGATTTTTTAATAGGACCTCGACTGCGTACTTTATTGCAAACGGTGTAAGAAAGTCAGAATATTCAATTCCCCAGCGTAACTTTTCTATCAAGTTTTTGAGTTTCAGCACTTCATATTTGTTTTCTTCAGGAATATAAGTCATAGCTTGCTGCCCCATTTTTTATATCAATATTATGAGAAGTAGCCGCAAAAGCCATCTAAAAACTTCTAAAAGAATTATAGCAATCATAGGTGAAAAGTCAATAAAACCTATCCGAATGTACCGTAAAGCTACCCTTCTCACAGGGTCAAGAATGGGATTCACAATAGTACCTAATATCCTTCTGTATTTATTGTATGGGTCGACTATTACCCATGACAAAATTGCATCAACTATTATACAAAATTCAACAAACGAAATTGCCTTGTCTGCAAGTCCAAATAAAAATCTTATCATAAAACTCCCCCAAAAATTTTGTCTTGATTATTTCAACCATGCAAATACACCTTTTGACCTGAACTCTTCTTTGAGCTGTTCATCAACCTCTAAATCAATGCTCCTTGGAACAACAACAAATATCTTCTTACTTACTTTATGAATCTTTGCATCCAGAACATAAACAGACCCGCTTACAAAGTCAATTATTCTTTGAATATGCTCTTCTGCTACTTGTTCCAAATTGAAAACGACTATCTTGTTTTCTCTCAGGGCATCGCAAACTTTAACAACCTCATCAAAAAGTTTGAGATTATAAACTGTAACTTCTGTCTGGTTTGCTTTTCCGATTGTTACTACCTTTGGAGTCTCATGCTTTGGTTTTGCATTTTCCTCTTTTGTTTTTGAAATGTCCTGAGGCTTGTCCTCCTCTTCAATCTCAATGCCAATAAGGTTTAAAAATTTTCTTTGTAGGTTATCAAACATGACCAAAGAACCTCCCCTTATTATTTTTTTGGTCTATCTCCAAAAATTTTGGTTCCTATTCTAACTAAGGTAGCACCCTCTTCTATTGCTACTTCAAAGTCATTACTCATACCCATCGACAGCACTTCAATGTTAACATTATTATAATTTAATTTCTTGTATTTTTCAAAGATTTCTTTCATCTTTCTAAAATAACCTCTCAATTTCATGTCATCATCTTCAATTGGAGGTATAGTCATAAAACCCTTGAGAATAATATGCGGAGAATCTATGATTTTTTCAATTAAATAATCTACTTTTTCTGGATTAATTCCACCCTTTGACTCTTCACCACCTATGTTTATTTCTATAAGCACGCTGCACATTTTTTCTGCTTTTGCACATCTTCTTTCAAGTTCCTCAATTTGCTTAGGGCTGTCAATTGAATGAATGAGACTTACTTTATCGTAAATGTATTTAATCTTGTTTGTTTGAAGCCTTCCTATAAAATGCCATTCAAGATAAGGAAGTTCTTGAAACTTTGGTAAAAATTCTTGTACCCTGTTCTCACCAAAAATTCTCAGACCATACTGGTTCGCAAGCTTTATAGTCTGGACATCTACCCCTTTGGTTGCACCAAGCAAACTGACCTCACTGGGATTTCTACCACTTCTGATGCAGGCCTTTTCTATTCTGTTCATTACATCTTCAATATTCTTTTTAAGCATCTCTTTGTCAACCATAATATCATCACCCATTTTTATTCAAATATGACCCTTCCAAAATGTCCTCCAGCACCAAATTTAATAGTGTAGTCTTGATTTATAAATCTTTCAAGTTTTTGAGCTATATTTTTGTCAATATTATAACTTCTAAAAGCACCATTATTTAGAGATTTAATAAAATTTATCTCATTGCCAAAAACATCGATTATTTTTCGGATTGTTTTCTGTCCAAATCCCTGTATAAGTTCAAAAGGGAAAGTGTAAAAATAAGGTGGTTTTTCAACAGGATTTTCTATTTTGCAAAGCCATGAAATCCTGTCCTCAACACCAATTACAATATCATTGCTTTTGCAAAATGGACATAATATTAAATCTTGGCTTTTCAAATTAAATGAACTGTTGCATTCTTTGCAATACGATTTGTGGTATTTTCCAAGTTTAGGATTTATGCCATAGTTTGCAATTATTTTGTTTTCCTTTATACTTTTTATAACATCATTTGCGGAAAAATTTTCAACTTCAATTTCATTAAATTCTCTTGCAATATTTTTTAAAGAATGAGCATCCGAGTTAGAAAGAAGACTCCTTCTATGAACATCAAAAAGAGCATTTACCATGTAAGAGTCAGCAGAAAGACCAAGTTCAATTGAAAAAATTTCTGAATTTTCAAAAACTTCCTCAATATTTTTTGCTGCTGAATAAAAACCTTTGTATGGTGTAAATGCATGAGCAGGCACAGTTAAAATCTCAAATGATGATACAATCTTTTCAAAATCATCAATTCGGCCTTTGAAAACTGGACAGCTAAAATCAATTTGATTAAAGTAGATTTTAATTATTTTTCTAAAGTCCTTTAATTTTTCATAGTCATCAAAAAAAAGAAGACAGTGAAAATCATTTGAACAAAACCTCAATTCAATTTCAGCTGCAGGTATTATCAAAAGCCCTTCAGAATACAAGTTTCCATCTTTCAATTCAAGCTTCCCTTTATCTAATAGCTTATCAGTTTCATCAATTACATCCTTGCATAAAAAATCGACAACACCAATTACATTGAGTCCTTTTTCATCTTTTGCTGTTTTTATAATGTTTTCAAGTGTAAGGGTTTTTGAAGAAGGTACCTTTATATACCTTCCATTAGAAAATCCAATGTGCACGTGCAAATCGGCATATACCCTCATTTCTTCAAGCCTTGCTCCTGCAAATACATATTTGCAAAAAGAAGTCCTATTATTGTCTTTGCATCCTTAATCTCTCCTTTTTTTACCATCAGAATAGCATCAGTCATTTTAATTTTTAGTACTTCCACAAACTCATCAGCATCTGTATGAGCCTCTCCTCTGTAAAGATCTGTTGCAAGGTACACATGTATCACTTCGTTTGAAAATCCTGGCGTTGTATAAATCTCGGTAAGTTTTATAAATTCTCTTGCTTTATAACCTGTTTCTTCTTCAAGCTCTCTTTTGGCACATTCAAGTGGATCTTCACCTTTATCAAGTTTGCCTGCAGGAAGTTCTATTATTACCTTTTCAATTGGTTTTCGAAACTGTTTTACAAGGATGACATTATTGTCATCATCAACAGGAACTACTACAGCTGCACCCGAGTGAAGTACAATAGCACGTTGAGAGATATTGCCATTTGGAAGTAAAACTTTATCTACTTTTAATGATATAAATGAACCATCATATATCAATGTAGAATCTATAGTCTTTTCATAAAATTCCATCTTTAATCTTCATCTCCTTTTAAGTTTTGTTGAGACATATTCTGCTGTAGCAAAGAGTTCTAAAAAGTATTCACAATCTTGCTCATAGCTTCTTCCCATTGTGAGCATAATTGATTTATATCTTTCAACTATCATTTTATCTATTTCTTTCACAACAACCACATTGTGCTTTGCATGGTAATTGTTTAATGTCTTATGGATTTTCGCAAAAAAGATTTTATCTTCAAAATCAAAAACTGGAATTTCTACAGAACAATTCACATAATTTAGTATTGTAAGAGAATGATGGCTTATAAATCTATGCCGCTGTCTTTTTTCATTTTTTGAAACTCTTACAGGAAACACTACTTTACCGCCAAATCTAACTATATCCTCAATAACATGTACAGCTTTATAACTTGTAAATCCAAATTTTGTTCCTGTCCCCACAATTCCAGGCAGAGGAGAAATAATAGCAACATCGCATCCCAAGCTTTGGGAAAAAATTAGAGAATTTATTTCGTTTATACATTCAAAATCACCATTGAATGCTTCTTGACATGTTATTATGTAGTCCGCGAATTTGTTTTCCTTTAAAAACTCTAAATTGTGCGAAAGCTTTGCATTTAACATTCCCCAGTCATTTAATATAACAGAAATATTAATTTTTTTTACTTTTTCTTTAAGATAAACACATAGAGGCAAAAGCATGCTGTGAAGCTCACATACAATAACAATTATATCATTAAAATTTGGAACTTTATCAAATAGGTCAGGATTTTTTTCTTCTTCTGTTAGTACAGAAAATTGCAATGGTGTATATCTGAGCTTCATGATATGACCTTTTGAATTATTTTTAAAAGTATCAAAAGGCAGAATATAATCATATCCGCCAGTTCCAAGCTGAAGCATTCTTGCTGTGGTATTAACTAAAATCTCCTGCCCTTCATTTACATCGTGATTTATATCTAAAAAATTTATAGCTATACCAACATCGCCGTCTTGATATTTTACTTCAACATACTGGCAAAACTCTGTGGTATTTATTTTTCTTGTCACAATCCCTTTTTTTATTTCGAACACTTTATCTTATTGCTCCCCTTTTATCATACTTCTTGCAATTCTATCACAAAGATTATTTAGTTCATTGTCAGCATGACCCTTTACTTTTTCAAAAGTTACTTTGTGAATTTTCAGAAGTTCTATAAGCTCATTCCATAAATCGGTATTTTTAACCTCTTCCTTTTCAGATGTCTTCCATCCATTCTTTTGCCACTTTTCTATCCAATTTTGATTAACAGCATTTACAATATAAGCAGAGTCTGAATAGATTATCACTTTGCACGGTTCCTTTAAAGCCTTTAGAGCTTCTACCACCGCTTTGAGCTCCATTCGATTATTGGTTGTTTGCATTTCAAAGCCTTTTAAGACCTTCTTGATTCCTTTATATATAAGAATAGCACACCATCCGCCTGGTCCAGGATTTCCGCTGCAAGCACCGTCGGTGTAAATTGTCACTTCTTTCATCACTTTTTACACCTACAATATATTTTTAGATCTTTCAAATGCCTTGAGTATTCCATCTATTATTGCTCCTTTTACCGCTCTTCTTTCAAACTCTACAAGTCCTTCAATTGTTGTACCCCCAGGGGATGTTACCATATCCTTTATCTGTTGTGTAGTTAACATATTATTTTTCATGTTAACAACAGTACCTTCAAATAATGTTAAGATTAAGTTTAAACTTTCTTGTCTTGGAAATCCAAGTTTAACTGCTGCATCTACAAAGCTTTCAATAAAGTGAGCAACAAATGCTGGACCACTCCCAAATATGGCTGTTATTGCATCCATATATTTCTCATAAGTAACTATAACTTCACCCATACTTTTAAAAAGGTTTATTATTTTTTCTTTCTCATCATTAGTCACTTCCTCAGAAAAACATATTCCCATAACGCCTTTCTGTACGCTTATATTTATATTCGGCATTACTCGCACTATCTTTTTGTCCCCTATAACCTCTTTAATTTTTGAAATCGAAATCCCCGCTACAATAGAAACTATTATCTTTTCAGAGATGCCATCTTTTATTTTCTCAAGTACATCAAAGATGTCTTTTGGCTTTACAGCAATTATGATTATGCTGCTGCTTTCTACAGTCTCAATTTCATTATTCATCCTAATGGCACCATAAACTTGGGAAAATCTATTAGCCTTGTCAGTGTCTATATCATAACAAAAAAGCTGAGCTCCAATAGATTGTTTAATTGAATGTGCGATTGAACTTGCCATGTTCCCACAGCCAATGATTCCTATCTTCATTTTCTTTTCACCTCAAATATAAATTCTTTTATTGTTGAAACTTTCAATATACCAAACATAAGGGTACACATGAAATATATACATGTACAACAAGTTATCATAACTACACCTTCGATAAAGACAGAGGTTTTGAGCACGCTAAGTACTGCTTTGCCTACAATAACCATTATAGCACTTGAAAGGACAATATAAAACATCTTTAACATATTAAAATGGGCAAAACCAAAAGATTTTAACTTATCTAAGTTTATCACAAAGACCATAAAGTAGCATATGATATTAGCTAAGACAAGCCCTGATATGTTTAGATTGTATATCACGACAAACACAAACATGCATATAATCTTTATAATCACACCTGTTAGTATACTTTTTACAGGTGCTATAAAATGTCCAGTTGCTTGCAGCACCGACGTTGTAAACTGAACAAGAGAGATTAAGATGGTAA
This sequence comes from Caldicellulosiruptor diazotrophicus, assembly GCF_017347585.1. Taxonomy (NCBI): domain Bacteria; kingdom Bacillati; phylum Bacillota; order Caldicellulosiruptorales; family Caldicellulosiruptoraceae; genus Caldicellulosiruptor; species Anaerocellum diazotrophicum. The sequence goes on from NZ_AP024480.1 coordinate 1,229,326, forward strand.
GAAAAGCAGAAATTTTTAGAACACTATCTCCTGTAGCAGCGTTGAAAAATACAATTTTAAATATGGTATCAGAGAAAAAGTAAAATGCTGCACAACAAGGAACTGTCACAAGAATGATGTACTCAAAAGCAGTGCAAATGAGTTCTCTTTTCTCTTTTTGCTGTTTAGTTGCTACCACATATGAAACTATGCTAACAGCCATCGACACACTGAATGTAAGTGGTACGTGTATAAGAGTCATTGCCTTGCCTGAAAATATTCCAAAAAGCTGTGAAATTATTTTATCGTCATATCTTCTCAGATGCATAAAATATGGAAAAAGCAAAGAGTCAACAATTGATATTATTGACATTAAAAAAGACGATAGTGAAAAATAAATAGTAAGTAAAAGAATGTTTTTAGACTCGTAGATTATATCTCGAGAAACTTCTTTATTTTTGGCATCATTTTTTGAACTGTTTATAACCTCATCCTCTTGCAAAGCAAAAACAAGATACATTAAAGAAAATAAAGCACCTATACTGCTACCTGCAAGTGCCCCTGCAACTGAAAATTGCACCCCTTTTTTTAAAAGCAAAATACAAAACAAAAGTCCGAAACAAACTCGTCCTAAAGATTCTATTATCTGGGATATCGACACAATAGTCATCTTTTTGATACCGTTAAAATACCCTCTGTATGATGCTTGAACAGAAACAAGAAATAATGCAGGAGCCAAAGACAAATAAGGAACATAAGCCTCTTGTGGCCATTTAAAGATTTCTATTATTTTTTTAGATAAAACTACATATAAAAGAGAAAATAAGAAAGAAACAGATGATATAATAATCAAACCTGTGTAAAATGTTATTTTGCAAGCCCTGTAATTTTTTTCAGCATGATAATAGGAAATTTGTTTTGAAACTGCAAGCGAAAAACCTGTCATTGTAAAAGTCAAAACAGTAGTATAAATGGGATAAGGCAGCTGATACAACCCTATCCCATAGTCACCAACAATATTTATAAGAGGAAGTTTTAAAAATACACCAACAAACTTTGCAAAAAGTGAACCTACTGTCAAGATGATTGCTGAATATATTAATCCTTTTTTCATAAACTAAAGCTTTCTATATCAAAATAATTGCTCTATAAAAGTGTATGTAAATTATCCTTTTTTAAATTCTTTTTATTTTGCCTGGGAGGACTTTTTTATCTTAAGCCTTAACTTGTCGCTTATCATGGCTATAAATTCAGCGTTAGTAGGTTTTCCTTTATCCTGTGAGGTGGAATATCCAAAATATTTGTAAAGTGTTTCTGCCTTACCTCTTGTTGCTGAAATCTCTATTGCATGTCTTATTGCTCTTTCTACCCTGGTTGGTGCTGTGTTATATTTTTCTGCAATCATTGGATACAAAACCTTTGTAATCCCATTTAAAAGATCAGCATCCATAGTTGCTAATACAATTGCATCCCTTAAAAATTGATATCCTCTTACATGTGCAGGAATACCAATTTCTTTAAGAATTTCCGTGACCTCTGTTTCCAAATCTACTTCATTTATAGATTTTTTCTCTACAGATTTCGAAAAATTTATATCTACAGCTTCTGACTTCGAAGATGAGCTAAATAAAAGTTGTCTCACTCTTTCTATCATAATATTCAAATCAAAGGGTTTTACAAAGTAATACAACGCCCCCATGTTAATTGCTTTTTGTGAAATATTTTCCTGGCCGACTGCAGAGATAACAATTATGTTTGGACGTTTTTCCACACTCGATAGATTTTCTATTACACCAATTCCATCAAGGTATGGCATTATGATATCAAGCATCAAAAGGTCTGGTCTTTTTTCTTCCACAACTTTCAAGGTTTCAACACCATCATATGAATTACCAACTACCAAAAAATCTGGCTGGGAATTAAAAACTTCTGTTAAAAGCATGTTAAATTGTCTATTATCATCTGCAATCACTACCTTCAACTTTTCCATATATCTCCCTCTTTTTGATGTGTTATATACATAAAAATTCAACAGCTAGCCTAAACTTCCTTTTAGTATTTTTCAATAAAATTATTTGATGCTTTTTGTAATATTTAGCATATTGTCAATAAAAACACCATACCCTTTTTCTGGTTCTTTCAAAAAAACATGGGTAATAGCTCCTATAAGTTTGTTATCCTGTATAATTGGAGAGCCACTCATTCCTTGAACAATACCAGATGTAATTTGGAGAAGCCTTTTATCAGTAACTTTTACAACAAATGCTTTCGTTGAATTCTTGTAAAGAGGGAGAATTCTTTCTATTTTTATTTCAAACCTTTCAACATTTCCTGAAATCTCGCTTAAAATATATGCATTACCTCTATGGACATCTTGAAGACGTGCAACCTCTATGCTTTTGAGATTATTCCAAAAATTACTTTGAATTACTTTACCATAAATACCATATATAGAATTAGCAACTACATCTCCAACTACACAGTTTTCATTGATATTGCCTACAACTTCGCCAATCTCACTTCTATTGTTTTTTCTTATGTCAACTACTTCAGCTGAATAAATTTGTCCTTCTTTTACATCAAGGAGAATACCTGTATCTATGTCTGAAATACCATGACCAAGAGCACCAAATACTTTTTTGTTGTTATCTACAAAAGTAACTGTTCCGATGCCGCTTGTACCATCTCTGACCCACAATCCTATTTTATAAACACCCTCGTTACTTAAAAGCGGTTTTACCTTATATTGTTTGTACACTCGACCTCTTTTGATTACAAAAGTCAAGCACTTACCACCTGATGAGTTTATAATTCTAAAAAGTTGACTACAGTCTTTTACCTTTTGTCCATTTACATATATAATCTTATCGCCTATTTGGATACCTGCTTCTTTTGCAGGAACTCGTGAAGTGGAATTATTACTACTACTTACATAAGAATATCCAATCACAAGTATTCCATCTGTCATGAGCTTAATTCCAACAAATTTTCCAGAAACCCAAACTCTATTTGATTCGAGAATAGAGATTTTTACTCTTTTGAGCGGTATTACCCCAATTTTTATTTCAAAAAATACTGATGTAATCTTCTTTGGGATATAAATTTTATTTGTTTTGTAAAGAAATTTTGTTTGAGTTTTATTTTGAACATTTGAGGGACTTAGATTCAGGCTAATAAAAATAGGTGTTTTGATAGTAATAGCTTTGTCTGAGCTGTAACATGTTAGGCAATCAGGAGTAATATAAAGATAAATGACAAAAAAGATGGTAATTAAAATATAAAAAAGCAAAAGTCCACATGCCAATTTTTTCAATTTAATTTGCACCTTAAATTAAAATTTCTAATAAATTATCCTCTCCACTATTCACTAAAAATATTCTTTGGTATCTCAAACAAACTGAGATTTAAGCTGTTTTGCATGAAGGATTGAATTTTCTGTAACATTTTCTCCTGAAAACATTCTGGCAATTTCTCTTAGCTGTTCATTTCCTTCCAGCTTTTTAATATTTGAGATTGTCAAGTTATCTTTAACTTCTTTATATACATAATAGTGAGTATCTGCGGCAGCAGCAACTTGCGGCAGATGTGTAATACAGATGATTTGGTGTTTTTTAGATAGCTCTTTTAAGAGCTTTGCAAGTTTGTTGGCAACAACTCCACTCAGCCCGCTGTCTATCTCATCAAAGATAATCAACTCTATATCGTCTTTTTCTGCCACAATAGACTTTATTGCAAGCATTATTCTCGAAAGTTCCCCGCCTGAAGCAATAGAAGAAAGAGGTCTTGGTTGCTGACCAACATTTGTTGATATCAAAAATTCTACTTCGTCAATTCCCTCTTCGTAAAGCTCTCTTTCCAGAAATTTAACATAAAAACTTACATTCTTCATTTCAAGCTGGGAAAGTATCTCTAATACCTTTTTTTCAAACTCCTCAGATTTTCTTCGCCTAATATCCGACATCTTCTCAGAAATTTCATCAAGTTTTTCTTTAGTTTTGTTCAAATACTCTTTTAAATCAAGAACTTGCTTACTATTATTTCTAATTTTCTCCCTCTCTTCTAATAATTTCTCTTTATACTCTAATATCTTTTCAATTGTACTTCCATATTTTTTCTTTAATCTGTTTATTTTATCAAGTCTGTCCACTATTTGTTCTATCTCATCTTTATTCACTTCGTAGCTCTGACTTTTTTTGGATATAGACAACAAGATATCCTCGATTTCATAATACACGTTGTTAAGTCTTTCAGATATTGTCTCAAATTCTTTGTCATACCTTGAATTTTCGTTAGCAAGTCTGATACACATCTCAAGAGAGTCTATAATTGTATTATTAATAGTATCAAGCATTTTTTCACTGTTGTGCTTAAGTTTCCAGCTGTTTTGAATAATCTCTTTTCTTTTTTCAAGTTCTTTATCCTCAGATATTTGAGGATTCACATTTTCGATTTCATTTATTTGGTAATTTAATAAATCAAGCTGTCTTGCCCGTTCTTCTTCTCTTGTTATTATCTGCTCATAAAGCCTTTTTTTCTCTTGATAGTCACGGTACAAATCCTTATACTCAGTTTTTAACTCTTCAAGTTCTTTCCCGCAAAATCTATCTATGTATAAAAGTTGAATTTTTTTATCATTCAAAAGATGAGTTTCATTCTGTCCATGAATTTCAAAGAGGTGCTTAGTTATTTCTCTTAAAGATGAGAGCAATACAAACTGATTATTAACTCTACAGATGTTTTTGCCACTGCTGTACACCTCACGGCTAACAATCAAAAAATTGTCTTCAAGAGAAATTCCCATTTGAATTAGTGTATCAAGAACATTTTTTTTCTCAATTTCAAAAATTGCAGACACGCAGGCCTTTGAACATCCTGTTCTTATAATCTCTTTTTTAAATTTTGTTCCCAAAAGTAACGATAAAGAGTCAATGATAATAGACTTGCCGGCACCAGTCTCACCTGTCAGTATAGTAAGACCTTTGTCAAACTCAATGTCAAGTCTATCAATTATAGCAATATTTTCGATAAATAATCTTTTTAACATGATATCTACTCACCTTGGCTTATGATAGCTTTTATCCTCTCAACTATTTTATCAGCTGCTGCACTGCCTTTAGTTGCTATAAAAATGGTGTCATCGCCTGCAATTGTTCCCACAACCTCGGGCCAGCTCAATGAATCAATGGCAGCAGCAGCACCCTGTGCAGCACCTGTAATTGTCTTTATAATAACAAGATTATCAGCAGTGTCATATTTGATTATCGATTCAGAAAAAACCTTTATAAGTTTTTCAGTAATATTTGCTTCTGGACCTGATAAAACTGCATATTTGTACTTCCCTGTTTCAGTCAAAACCTTGGTAAGTCTTAGCTCTTTTATGTCTCTTGAGACTGTAGCCTGTGTCACATCATATCCGAGTGCCTTAAGTCTTTCAACAAGTTCTTCCTGTGTTTCTATATCTTCATTTTGAATTATTTCTAAAATTTTCTGTTGTCTTTCAGATTTCATAGCAAAAACTCACCTCTATCTTTTACTGTTACTCTTTTATTTTTTCCCTTAAAATTTCGTAAAAGTTTCTTTGCTTAAGCCTTATAAGTTTTAATTTGTATTGAGAAATCTTACATTCAACAAATTCTTTTTGTGCAAGCTCATTTGCAAACCTGCCATCTACTACTACCTGAACATTTTCTACTGATAAATTCTCCACTTTTATTGTCCTTGTGCTATCAAGTATAAGACTTCTTGAACTCAAAGAATGAGGACAAATAGGGGTGACTAAAATCACCCCCAGCTGTGGCTCTATTATAGGTCCACCTGCCGAAAGCGAATAAGCAGTTGACCCTGTAGCTGTTGCTACTATGATACCGTCACTTCTATACTCCTGAGCAAACACACCGTCAATGTAAAGACACAAATCCACTATATTAAAAGTATTTCTGATGATACACACATCGTTTAAAGCCAAAAAAACCTTCCCTTTTACCTTTGCTTCAATAATGTGTCTCTCTTCAATAAAATATTCTTTCTTCAACAGATTGAAAATAGCCTTTTCAATATCATCTCCTACCTCTTCGGTAAGATACCCCAGCCTTCCACAGTTAATGGCAAGGACTGGTGTGGCTTCTATCGAAGCCTTTTCAACTACATGCAGAAGTGTGCCATCTCCTCCTATTGTGATAAGGAGATCAAAGTTTTTTGTTTTTTTGTTTTCTTCATTTACCAGTAACCAATTAACTCTATTGTGGTTAAGGATTGATACAATGTTTTGTAAGATTTCGCTACTGCGTTCTTTCTGAAAATTCACAAAAATACCAATTTCCATTTGTAAAATCAAACTCCTTCATAGCCACAGCAAATTATTCATTTAACCAGCTGGCCATGAAAATTTTCTTCCACCGAGCAAGTGAAAATGCAAATGGTCAATAGTCTGACCCCCATCAGGTCCACAGTTTACCACAATTCTATATCCTTTCTCGTCAATTCCAAACTTTTTTGCCAATTCTTTTGATACAACAAATACATGACCTATGAGTTCTTTGTGTTGCTGCTGGACAGCATTTAAATTTTCTATGTGTGTCTTAGGAACTATAAGGATGTGTACGGGTGCAGTGGGATTTATGTCTTTAAAAGCACAAACAATCTGGTCCTCATACACAATCTCAGATTGAATCTCCTTATTTAATATTTTACAAAAGATACATTCGCTCATTTTTAAACACTCTCCTTTAATATATCTTTCAAGATATTCTCAGCTGTTTGCAGTGCCATGTCTATCTTCAATACATCATTTCCACCGCCTTGGGCAAAATCTGGTCTTCCCCCACCTTTTCCACCAAGAACTGTACATACTTCTTTTACTACTTTTCCACAATCGACTCCTTTTTTAACTGCCTCTTTTGAACATGACATGAGTACAGTGACCTTGCTACCCTGCTGTATGATATTGAGCACAATTGCTTTTGAATCTCTTTCTTTAATCTTGTCAGTAAGAAGTTTTACATAGTCCATATCGTCTGTCTCTTTTCTGTTTACAATCAGCTTGAACTCACCATAATCAACCGCTTTACTGTAAAGCCATGAAAGTTCATTTTCAACCACCATAAGTTTATATTTCTCTACTTCGTTTTCAAGACTCTTTATTTTGTTTTCAAGCTGTTCTATTTTTGGTATTATCTCGGAATCATTGCTGACTTTCACTTTGTTTCTTAACTGTTTTAACGTCTGCTGGGTATTTAAAATAAACTCATAGACCTTGTTTCCAGTAATTGCCTCAATCCTTCTAACACCTGCAGCTACACTTGACTCAGATATTATCTTGAACATTCCTATTTGACCAGTGTTATCAACATGTGTTCCACCACACAATTCCATGCTAAAATTATCTATTTTTATAACTCTTACCATATTTGAGTACTTTTCATCAAACAGGGCTGTTGCACCCATCTTCAAGGCACTGTCTAAATCTGTTACAATTTTTTCAACTGGGACAGCCTGTTGAATAACGTTATTGACCATCTTTTCAATTTTAATTATTTGCTCCTCGGATAACGGTTCATAATGAGCAAAGTCAAATCTGAGTCTGTCGGGGCCAACCTGCGAGCCACTTTGTTGTGCGTGTTGCCCTAATATTTTCCTCAGTGCACTGTGTAAAAGATGTGTTGCTGTATGATTCTTCATTGTTGCAAGTCTTAGCTCTTCGTCTACTTTAGCAACTACACTTGACAAAACAGATATCTCACCTTTTAAAACCTTTACCTTATGAAGAATTGTTCCTTTTGGGCCTTTCTTTACATCTAAAACCTTTGCTATAACCCCTTCACTTTCTAAAAAACCCTTATCTGCAACTTGCCCACCGCTTTCTGGATAAAAAGGAGTTTTATCTAAGATAACAAAACATACATCTTCCTCTTTTGCATATGCTGTCTCTTCATTGCCCAGAAATATTTTTAGTATCTTCGCCTCTTGTTTTAAGGTATCATAACCAACAAAAATTGTTTCAATGTCCTCATCAATGACAATGTTTATATCCTTCCACCCAGCATTTTCAAGCTCTTTTTGAGCAGCTCTTGCTCTTTCTTTTTGTTGTTGCATAAGCTCATCAAATTTCTCTTGGTCAATAATAATCCCCTTATCTGCAGCTATCTCTTTGGTAAGGTCAAGAGGAAATCCGTAAGTGTCGTACATCTTAAATGCAATTTCACCATTTAAAATGGTTTCCTTGTTCTTTTTAAGCTTCTCAATCTCACTTTCAAGTATCTCAAGCCCAACATCAATTGTCTGATTGAACCTGCTTTCCTCGTTATAGAGCACTTTCTTTATATACTCAGCTTTTTGAACAAGTTCTGGATATGGATTTTTGTAAGACTCTACAACCGTGTCTACAATAAGGTGCAGGAACGCTTCTTTTTTACCAAGCAACCTACCGTGTCGTGCAGCACGCCTTATAAGCCTTCTTAAAACATATCCTCTTCCTTCGTTTGAAGGTAAAATACCATCACCAATCATAAACACTGTACCACGAATATGGTCTGTAATGACACGTACTGATACGTCTTTTTCAATATCTTTTCCATACTCATAGCCTGTGACTTCACATACCTTGTCACGAATAGCCTTCACTATATCAATGTCAAAAAGAGAATCAACTTCTTGCATAATTGCAGCAATTCTCTCAAGACCCATACCTGTATCTATATTTGGATTCTTTAACCTGTGGTATACACCATTTTCATCCTTGTCAAACTGAGTAAAAACAAGATTCCAGAACTCAACAAATCTGTCACAATCACATCCGATACCACAAGTGGGCTTGCCACAACCCTTTTCCTCGCCTCTATCAAAGTATATCTCAGAACATGGTCCGCAAGGTCCTGTTCCTATTTCCCAGAAGTTATCCTCCTTACCCATTCTTTTGATTCTATCTGGTTCTAAGCCTACCTCTTTGTGCCAAATCTCAAATGCCTCATCGTCTTCCTCATATATTGTAACCCATAACCTCTCTCTTGGAAGTTTCAAAACTTCTGTAACAAATTCCCATGCCCATATAATTGCTTCTCTCTTGAAGTAATCACCAAACGAAAAATTGCCCAGCATTTCAAAGAAAGTTGCATGTCTTGCTGTTTTACCCACTCTGTCTATATCTGGTGTTCTTATACATTTTTGGCATGTGGTAATCCTTCTGCGGGGAGGTTCTTCGATTCCTAAAAAATATGGTTTTAGTGGGGCCATACCAGCGTTAATCAAAAGAAGACTTTTATCGTTTTTTGGAATAAGTGAAAAACTTGGTAGTCTCAAATGTCCTTTTGATTCAAAAAATTGGAGAAATTTTTCTCTTATTTCATCAGTAGACATGTACATCTTTCAATCAGCCCTTCTTTATGGTATTTTTTGAAAAATGGTTTTTATATTTTTTCAATACAATCAAAATTTTATTAAAGCCAAAATGCAAAGTCAACAATATTCACTCAATCTTTTCAGATTTTATTCTTTTCATAATATTAATAAATATAATTTTTATTACCGCAGCAATGGGAATAGCAAAGAACATGGCTACAAATCCAAATATTTTGTTCGCTAGTATGATAACAATAATAATTGTTAGAGGGTGAAGACCGACTTTTGAACCAATAACTCGTGGGGATATGATAAAACTGTCTACTTGCTGAAGAAGGACTAAAAAAATTATAACCATTATAGCCTTTATGTAGGAGTCAGAAAGAGCAATTATTACTGCTGGAATACTGCTAAATATTGGTCCAAAATAGGGAATCAAATTGCCGATACCAGTTATTACACCCAAAAGAGCTGCGTATCTTACAGAAAGTAGTGAAAATCCCAAAAAGCTCAACAGCCCAACTATAACAGCATCAAGAAGCTGACCTCGAATATACTGATGAAGAACCCTATTTATATCCGCAAATATATAAAGTCCTTCTTTTCTATATTTCTCGGGTAATAACCATTTTATCCACATGACTAACCTTTTCCAATCCCTCAGGATATAAAAAGATATAATAGGAATAAGAAGATAATACAAAATGTTAGAGGAAATACTCTTTACAATGTTTAAAAATATTGATAATGTTTGTTTGGAAATTCCTTCGATATTGATAGAATTTGCATTTAGTATTTCCTTAATGTCAATATTTAGTTTATCCAGAAGCTTTGAATCAATCTCAAAAAACCACTTTTGAATAAGTGCTATATATTCAGGAACGTTTTGAATAAGCTGCTTAGTTTCGCTAACAAATAAAGGAATAAAATATACAAAGACCATAATGGTGATACCAAAGATTATTACAAACGAAATAAGGATTGAAATATCTCTTGACCAAATCTTTGTTTCTAAAAAATCTACGCAAGGTTTTAATAGATAAGACAAAAATAGTGCAATCAAAAATGGAATCATAATCGGCCAAAATGCCTTCATATTCGCAAAAAAATAAATAACAATTGCAATTAGAGCTATGAACAATATATCTGTAAAATATCTTTTTACCAATTTTATTATGTGCACTTTTTAACACCTCAAATAGAATTATTCTTATCCCTTAAAATATTAAAAAAGTAGGGAAGAAAACCTTCCCTATCGCAAAAGCTTATTTACCATAGTCATCAGCTTTTTAGCAATCATTCTTTTTAAAAGTTTATTTTTCATGCTCCTTGGAGATGCCTGGGACAGCATGGCAGATATAATCCCGCCTACTATGCTTCCTATCAATACATGTTTTGCAGAAATTCTTTTCAAGATTTCACACCTCAGCTTAATATTTTATTTTCTCTTAATATTATTTCCTCAGGGCTCAATATTATTTTTTTATTTTTTATATAACTCCAAATACTCTCTGCAACCTGATATTCTAAAATTTTAAAGTTCTCTGGATCAAATATAATGTCAATTACAATCCCTATCAAAAACCCATTTTCGTCTATTACTTCTTTCAAAAAAATTTCTTGTGCTCTTAAAAATGGAAAGCTGTCAATGGAAGTATGGATGCTGCGGACAATCAAAAGTTGATTGTTTATAGACTCAATGTCCTCTGTCGGAACATATGCGCACGATGGTATTTTAAATGAGTTTTTGACTCGTACCTTAAACCCAATCACCTTATCATCTCTGAGTAACATATCTTCTACTTTTCCAGTTATCTTATTATCTAAATTAAGGACGGGTTTGTTTTTCAAGATAGAAAATGAAATCTTCATAGGCTCTTAAAACATTAAATTTATTGTTCTAACTTTATATTCTTCACAAAATCAGCAAGTGTTATTACAAAGTCTTCGCTATGTTCAGTATCAATGTTTTCTTCTTCGTGCAAATCTTTTAAAGACAACGCAACTCTTCGCTTTTCTTCATCAATCTCTATAACCTTTGCTTTCAAGCTATCTCCAACTTTATATACGTTATGTGGTCTTTGGTTGTATCCAAGTGGAATATTTGAAATGTGAGTAAAACCATCCACATCATGTTCTGTGATCCACACAACAAGTCCAAAAGGTAACACCTTTGTCACTTCACAATCAACAAGCATTCCTAAATATAAGTTCTTAATCCTTTTTGTCCACTCATCGTCTTGAGTCTTTTTTATGCTAAGATAAATCTGTCTTTTATTCTTATCTATATCAAGAATCTTCACTTTGACTTTTTCGCCAATTTCAAATAATTTTTTAAGGTCTGCACCTTTTTTCAAATATCCAACTTCACTTGCAGGTACAAAACCCCGTAGATTCTCAAAATTTACTACAACGCCTTTTTGTTTTACCTCAAGAACAAAGCCCTCATACTCTTTGGAAAAATCTAAAGACTCAATCTGTTTAATAAATCTCTCTTCTTCTTTTTGTTTTAACAAAGATTTCCGACTACCAAAGGCTATCTTTTTTTCCTTGTTGACATCTGTAATTTCTATTTCAAATATCTTTCCTATATCAGAAGTTTGAATATCTTCACCCCACTGAGAAATTGGCACATACACATTTGTTCCTCTAAAGTCACAAACAATGCTTTTTTCTTTGATTGACTTTACAACCACTCTTAAAGGTTCTTTATTTTCATACCTCGAAAGCAGCTCTTCAAACCCGTGAAGTACATCTGCTCGATACTTTGATAAAACCACATTTCCTTCTACATCTGACTCTTTTATCACAACCGCTTCAATTGTTTCACCTATCTTAAATAGGTCCTTCAAATTTACATTCCCATTTTTAATTACCTCGTCTTTGTAAATTATACCCTCTGCCTTGTAACCAATATCAACAAGTAGATAATCTTCCTCAATTTTTATTATCCTGCCTTTTACAACTTCATCTTTTTGCACTGTTAAAAAACTTCTATCAATAAGTCTCTCGAAATCTTTCAAATTCATCTCATTAAATATTTCTTCCAGATGTTTTACCACCTTTTCAATCTGCTCTGGCGAAGTGGAAGCTCCTGCTGTTACCCCAATACTCTTTGCACTACTATCTAATTTAATTGAATCTAAATCTTTAACTTTTTCAATAAAAAATGTGGGTTTTATCTCCTTCAGAAGCTGATACAATTTGTTGGTATTGGAACTTTTCTTATCACCGACCACCAACATTATGTCTACATGCTGTGCAAGTTCAGCTGCTTCCTTTTGCCTGTTTATTGTTGCTTTGCATATGGTATCAAATACTTTATAATTGGTATGAGACTCTAAAAATTCTTTTATACTGGTCCACTTCTTGCTATCAAACGTAGTCTGACAGACAACTGCAGTTTTGCCTTCAATTTGATTAATCGCTTCTTTTACTTTTTCAATACCATCTACAACAAAACATTTTCTATTATTGCTAACATGGCCAACAATTCCCTTTACTTCAGGATGGTTCATATCTCCAACAACAATTATATCATACCCGTTCTCTGAATGTTCCCTTACAATCTCATGAATCTTTTTAACATATGGGCATGTAAAATCATAAACCTTATCTGTCCTTTTTTTAATCTCGTTATACTCCTTCATTGAAACACCATGAGTACGTATAAAAATTATATCTTCCTTCCCAATTTGTTCAATATCCTCTATAACATCTACACCTAACTCTCTTAATTTATCTATAACATAACTATTATGTATTAACATTCCATACACCTTTATAGATTTTCCCTTATTTGCTTTTGCCCATGCCAAAACGCCTTCTACTGCCCTTTGAACACCAAAACAAAATCCAGCGCTTTGCGCAACCTTAATAATCATTATTTTCATTCCACCTCTTAACTTTATTTTAGAATTAGTTCTTTAATTTCATTCATAATTTTATCAACAATCTCTTGGTTATCAATTGTGTTATTTCTAAATTCTATAGGTTTCCCAATTCTTACTCTTATCTTACCAAAGGGGATAATTCTACCAGAAATACCAACTGGCAAAACTTTTGCACCTGTTGCCTTAACTATAGTTGCAACGCCTTTTTCACCTTTTAAGATAACTTCTTTTGTCCTGTTTCTTTTTCCTTCTGGAAAAATACCCAAAATATTGCCCGATTTTATAACATCTATAGCTCTTTTTATTGCTCCAATATCGCTTTTGCCACGTTTAACAGGGAAAGCCCCAAAAGCTTTAATGATTGGAGCAAGCCACCATATTCTAAAAAGTTCGCTTTTAGCCATGAAATATACTTTTCTATCAAATATAAGTATAATCAAGACTGGATCAAGATAACTTCTATGGTTTGCACAGATAATAAAAGGGTCTTCTGGTATATTTTCTTTACCTTCAACTCTTATAAAAAAAATACACTTCAAGAGGATGAAAGCAACTTTCCTAATAAAATTAAGAAAAAAATTATACTTCATCTTTGACCACCTTATGAAAAAGCTCTAAAACCTTTTGTAAAACCTCTTCAATTGAAAGAGAAGTAGAATCTATAACAATGGCATCATCAGCTACTCTCAAAGGCGCAAACTCTCTTGTCATATCATTTTGATCCCTTTTTTTTATCTCATCTAAAAGTTGATAATAGTCTACTTCATATCCTTTTTGCTTAAGTTCTAAAAATCTTCTTTTTGCTCTTTCCTCTGCCGTGGCTGTCAAAAAGATTTTTAGTTCAGCATTAGGCAAAACATGCGTTCCTATATCTCTTCCGTCCATTATAACCCCTTTTTGTTTTGCTAACTCTTGCTGCATCTTTACAAGTCTTTCTCGTACTTCCCTGATCTTTGAGACGTCAGATGCATACATCGAAACCTCAGGCTGACGAATTTTTTCTGTGACATCTTCACCATCTAAAAAGACAAGTTGCCTGCCATCTACAAGTTTTATTAATATATCAGTTGAGTTTAATATCTCCACAATCTTTCTACTATCATGTGGAGAAACATTGTTTTTAAGTGCTTTTAGTCCGACAGCTCTGTACATTGCACCTGTGTCAATGTGAATATATCCAAGTTGGCTTGCTAAAAGTTTTGAAATTGTACTTTTTCCAGCACCTGCAGGACCATCTATTGCAATGTTAATCTTTTTCATAAATCTTCACCTTTCCCAAAAGCTAAATCTTCTCTAAGTTTTGCTGCCTCTTTCAAATAAACGTGTTTAGGAGTAAAGCCATTATCTCTTTGTATAAGCATAAGAAGCCTAATACACCTATTTAACGCTCCTTCAATATCGAGCTCTTGAGCACAAATAAGAGGAATGTCCACAAATCCCATGAGTCTTGCTGCATATGCTGGAAAAGCTGATTTTAGGTCTTTGGTCATTGTAAACAAAATAAAAACAATCTCCTCTTTTTTAAGATTGTTTCTAAAAATTATCTCATTCAAAAGCTCCTGAGTACAACTGATAATTTCGTCTTTGGAATCTCTCTCAACAGTAGTAGCACCTCTTATTGCAAAAACCAAAGTTATTCCCCCTAAAGTAATCTTTTATCTTTTGAATAAAGACTCTTATATAACCCTGTGACCAAGTCCTATTGCCACCTCATTTAAATGTAAAAGACCTATCCCAAAAAATATGGCAACTGCAACATGCTCTTCATACCTTGCAATGCCAATCTTCCCACCTACATTAAGTCCAATTGCTTTTTGCATGATTTGAGATATTGCTTCTCTTGTGGCTCCTGCAACAGCGCCTTCCTCTTGATGTACCTCATTTATAACACCTTCTCTTTTTGCAGCAACAACTGATCTTTCAACAATTTTCATAACGGAGGTTATAAACTCTCCACCAAAATCTACTGCTGCACATCTAATACCTATTTTTGAAAAGTCCTCTTGAATCTTCTTTTCTTCTTGTCTATTCTGACTTAAAGCCATTAAAATAGCTACTCTTGAAACATCCTTGCTACCAAATTCTCTTCTTTCCACCACTTTATATACCCCACTTTTTATTTTAAATTATTGGACGAACTTGTTCTGATGTTAAATGAGACATATCATTAAGAAGACTTAGCATCCTCCTTTCCCCTTTTATATCAACAATGCTCAAACTAGCATTACCAATCCAACATTTTTTATAAAAATCAAGAGGGAGGGTTAAAAGATATATGATTGAAAGTTTTACTATCCCACCGTGAGTAACAATTGCAATGTTATTATAATCTTTCTGCAAAAGCTCATCATAGAAACTTTTAACTCTTTTCATAACGACATTGAGGTTGCCTTCACCAGGAAAAATGGCTTTATCGGGATTGTCTTTCCACATCAAGTATGTGTGATAGTATTTTTTTTCGAGTTCATTAAAGCTCAATCCCTCCCATTCGCCAAAATTTATTTCATTGAGTTTTTCAGAGGTTTCAAACATAGCATAAGGATGATAAGATTTTATATAACTTGCTGTAGTATAGGCTCTTTTTAATGTACTTGAAAATATTATATCAATCTTCTCATTTTTAAGCCTCTCAGCAATCTTTTTTGCCTGTTCAATTCCAATTGAATTGAGATCTGTGTCAATTGAACCTTGAACAAGGTTAAACCTATTCCAGTCTGTCTCGCCATGTCTTACTAAATAAATTCTTCTCAAGCTGCATCACCTGTTTTCCTTTTCATAAACCTGAAACTCATCCCATATTTCTTCAAGTTTTTCAAGTGTTTTTGCAACCTCTTCTTTTTTCCTAAGACCTGTTGCAACAATTAATGCATTGATTACACTCAAAGGGGCCACCAACGAATCAGCAAATGATACCATATCACTTCTGCAAATAAGTACATAGTCACTGTACTTGCACAGAGGTGATATTTTGCTATCTGTAAGCGAAACAATCTTAGCACCCTGTTTTTTTGCATACTGCAAAACCTTTAAAGTACGTTTTGAATACCTCGGAAAACTAATACCAACTATTAAATCATCACTTGTAATTCTAAATACCTGTTCGAAAATATCACTGATGCCACTTGTTGTAATAACCTTAACGTTATCCAAAATCATGTTCAAATAAAAACCCAAAAAATCAGCAAGTGCTGCTGAACTTCTAATTCCAATGATGTATATCCTTTTTGCATTTACTATCTCATCCACAACCTGGTTGAAAATGTTTTCGTCTATCTGCTCTAAGGTCTGTTTTATCTTGTCCATGTCTGAGAGGAGAACACTTTTTAAAACCTCTTTTTCGTTTATTCTACTTGCAGAAAGTTCTACCCTTTGCACCGACGTAAGCTTGCTTTTCATAAGCTCTTGCAAAGCCCGTTGGAATTCAGGGTAACCTTCAAAACCAAGCCTTTCAGCAAATCTTACAACTGTTGACTCACTCACGCCCACGAATTGCCAAGTGCAAGTGCTGTCATATATGCTGCTTTTTCCCCATGTTCTAAAATGAACTGGGCAATTTTCTTCTGCCCTTTACTAAATTCTGGCATAAGTTCAATTATCCTGGCTTCTAAATCGTGGGTCATCTTGCATTTCTCCTTATGTTTGGTATATGCTTATAACAATCTTATTGTGACTTCTTGAAAGCCCCACAATAATATTTTTGTCTTTTAAGCTTTTGTTAAGAAAGTCTATTATCTTATAGATTGGAACATTCTCTTCAAATTCCATTGAAGAGATAAGTTCAAGTCTTTCATTTTCCATTTTTAAATCCCACATCCTATTCTTTTTTTGTTATTCTTCTTATTAATTATATCACAATGCTTATGCTCTTATAAGAGCATTTTATAAAGAAAAAAGGAAGAACACTATTTTTGTTCTTCCTTTTACACAGGATAGACCTTGTTACCTTGAACAAGATCAACGTCAATCTTGTACTTTTTTGCATACCTGAACTTGAAGAAATTCTCTGCAAGTTGAGGGAATAAACAGTAAGTTATCACATCAGTATCATTTTCAATATATTCCTTAATCTTTTCTTTTGCATTTTCAAGCTCTGGAGGAATTAAATCTGCTGGTCGACATGTTATCTCGTTTTCATCTTTCAATATTTTTCGTTTTACATCCTCATTCACAGGAGCTGGAGGTTTTCCGTACTCACCTTTAAAATATGCTTTTGTTTCTTTTGTGACAAGCTTGTATCTCTCACCTGCTAAAACGTTCAAAACAGCTTGTGTTCCAACAATTTGACTTGTGGGTGTTACAAGTGGCGGATATCCAAAATCTTTTCGAACCTCGGGTACTTCTTTTAAAACTTCATCTAATTTATCTTCCTGTCCTTGTTCCTTTAATTGAGAAATAAGATTTGATAGCATACCACCAGGTATTTGATAATGAAGAGCATTTATATCAACACTTAATACTTTCGGGTCAAGCAGTCCTTTTTTGATATACTCTTCTCTGAGTACTTTAAAATATTCACTTGCCCTGTTTATCATTTCTAAATCGAGTTTCGGAGCGTATTCTGTGTTTTCAAGTGCATACACAATTGTTTCAGTTGGCGGCTGGGAAGTGCCCAGTGCAAGCGGAGATAGAGCCGTGTCAATACCATCCACACCTGCTTCGATAGCTTTCAAATATGTCATTGACCCAAATCCTGTGGTGTAGTGTGTGTGAAGATGAATAGGAAGTTTTACCTGCTCTTTTAACGCTTTTACAAGTTTATAAGCATCAAATGGAGAGAGAAGCCCAGCCATGTCTTTTATACAAATTGAGTCTGCCCCAAGTTCTTCTATTTGTTTTGCTAAATTCACATAGTTTTCAATAGTATGATAAGGAGAGATAGTGTATGATATGGCAACCTGGGCATGTCCTTTTTCTTTTTTTGTTGCTTTTAGAGCTATTTCAATATTCCGAATGTCGTTGAGCGCATCAAATATTCTTATAACATCAATGCCATAGTATATAGCCTTTTTTACAAACTCTTCAACAACATCATCAGCGTAGTGCCTGTAACCAACAAGATTTTGTCCTCTAAGAAGCATCTGGAGCTTAGTTTTTTTAAAAGCGGCTTTCAGCTTTTTTAATCTTTCCCATGGGTCTTCATTGAAAAACCTCAAACACGCATCAAATGTAGCCCCGCCCCAGCACTCAACCGAATAGTAGCCAACTTGGTCAAGCACAGGAGCAATCTCAATCATCTGTTCAGTTGTCATGCGGGTTGCAATAAGTGACTGATGAGCATCTCTGAGTATTGTTTCTGTTATTTTTACCCCCATTATTTTTAAAACCTCCAGAAAATTTTTCTTACTCTATTTCAAACAACAAATCTCCTTTTGCTACCTTCTGTCCTTCCTTTACATGTATTTTTTTTATTTTTCCATTTACCGGTGCAGTTATTTCATTTTCCATTTTCATGGCTTCAAGAATCAAAACAGGTTCACTTGCATCCACAACATCGCCTTCACTTTTCAGCAGCCTTACAATAGTACCCGGAAGCTGGGCAACAACCGAATTTTTATCAGAAGAAGGTACAGAACTTTGTTTTACTTTATCCTCATATCTTTCCTGTTTTGGTTCAAAATGGCTAATCTTAGGCCTTGGTACAACAGGAGTAGCATTTTCAACTCTTATCTCTTCCACTTCTACAACAAATTCTTGGCTATTTATCTTTACCTTGAACTTTCTCATCACAAGCTTTACCTCCATCTATAAAACATCTGTGACTGATTGAGTATCATTTCTCTTGCACCTTTGACCCACTTGTTTTGCTGTTTAGTTATGTTGGTAATTTTATATTGACCTTCACCTATTACAATGTGCAGACATGCACAAATACAAGCAAGCTCTTCTTTGGTAATAGTTGAAATAGTGCTGACCTGAGCATACATTTTAAAACACTCTCCTTTATTTCAATAAAAATACATTTTACAATGGAATATTACCATGCTTTTTTGGTGGTCTTTGTTCTCTTTTTGTAATAGAAATTTTGAGCGCTTCAATAATTTTATTACGAGTAAACTGAGGTTCAATCACATCGTCAACATACCCTCGAGAAGCTGCAATGTATGGATTTGCAAACTTTTGAGTATACTCTTCTATCCTTCTTTTTCTTTCTTCTTCGGGATTTTTAGCGCTTTGTATCTCTTTTCTAAATATAATATTTGCAGCGCCATCTGGTCCCATAACAGCTATCTCGGCAGTTGGCCATGCAAACACAAAGTCTGCACCAATGTGTTTGCTGCTCATTGCAATGTAAGCCCCACCATATGCTTTTCTCAAAATTACATTTATCTTTGGAACTGTTGCCTCTGAGTATGCATACAAAACCTTAGCTCCATGACGAATTATTCCATTGTGCTCTTGGTTAACACCTGGCAAAAATCCAGGCACGTCTGTAAATGTTATTATGGGAATATTAAAAGCATCACAAAATCTTACAAATCGTGCTATCTTGTCAGACGAATCATAATCAAGTACTCCAGCGTTCACTTTAGGTTGATTTGCAACTATTCCTACACTATAGCCCCCTATTCTGCCAAATCCTACTACAGCATTTTGAGCAAAATAAGGTTGTACTTCTAAAAATTCTTGGTTGTCTACTACTTTGTAAATTATTTCTTTTACATCATAAGCTTTGTTTGGCTCTTGCGGGATTATACCTTCGAGTTCAGGGACAAGTCTCTTTTCTGAATCAGATGATATTATAAAAGGTGGGTCTTCCATATTATTTGAGGGTATAAATGACAATAAATACTTTATCATGTCAAGTAGGTGATACTCATCCTCTGCAATAAAATGAGCAACTCCACTTTTTGAACTGTGAGTGTAAGCACCACCAAGCTCTTCAAATGATATCTCTTCTCCAGTTACCGCTTTTATAACCTGAGGTCCTGTAACAAACATTTGGCTGGTTTTGTCCACCATAAAAATAAAATCCATAATAGCAGGAGAGTATACAGCTCCACCTGCACAAGGTCCCATGATAGCTGCAATTTGTGGAATTACACCTGATGCCATGGTATTTCTATAGAAGATTTCACCATACCCAGCTAATGCATCAACACCTTCTTGAATTCTTGCACCACCAGAATCATTTATACCTATCACCGGGCAACCATATTTTAATGCTAAGTCCATGACTTTACAAATCTTCTTTGCATGCATCTCCCCAAGTGAACCGCCTATTGAAGTAAAATCTTGAGCATAAACAAAAACTTTTCTGCCATTGATTGTTCCATAACCTGTTACAACACCATCACAGGGGACAAATGTATCATTCATATCAAATTCTTGACATCTGTGTTCAACAAACATATCTATTTCATTGAAACTACCAGGATCAAGTAAATATTCTATCCTCTCTCTGCAGGTAAGTTTTTTGCTATCATGCTGTTTCTTTATTTTATCTTCTCCACCAAGCTTTAGTATCCTTTCTCTTTTTTGTTTTAGCTCTTTGAGCTTGTCTGTCATTAAAAATCCTCCTCAAAGGTGATTTATCATGTAGTATTAATATCTGGTATTAATATATTATACTAGTTTCTATTTTATAACATCTAAGCATTTTTAGCAAGAAAAATTTGAAAAATAAAATAAGGGTGTGGACTTTAAGAAGCTACTATTTTAAGAGGCCCACACCCTTTTATTATTTAAAACGCATATATCTTTAAACTTTTTATCCATCAATCATTAATATAAGCTCTCTAACTATCTTTGCAGCAAGTAGTGCTGTTCTATCAGAGATATCATAATATGGAGAAACTTCAACTATATCTACCCCTATTATGTTAAGATCTTTTAATTTAAATAAAGTATCAAAAAGGTCTGAAGGTAAAATTCCACCTGGTTCAGGTGTTCCTGTACCAGGAGCAAAAGCTGGGTCAAAAACATCTATATCTATTGATAAGTATACCTTTTTGCCTTTTAAATTTTTCATTACTTCATCAATCTTATCCCATTTGTCAACAAAATAGAGATTGCTATTCTTTTTCGCAAATTCAATTTCTTCTTTAGACCCAGACCTTATACCGAATTGGTATACATTCTTAAAACCTATTACCTCACCCACTCTTCTCATGACAGTGGCATGTGAAAACTTTTCACCAAGATACTCCTCTCTCATATCAGCATGAGCATCAAAGTGAAGCACATAAAATTCCTCTTTATTTGAGTTTGCTGCCGCCTTTACGATAGGAAAGGTAATTAAATGTTCACCGCCTAGAAAAATAGGTACTTTTTTCTCTTCAAACAGCTTATAAGCAAACTGATATATAGTTTCAATACTTCTTTCAATATTTCCGAAAGGAAGTTCCAAATCACCCATATCACAAAAAGTCTTGTCATACAGGCTTTTATCTTGATAAACAGAATACTCTTCAAGTTCTAATGAGACTTCCCTTATCTTTATAGGAGCAAAACGTGAACCTGGTTTAAAGCTTACTGTAAAATCCATAGGAATTCCTGCTAAAACTATGAGGCTATCTTCGTACTTCTCTGAAGCACATAGGAAAAAGGGTTTGTAGAGATTAAAGCCCATTCATTTTAACTCCTTTTTTACTTTATAATTTCCTGTACAAAAGTTGGGAGTGCAAATAGAGCTTTGTGTAATTCTGGATTATAATACTTTGTATCAATCCTTTTTATCTTTGAAATATCAACCTCAAGCGGATCATACTTCTTTGAACCAAGAGTAAAACTCCAAAGTCCACTCGGATATGTTGGAATAAACCCAAGATAAAGTCTTGTTATAGGGAAAATGGACTTCACTGCGTGAAATACATTCTTTATCAGGTCCTGATCATAAAAAGGTGACTCAGTCTGCGCAACAAAAAGTCCATCTTCTTTTAAGCATTCAAACACTGCCTTATAAAAACTATCTTGGAAAAGTCCTACTGCAGGACCAACAGGGTCTGTTGAATCTACAATTATAACATCAAACATATTTTTGTTCTCTGACACAAATTTTATTCCGTCAGTTATAACAACCTCTGCCCTTTCATCATCAAGTGCACAACTTATCTCAGGAAGGTATTTTTTGCTTGCTTCTATAACTTCTCTATCAATCTCGATTAAATATGCCTTTTCAACCTCGTCATGTTTGAGAATTTCTCTGATAACGCCTCCGTCTCCGCCACCTATAACAGCAACTTTTTTGGGATTTGGATGGGTGAATAAAGGAACATGAGAAATTAACTCATGGTAACAAAACTCATCTGCAATTGTTGTCTGAACAGCACCGTCTAATACAAGCATTCTTCCAAACTGTTTTGTTTCAAGTATTGCTAAGTCTTGGTATTGAGTCTTTGCAGTATAAATAGTTTTTGTTATTTTGCATGTAAATCCCAAGTCAGGAGTCTGCTGCTCAGTAAACCAAAGTTCCATCTCAGCCAATTTCTATTTACCTCCTTGCCGAAAACTTTAAACAACAGTGAATATATTACAATATCCAATAAACAAATTCAAGTTTTTAATTTTTTCGCCCTAACATATCTATAAAATTTAAAAACGTATTTTTTTCAATAATCCTTGAAAATGAAATGTGTTCAGATAAAATATTGAGTCCAAAGACA
Source organism: Caldicellulosiruptor diazotrophicus (assembly GCF_017347585.1). Lineage (NCBI taxonomy): Bacteria > Bacillati > Bacillota > Caldicellulosiruptorales > Caldicellulosiruptoraceae > Caldicellulosiruptor > Anaerocellum diazotrophicum. The sequence goes on from NZ_AP024480.1 coordinate 1,252,133, forward strand.
GCTATAAATACCATCCATATCAAAACTGAATTGTATGTCTCTGAATAACTATTTGTCAAAAACAAAAAGAACAAATACCCTATTACGTTAGAACCTGCATCTCCAAGCATGTATAATTCCCTCAAATCACCTATAAAAAACGGAATGGTCAAAGTTAAAAACAAAATTGCTGTACTATCTAAATGAATAAAAAAGCTTAGTAAAACAACAAATATCCATAACACTTTTATGCATCTGCCAGGTCGAATGTCAAATAAGTTAAAGAGATTAACACAAAGAGAACCAAAAATAGCATCAAAAACTGCCTGTGCTACTTCTTTGTGTAAAATCATACTTGAGATAAAAATCACAGAAGGTATTGATATCATCTTTAAAAGTCCAGTTGAAAATTCTCCGTTTTTTATAAATCTTATAATATGTCCTTTGAAACCCTTACTTTTATTGTCTCCAAAAATGTCATCCAAAAAACCTATAAAAGATATGCACCACATCGAAACAGCCAAAATTAACCATTTTATCCCTAAGGTATAAAAAAATATCTTCAATAAATATATAACCCAGACCAGTGACAAAACAATTCCCATACAGCAAGGAATTTTCTCGCCTCTAAAATTCTCTTTCAATAAAATGTTGTATTTCTTAAGATATAAAGTGAAAAAAAACAGCATTACTATTTCAAGTCCACAAAAAATCAAATAATCCTTTACCAGATTTTTCATGCCCTCCATTTCGTAATAAAAACCAAAAAAATATCCTTCATCTGTCGAATTTTATGTAATAAATCTTTTAAACTTTTCCCTTTTTCATTGTGTGAAAAATCAAACTCAATCTCTCTAATCTCATAACCCATCTTAATAAAATCAATTAACATTGAAATATCTACTCCGTACCTATTGGGAATACATTTAATATCTTTTAAAAGAGAAAATGGAATTATCCTCTGCCCACTAAGACAATGATCAATCTTTTTTTTGGTATAAATTCTAACAACAAACTTGGCAAATCTTTTAACAATTCCAAAACCCTTTTTACTCACTTTTATAGGATAACCAATTATTATTTGTTTATCATTTAGGATAAAAACTTTTTCGCAAAATGCTTGCAGGTCTTCCTTATTTACCAGTATGTCGCCATCTAAAAGTATCAATTTATCAAAATTGTTGTTTTTAAGATATTCAAATGCTGTTTTAAGAGCCGCACCCTTACCTTTGTTTATATTATGCCTTAGTATAGTGCACTTATCACACTTTAGCGAAATTTTCTTCTTAGAGCCATCATCGACAACAATTATATTCTTTACAAACCATATATTAGACAAATCTATAATTAACTTTTCAAGAGATTGTGGAGGATTATATACAGGAATTACCACGACTATATTCAATTGTCTTCTTCCTCTCGCAAGTAGTTTGAAAACACAAATTCTATTGCATAGCATTTGAAGACTGTAACCTCTTAAATTGTTCAAGTAAACTTTCTCTTCTCTTTTTCAATGAATTTTCAGAAACATCAATACTTGTAAAAGCATTGGGCATTAAAAAGTTTGCTTCTTTTTTAGTACCATAATTGCCATTTCCACCTCTTATGAGCTCTACAAGAGAAACTTTACCTGTCAGTTCATCAACATTATCAACTGTATCCAAGCCCATACTTTTATACTTTTCACAATAGTTTATCTCACTGTATGATTGCTCAACACCAATAACATTAAGGTCGTTTATATTTCTCAACTTTTCAATAACTTTTCTATCAACCGCGTTAAAAGTATCATTTTGAAGTGTATTCCCACCAGCTATTAAAATTGTATCAGCAATCTCTCCTGATAGTCTATTTGTTTCTATATATCTGTTTTCTATTAGTTTAACAAGGGTACTATTTTCAATATTAAATGTGGTGTACAGAGCTAAACTGGCTATCATGTCTTCATGAGGATTATATTCTGAAATAGCATTTGTTTTGTTATTTAAAACATCAATAAAAGATTTTTTTACTTTTACAATCCTTGCTAACTTTATTTGGTTTTTTCTCAAAAAATCTATAAGGTCATTATATGAATAATCTGTTGACGTTACAATTAGACTTACAACTGCATTACTTTTGCATGTTTTAAGGTACGCGTTCACAAGAGTGTCATTTATTTTTCCCAACTGATTTATCTGTGTTTTGTACTCATCAATCTCTTTTAAAAGCCTATCATTTTCTTTTTTCAACTCAACTAAATTCTTATCTATGAGAATCAACTGCTGCTGAAACTGTTTCTGAACAAATTTTTCACTATTTACAGAAAATCCAATAAGAATTCCAACCCCAAGAGCAACAAAAATTGAAGCAATAGTAATGACAAAATACTTTATACTAATTCCATTCATTCTTAACTACCTCAAAATTACTCTAAGTTTTAGTTGAATCAAATAGAAAAAGTACTGAAAAGGTGGAGTTACCATGAGGATTGCAAGTATAGGAATAAGCGCAGAAAATAACAAAACGCCGATGTACTTAAAACTTACCTTTTCAGTATAAAGTTTAGACACACCTCTTGCATCCACAAGCTTTGAACCTATTTTTAGCCTGACCAGAAAAGTGCTTGACATTCCTTTTCGACCTTTTTCTAAAAAATCAAGCATACTACTGTGAGAACCAACTGAAACTATCAGTTCTGCTCCCTTTTCATAAGCCAAAAGAAGAGCGACATCTTCACTTGTACCAGGACATGCTATTGTTTTTGCCTCAAGTCCTAAAGTCTGTATCTTTCTTAGTCCTGGTGCATATCCATTTGGATATGAATGAACAATTATTTCATCACATTTAAAAAGACTCTCTTCAGATACACTGTCCATGTCACCAATTATAATGTTTGGTCTTATCTTTTCCTCAAGCAATGCGTCAGCAGCACCATCAACTGCAATTACAACTGGTTTTACCTCTGTAATATAACCTTTTATTGCTTTAATATCTTTTTTAAAACTGCTTCCTCTTGTCACAACAAGTACATGTCTTCCAGCTATTTTTGTTGAAATGTCAGGTATTTCAAATTGTCCCAAGATAAATCCCTTTTCTTTTTTTGCATATTCTAATGTATTTTCTATAAAATCTTCTAAAAGATTTTCCATTTCTTTAAAACTCTTCTGATAAAAGGATTCAAATTCTTCTTTAGAAAGATAATTTGCAATGCACAGATAATTGCCGTTTAAAAATATCTTATCATCTTTGATTTCTATTATGTCCCCTTCTCTTATTCGATTAAATACATCTTCACCTAAATCATCAATTATAATCACATCGTGTGAAAGAAGAATCTTTGTACCAACGGCTGGAAATTTACCAGTAAAAGACTTTGCACAGTTTATTATTACCTTAACTTTTTTTTCTAAGAGAGAATATGCAGCTACCTCATCAATATCTTCGTGTAATATGACGGGTATTTCACCTGGTCTTAATCTTTTAACCAAATTTTTGGTTCTTCTATCTATCCTTACCTTGCCTTTTATCATCGCTTATCACTCTTATTTTTTTGCAATTTTGGGTTTACAATCTCACGCCAAGATAAGTCTCCTCTGTCGAGAGCTTTTATCAATAGTTCGGCTGTTGCAATGTTAGTTGCAAGAGGAATATTGTGAACGTCACAAAGACGCAAAAGCGCATTTACATCTGGTTCATGGGGTTGAGCTGTAAGCGGGTCTCTTAAAAATATTACCATGTCAATTTGATTGTATGCAATCAACGATCCTATTTGTTGGTCACCACCAAGTGGACCTGGAAGAAATCTATGAACTTCAAGCCCTGTTGCTTCCTGAATTAATCTTCCAGTGGTTCCTGTCGCATATAATGTATGTTTTGACAGTATAAACTTATAAGCTATTGCAAATTGAACCATGAGTTCTTTTTTCTTATCGTGGGCAATAAGTGCTATATTCATTCTCTTCACCTCAAAACATAGTTTTTATATTTTCCTTATAGATATTTTGCACTATTCCAAGTGATGCCATGGAAGTAAGCATTGAGCTTCCACCATAACTCACAAATGGCAAGGGAATTCCTGTTACTGGCATTATCCCAAGAGTCATTGCAATATTTACAAACATTTGAAAACCAAACATTCCTGCAACTCCAGCAACAATATAAGAACCAAGCTTATCTTTACAAGTCGAAGCTATTCTAATAAGATTCATTATAAGTAGGGCATATACCACAATTATAATTATACATCCTACAAATCCAAGTTCTTCACCTGCTACGCCAAATATAAAATCTGATTCTTTAACTGGAAGATAATCAAGTCTGTTAATTGTTCCCATAAATAAACCTTTACCAAATAATCTTCCTGACCCTATTGCTATCTGCGAGTATATTACCTGCCACCCCTTCCCCATCGGGTCAAGCTGAGGATTTAAAAATATTCTTATTCTATCTTTTTGATATTCATGGAGAACAAACTCCCATGCAATAGGAATAAACACCAAAAGAGCACCAATTGCTGCATAGAAATATCTAAGGTTTAATCCTGCAACAAATAAAATTGTAGCAATTATAGCAACAAAAACTGAAGCTGTTCCTAAATCAGGTTGCTTTAAAACAAGAATTATAGGAGCTCCAGCGAAAATTAGTACCTTAGCCAATGTTTTAAGTTTATTAATGTTTCCCTGCAAAGTTACAACTTTTGCAAAAAATATTACCATAAGCAATTTAGAAATTTCAGATGGCTGAAACGAAAAAGGTCCAATTTTTATCCATCTCTGACCACCGAGTACATTTATACCTTTTATATCTACGTATAAAAGCAGAATAAACATTATCATATAAATAATAACATAAAAGTTTGCAATTATTCTATAGTCAATTAACGAAAAAATGAAGTACAAGCTCAATCCTAAAAAAAACCATATGAATTGCGAAATGACCAATTTATATTTTCCTGTCTCCAGAACATTAGTTGCACTTGCAATTAGAATAAATCCTGTAAGACAAAGAATTATCATTAAAATGGTTATGACAACGTTGAACCTTTTTTTTATTGTTTGTTCGTTTTGGACCATCATTTCAGTCGTCAGCCTCGTTGTTTAAAATCTCGGTTTTCTTTACAGATTTTATAGGAATATTGGCAATAAGTGCAGGAACAAATTCCCCTTTCTGCTCAGACGGTGTTCTAGTTATTTGAATTTCTAAAAGTTTGTCATCAATCACTATGTATTTTTGTATAGCCTTTAAAATTTCATTTTTTATCAATTCTAAAAGTTCTGGTGACACATTTGCTCTGTCGTGAATAATAACAAGTTTTAACCTCTCTTTTGCAATATCCTTTGAAGATTGCTTGTTAAAAAACTTGTTAAAAAATTCAAACATTCTTATTCCTCCTAAGAATTATTTAACCCTAAAAACCTTTTAAGTTTACCTAAAAAACCCAGATTCTCTTCTTCGCTCAAAATTGGAATATTCTCTCCCAAAATCCTTCTTGCTATGTTCCTATACTCTTGTCCTGCTCTCGATTTTTCATCCATCACAACAGGTTCTCCTTTGTTAGTAGATATTATAATCTTTTCATCGTCAGGTATTATCCCAAGAAGTTCTATCGAAAGAATCTCAAGAATATCATCAATATCCATCATATCTCCACGCTTGACCATATCAAATCTTATCCTGTTAATAATAAGTTTCGGATTGTGCAGTTCATATGCCTCTAAAAGACCAATTATCCTGTCGGCATCACGTACAGCTGAAACTTCCGGAGTTGTTACCACAATTGCCTTCTGCGCACCTGCAATTGCATTTTTAAAACCTTGTTCAATCCCTGCAGGACAGTCAATTAATATATAATCAAAATCTTCTTTCAACTGTTCACACAAAGCCTTCATTTGCTCAGGTGAGACAGCAGTTTTGTCCTTAGACTGAGCAGCAGGAAGCAAGTAAAGTCCATCAAACCTTTTATCCTTAATTAAAGCCTGTTTTGGTTTGCATCTTCCTTCTACAACATCTACAATGTCAAATACAATTCTGTTTTCAAGTCCCATAACAACATCTAAATTCCTAAGACCTATATCAGCATCAATCAAAAGCACTCTTTTCCCTAAAACACTTAAATATGTTCCTACATTTGCAGTTGTTGTTGTTTTTCCAACTCCACCTTTACCAGAAGTAATTACATAAACCTCTCCCATTTTCTAAAACTCTCCTTTTTGATTATTTTAAAATTGTGTAACAGGCTTAACAACTATTGAATCATTTTCTATATATGCTATTTCTGCAACTGACTTTTCGTGTTTGTTTCCTTCATCGGGCGCTCTTGCAATTATATTGGCAATCCTGATTTGAACAGGGTCCATCTCAAGCGCAAAAACAACAGCATCTTTGTTACCTGAAATGCCAGCATGTGCAATTCCTCTGAGTGCTCCCAAGACAATTATATTGTTTTTGGATATTACCTCAGCTCCTGGATTAACATCTCCTATAATTATTATATCAGACTCTGAGGTTATAACTTGTCCTGAACGCAGAGTACCTTTATGTACCTTCGCATTGAGCTTTTCTTCTTTTATATTTTCAACTCGTTCTTCTGAAGTTGAAATAAGATTATGAAAACTAATCTCATCCCATGGGAATATTATATCATGCACTCCTCCAAATGTCTTCATTATTTCAATTAGTTTTTGTAACTCATAACTATTAAGTCTTCTTCCAATAAACTGTATAGGTATTTCATACCCTGAAAAGAAATTTTTTCCGTTTATAACTTTTTGCTTAAAATGGTCACAGATTATATCAAAATCACAGCTACTGTCCAAAATTACTGCAATTCCTTTTCCAAATCCCTTTAAAATAACAGGTTCACTCAAAAAAATCCTCCCCCTTTATTGCTCCCTATTCTCTTGTTGCTGAGGTAAATTAAAATAAGCATCTATTATATCCCTTGCAACATATGCTGCATATGAACCGTGTCCACCGTTTTCCAAAATTATAGCAAAGGCAATCTGGGGGTCATCATACGGCGCAAAACCAACAAACCAAGCATGTGCAGCCGATGAGTTTGAATACTGCGAAGTTCCTGTTTTTCCTGCTACAGTAAACGGCAAATCTTTGAACGCTTGTCTTGCTGTTCCACCCTCTTCGCTTGTAACACTCTTCATTCCTTCAAAGACAGCTTTTTTAGTTGATTCATACATCTTCACCCTGCTAAGTACTTTTGGTACAGACTTATAAATAACTTTCCCATTTGCATCTACAATCTTGTCTATAAGATTCACCTGATATCTTGTCCCACCATTTGCAACAGTTGCAATAAAACTTGCCATCTGTATAGGTGTAAATGCGTTTATAGACTGACCAATAGCTGCTAAAACGGTATCACCTGGATACCACGGTTGACCAAATATTTTCTTTTTATTCTTTTCATTTGCAAGTATACCATTCGACTCACCATCAAGCTGGATGCCAGTCTTGCCACCAAGCCCAAACAGTGTAGCGTATTTATCAATTCTTCCTATTCCAAGTCGCCTACCTGTTTCATAAAAAAATACATTACAAGAGACCTTTAAGGCATCTACAACATTTACCCAGCCATGTGTTGTACGGTATCTATTCCATATCCAGCAGGCGGGTGTAAATCCTGATTTTGCATAGTACAAATATTTACCTGTATCTAATATTTTTTCATCCGGTTTGATGACACCTTCTTGAAGACCTGCAATTGCTGTCAGTATCTTAAAAGTTGAACCAGGAGGATAAACCCCAGCAATTGCCCTGTTGAACATTGGTCTTGTTGGATCATTAATTAGCTTATTCCATTCATTTGCAGTAATACCTTTTATAAATACATTAGGATTGTATGAAGGATAACTTGTTAGAGCAAGAACATTACCTGTTTTGACATCAATTACTACAGCCGCACCGCTGTTTGCTTTTGGGAATCTCTCACCATAATCACCATTTCTTATCTTCTCCAAAACTTTTTTAAGCGATTCATAAGCAACTTTTTGAAGTTTAGAATCTATTGTCAAATAGACATTTGCACCCTTCATTGGTTGTTTTTCTATTTTGACATCATTTATTCTTCCAAACTTGTCAACTTCAATAAGCTGAAGTCCATCCTTGCCACGTAGATAATTTTCGCACTTTTTTTCTATTCCCTCAACTCCAATTAAACTATCCTGTGAATATCCTTTGTCTTTTAGAATTGCATATTGCTCTTGAGTTATTTTACCTATTCTTCCTACTACAAACGCATTGTATATTGCATCTTTGTAAACTCTTACTGCCTTTGTATCTATGTTAACAAACGAAAAATCTCTGCGCCTTTCTTCAATCTCAGCAATTGTTTTCATTGAAATATCAATTGCAATTGTAACAGGTTGATACATTTGATAATAATTATAAAATAACATATCTTCAATTGCCATGACTTGAAGAGTTGTTTGTTGGTCAAGATTTTCTGGAATATAAAACTTCTTTTTTAATAATTCAAAAGCTTGCTTGGCAGAAAAGTTCAAAGGAATGTCTCTATCTTTCTTCCATTGGGTTTCAACCTTTTTTGCAAGTTTCTTGTCTGTAATACCAAAATTAAATCTGATGGGATTTATGTCAATTTTAAATTGATTTATAATTTTGTCTCCATTTTTATTTAAAATATTCACGATTTCTATTATCTTTTTTGTAAATTCTCTTTTTTGACTTTCAGTTCTAAGTTGCTGAGTTTTCATGATCTGAAGAACATAAGCAGGTCTATTATCAGCAAGTGGTCTACCATTTCTATCATAAATAATGCCCCTTGGTGCTTCTAAATTTGCTTTTTGCATTAATTTCTTTTCTGAAAGCTCATAGTAATAATCTCCCTTTATAATCTGCAAATAACTCAATCGCACAACTAAAATTACCACAAGGCAGATAAAAAATATGTATAAAAATGTCCATCTGTTAAATATATTCTTTTCTCTTAACTTTTCTATATATAACATCTTCATTCTTCTCTCAAATTTCTCCCCTTTTTAAGTTTCAGTAAGTATTTGCTCTCTCTCGACACCATAAAATAAATGAATATCCCAAATACTGAGCTCAGAATAAATTGAACCATAGAATTACTCAATAATACTGAAGGAACTGGTATTTTATTAAAAGCAATACTTACTGCAGTATATTCCAAAAAATTTAAAGAAAAGATGTAGATTAAAAGAAATAAGAGAAATATCTCAACTCTTTGCAGATAAATCTTTTCCTTAAGTCTGTTGGAAATTATTGCAAGTACAACTATTAAAAAGAGATTCAAGAAAAAACTATTTGTAAATAAAAAACAAAATACAAAAATAATAAACAGATTAACTATTATTGCATCTAAAAAATCAAAAAATATAACATAACTAATAATAAGCGGTAAAAATAGTAATACAGTGTTCCCTTTAATTTGAATGACTTCTTGCAATATTGTTTGAAAAAAAATTACAACAATAATGTTTATTCCATGTAAAATCAACTTATTCTTTAGCAACTTATTTAACACCTACCGATAAATTTATATCTTTTACTTGCTTTATTACCATAACATATTCCACGTTTTCGATGTCAGCTAAAGGCTCTATTAAAATGTTTTTGGTAAGTTCAAACCTGTCGTTTTTTATCTGCACAACCCTGCCAATTGCAATTCCTTTTGGAAATATCTCACCCATTCCAGAAGTCATTACAATATCATTAACTTTAATCTTAGAATCTTTCGAGATATATCTCAACTCACATAACCTTTTTGATAAAAGATTGACACTCCCTCTTACAACACCAATTTCTCGTGTTCTGACAACCATAGCAGATGCTGAAAAGTCAGGGTCAAGAACAGTTATCACCCTCGCCCAGTTTGAGCCAGCATCTGCAACATATCCTATCAATCCCTGATTATTGATAACAACCATGTTTTTCTTTACACCATCTTTTTCACCTTTATCTATGATAAAAAAACTAAGCCAAGCTTCTTGAGACCTCTGAACAACTCTGGCAATTTCAAAACTTGTAGTCAATCCAATTTGCTCTTTTAGCTTCAAAAGTTCTTTTAATTTTATATTCTCACTTTTTACTTCTTCAATGGTAATTTTATCAATCTTTAATTTATTCATCTCTTCTTTTAATCGTTTATTCTCAGCAATAATTTGGTTGAGATGAAATATTCCATTTATATACTCTCTTATATCTCTTATAATCCTAACTATTTGGGAATTAACAGGGATATATCCGTCTTTCAATTTTCTTGAGATAATATTTGAATCGTAGTTTTTTAGGGATATTACAGTTGCAGCTATACTAAATAAAAATGCAAATAAAACCACAACGGTTAATAAAATATTTCTTTTCAAAACATTTCATCCTCCACTACCTTGAACTCCTGTTAATCATTACCTTTTGCAAGGTTTCAATTTCTTCTAATGCCTTTCCCGCCCCCAGAGCAACGCAATCAAGAGGTCTTTCAGCTATGTGAACAGGAAGACCAGTTTCTTTACTTATAAGTTTGTCAAGTCCCTTTAAAAGCGCACCACCACCTGTCAGCATAATCCCTCTTTCCATAATGTCTGCTGCAAGCTCTGGCGGAGTCTTTTCAAGAGTTTGTTTTATCGCATCAACTATTGCCATAACAGGTTCTTTTAAAGCATCCCTTATTTCTGTTGATGAAACCTTTATAGTCTTTGGAAGACCAGTTATAAGGTCTCTTCCTTTTATTTCATACCACTCTTCTTTTTCAAGAGGATACGCAGAGCCGATGTTTATTTTTATTTCTTCTGCAGTTCTGTCACCTATCATTAAGTTATATTCCTTCTTTATATAATTTGAAATTGCCTCATCAAACTCATCCCCAGCAATTCTTAAGGATTTACTGGTGACAATTCCACCCAAGGATATCACTGCAACCTCTGAAGTGCCACCACCAATATCTACTACCATACTTCCTGACGGTTCATCAACTGGAAGTCCTGCCCCAATGGCCGCTGCCATGGGTTCTTCCATTATATAAACCTCTTTTGCCCCTGCTTTGTAAGCTGACTCTTCCACAGCTCTTCTCTCAACTTCTGTCACACCTGATGGAACACATATAACAACTCTTGGTCTTAAACCAAGAAATGATTTTTTGTATGCTTTTTCCATAAAATACTTTAACATAACTTGAGTTGTATAAAAATCAGCAATAACGCCATCCTTTAATGGTCTTATTGCCACAATGTTGCCTGGTGTGCGGCCAATCATCTCTTTTGCTTCATTCCCAACTGCCAAAATCTTCCCAGTGTCCTTTTGAACAGCTACAACAGATGGTTCATTTACAACAATACCTTTTCCACGCAAATGTACAAGTGTGTTTGCAGTTCCTAAGTCAATTCCCAAATCTCTGTAGAGTGACTTTAAAAGTCCCATCACAACTCTCCTTTCATTAAGTCATATCCAAGTTTTTGTAGCATGATGTTTAGTTTGTACAATGGAAGACCAACTACATTGTAAAAACAGCCCTCTATCCTTTCAACAATTAAGCTTCCAAAACCTTGGATTGCATATGCCCCTGCTTTATCAAAAGGCTCTTTTGTTGAGATATATCTTAAAATCTCTTCATCGGACATATGCTTTATATAAACGTTACTTTTTTCGTATTCCACCAAAATTCTCTCGCTTGGTCCATCAATTATACATACACCGGTGTAAACAGTATGCCACTTACCGCTTATTTTTCTGAGCATCCAGAAAGCTTCATCTTCATTTGAGGGCTTTCCAAGAATGACTTCTTCAACATACACCACAGTGTCAGCTGCAATAACCAAGCTGCACTTTTTATCCTCTCCAAGTTTTTCAAAAATCTTTTGAGCTTTCTTTTTAGCAAGCTGCATTACATTTTCTTCAACCGAAAGACTTTGATCTATACTTTCATCAACGTTTGATGGAATTGTTTCAAACTCTATGCCAAACTGCTTTAAAAGCTCTATTCTTCTGGGTGATGAAGAGGCAAGAATTATTCTTTTCAATTTTGCCAAATCTAACCCCTTTCTTTTAATGTAGTTATTTTGCTCAGCCTTTCTTGACTCTCTGATATTCTATTATATCATTAATATGTTACAAAAAAAATAACTTTTGATAAAAAAAGAAGCTGGCAAATCAGTATTACCAGCTTCTTTTTCTTAAGGTTGAAATTAAAATTAATACAATGGCCTTTTCTTATAGTGTGTATGCAAAATATGATGAGCTTTTTCGCTATTTGGATGACCTAAGAACTCTTCATATAATCTTTTTACAGTAGGATTTTCATGAGACTTTCTTATTGGCAAAGACCTATCTTCATCATATATTGCACTTGATCTGAGTTTTGCAACATCTACTTTTTCTTTTATCTTTGCAGGGACAATTGGCTGTCCACCACCCATTATGCAACCACCGGGACATGCCATAATCTCTATAAAATGATACTCTTTTTCTCGGTTTTTGACCATCTCAAGAAGTTTTTTAGCATTTGCCAGGCCATGAGCAACGGCTGCTTTAATCTTCATACTACCGACATCAATCTCAGCTTCTCTTATTCCCTCGAGACCGCGAACCTGTGTAATTTCAACATTTTCAAGGGTTTTTCCTGTCAGCACTTCATATACAGTTCGCAGTGCTGCTTCCATTACACCGCCTGTTGTTCCAAATATAACACCGGCACCTGTTGCATCTCCCATTGGATCGTCAAAATGACTATCTGGCAGGTTCACAAAGTCAATTCCCGCTTCTTTTATCATTCTTGCAAGTTCTCTTGTTGTTAAAACTGCATCAACATCTGGATATCCACTTGCCGCAAGTTCTTCCCTTTGAGCTTCAAATTTCTTAGCAGTACATGGCATAACTGACACAACAAACATGTTTGCAGGGTCAATTCCCATTTTCTGTGCAAAATATGTCTTTAAAATTGCACCAAACATCTCGTGTGGAGATTTGCAGGTTGATAAATTGTCTAAAAATTCAGGAAAATAGTGTTCACAGAATTTAATCCAACCTGGTGAACATGAAGTTATCAAAGGCAACTTACCACCATTTTTAATTCTGTTGATAAGCTCTGTACCTTCCTCCATAATGGTAAGGTCTGCACCTGTGTCTGTATCAAATACCTTATTAAAGCCAAGCATTTTAAGAGCAGTTACCATTTTGCCTGTAACTCTTGTGCCTATTGGAAGTCCAAACTCTTCACCAAGAGCAACTCTAACAGCTGGAGCTGTCTGAACAACTACATATTTGTTCTTATCTGCAAGTGCTCTCCATACAATATCTGTTGAATCTTTCTCTCTTAAAGCTCCAACTGGACAAACCTGAATACATTGACCACACATTGTGCATGCAACTTCATTGAGACTTCTGTCAAATGCAGTAGATATAACTGTTCTGAAACCTCTATAATTTGCGTTTATAACTCCGACTTCTTGAACATTTCTACATACATTTATACATCTTTTACAAAGTATACATTTATTAGGATCTCTTACAACAGAAGGTGAAAAATCATCAAGAGGTCTTCTTATATTTTCACCTTCATATCTAATCTGTTTAACATTTAAATCTTCAGCAAGTTTTTGAAGTTCACAGTTCCCGCTCCTGACACATGTCAAGCAGCTTCTGTCATGGTTTGACAATATAAGCTCAAGATTGACCTTTCTTGCTCTTCTTACCCTTTCACTGTTTGTGATAACTTCCATGCCTTCCGACACAGGATAAACACAAGCAGCCTGCAAGCTTCTTGCCCCTTTTACTTCAACAACGCACATTCTGCAAGCACCAATTTCATTTATACCTTTAAGATAACACAGGGTTGGAATCTCAACTCCTGCTTCGCGTGCAGCTTGGAGTACTGTATAATCTTTTGGCACTTGAATTTTCTTACCATCTATTGTGATATTCACCATTTCCATTTGTCATACCCTCCCTTGTTTATGCCTTCTTGGAGATTGCTTTAAATGGACACTTCTCTATGCAAACTCCGCATTTGATACATTTGCTCTGGTCAATCTCAAAAGGCTTTTTAATCTGTCCTGTGATAGCATTTGCAGGACAATTCTTAGCACATATGCCACAGCCTTTACAAAGATCTTTGTCTATCACAATTCTGAGTAGTGCCTTGCAAGCACCTGCTGGACATCTCTTTTCTTTTACATGCGCTTCATATTCATCTCTGAAATATCTCAGCGTGCTTAAAACAGGGTTTGGTGCAGTCTGACCAAGTCCACAAAGAGCACTGTCTTTAATTGAATATGCAAGTTCTTCTAACTTCTCTAAATCTTCTTCTGTGCCATTTCCGCTTGTTATCTTCTGCAAAATTTCGAGCATTCTCCTTGTTCCTATTCTACATGGTGGACATTTTCCGCATGACTCATCAACTGTAAACTCTAAGAAGAACTTTGCTATATCAACCATACAGGTGTCTTCATCCATCACAATCATTCCGCCAGAACCCATCATTGTACCAAGTGCTGTTAAAGAATCAAAATCAATTGGTGTGTCCATAAGCGATGCTGGAATACATCCACCTGATGGTCCACCTGTTTGAACTGCCTTAAATTTTTTGCCACCAGGAATTCCGCCACCAATATCCTCAACTATCTCTCTTACAGTTGTTCCCATTGGAACTTCAATAAGTCCTGTATTGTTAACCTTTCCAACAAGTGCAAAAACTTTTGTCCCTTTGCTCTTCTCTGTTCCAATTGATGCAAACCACTCTGGACCCTTTAGAATTATTACTGGAATATTTGCGTATGTCTCAACGTTATTAAGTAAAGTAGGTTTTCCCCACAATCCTTTTACAGCTGGGAATGGTGGTCTTGGTCGTGGTTCTCCTCTGTGTCCTTCAATTGATGTCATCAGTGCTGTTTCCTCTCCGCAAACAAATGCACCAGCACCAAGCCTTATCTCTATATCAAATTCAAATCCTGTACCAAGTATATTTTTACCTAAAAGTCCATACTGTCTTGCTTGTTCAATAGCAATTTCTAATCTCTTTACTGCCAAAGGATATTCTGCTCTGACATACACATAACCTTGTTTTGAACCAATTGCATACCCAGCAATTGCCATTGCCTCAATTACAGAATGCGGATCACCTTCCAAGATACTTCTGTCCATGTATGCCCCTGGGTCACCTTCGTCTGCGTTGCAAACAACATACTTAACATCACCTGGAGCTTTTGCTGCAAATTCCCATTTAAGTCCTGTTGGAAATCCACCGCCACCTCTTCCTCTAAGACCTGACCTTTTTACCCAGTCAATCACCTGTTCAGGTGTCATTTCTGTAAGAACCTTTGCCAAAGCCTTGTATCCATCATATGCGATATATTCTTCAATATTTTCTGGATTTATAACGCCGCAGTTTCTAAGAGCAATTCGCATCTGCTTTTTATAGAATTTAACTTCATTTAATGATTTTATCTGACCTTCTTCTATGGATTCTTTATACAAAAGCCTCTTTACTATTCTTCCTTTTAAAAGATGCTCTTCAACAATCTCTTTTACATCAGAGTCTGCAACCTTGCTGTAAAAAGCTCCTTCTGGATAAACAATGACAATTGGACCTTCTGCACAAAGGCCAAAACATCCTGTACGAATTACTTGAATCTCATCTTTTAAATTTTGAGCTTCGATCTCTTTTAGAAATGCATCATATATTTTATCTGACCCACCTGATGTACAACCTGTCCCACCACATACAAGAACGTGCGCTCTGTACAATGGCATATTAGTCTTCCCTCCTTTTAGTTATTTGCCTCTTTATTTTCTTCATAGCCAATTGTGTATTCATATACTGGTTTTCCGTTGACCAAATGCTCTGCAACAACCTTTAAAACTTTTTCAGGAGTCATTTTAACATATGTGACCTTTTCTTTATTTGGTTCATAAACCTCTACAATTGGTTCATACTTGCAAAGTCCAATACAGCCAGTCTGCACAACTGTAACGTTTCTTAAATTTCTTTTTTGAATTTCTTCAACAAACTTGAGCATAACAGGTCTTGCACCCGCTGCTATTCCACATGTTGCCATACCAACAACAACTCTTATCCCTTCACCGTGTTGTTTTCTGAACTCAAGCTCTTCTAACGCCTTTTTCCTTATTTCTTCAAGCTCCTGAATAGACTTAATCATTTATTATTTACACCTCCGGTTAAATTTGATAAACCACTTTCTAACTGGCTTCGAATAAAGTCAAGTACGCTCAGAGTATTCAAAGGAATATCATCGCCCAAAACCTCTCGGATGCTTCTTGTATCAAAAGTAAATTCACTTTGATTGTTTCTGTAACAAAATATAAAATCTACATCTGGTGCTCCACTTATAAGTGCAAGTAGGGTCTCTGCAATATTTCCAAGAGGAGGTCTGTCTATATGAGAATGTTTCATCTTAAGCACTATTTTAGTGCCTCTTTCGAGCCTTTCAACAGTGAAGCTTCCTTCACAGTCCATTGCAAGTTGTTTTGCTAAAGAAAGACCAAGTCCTACTTTTCGTGTTTTTCTTGTGGTGTAAAAAGGGTCTGTCACTATATCAATAACTTCCTTAGGAATACCCCTTCCATTATCCTCTATTGTAATGGTAAAAAGGTCCTCTTCCAAATCTTCGACAATCTCAATCTTAACTAAACTTGCACCCGCTTCTATTGAATTTTGCACAAGATCAAGGATATAAAGCGAAAGATCGTTCAATTATATCACCTTATATTTTCTTACCATTGTCAATTTGTTAAGTTAATATCTTGACAAAATATCTGTAACATCATCCTCACTCAACTTTCCATACACAGTATTGTCAATTACAACAACCGGCGCCAGTCCACAAGCTCCCAAACATCTGGTTGCTTCAATTGAAAATTTTCCATCTTCTGTTGTTTCCCCTACGTCAATCTTTAAAAGTTCTTTTAACTTATCCAAAATCTTGTCTGCACCTTTAACGTAACAAGCTGTACCCATGCACACACTTATCTTATGGTCCCCTGTTGGCTTTAAGGTAAACCTTGTATAAAATGTCGCAACACCGTAAACCTCAGCCATTGGTATATTGAGCCCTTCTGCTATTCTTTTTTGAACTTCATATGGCAAATATCCAAAAAGTTCCTGTGCCTCATGCAAAACTGGAATTAAAGCCCCTTTCCTTGATTTATTTTTTTCAATAATTTCATCAAGTTTTTTGAAATTCTCTTCTGTTAGATTCTTACCCTGGCAACAAGACATAAATCTGCATCCCCCTTCTATTGTTAGAAATTTAACATACTGAGTTAAAACTACTGTTAATATTGTAACATACAATGGGTTATAAATGAAGTATAAATTTTGGAGAATTTAATTGAAAAATATTGTATACAGTATATCACTTTCAATAAAAAATTCTCTCTCATTTATCTCCCATAGATGATGAGCGTCTGATGAATATAAGTAAACATAATTTCTGTTTTGAGGAAGAAAATTAGTAAATTCTATTTCAGAGGTTTTAGAAACCTCTAAAAAAGTCAAATCAGTTAGATCCTCAGGCAAAAAGCCAAGCCTCCCAATTACACCAAAAGACTGTCTGTTTATGTGTGCAGGTACAAAAACCATATTATAGAATTTAGATATTTCGTAAACTTGTTTTAAACTTAGTAAAAGTGGTTGAAGAAGAAGTTTTTCATAGCTTCCAATTACATTGTCCTGAATATCAACAGTATACTGATTACCGTAAATATCTTCTCTGAGCTTTATAAAAGGTAGATGCTTTTCAATAATGTCCTGAAATTCTCTTATAATACGAACATCTTTATGCTTAAAATACAAAAGAACATGTATCTCCTCTTCTGTTTCTATCTCAACCCCAGGTATAAACAAGATGTCAAGCAAGGTTGCCACTTCTAAAAAACTTTCAAGGTTTAAGGTGCAGTTATGGTCTGTCACAGCTATAACATCTAATCCTTTTAATTTAGCCATATTTATTATATTATGCGGGGTCATATCATTGTCTGCACAAGGAGAAAGCAACGAATGAATATGAAGGTCATAATAAAGTTTCATAATTTATCTTCCTTTTCTTTAAGAATCAACAGCCTTGCTGTTTCAAAATGTGAAAGTTCTGTTGTAAAAATTGGTATTTGCTGCTCTATTGATCTTTTAAGCATATCAGAATCGGGTTTTACTCCTTCTGTTAAGATTATTGCTTTTACTTCTCTGAGAGTTGCTATAGCAACCACATTTACATTGTTTTGAATGGTTATCCATATACTGTTATCCTTGATATGTGATATTGCAAAACTTAACACATCTCCAATGTATACATTTTCATACCGTTCATTCTTTACAACCCCATTTGCTAATTCAAAATACTTGCCTAAATCCAAAATACTTGGCACTATTCATCATTCCTTTCAAGTGATGGTGGAAGTTTATTCGAAAGTTCAACCATTTTGTTTGCAAGCTCTTTTATGCTTTCCCTAAGAATAAAAATACAATCTGTATCATTAGCAAAACCACGTACTATATCCTCTGCAAGAGTTTTACATGTAGGTGAACCACAAGCCCCACAATCCAAACCAGGTAACATACTAAGGATATTATTTAACTTTTCAAACTTTTCCATAGCTCTCTCAATATCAGAGTCAAGTTCAAGGACAGGGTTTGTTTCTAATTCTTTTTCAAAAAGAATATCCTCAAGCTTAAGAGAAAAACTATTAATAATCTCCTCCGTCCACCATGAAAAACTCTCTTCTTTGTCTTTTAATTTGGAAGACAATCTTTTAATACGATTTTTAGCAACATACGGATTTTCCACTGTAAGCGGTCCTCCGACACACCCACCGCTGCATGCAAGACCTTCAAAATATACAATATCTTTGAGTCTGCCATTTTCAATCTCTTCTAAAACTTTTACTACATTGTGAATACCATCTACATTTACATACTCTTCAATTTCCAACGCTAAGCTTTCACCGCCTGATGCTGCCCAACCAATACCCTTACCTGAGGCAATTGAAAGAAGCTTTACATCTTTTATTTCTCTTAGCTTACTTCTTACAAGTCCATAAACATCTTTTATCGCTATTACTCCATCCACGTATGAGCGTTTAAAACCAAGGGGACTGTTTACATATGTCATCTTTGCTGCACATGGAGAGATAAAAAAAACCCCTATTTTACCTTCTTCAATTCTCTTTTCTCTTTGTATCTTTTTCTTAGCAATATATGCAGCAACTTCCATAGGCGAGGCAATTGGCAGGATATTCTCTATAAGGTCTGGAAATTTTGTCTGGATAAGCCTGACAACTGCCGGGCATGCAGAGGAAATTATTGGTTTTTTGCTTTTATTATTGAGAATAAACTGTTTTGTAAAGTGGGTTACTATCTCGGCTGCTTTTGCAACCTCAAATACATCATCAAACCCTATGTCAAGCAAAACATACAGAAGCTTATTCACATCGTCAACCTCAAACTGAGCATAAAAAGAAGGAGCTGGCAGTGCAACTTTATATTGAAATTTATTGATTTCCTCTAAACTATCAGTAACAGCATATTTTGCATGGTATGGACATGTCCTTATGCACTCTCCACAGTCTATACACCTCTGATCAATAATCCTTGCTTTTGAGTTTCGCACCCTAATGGCTTCAGTAGGACATCTTTTAATACAGTTTGTACACCCTTTACATTTCTCTTTGTCAAGCATAATAGAATGTAAATTTTTCATTTATAGTTCACTTCCCCACATTTCAAAGATGGTCATTTATTGTAAATAACCATATATACCCTTGTACCTTTGCCTTTTTGTGAATCAATCTCAAAATAATCTGAGTACTTTTTCATGTTTGGAAGTCCCATCCCGGCTCCAAATCCTAAGTTTCTTATCTCTTCCGGAGCTGTGGAATATCCTTCTTTCATAGCAAGCTCAATGTTTTCAATTCCAGGTCCACTGTCTTGAGCTATTATTTCAATCTTGTCCTTTGAAATTATGGCTTTTAAAATACCACCAATTGAATGTATAACAATATTCATCTCTGCTTCATAAGAGACAATTGCAACTTTTTTAAGTATCTCTGGTTTTACTCCAAGTTTTTTTAAAGTCTCTTTAATTTTAGAAGAAGCTTCACCTGCTAATATAAAATTGCCCGGTTCAATCTCAAATTCCAGATCAATAAGCATCTTTTTCAGCAGCACCTTTCTTTCCCAAGTCCATTTTCATAAAGTATTCCGCATGCTTGAAACATAGGATAATCCGTTCCGAGAAGAGCTATACACTTTTCTTTCGCAAGTTTCAACATTTCTTCAGATGGTTGCTTACCTCGAACAATTATCACAGCTTTTATATCCATCATCTCTGCAGTTCTTATCACTTGAGGATTTACAAGACCCGTCAATAAAATCACCTTCTCTTTTACAAATGCCAAAACGTCGCTCATAAGATCAGAACCACATGCATTTAAAAATTCTTCATTATATAGCTCTTCAGGCTCGAAATAAACCGTGCAATTTAAAAGCTCTTTAATTTTTGTTAATTTCATAACAAATAACCTCCAAATTTTTACTTTTTTCCGCTTAATACTTCAAACGCCTGATTGACAATTTCTTTTATTAACATATCGTTCACACAATTTTTTGTTGAATCTTCCATTTTAATGTAGAGAAGATACTCAATATTTCCCTCTGGTCCTGTGATTGGCGAATACGTCAGGCCATTAATTGAGATTCCAAGCGAAAAATAGTGATCAATTACCTTTTTGATTACATTTTTATGAGTTTCTTTAGACTTTACAACTCCTCTTTTTCCAACCTCCTTTCTTCCCGCTTCAAACTGAGGTTTTATCAGCAAAACACCTTCTGTTCCATTTTCCATAAACTCCTTTATCTTTTCCGAAATCAGGTTCAAAGAAATAAAGGAGACATCGCATACTATTATCTCAATATTATCCTGAATACTTTTTCTATCAAAATATCTAAAATTAGTCTTTTCAAAATTTACTACTCTCGAGTCTTCTCTCAACTTCCATGCAAGCTGACCATATCCCACATCCACACAATAAACCTTTTTAGCGCCATGTTGGAGCAAACAGTCTGTAAACCCTCCTGTTGAAGCACCAATGTCAAGTGCAATCTTACCTTCAACGTCAATTTGAAAAAACTCTAAAGCTTTTTCAAGTTTAAGACCACCTCTACTAACATATTTTAGTGGTTCTTTTATTATTATCTGGCTGCTTTCATCTATCATCTCTCCTGCTTTTTCTATCTTTTGATTATTAACATAAACGTTGCCACTCAAAATTAACGCTCTTGCCTTTTCACGTGATTCTACCAGACCTCTTTCAACAAGAAGTATATCAGCCCTCTTTTTCAACTCTCTATCAACTCCATGATAATTTTTGTTAAGTTTTCTCTGTCCATCCCGAGCATAGAATAAAGCTGAGAAATTGAACCATGAGGAATAAATCTATCAGGTATAGCAATGTGCTTAATCTCTGCCGATCTTTCTTCAGCTATGATACTTTTTATTTTTTCACCAAGCCCACCAATGACGCTATTATCCTCTACAATCAAAATCTTTTGATGTGTACTTGCTATTCTTTTTATAATCGCGCTATTCAATGGTTTTATAAATCTTACATTTACCAGTGTTACATCCAACTTGTTTCTGCTAATAATATCATACAACATTGAAACATGTCTTCCAATAGAAAATACGGCCAGGTATTTTCCTTCTTTTAGTACCTCTGGCTCAGAAAGTTTAATTTCATCATAAATACCTACCTGTTTGCAGCTTCCGCGTGGATATCTTATCGCAATAGGTCCGTCTTGATAAAAAGCTGCAAATTCCAACATCATTTCAAATTCTTTTGTATCTTTCGGTACCATCAATATCAAGTTTGGAATCAAGCTCAAATACGATATATCAAAACTTCCATGGTGTGTCTCTCCATCCTCACCAACAAGACCCGCTCTGTCTACACAGAAAACCACGTTTAAGTTTTGAAGACACACATCATGAATAATCTGGTCAAAAGCCCTTTGTAGAAAAGTTGAATATATTGCAACAAACGGTTTAAATCCTTCTTTTGCAAGAGCACCTGCAAAAGTAACCGCATGTTCTTCTGCTATTCCAACATCAAAAAACCTCTGAGGATACATCTTTGCAAACCTACTAAGGCCAGTACCATCTGGCATCGCAGCGGTGATTGCTAATATTTTTTGATTGTACTTGGCAAGCTCGCAAAGTTTATCACCCAAAACCTCAGAAAATGTCTTTGAAGTATTGTCAGATAAATGATTGCCTGTTTCTATGTCAAATGGTGGAACACCATGGAATTTCTCTGGAAATCTTTCTGCATGTTCATATCCTTTACCCTTTTGTGTAACAACATGAACCAAAACAGGTCTTTCAAAATTCTTGATACTTTCAAACACTTCACAAAGTCTTTCTATGTCATGACCATCAATAGGTCCATAATATTCAAATCCAAGAGCTTCAAACAAAGTTCCAGGAAAGAAAAAATATTTTAAACTTCCCTTTACCTTTCTTACAAATTTACTTAAGTTTTTCCCAACAACCGGTATTCTTTCTACTAAACTATCGGCAGCTTTTTTTAACTTAAAATAACGTGGTTTTGTTCGTACCTTTGATAGATATTTTGCAATTGCACCAACATTTTTAGAGATTGACATTTCATTATCATTCAAAATAACAAGAAGTTTTCCATTATATCTGCCGGCATTATTAAGTCCTTCATATGCAAGTCCTCCAGTTAAAGCTCCATCACCAATAACAGCAATCACTTTGTAGTCTTCATTTTTAAGATCGCGCGCAACTGCAAATCCCAGGGCAACAGAAATAGAAGTAGAGCTATGTCCAGTATCAAACGAGTCATAAATGCTTTCTTTTGACTTTGGAAAACCACTCAGACCACCAAATTTTCTTAAAGTATTAAATTTTTGCTTCCTTCCTGTTAAAATTTTATAAACATAACACTGATGTCCTACATCCCACACAATTTTATCTTTTGGTGGATCAAATACTTTCAGCAGAGCAAGAGTCAGTTCAACAACCCCTAAATTTGCTGCCAAGTGTCCACCCGTATTTGCAATGTTATACAACAGAAATTCTCTTATCTCATCTGCAAGTTCATATAGTTCAAATACACTCAATTTTTTTACGTCTTCAGGATAGTTCACTTTTTCTAATATACCCAATACCTCTCACTTCCCAAGTTACATTTTTAAAAATATTCCAATAATCTTTCCGCATATTTTAACAATCTCATTACTCTTATGGACTGCAAAATACTTTCCGATTGACTTACCAGATATTGTTATAGCAGCAACCATTGCAGTCAGAAGTATAGAAAGAAGAATTGGATTTGCTTTGCTATTTTTAGTTATATAAAATACAATACTTGCAGAAAGTGCACCACTCAATATTCCGCAAATATCCCCTATAACATCGTTGCAAATAGAAGATACCTTGCTTGCATTTTTTATAAGCCATACACTTGCTTTTGCACCTTTTACTTTCTTTGCAGCCATTGCATGGAAAGGAACTTCATCGGCTGCAGTTGTTGCAATTCCAATTATGTCAAAGATTATCCCTAACAGCATTATACAAAATAAAAGTGTGAATGAAGTTATTATAGGTAATCTTTCTGATACACAGCTTGAAATATAATTTAGAGTAGCTGACAATAAAAACGATAAAACAAATAATATCAATGTCCACTTTAAATATTCTCGTTTTTTATTCTGAAATTTTTTTTTATTTTTCATTTTTTATCTCCCATGATATTCTATTTCAAGAAGACATATAAATTTATTGGGATAGGGTGATTTTACGAAGGGTAAATTTTGCGGCTTAAGGTCTGGTAGGATTTCCCCCAAACTTACCTCCCGTCACCAGGAGGCGGTTTCCCTTTAAAAGTTTGGGTGTGCGGTTGCCCAACACACAACCAGATCGCCACTTAGTCCGCACTTTAATCCCCTTCGTAAAGCCAATACATGGCACAGCCTAGGAGCTTTCCTCGGCAGAGGGCATGCTTTCTTAGCCTCTTTTGCGAAATAGATTTCAGACCCCAAGACCTTCCTAAAAACGGGCCCTATTTTTAGGAAGGCCAGAAATTCGGCCATCCGTCTATTCCGCTCAAGGCAGGCTACACTACCCCAAGCACATCCTTTTTCAAAAAAGATGTACCTGGCGGTAGGTTTTACTAACGCACAAAAAGCTTTATTTCTTTTTGTGCGTTAGCCTCCACGGGAAAAGGGTTGCATCCTGCATGCCATTGCAGGACTCCCTTAACCCTTACTCCCAGCTTCAACCCCTGACTGGGCGTCAGAAGCCGAAACCAGGAACTTCATCGGTGTGCCCTTTGGCGGATTTTTAGGCCCGCCTTCGAAAGCAGCCACTCTGACTAGGATACTGCATCACCCTATCCCATTTAACATTCTTGATTATTCAGTTTACAGAGTATTATTATATCACAGCTTTTGTCTTGCTTCAAATCATTATTGTGGCAATTAATATTCCAACTATAGCTCCTGCAAAGACTTCCGTAGGTTTGTGCCCTATGAGCTCTTTTAGTTTATATTGAGGCTTGTAATGTGGTGAGAGATATATCTCAATTATTTCATTTAAGGTCTGTGCCTGTTTTCCAGCCTCTCTTCTTACTCCCGCTGCGTCGTACATTACAATTAAAGTGAATGTCAATGAAATAGCAAAATTAGTTGAGCTAAATCCATCTAAAAGTCCTACAGCAGTTGAAAGCCCACATGCAAAAGCTGAATGAGAACTTGGCATTCCTCCAGAGCTTATGAACCATTTAAGATTAACTTTTCTTGTCATGATAAACCCTATCACAATCTTTAAAAACTGTGCAGCAAACCAGCTGACAACGCCAACCTGTAACGCTCTATTCTTTAAAATCTCTAAAATAACCTCTTTCATCTTTCCATCAACCAATCCTTTTAAGATTTGCATAGGACAGAAGTAGTCTTTTTTGACCTATCTTTTCAAAATCTACTATCACCTCTCTCATATCATCTGAAAGCCATACAACTTTACCAACTCCAAACTTCCCATGCTGGACTTTGTTGCCCACTTGTAGATTGTTAATAGAAAAATCTTCAGCCTGATTAATCTTAACAGAAAATTTTTGGTGAGTTTTAATAATAGGACTATTAACAACTTGAATGTATTTTTGAGGAATCTCCTCAATAAAACAAGACCTTTGTCGTGAAGAAAGTCTGCCAAATACTCTTCGATTGTTAGCATATGTCAGAACAAGAAGTTTTTTTGCTCTGGTAATTGCAACGTAACACAGTCTTCTTTCTTCTTCAAGTTCTTTTTCAGCCTCGATTGGTTCTTCAGCCCTGACAAGTGGAAACAGTCCTTCTTCCAGTCCTGTGAGAAAGACAACTTCAAATTCCAATCCTTTTGCAGCATGAACTGTCATAAGCGAAACTTTTTCCTCTTTTTGAGTATCCTCATCATCAGAACTTAAAGTAATAGAGTTCAAAAAATTTTGCAAGGTTGGCTCCTCATTTTCTTCTTCAAAAATAGCTGCAGCACTTATAAGCTGCTCAATATTCTTGGCTCTTTGAAACTCCTCTTCATTTTTGCTACTGAGCAAACTTTCTAAATACTCTGTCTTGTCAAGCACAAGTTTAATGGTCTGGCTTACAGACAAATTTTCTGCTTCGGCTTTTAAATCTTCTATCAGAGATATAAAGCCTTTTAACTTTTCATATGTCTTTTTGTCAAAATCAAATTTTGCTCGCTCGAGTAAAACTATATACGCTGAAACACCATACTCTTCACTCAAAACTTTTATTTTTTCTATGGTACTGTTTCCAATTCCTCTTCTAGGAACATTAATAATCCTAAATAGACTCAAATCGTCATGCGGATTTGTAATGAGTCTTAAATAAGCAATAATATCTTTTATTTCTTTTCTTTCATAAAAACGCAAAGCACCTACAACTTTATATGGTACAGAATAAGCCGAAAGTACATTCTCAAAGTTAATAGACTGAGCATTTGTCCTGTAAAGCACTCCTATTTCGGATGGTGAAAGTCCGCTTTCAATGAGGTTCTTCACGCTTGATGCAACAAACTCTGCTTCATTTACTTCATCAAATGCTGAGTATAGAAAAATCTTTTCACCCTCAAGGTTGTCTGTCCACAGCTTTTTAGATTTTCTGTAGTAATTGTTTTTTATAACCTCATTTGCAGCTGAGAGTATTGTCTTTGTAGACCTGTAGTTTTTTTCTAATTTTATCACCTTGGCATCGCTAAACACCTTTTCAAATTCCAAAATATTTTTTATATTTGCTCCTCTGAAACTGTATATACTTTGGTCGTCATCACCGACAACACAGACATTTCTGTGTTTCTGTGAAAGTAGATAAACAAAATAAAACTGAGCATGATTTGTGTCCTGGTACTCATCTACCAAGATATACTTAAACTTATTCTGATACTTTTCCAGAATATCAGGGTTTGTTTGAAAAAGAACTACAGTATAATATAGAAGGTCATCAAAGTCAAATGCGTTATATTCTCTCAAAAGTTTATTGTAAAGTTTATACACTTCAACAACACGACCATCAACCTCACCGTATCTGTATACATCGGAAGGTCCAATTAACTGATTTTTAAAATTACTAATCTGCCTTGATACATATCTAATATCAAGGCGCTCTGTATCGATGTTTAGCTTGTCAAAACACTCTTTCAAAAGCTGGTTTCTATCCTGGGTATCAAATATTACAAAGTTGTTTGAAAATCCTATATTATGAGCTTCCATTCTCAAAATCCTTGCACATGCAGCATGAAAAGTAGACACCCACATCTCTGAAAACGACTGAGTACTTACAAGCCTTTTTATCCTTTCTTTCATCTCATCAGCAGCTTTATTTGTAAAAGTAATTGCAAGAATATTGGCCGGACTTGCTAACCCCATATTCAAAATATATGCTATCCTGTATGTTATGACACGAGTTTTACCTGAACCTGCACCAGCCAATACTAAAAGCGGCCCTTCTGTTGAAAGAACCGCCTCTTTTTGCTGTTCATTTAATTCTTTTAACCATTCCATCTCTTTCTACTCCCGCAAACTTATATTGTAGCTTTTAAGCTCATCCAAGATTTTTTCTTGAAGCTGGTTAATATCACTATCTGAAAGTGTTTTTGTTTTTGACCTAAAAACCGCTTTATAGGCATAACTTTTAAAACCTGGCTTTATTTGTTGCCCTTTGTACACGTCAAACAGACGAAACTCTTCTAAAATGTCAGAGCTATATTTCTTGAAGATTTCTTCAATCACCCTGCTTTCTAAATCGTCTGGCACAACAAAGGCATAGTCTCTCTCAACAGCAGGATATTTTGGAAGCGGAACATACCGCTTTTCTTTCTTCTCTGCCTCAAGCAGCTCATCTATAAAAAGTTCTGCATATACAACTCTTGTGGGAATGTCAAATTTTTCTAATATATCCGGATGAACTTCTCCAATGTAGCCCACAAGAAAACTCTCATCGGTATAAATCTTTGCTGAACGTGTAGGATGCAAATTTGGATTTTGATGTTGCGATGAAAACTTAACATCTTTTATTCTTAGCATGTCAAAAAGATTTTCAAGTACACCCTTTAAAGAATAAAAATCCTGAGACGAACTTCCTATTGCCAAAACAGGTTTTTCTTCCGGAAGTTTCTCGCCTGATTTCTTAAATACTGTAGATAGCTCAAATATTTTCACATCTTTTATATTTCGCGATATATTGAGGTAAACTGTTTTTAATATGGAAGACAAAAGCTGCATTCGCATGATAGAAAAATCTTCTCCGAGTGGATTTGAAATCTTGACAGCATCATCCAAGTTATACCCTTTTAAAACTTCATAAACCTTTGGTGATTCAAATGAATACGAATAAATCTCATAATAACCACTGTTGGCAAGAAAATTTTTTACACTATTTACCATTCTTTGTTTTTGTGTAAGACCAGAAGATATAGCATTTCCCATGAAAACCCGCGAAGGTAGTTTATCATACCCATATATTCTTATTACCTCTTCAGAAATATCGGCCATATCTTCAATATCAGTCCTAAAAGGGGGTACTATGAACACATTTTTTTCTTCATCATATTTTATTTCAAGTCTGTTAAGAATATTCACCACTTCGTCTTTTTCAATTCTAAGACCAAGAAGTTTTTCTATATATGAAAAATCAGCTTTTATTTCTACCTGCTGCCATGGGCTAACATAAGTATCTACAATTCCTTGTACAACCTCGCCTGCTCCAATTTGTTCAATCAAAGCACACGCTCTTTGAATTGCAAGTTCTGCAAAATATGGACTCAAACCTTTTTCAAACCTGTTTGAAGCTTCTGTTCTAAGCCCCAAATATCGTGCTGTCCTTCTTACCATTGCAGGATTAAAAGTTGCAGATTCTAAAAGTACTAAAGTTGTACTCTCATCAACTTCAGTATCTAATCCACCCATCACACCTGCAACAGCTATAGCCCTTTTTTCATCTGCAATAACAATGTCGGATGACCGCAAAATCCTTTCCACACCATCAAGAGTTATAATCTTTTCGCCATCACTTGCAAGTCTTACAAAAATACTCCTGCCATAAATTTTGTTGAGGTCAAACGCGTGAAGAGGTTGACCCATCTCGAGCATTACATAATTTGTCACATCAACAATATTATTTATTGGTCTTACACCGCAAGCTATAAGTCTTCTTCTCAGCCACAGAGGCGACTCTTCAATCTTTACGTTTTTTACCACTCTCCCAATATACCTTCTACAAATCTTTTTGTTCTGAATTTCAATACTATCTATATAATTTTTTACCGGTTCATCTGCCTCTTTGAAACTTAAATTTGGAAATTTAAGGGGTTTATTTAAAATAGCAGCTATCTCTCTTGCAATACCCACAATACTTAAACAGTCGGGTCTATTTGAGGTTATTTCAAAATCAATTATCACATCATCTATTCCAAGTGCAGTCTTTATGTCATTTCCTATCATGCTGTCATCCATACCTTCAAGAATAAATATGCCATTCTCATCAGCATATGAAAACTCGCTACGGGTAAGCCCAAGCTCCTCCAACGAACACAACATTCCTTCTGATACTATCCCCTTGAACTCAAGAACATCAATTGTTTTACCATTTGCCAAGACAGCACCTGGTTTTGCTACAGGGACATGTAAACCCTTTTTTACGTTTTTTGCTGCAGTTATTATTGTAAGTATTTTATCTTTTGTATCTACTTTGCAAACAAAAAGATTCTGGTTATGGGGGTGCAAAGAAATTTCCAAAACTTTACCTACTACTACATTTTTAATATTCTCAAGTCTCTTTTCATATCCCTCTACCTTTGTTCCGCTCATAGTAAGTTTATCAACAAGCTCATCAACCGAACAATCTATATCAACATAACTTTTTAACCATTCCAACGAAACCTTCAATATTCTTCACTCCTTCTGTACAAAGTTTTATCTGAATTGTTTCAAAAATCTTAAATCATTTTCGTAAAAGAGTCTGATATCTTCAATCTCATATCTCAAAAGCGCTATTCTCTCAACACCCATACCAAATGCAAAACCAGTGTATATATCGGGATCAATTCCACAGTTCAAAAGAACTTTTCTGTGAACCATTCCTGCGCCAAGTATTTCTATCCAACCTTCACCCTTACACGTTCTGCATCCTTTCCCACCACAGAAGATACACGAAATATCAACCTCGGCCGAGGGTTCAGTAAACGGGAAATGATGCGGTCTGAACCTGACCTTGGTCTGTTCACCAAAAAATCTTTTTGCAAACACTTCAAGGGTTCCTTTTAAATCAGCCATTGTAACCCCTTTGTCAACAAACAGTCCTTCTATTTGGTGAAAAATTGGAGAGTGTGTACTATCCACCTCATCCGACCTATATACCCTTCCAGGAGAAATTATTTTAATTGGAGGTTTTTTACTTTTCATTACCCTGATTTGAACAGGGGATGTATGTGTTCTTAAAAGCACGTCGTCATATATATAAAAAGTATCTTGAGTATCTCTTGCAGGATGATCAGCGGAAATATTCAATGCCTCAAAGTTATAATAATCAAGCTCTACTTCCGGCCCCTCTGCAATTTCATATCCCATATTCAAAAAGATTTCTGCTATTTCATTTTGAACCTGAGAAAGAATATGAATAGACCCAATTTCTACTCTTTTGCCAGGTATAGTAACATCAATGCGTTCATTTTGTATCCTCTTTTGCTTCTCTTCCTCTAAAAACTTTTTTCGCATGACAGCAATACTTTCTTCAAGGTACTCTCTTAGACTATTTAATTCTTTTCCCATTTGAGCACGAATTTCTGGTTCAAACTTTGATAGCTCTTTCAGTTTACTTTTCAAAATGCCTTTTTTACCCAAATACTTGACCTGAAAATCTTCAAGTTCTTGCAAATTCTTGATTTTTGACAATTCTTCCACACATTGGCTTTTTAAATTTGCTATATCAGTGTTCAATATTACACACCACCTTTTTGTATTTTTATTGGATTATTTCTCCTTTAACATATTGTTCAAATGCTTGTATAATCTTAACTTTGTAAATTTCACCAGGTATTATCGTATGGGTTTTTCTTACTAACGTACGGATATAATTTCCCGAATATCCTTCGTAATATCCGTCGAAATCAGAATCCCGTTCAATCAAAACTTCTAACGTCTTCCCAACAAACTTACTATGAAATTGATATGAAAGTCTCTCTGCTACTTCTTTCATTATCTTGCTTCGTCTTTCTTTCTCTTTGTTATCTACATGGTTGGGCATCTCAAAAGCTTTGGTACCCTTCTTTGGCGAAAATCTGAACACGTGAATTCGTGAAAAACCTATCTTCTGAACAAACTCTAAAGTAGCATTAAAATCTTCTTCTGTTTCTCCTGGAAAACCCACTATAATATCAGTGGTAAATGCTACATCCTCCCATTCTTCTCTTATTCTATCTACTATACCTTGGTACTGTGCTGTAGTGTAATGTCTGTTCATAAGTTTCAATATTTTATCACTGCCACTTTGAAGCGAAAGATGTAAATGATGGCACAGCTTGTCAAAACTAAGCAACCTCTCTATAAATTCATCATTCATTATAACCGGTTCTAAAGAACTCAGTCTAATTCTTTTAACACCTTCAATTTTATTTACCCTATCAATAACATCT
This sequence comes from Caldicellulosiruptor diazotrophicus, assembly GCF_017347585.1. Lineage (NCBI taxonomy): Bacteria > Bacillati > Bacillota > Caldicellulosiruptorales > Caldicellulosiruptoraceae > Caldicellulosiruptor > Anaerocellum diazotrophicum. The sequence goes on from NZ_AP024480.1 coordinate 1,283,299, forward strand.
ATAAGGGTAACATTTCCATTTAAATCTTTCCCATAAGATGAGATGTTAATTCCTGTTATAACAAATTCCTTGTAACCCCTCTTAACAAGCCTTATAACCTCTTCTTCTATACTTTTTAAACTTCTACTTCTAACAGCTCCCCTTGCATATGGGATTATACAATAAGAACAAAACTGTTCACAGCCTTCTTCTATCTTTATAAAAGCTCGACTGCGTTCATTAAATTCTGATATCTTAAGCTCTTCAAAGGCTTCCCTTTTATATCCTTCATCTATTGCTACAATTTTCTTTTTGTTCTCTAAATATTCTTTAATGTAATCAACAATTTTTTGTCTATCTTTAGTCCCAATTATAATATCTATATCTTTTATCTTCTCAACTTCATGGGGATACACTTGAGGATAGCATCCCATTACAACCACGATACTTTGAGGAGAAAGCTTTCTAGCCTTTTTTATTACCTGTCGTGATTTTCTATCACTTGCGTTGGTAACTGTACATGTATTTATCACGTACACGTCTGCCTTGCTTTCAAAGTCGACAATCTCAAACCCGATTTTTTTAAAAAGTTCAGCTACTGCTTGAGTTTCATATTGGTTGACCTTACATCCAAGTGTATAAAAAGCAACCTTCAATTTGACTTGTTCACCTCCACATTTAAGTTATATTATAATATTTAGTTGCCAATTAGTGAAGAGCTAAAAAATATATCTTTGATTGTTATTTTTCTATGAAAAAAGGGTATAGAAAATGTGTAAGGAGTTAATTGATTTAAAGCTCATAAACATGATATGATAAATAATGAGTATTATTTTTGTTGTGAAGGGAGGAATTTAAAATGAAAACAGTAACAGTAAAGCTAAACACAATTGACGCTGTCAAGAACTTTGTCAACATTGTTAGTAAGTACCCGTTTGATATTGACCTTACATCAGGAAGATATGTTGTTGATGCAAAGTCCATTATGGGTATATTTAGTTTGGATCTAAGCAAACCTATTAAAGTTGAAATTCACTCAGACAATTGCGATGAATTAATCAAAGAACTTGAACCGTTTATAGAAAAATAAGAAAAATAAATTTAGCGTGGATGAAAAATCCACGCTAAATTTATTTTTGTCTCCTCCTATTTTCAAACAATTTTTCTTTTATTCTATCCCATAAAGATTTTCTTGGACATTCTTGTAATGCAAGAAGGGGAAGGCTCTGTTTTTCATTTTTAAGATACACATTCAACCGACCAACTACCTTGTTTTTTTCGACAGGAGCTTCCGTTGCTTGCAAAAGCATATCTATTTTCGGAAAACAGCTTGATTCAATCACCCAATAACATTCATGTGTCGTTCCAACTTTTACCCAATCACTTTTTCCATTTTTAACTTTAACATAACCCATTTCGCCAGGTAGTAGTTTTATCACTTTAAAGTTATTATAACAATAGTCGAGAATCTTTTGTGTATCATTCCACATATCCGAAGCATTTAAAACCACACATATAACTCTAAAATCATCTCTGTAAACAGAAGTTACAAGACACCTACCTGCCTTTTTTGTAAATCCAGTTTTTACACCATCAGCCCCAGGATATAATCGTAACATCTTATTTTTATTTCTGAGAATTCTGTTGTAAGGTCTTGTAGTCCACGGTACTTCTTTTTCTTTGGTTTTTACTATCTGCCTAAACACTGGATTTCTCATAGCATATGCTGTAAGTTTCGCAAGATCGTGAGCTGTTGTATAGTGTTGACCTTGTTCCAAACCATGTGGAGATGAAAAAACAGTATTTGAAAGTCCAAGTTCTTTTGCTTTCTTGTTCATAAGATTAACAAATTTTTTTACATCACCAGCTGTTGCTATCGCCAAAGCAACAGCAGCATCGTTTCCAGAAGAAAGCATAAGCCCATATAAAAGGTCTATTATTTTCAATTTTTCTCCTTTTTCGAGGTACATAGATGACCCTGGAACTCCCACAGCCTGTGGCGGAATTTCAATTTCTTTATTTACATCGCAGTTTTCTAACACCAGGATTGCTGTCATTATTTTTGTTGTGCTTGCCATCGGAAGTTTTAAATCCTTATTTTTTTCAAAGAGAATTTTCCCTGTTACCCATTCAATAGCTATTGCAGATTTAGAGCTCAGTTGTGGCAAATTCTTTTTCTCATTTGCATAGCATATGTTACCGAATGTTGTAATCATTATTAATGTAAATATAAGGACAAATGCCCTTGATTTCATTATAAAAAAACACCCCCACATCTACTCAGTATACCCATGGATGTGAGGGAATATGTATTTTACCCTTTATTATAAATTCTTTTGAAAGTCTCTAACATAGTCTTAGCAGAATCTCCTCCTAACCTTTCTATTAAAGCATTTGCCAAAACATACGCAATTGCCGCCCTCATAACAATACTTCCCGCAGGCACAGCACATATGTCAGACCTTTCCACTGCTGCCTCAGCAGGTTGAAATGTTCTTATATCTACACTTTTGAGGGGTTTATATAAAGTTGGAATTGGTTTAAAAGCAGCACGAACCACAATATCCATACCGTTTGAAATTCCGCCCTCTATACCACCTGCATTGTTCGTCTTTCGATAAAAACCTATCTTTTCATCATAATAAATTTCATCATGAACTTCAGAACCAAACCGCCTGGCTGATTCGAAACCCATGCCAATTTCAACACCTTTTACAGACTGAATACTCATCACAGAATATGCAATCTGTGCGTCAAGCTTTCTGTCCCAGTGAACATGACTGCCAAGACCATAGGGAACATTTTTGCAAATTACTTCAGCAATACCACCTACGCTGTCACCCATTTGTTTTGCTATCTCAATCTCTTGTTTCATCTTCATTTCAGCTTCCTTGTCAATACAAAACAGATCAGAAGAAGATAAAGCCTGTTCAAAAAGTTCTGTGTCATCAAATGAATACGATTTTGTAAGCCGTACTCTCCCAATCTCAATAACGTGGTTATAAAGTTTTATACCGAACATTTTCAAAAGTTCTTCACAAACAGCTCCAACTGCTACCCTTATAGCGGTTTCTCTTGCACTGGCTCTTTCCAATACATTTCTTGCATCATCAAATTCATACTTTAAACAGCCAGCCAAATCTGCATGACCAGGCCGTGGAACTGTAACTTTTTTGGTATCCATATCACATTGCATTGAATCCATAAAATTCTTCCAATTTTCGTAATCATTATTTTCAATTACCAATGTAATAGGAGATCCTGTGGTAAAAGAGTTCCTCACCCCTGATAAAATTTTTACTCTGTCTTTTTCTATCTCCATTCGTTTTCCTCTACCATAACCTCTTTGGCGTAGTTGTAAAAGACGGTTTATATTTTCTATGCCTATTTTTACATGTGCGGGAAATCCTTCTATTATGGCTATTAAAGCTCTTCCGTGGGTTTCACCAGCGTCTAAGAATCTCATTATTTCACCTCAGTTTTTTATTTTTTGTATCAAATAAACTATTCCTCTCAAATATAATGGTAATATACTAAACTATTATTATTTCTGGGTAGAAAGTAAATATGAAAAGAAGACTTGTTCGCATACTCTTTACATTATTGACAGTTTATATAATCTTGAGCATATTTATTATTAAAAATACGGATAAATACGTATACATTTATCATGAACCTTCAAATTTATCCAACCGTTATGGAAAATCAGAATACTCAATAATTATTCAGAATATAAAAGTAAGCCTTGAAAAAGCAACAAAAGAAAAATTTTATATCACATACTCACAAGTTACCGGAAATCAGAGTTATTTTGGCTTAACTCTTATTTTAGAGAACTTAGAGAAAAAAAAGATTAATAAAGCTGCATTCGAATACATTTACATTGAAGACGCAAACACAAAACAAAAATTTTATCCAATTCCTTATTTTGAAATAGAGAATTTTCCTCAAGACCAACCTATATGGTATAAAGCAAAATTTTATGCTAAATTTCATCTATTACCACATAATATTTCTGAAATAAATATCTATTTTAAATTTGAAGGTAAGCTATTTATTCTTAAAAATGTCGATATAAGATAAACATTCTTTTCAATAATCATTCAACGCAAGGCTGAGAAGGTATCTCAGTTCTTCTAAATTCGAATTGAGTGTAGATAGCCTTTCTGGAGAAATAGCAGAGTTTTTAACACCTTCTTTTATTCTATCAAGTTCATATTCAATTTCTTCAATCTGAGCAAGTACCGAAAGATTTACAAATGAAGGAAGTTCTGAGAATATTCTCTCACTTTGTGAAATATATTCAGGTGTAATTTCATACATCTCGCCACGCATAGGGATAATGACATCTGTGTTAAATCGTTTTTGTAATTCTCTTGCAAATTCAATTTGAACTTCCTTCTCTCCATGAACTACAAAAATCTTCTTTGGTTTTTGGTTCATCTGTTCAATCCACGAAAAAAGCCCATTTTTATCTGCATGGCCAGAATATGCCTCGATATACTCAATCTTTGCTCTAACTTCTACCTCTTCACCAAATATTTTTACCTTTTTTTGTCCATCCAAAAGCTTTCTTCCAAGCGTGTTTGGTGCCTGATAACCAACAAAGAGTATTGTGTTTTTCTCATTCCATAAATTGTGTTTAAGATGATGTTTTATCCTTCCTGCCTCACACATCCCACTCGAAGAAATTATTATACAACTTCTGTCATACTCATTCAACCATTTTGACTCATCAACAGATTTTATGAACCTCAAATTAGGTGGTTCAAGGGGATATATACCATTTTTTATAAACATAGCTGCCTCTGAATCAAAATAATCTATATGTTTTTTATATATAGTTGTTGCAGAAGTTGCAAGTGGACTGTCAACAAATATCTCTATATTTTTCAAAATTTTGGCTTCCTTAGTGTTAGTATTGATTTCTTTTGCAATCTCGTACAATATTTCCTGGGTTCTACCAACTGCAAAAGATGGAATTATAACCTTTCCGCCGTTTGAAAGAGTTGTACTAATTATATCTATTAGTTTTTTAGATTTGTTTTCACCGTCTACATGAAGTCTATTTCCGTAAGTACTTTCAATAAACAAATAATCGCAACCATCTAATATGGTAGGGTCTTTCAAAATAGGAATATTCCTGTTTCCTAAATCACCAGAAAAAACAAGTTTGTACTCCTTACCATTTTCTTTTATATAGAGCTCAACTATTGCTGAACCAAGCATATGGCCAGCATCTTTAAAAACAAAACTCAATTTTTTGTCTATTTGAATTTTTTGCTCATATTTTACCCCTCTGAAATGTTTCAAGACATTTTCGGCATCTTCTGAGGTATAAAGCGGTTGCAGTTGTTCTTTCCCTTCTCTTTTCCTTTTTCTGTTCTTCCACTCAATTTCACTTTCCTGAATATGAGCGCTGTCTGGTAACATAATGCTACACAGGTCCACCGTGGCATCTGTTGTGTAAATTACACCTCTAAAACCATCTTTATAAAGTTTGGGGATTCTTCCACTGTGGTCAATATGAGCATGAGAAAGAATAACAAAATCAATTTCAGATGGATTAAAAGGAAATGATTCATAGTTGAGCAGTTCTTCTGTCAAACCACCTTGAAACATACCACAATCTAATAAAAATTTTTTATCTTCAATGTCAAAAAGGTAGCATGATCCTGTCACACTCTGAGCTCCACCTATAAAAGTTATCTTCAAATTTTTTCTCTCCTTTCATTCAAACTTAACCTTACCATACTGTGGTACAATCTCAAACCATGTGTTACCTTTTAAAAGCTTAATCTCCTGCCCATTTTCGTCTTTTATTATAAATGAATTTTCCATATCAAATTCATAAGTGATTGGAATAGTCTTTCCCATTTGCAGAACATACCCTTCCCCTCTTGAAAAATTCACTTCCTGCCTACCTTTGTCATCGTTTTTTATTGTGTCATAGTGAGCAAAAATTATTACTAAGTTTTTTGCAGTAAGTACCGCACCTGTCTCTTTGTCAAGATGAGGTTTTTCTTTGATAAACCTCTTGTAAACTTTTTTATGTTCATCATATTCATATCTTACATAATACCATCCAGAAAAAGTAATTTTTATTTTAGTGTTTTCTGAAATCCATTTATTTACAACTTCATCTGTTAAAGGATATGTTTTGTAAGTTTTCTGCATTTTGTAACCCTTTTTATCGAAAAAAGCTGTAAGTTTTTCCATAGAAGAATAAAGATTATGCGGTGCTTTTCTATCTGAGGTTCTGAAGAAAATTCCACCACCTGTGTAAATAGCATCAATATGAGGTATAAAATTCTGTTTGAAAAGCCTGTAAGCTTGTGGGCTTCCACCACAGTGTACAAAGTAGGCATTAAGTGATTTTGCTATCTGCATAAAATATGGTCTTGCACTTCTTATAGGTCCAACTTTTTTAGGATATGTATGGTGATATATTGCCATAATTCGTGTTGCCCCACCCTCAATTAAAGCCTCATAAATGTACTCAGCTTGGTTTAACGAAGATTGAGGAATTGCGCCAGGCTCATTATTAACCATAATTGCTATTATTTGATGTTCATCTTTTGAATAAATAGCTTGTCCAGTGAATCTGCAAAAATAGTCAAATTGCTGTGAGTGACTATTATCTTTTTCTTCTTTATTGATTGTTTGTAATGTTTTACTTGTTTTAGAGATTCCATTTTTAGTTCCTTTTTTACTACATGCTGATAAGGAAAAAATTATTATTCCCATTATTATCAATAGTAAAATCTTTTTTAAATAAAATTCATTTTTTTGTTTCATAAAGGTCCCTCTTTCATTTTATTTTGAATATCAAAAGGGTTACAAGAACTCCAATAATGGCACCCACAACTGTCTCCCAAACTGTATGAATCTTTGCTTCTATTCTACTTTCAAGTACCAATAGAGCCAAAAATAAAGCAAGTGATACTATTATGAGGTTATTTGTGAGCATTAAAATAGCAGTCGCTGCAGCAAAAGCTAAGGCAGTATGACCGCTTGGCATTCCACCCTGCATAAATTTTGTTCTATTTGTAATAGCCTTAACAACTATTATGACCATTGCTACAATTATAAGGGATAAAAATACTACATGAAAAGAAATACCTCTTATATGTTTAAGTGTTAATTCTATTGGTAACTTTATTTTATCATAAAAAAGAAAATATCCTATAGTCAATGACATTAAGGCAGCAACAAATACAGATCCCGCTGCTACGTCTTTTGCTATTTTTGCTTTCGGTTCAAACTCTTTTGCTATTAGGTCTATGGTATTCTCTATTGCAGTATTTATAAGTTCTGTTGCAATAACAAGGCCGACACAAATAAGTACTAATACAGTTTCAATCTTATTAAGTTTAAAAACAATAGTTAAAAAAAGAATTGTAAAAGCTATTATAAAATGAATCTTCATATTTCTTTGGGTCTTAAAAGCAATTATTATACCATTTATTGCATTGTCAAAACTCTCCAGCAAGGTTCTTCTTTTGTTCATCTTGTCAACCCCATACTCTGTAAAATTTGTTCTTCATACTCCCTCATTATTTTTCTATCATTCTCTTCTATGTGGTCGAAACCTAAAAGATGTAAAACAGAATGTACAGTTAAATATGCAATCTCTCTTTCCAATGAGTGACCAAATTCTTTAGCCTGCTGCGCTGCTTTCTCTATTGAAATTACAATGTCACCAAGAGGAATTTCATCTTCCATAATTACTATATCTTCTAAAAGCTTACCATTTTTAAATTCGAATATAGGAAAAGATAGGACATCTGTTTCTTTATCGACATTTCTATAATTTCTATTGAGGTCCTTTATGAAGCTGTTATCAACTATGAGCACACTTATTTCAAATTTTTCTTCCTCCAAGAAAACTTTAATTGTATTTACAATCGACTCTTCAATTATCTTCGAAATATGTTGATCTATATCAACCTTATCCTGCTGATTTTGAATGAATATTTTCACTTCTTACCATCACCTCATCTGATTTGTTTTAAGAATCTTCGAATATATTATAACTAACTCTCTTATGAAAAACACCCGTTAAAACTTTGATAAAACTTTCGGATATAATTTCAAGCTCTTTAAATGTCAAATCACTGTTATTTAGCTGTCCATCAAGAAGCTTTTCTTGGATAACATTTCTTATAGTAGCTTCAATAATCTGAGGCGTTGGAGAAGAAAGTGCCCTGACAGCTGCTTCAACAGAATCAGCCAACATAACAATTGCAGCTTCTTTACTTTGCGGGATTGGTCCATCATATCTAAATTTTTCCTCGCTCACTTGTTGATTTTGACTTAACGCTTTTCCATAAAAAAATGCCACTTTAGTAGTACCATGATGTTGTTTTATAATGTCAAGAACCTGTCTCGGTAGCTTGTATTCTTTCCCAATCTCCACACCATCTTTTGTGTGTGAGATTATTATAAGAGCTGAAAGAGTAGGGGTTATCTTGTTGTGAGGGTCTTCTTCAATAATCTGATTTTCTTTGAAATAAAAAGGTCTTTTTAACTTTCCAATGTCGTGATAATAAGCACCTATGCGGGCAAGAAGATAATTCCCACCAACTGCTTCACATGCAATCTCGGCTAAATTCCCCACTATTAAACTATGATGATAAGTACCTGGAGCTTCAAGTAAAAGTCTTTTCAGTAGTGGATGGTTGGGATTAGAAAGCTCCATAAGTCTAATGGGGGTGGTAAAATCAAATAAATATTCACATACAGGTAAAGTTCCATATGCAATAATAAACGAAAGTGATGTACCAATAAAAGAATTTGCTGAAGTGATCAACACCTCAGCCCCGTTTATTTTAAATACCAGTTCAGCTGATAAAACAAAAAGTGCAGAAATTAAACTGGCTAAAAACCCGTGAGATATAAATTGCAGCCTATTTTGAATATTATGTGATACAATTGCACACAAACTTCCTGTCACAAAAAGATGAAGAGCAAAACTTAGACTATTCATCCCAACAATTAATAAAGTTACAACAGAGAGTATAATATTAAAAATTATTGATACTCTCACATCAATCAGTAGAGAAATTAAAATAACCCCTACAAAAGCTGGCACAGCATAAGTTGGTATGGGAAGAAGAAACTTTATTAAAAGAAGATTTAAGGCTATTATAGCACTTGTTGCTGCCATATCTCTACAGTTATCAATAAATTTCCTCTCAAAAAGATAAAAATAAACCCCCATTATGAGAGATAGTATCAAAATTAATAAAACTGCAGCTGATAAATCACCTGCTATTTTAAAATTAGAATATTTTATGTCAGGATTAAAAAATCGAAAAATTTTATTCCATACTATGGATGTTCCTTTTCTTTTAGACAGTGATATCAATAGCAACGAAAACCCAAAAAAAGAGAAAAAAAGAATAAATCGATAATAGTAAATCCTTTTTCTCTCTTGCCATCGTTGAAAAAATTTTAACATGGTCTATGCTTTTTGTTTCTCCTTTCGTTTTTCTTCATATCTGTTGTAAGCATTAATAATCTTTTGAACAAGTTGATGACGAACAACATCCTGATACGTCAAAAAAACAAATTCTATTCCTTCAATATCCCTAAGTATCTTCGTTACCTGAACAAGTCCAGATTCAACCCCACTTGGTAAATCAATCTGAGTAATATCACCAGTCACTACAGCCTTTGATCCAAACCCCAGTCTTGTCAAAAACATCTTCATTTGCTCTGAAGTTGTGTTTTGCGCCTCATCTAAAATTATAAAAGCATCATCTAAGGTCCTTCCACGCATGTACGCAAGCGGAGCAACCTCAATTACTCCTCTTTCCATGTACCTTTGGTATGTTTCTGTGCCAATTAAGTCATGAAGTGCGTCATAAATTGGTCGCAAATATGGGTCTACTTTTGTTTGTAGATCTCCAGGTAAAAATCCTAATTTTTCACCTGCTTCAACAGCTGGTCTTGTAAGAATAATCTTGCTTACTTCTTTCTTTTTGAGATAATAGACAGCCATTGCCATAGCCAAATAAGTCTTACCAGTACCTGCAGGTCCAATCCCAAACACAATTGTATTATTCATAATTGCATTTATATATCTTTTTTGTCCAAGAGTTTTAGGTTTTACCTGTTTGCCTCTGTGAGTTATAAAAATAACATCGTTCTCTAAGCTTCTTATTTCTTCATCTTCTAAGGTCTCTACTATATAACGAATGGTATGTTCATCAATATCCAATTTTTTCTTCTCCATGTCATGTAATATTTTGATTGTTTTTTCAGCCTTACTTATATTATCTGGACTACTACCGATGATTTTTATCCCATTGTCTCTAAACACAATATTTACATTCAAAAGCTCTTCTAATGTTCTTACTTTGGAATCAAATTCACCAAATATATTCCAAAGTTCTTGAGTATCTTCAATACTTAAAGTTGAAACAAGCCTTTCTTCCAAATATTTCTGACCTCCTAATATTTTATTTTTTAATGCCAATTTCTTCTAAGCATTCATAATTTCTTTGGCATTCAATTTTCTTCATCTCACCTTTTTGCTTTATTACTTTTATATTTGTGCGAATTGATAAAACATTTAATATCTTTTTGTTTTTTGTAAGTGTCATAAACTTTTTATCACATTCTTTTATAATCTTTACTTTTATTTGAGTAAACGTAGGTATAAACCTTTTCAACTTGTATCTTCTGATTTCATACACTCCCACCCAAATATCCAAAGGTGAAAGTTTATACTCTTTTATTTTAATTTTATCACAATTCTCGTTTTTAGTAACTATATTTTTAAGTTTGATTTCATAATTTCCAACTTTTATGTATGGAATTGTTGATTTTGAAATATATTCTTTTTGATATAAGGGAATAGTAAAATCCGTAGAAACGGTATAAAATGTGATTGCTTCTATTTGAGCATTTGCATCTTCAAAATATTTAATTCCATCCTTAGAGAATACTTTATTATCTACAAGAAGCTGTCCACTTACTACAGTATCACCTTCTTTTACAAGTAAATTCCCAGATTTTAGAATTATCTTTTTAATAATTCCACTACTTGCTGCAAATATCTGTCCTTTATAGTTCTCTATTTCTGTTGTTTCTCTTTTTACATACTCTATAAACAAACGAGCACCTTCTTTTTTTACATTAACCCACATCAAATCACCTAAATCAGTAAGAAGTTTTTTTTCGAGTATTTTTTCATCAATTTTATATTTTGGAATAATTGGTTTTATATTGTATTGGTAAAGTTTTTCTTTTATTTTTTTATCAAAAAATATATCTGTATGACCATGATTTAAAATAACTATGTCAAAAATAAACTGGTTAAAGACTATTAAAATAAAAATACACAATCCGAATGTTATTAATTTCCATAATGTTAGTTCTCTTAAATAAAAATATACCCCATTTTTTTCTAATATACTTATCTTGCAATTTATTCTTTTAGCAATTTTTGTTACTTTTCTATAATTATTAGTTGATATTTCAATAATAATAGTATTATCTTGTTTAAAGTATAATTTAAGTAAAATCTTATTGAAAGTAAGTAAATTTAAAAACTTGTTTAGATTTTCTCCTTCTACTTTTAAAACAAGTTTTCCACTACACACCTTTTAACCACTTCTCCCTTGTGTAGGTTCAGAAGAATATTTCACTGATTTTATTCTTCCCCTAATTATAATTGTTTCGCTGTCCATCCTTTCAATTATAAGTTTTTCTCCTTCAACTATAAGAGGAAAGACACTTGTGTTTATCTTAACAAAAGTATCTTCATAACTTATCAGTCCTTTTTGGTTCTCAACAGTAATTTCTTGATCACCTATTAATATAATCCTTGGCTGGTTTGTTATAACCTCTTGTGGAAACTGAGATAACAAAGCAAACTGTCTTAAATTTTTCTTCGATATCTTTGACATCAACTTCACTTATTTAAAAAAATTTAAGGTCCACCTCTATTTTATTTCTACTCAATTTTTTTTATAACTTATCCAAAAAATAAAAAAAGTGACCTTCTTCTACTTAAGGAAGGCCACTTTAATTTTAAATTATTCTATTTTTACTGTTGTAAAAATTTTTTAACAATCTCACTTACAACTTTCCCTTCTGCTCTGCCACTTACCTTTTTCATAACCTCTTGCATTACCTTACCCATATCTTTTACACCATTAGGTTTCATAACTTCTATAGTTTCCTTCACAAGTTGTTCTATCTCTTCTTCGCTGAGCATAGGTGGAAGGTAAGAAGCTAAAATTTCAATCTCTCTATTTAATTCATCAATCAAATCTTGTCTTCCACTTTTTATATATTCAGGTAAACTATCTTTCCTCTTCTTAATTTCCTTAGAAATAACATTCAACACCCCATTATCGTCAAGAATAACTTTATTGTCCTTTTCAAACTGCAATATAGCAGCTCTTACCATACCAACAACATTTTTTCTGACAACATCTTTTTCTTTCATTGCAGTTTTATAATCTTCAAGGAGCTTATCTTTGAGACTCAACAAAAACGCCTCCTACTCCTTATCTACGCTTTCTCCTACGTGCAGCTTCTGATTTTTTCTTTCTTCTAACGCTTGGGCTTTCATAGTGCTCTCTTTTTCTGAGCTCAGCTAAAACCCCAGCTTCTGCACATTTCTTTTTAAATCTTCTGAGGGCACTATCGAGTGATTCATTCTCACCCACTCTTACTTCTGACATCAATTTCCCTCCCCTCAAACCAGGCTCAAAAACACTACTTCAGGATTATGGTATTATTATAACTCACTTATTTAATATATGTCAAACAGTTTTAAATATTACAGTTTATCTTCCACCCACAGCTTTTCAAAATTCAAAAACAAATCCCTGTTTTTTTTCTGCAAATTTAACGGTTTAAAATTTTTATCTACAAAAGCATGTTCTGTAAAACCTGTTGCACACAAAACCCCATCTCTTTTAACTTCATAGTAAAATTTTATTCTCGTAGGCGCTAAATTATTAACCCTTGCACTTACCGTTATCTTATCCTCGTAAAAACAAGCTCTTTTAAAATCACAAAAGCAGCTTATAAGCGGCAGATACACCCCAAATTCTTTTTCAATTTGAGAATATGAAACACCTACCTTTTTTATAAGCTCTGTACGAGCTGCCTCAAACCAAATAAAATAATTTGAGTGATGTACAATACCCATTCTGTCTGTTTCAGCATATCTAACTATTATTTCTATTTCTACCATTATTTATTACCCCTAAAATCTTTTATCCTATACTTTCTGCTCTCCACTAAATACAATGCCTTTTTGAGTATCAATTGTAACCACAATCCCTGTTTTTAATATCTCCAAAGCATTTTTTGCATCTGTTATTACGGGTATATCAAGTGCAGCACCTACAATTACAGCATGAGAGTTCTGTCCACCTTCTTCTGTAATAATTCCAGATGATCTTTTCATATACGGTATAAATTCGTTATTTGTTTGATTTGTAACAATAATATCTCCATCTTCAAAATTCTGTTTAAGATCATTAATTGTTCTTACAACACATACCCTGCTTGTTACCTTGCCGCTTCCCCAGCCTCGCCCTTCAACCAAAACATGTCCTACAACGTGAACTTTAAGTATATTTGTTGTTCCACTTACACCAACAGGAACTCCAGCAGTGATAACAACTAAATCTCCATTTTTTACAATCTTGGATTTCACAGCTATTTCAACAGCATGGTCAAATATATCATCGGTGGAACTCTTGTACTCAGCCAAAAATGGATACACACCCCATGACAGATTCAACTGTCTTCTTACCTTCTCACAAGGTGTGGTTGCAATAATTGGACATGCAGGTCTGAATTTTGAAACCATTCTTGCAGTATTACCTGACTTTGTCACAGTTATGATAGCTTTTGCACCAAGGTCATGTGCGGTTGTACAAGTTGCATGTGAAATTGCATTTGTCACATTAACAGGCATATCAAATATCTGAGATTGGAATCTCTTGATATAATCAATCTGATTTTCCACTCTCTCAGCAATCTTTGCCATTGTAGCAACACTTTCAACGGGGTATTTGCCCATTGCTGTTTCGCCAGAAAGCATTATCGCAGAAGTTCCATCAAATATAGCATTGGCAATATCGCTAACCTCTGCCCTCGTAGGTCTTGGATTTCGTATCATAGATTCAAGCATCTGGGTTGCTGTTATGACAGGCTTTCCTGCTTTGTAACACTTCTCAATCAGCATCTTTTGGACAAGCGGAACTTCCTCAAAAGGAAGTTCTACGCCTAAGTCTCCTCTTGCAACCATAATACCATCTGCAACCCTTATTATTTCGTCACAGTTAGCAACACCTTCTTGAGTTTCTATTTTGGCAATTATTAAAATGTCTTTTCCTCCATTTTTATTAAGAAATTCTCTGATTTCAACAACGTCACTTGCCTTTCTTATAAATGAGGCTGCAATAAAATCTACATCGTTTTCTATTTCAAACAGAATATCCTCTTTATCCTTCTGGGTAAGTGCAGGAAGTCTTATGGGTATACCTGGTACATTTACCCCTTTTTGGTTGGTTAAAATTCCTCCATTTTTTACCTTGCAGATTATATTCTTTTCTGTTTTGTCTTCAACAATTAGCTCAATAAGTCCATCATCAATAAGAATTTTATCACCTGGTTTTACATCCTCAACAAGTTCTTTATAAGTTATACTCACCATTTCTTCGTTTCCTAAAATTTCCTCCGTGGTCAGAACAAATTTTTGACCTTCTTTTAGTTCTACTTTGCCGTCCTTAAAAAAACCTATTCTTATTTCTGGTCCTTTTGTGTCAAGCAAAATAGGAATAGGCTTGTCAAGTTCTTCTCTTATTTTTTTTACCATGTCAATCTTTTTCTTATGCTCTTCATGAGTACCATGAGAAAAATTTAATCTAACAACATCCATTCCATTTTCAACAAGTTCTTTTACTATTTCCTCTGTATCGGTCGCTGGACCTAATGTACAAATTATTTTTGTCTTTCTCAAATTTAAACCCTCCACAAAAAGTTATAAAGAAAGGATAGTAGCTAAATTATACATATACTCATCAATTGTCTTTTGCATAGAGAGTGCTTCATCAATATCATAATCAACAATCTTTCCATCCTTCATAGCAATTATCCTGTTTTTCTTACCTTCTTTAATAACTTCAACAGCTTTTGCACCCATCAAACTTGCAACAACTCTATCGTACGCAGTTGGTGAACCACCTCTTTGGATATACCCAAGAATGGTCGCTCTTGTCTCTATTCCTGTTGCTTCTTCAATCTCTTTTGCAAGCTCTGTTGCTCCACCAATTCCCTCAGCCAATATAATCAAGTTGTGGAGCTTTCCTTTGTTTTTGCCGTCAATTATTCTTCTGATTATCTCATCCTTGTCAAGACCTTTTTCAGGAATCACGATTGACTCAGCACCACCTGCGATACCACTATAAAGAGCAATATATCCTGCGTGACGTCCCATTACCTCAAGAATACTAACTCTTTCGTGAGAGGTTGCTGTATCTCTTATTTTGTTAATCGCATCCTGCACTGTATTCAATGCTGTGTCAAACCCTATTGTATAATCTGTACATGCGATATCATTGTCAATGGTTCCTGGAATTCCAACAACGTTTATACCAAATTTACTTAGGTCTCTTGCTCCCCTGAAAGACCCATCTCCGCCAATTACAACAAGAGCATCAATCTTGAATATCTTACACATTGAAGCAGCTTTTTTGAGTCCATTTTCTGTCATAAATTCAGGCGATCTTGCTGTTAATAGTATTGTTCCACCACGCTGGATTATGTCTGAAACAGACCTTAGGTTCATCTCAAAAATATCGCCCTCAATAAGGCCATTATAACCTCGTCTTATACCCATTACTCTAAATCCATAGTAGATACCTGTTCTCACAACTGCTCGAATAGCAGCATTCATTCCCGGCGCATCGCCACCACTTGTCAAAACACCAATAGTTCTCACTTCTGGCATATATTTTATTCCCCTTTCTTTTTAGTTTAAAATCCTTTTTCAATTATTATGTTGTGTGCTTCATTAACTTCAGTTTCTGGCACTATTATTTCAAAATAACCCTCTTTCCCTTCCTGAGAAATAGATTTGACCTTTGCAAGAATCCCTACCTTCTCAAGTTCTTCTTTAATTTTGTTGGCAATCTCACTATTTGAGGTTACATAAACAACTTCCCACATAAAAACACCTTCTACACTATCATTTATTCTGGGACTCTGAAACAATTAGTCCAAACTTTGTGTAAATTTCTGCCCTTCCTCTTACTTTAATTGCAGATGTAACTTCGGTAAATTGAGCAAGTAAAACTTCACCACTATCAAGTTTTTCTGTGTGATGAAGTTTTGTATCTTTGCCTCTTGTAAGCCCTATGACATTTACTCCGTTTTCAAGTGCCTTGACTACTATATAGTCACCATTTTTGTATTCGTATACATTTTCATTTTCCATATCTCAATCTCACCTCTTTTCAAATATTATAACAAAACGGTCTAAAAATCAAGAATCTATATCTTCTAACCAAACATTTTCATTGCCAAACCACTCTCTGAGCTGTTCAATCACTGTAGGATTTATTTCTATACATAAATTTGACTTGGAAATCAGCCTTTTCTGATTATAATAAAGAACTATTTTAGACTTCCCTGCAAAGAATTTTACAAACGCTAAGAATTTTTTTGACTTTAATATTGTATCATCACTCACCCTTATTGCAATTGCTTTTTCACCGCTTTCTTGACCTTCCTGATGCTTGTCATTAGCCAGTCTGTCTACTTTTTGAGCAATAATTTTCACTCCTTCGTCCTCTCTGAATGTTGCCTTTGCCTCCATTATCACAATCATATCTTCCTTTATCAACTGAGAATACCTTTCGTAAACAGTAGGAAAAAATAATACTTCAACAGAATCTGTTAAATCTTCTAATTTTGCGAATGCCATTGTTTGATTATTCTTTGTAAGTTTTACTTTAATGTCTTTTAATATTCCGCACACGAGTATTTGCCCAAACTTGTATTCATCTTCTTCAGTCATTGTAGATATTTCAGAGAGAGGAGTTACATTATATTTTGAAATTTCCTCTATATACTTTTCAAGTGGATGACTGCTTATATATACTCCAATTGTATCTTTTTCCATTCTTATGAGGTCATGAGCTGTTGGTTGTGGCATATTTTTGTATTCAAAACTTTCATTTTCGTTACCTGATATTTCAAAAAAACTAAACTGATTGGCATTCTTCTTTTTAGCTTGTTTTATAACAAGTATGTCTTCGACTGAAGCTAAAAGCGAATTCCTATTTAAACCTGTAAAATCAAATGCACCTGAACGTATCAAATTTTCAATAATTCTTTTGTTTACAGTATTTGTGTCAACCCTCATTATAAAATCGTATAAATCCTTAAATTCACCTTTTTCTTCTCTCTCCTTTAGGATGTGGGCAATGATGTTCTCGCCCAAACTTTTTATAGCTCTAAGTCCAAATCTTATACTGTTTCCTTCAATTGTAAAGTCATAACTACTTTTGTTTATATCAGGTGGTAAAATAGATATCCCAAATTTCCTGCACTCTTCAATATACATTCCCACCTTCTCATTTGAGTTCATGACACTTGTAATTAAGCTTGTCATAAACTCGATAGTATAATACCTTTTCAAATATGCTGTTTGATATGCTAATATAGCATATGCAGCAGCATGTGACTTATTAAATGCATAACTTGCAAAATCTTCTATAATGGCGAAAATTTTTTCAGCTACTTCCTTATCTATTCCATTAGCTATAGCTCCTTCAATAAATCTGCTCTTTTCTTCCATCAGTATATCAGCTTTTTTCTTTGCCATTGCTCTTCTCACAAGGTCAGCTCTCCCAAGCGAGTATCCAGCAAGTGTTCTAAAAATTTGCATAACTTGTTCTTGATACACAATACATCCATAGGTTACATTTAAAATTGGTTCAAGGCTAGGATGTAAGTATTCAATTTTCTCTCTATTGTTTTTGTTCTGAATGTAAACTGGAATCTGGTCCATAGGTCCTGGTCTAAATAGAGAAATTCCTGCAATAATATCCTCCAAGTTTTCAGGTTTGAGTTCTTTCATAAACTGTTTCATGCCACTACTTTCAAGCTGAAACACACCATTCGTGTTTCCTTCTGATATAAATTCATAAACATTTTTATCATTATAGTCTATCTTGTCCAAATCAATCTCAATACCTCTATTTTTTTTCACAAGCTCCAACGTATTTTGAATGACAGTGAGTGTTCTCAAACCAAGAAAATCCATCTTCAAAAGCCCAAGTTCTTCTAAAGTTGTCATTGGAAACTGAGTAACAATAGCATCATCAGTCCTTGCCAACGGCACTAAATCTGTAATTGGACAACTTGAAATCACAACTCCGGCAGCATGAACAGATGCATGTCTTGGCATACCCTCAAGATTTCTTGCTGTATCAATTATTTTTCTTACCGTATTATTTCGTTCATAAACTTTTTTAAGCTCATGGTTTATCTCAAGTGCTTTGTCAATGGTCATCCCTGGAGAAAACGGAATCATCTTAGCAATTTCGTCTACCTGAGAATATGGGATTCCCAGAACCCTTCCAACATCTCTGATTGATGCTCTCGCCGCCATCGTTCCAAATGTAATTATTTGACTTACTCTGTCCTCTCCATATTTGCGAGTAACATAATCAATCACTTCCTGTCTTCTTTGGTAACAAAAGTCAATATCTATGTCGGGCATAGATACTCTTTCTGGATTTAAAAATCTCTCAAAAATAAGGTCATACTTTATTGGGTCAACATTTGTGATACCCAGACAGTATGCAACAATACTCCCAGCTGCAGAACCTCTCCCAGGTCCTACCATTATGTTATTTTGTTTAGCATAGTTTATAAAGTCCTGAACTATCAAAAAGTATTCAACAAATCCCATATCTTTTATCACTTGAAGCTCCATCATAAGCCTGTCATATGCTGCTTTGTCATCTTTTGAATATCTTTTCTTGAATCCTTCTAAAGCCAACTCTTTAAGATATTCAAATGCGTCATTTTTGCCTTTGGGCAGTTGAAATTTCGGAAGATTAATCTTACCAAACTCAAACTCAACATTGCATTTTTCAGCAATCTCCAATGTATTTTTTAATGCTTCTGGAATGTAACCAAAAAGTTGGTACATCTCTTCAGGTGATTTGAGGTAGAATTCATCAGTTGGAAATTCCATTCTGTTTGAATCATTTATAGTCTTTCCCGTTTGAATACAAAGTAAGATATCGTGAAGATTTCTATCTTCTCTCCTCAAATAATGGACATCATTAGTTGCCACGAGCGGAATTTGATATTTTTTTGACAGCCTCATAAGTTCATTATTTACAAACCTTTGCTCATCAATGTAATGATATTGAAGTTCAAAGTAAAAATTTTTGCCAAATACCTCTTTATAGAAATTTATCGCATTATGCAATCTTTCCTTTTGCTCTCTCAAAATTAGCTTAGGAATTTCCCCAGCAAGACAACTTGTAAGAGCAATGAGCCCTTTTGAATACTTACTCAAAACTTCTCTATCAACTCTTGGTTTATAGTAGAATCCTTCAACAAATCCAATTGAAACTATCTTAGAAAGATTTCTGTAACCATCATTGTCCATAGCAAGAAGGACAAGATGATGGATATCATTGTCGATATTTGGTTCTTTATCAAAGCGAGTTCGTGGAGCTAAATATACCTCACATCCAATTATAGGCTTAATACCATTTTCCTTGGCAGCTTTATAAAAATCTATAACACCATACATTGCTCCATGGTCAGTTATTGCTACAGCATTCATATTCAGCTCTTTTACCCTTTCAAAAAGCCTATCGATCCTACAAGCCCCGTCTAACAAACTATACTCTGTGTGAAGGTGAAGATGAACAAAATTCATTTTTCTTTTGCACCTTTCTTCTTTTCTGGTTTTATATCTCTAAATCATCCAAAACATCAACAATATAATAATGGAAATTCAAAGCCAAATCTATATCCTTGCGAAATGCGAGCCTTTTACCTTCGCTATCATAAAAAATTCTAACAATTGGTCTGGATGGAAACCTGGGATTATTATGAACAACTATCCCTTTTTCTCGAGTATTGAGTACAACCGGTGTTCCTATTTGAAAAAGAGAAATAAATGTGACAAATTTTGAAACGATGTAACTATCAAAATGTGTCGAACACGAATTTAATAGATATTCAATCGCCATATGAGGTTTTAGGCGTTTTCTAAATTCTCTATCACTTACTAAAGCGTCAAACACATCTGCTACAGCTACAATTTTAGCCATTTGCGGGATTTCATCTCTGGTTTTGCCAAACGGATAACCACTGCCATCTAATCTTTCGTGATGGAAAAGTGCAATCTCTGCAACATTCTGTTCAAATTTGTACTCAGAGTTCAAGATATCATATCCAACAATTGTGTGCATTTTTATCATTTCATATTCTTTTTCCTGAAGAGGTCCTCTTTTACTTAAAATATTCCTGGGAATTCTTATTTTGCCAATATCATGAAGTAAAGTGCCCATACCAAGTATCATTAGTTTATCAAATTCATATCCAAGCTTTATTCCAATTAGAATTGAAAGAACTGTTGTGTTGAGCGAATGAAAAAGTGTGTAGTTCCCAACTGTGCGTATATCACATAAATTTAAAATAACCTCTTTTTGGTTCAAAAGAGAAGAAATTATTTTGCCAACAAGTTCTTTTATTTCAGGAGTAATCTCTTGTGCATTTATATATCTCGATGAGAAAACACCATTTACAATCTCAAATGCTTCTTCTTTAATTTCTTTGGTTATAACATCTTCTATGTAAATCTCGGTATTGTCATCTACAATGTAAATGTCATAAACTCCAAATTCTTTTAATCTTTTTATGATACTATTTGTGAGTTTCTGCCCACTTGCAATCAAAACCTTTCCATCTTCACTGTATATGTCCCGAGCAAGTAGCATACCTTCTTTTGCATTTTTAAGGAGTATTCTTCTCATCGTATTCTCCCCTATATGCATTTTTTTGCAGTATGATAAACCTATCAGTCACAATTATATCAAGTTTTACATCATGATTTTCTGGTTTTATTCTTTTTATTTTTTGAAAATGGTAAGCAACTCCAATTTTTATACAATGCGGATCTACATTTTTCAAAAACCTATCGTAGTAACCCTTACCAAACCCCACCCTGTTTAAATTATTGTCAAACGCAACAATTGGTACAATACACACATCTATTTGTGATGGAGGTATCTGGTATGTATTTGACGGCTCTAAGATACCAAGCTTATTTCTGTGAAGCTTATCCTCTCTTTTATACTCACAAGCCACCATTTCTGCACTATTTACAACTTTGGGTACATACACCCTTTTGTTCTTTTTGATTAGATATTCTATAATTCTTTTAGTATCAACTTCATATGGAAGACTCATGTAAATGAAGATGGTTTGAAATACAAATGTTGAAAGAAGTTTTTTCAAGTTTCTGTATACCAATATATCAAGATATAATTTTCTCCTTGGTTCAACCAATTTTCGCCTGATTCCTATAACTTTTCTTATTTTTCGTTTGACCAGTTTTCATCACCCTTTTCTATTAATTTATCACTTTTTTATTACAATTGAAATACCTTTTATGGATTCAAAGTAAAATAGCCCTGAAAATAAATCAGGGCTATTTCGTTAGTCTTGGTTTACAACTTTTCTATTTCTATAATACCCGCAATTTGGACATACCCTGTGAGGAAGTTTCATTTCATGACACTGTGGACACTCTGCGAGATTTGGAATTTCCAATTTCCAATTAGCTCTATGTTTGTGTGTTCTTTGTTTTGACCATCTTCTTTTTGGTTGTGCCATTTTCTATCACACCTCCTTTTTTTCATCTGTGTCTAATTGATTAATAATGGTTTTTAAAATGCTCAGTCTTGGGTCAATATCATCTTTTTCACAAGAACATGAACTCACATTCAGGTTTGTTCCACATACAGGACAAAGCCCCTTGCAGTCTTCCTTGCATAGATACTTCATTGGCAGATATAGAACAATTGTTGCTACTATGCTATCATCAAATTCAATGATATCATCCACAAACTTAATTACTTCATCATCTGTAGTATCTTCTCTATTAGAGTACTCTTCATAAAAAGGAACGTCAACTTCAACATAAGCATCATCTGTACATCTGTAACATATTGTTTTTAGCCTTGTTTTGACATTTCCACTGACCTCAATTAAATTTCCCTTCTTTGTAGCCACCCCATAAAAATAGACAGGTTCAACGAAAAATAAAATATCACCTCTAAATTCAAGCTTTTCCCAAGATTCACAAAATTCAAACTCTTCAGAGTCACCATTTGTTTTTAATTTTGACACATCTAATCTCATCTTTATAGTCACCTCGTATCATAACGGTTGTATTATAAACTTTTATTTGAGTTTTGTCAATTGATTTATTGCACTGTGATGGAATCCTTAATACTCTCGAATATCTTCTCCCCAATACCATTTACATTCTTTATCTCTTCAATACTTTTAAATGGACCATGCTTTTGTCTATATTCTATTATCCTTTCAGCAAGTTTATCACCAATTCTATCAAGAGTTTTCAACTCCTCCTTTGTTGCAGTATTGATATTTATTTTTCCTTCACCTGCAGAAATTGTTTCTTGTTTCGTCCCACTTGAGGAAGGAGGCAACATACTTTTTGACTGTATTTCGCTCATCTTTGGAATATAAATCTTTTGCCCATCAGAAATTTTCTCGGCAAGATTAATTGAATTCAAGTCACTTCCTGGCAAAGCTCCACCCGCCAAAATTAAGGCATCGTTTATTCTGCTGCCTGGCAAAAGCTCATAAACTCCTGGATTTTTTACGTTTCCGCACACATAGACAACATATTTTTGCTGAGAATCTTGGATATTTGTCTCAGCTGTTTTTCCACCTTCATTGTTCATTATGTCATTGTCGCTTTCTTGTGACTCAAGGGTAACCACTTCTCCGGTGCTTTTGTCTAAAAAATTATTGCGTGTGAAATACTGGTATATATTTAGTGTAAGAAGCACAGCAATTATCACAATCATAACCTTTTCTCTTTTTGTAAATATAGGCATTTTATTTCACCTTCTTTTTTTTGATTGTAGTACTTCACAGGAGAATAAAAAGTTTTGCCAGAAGTCCAGCAATTGACATAAAAGCTGGTCATAATATATACTTATTTTATCACATGCAAACAAAATTTTTAAAGGCGGTGACAGTATTTAATGTCTCAGTTTCTAAAAAAGATAGGGTTATATCTAATTATCTTTGCACTTCTTTTTGCAATACTTTTTACATACCCTTTATATACATACTCACAGCAAGAGTCCCCAGACAAACTTGGCTTGAGCGCAAAATCAGCCATTTTAGTTGAAGCACATACGGGGCAGATTTTATTTGAAAAAAATCCTAATTTAATATGCTTTCCTGCAAGTACTACCAAGGTTCTCACAGCACTTGTTGCTATATCATATGAACATGATCTTAACAAGATATTTAAAGTTTCTTCAAAAGCCACAATGATTGAACCAGGAAGTAGCAGTTACTATCTTAACCCAGGGGAGACTATATCTTTCCAGGACCTCCTTTATGCTATGCTTTTGATATCTGCAAACGATGCAGCTAATGTGATTGCTGAAAATATAGCTGGTAATATCCCAGCATTTGTTGAAAAAATGAACCAATACGCAAAAAGTATTGGTACCAAAAATTCTCATTTTGTAAATCCAAATGGACTTCATTCTCCTCAGCACTATACAACTGCTTATGATTTGAGCCTTATTGCAAGACAGGCTTATCAAAATAAGATTTTGAGAAAGATATTTTCTACAGTTGAATATAGAATTACAACCGCTTCAATGCATAAAAAAACTGAGTGGCAGATAATTTATAATATAAATAAACTTCTGCGTAAAAACTCTAAATATTATTACCCATATGCAACAGGAATAAAAACAGGTTATACAGCCCAGGCAAAAAGATGCTTAATTGCCTCTGCTAAAAAAGACGACATTGAACTTATCGCTGTTATTCTCTCTTCTGAAGATGCTTTTTCAGATGCAATTAAGCTATTTAATTACGGTTTTAACAACTTTAAAAGAGAGAAACTTTTTTCAGAGAATCAAATTGTTGGTAAAGTATTGATAGATAAAACAAATCATAAATGGCTGGATGGATATCTTAAAACTCCTGTTTATGTTCTTCAAAATGTTTACTCTCCAGCAGAATCTGACTTAACTTACACTGTAGACTTTTTAAAAGACTTAAAACTGCCAGTATATAAAGACACAGTCATCGGAAATGTGTATGTGTACAGTAAGGGATATCTCATCAGTTCCATACCTGTTCTTTCATATGAAAGATATGAAATGCAAACTTCAAAGAAAATTTTACAGAATGTAAAAAATGGATTGATAAAGGGTACTAAAGTAGTGATAGAAATCTTGGCAGGAATTATCTTGTGTGTGCTACTATTTACAGTTATAACTATAATCAGGTTTAAGCGTAAAAAAATGAGACTAAAACTCAGGTCGACAAAAACAATAGATTTTTCAACATTACAAAATAAAAAATTAAAATAAAGAGGGCACAACGTAAATGCCCTCTTTATTATTTTACAACAATGTTAACAAGTCTATTTTTCACATACACAAACTTAACTATTTCCTTCCCATTCAAAAGCGCTTTAAGTTTCTGGTCATTGATAACTGCCTGTTTCACTTCTTCTTCTGTCATATCCACAGAGATGTTCATCCTTGACCTTACCTTGCCATTTATCTGAATAGCAATCTCTACGTTCTTTCGAACAAGAGCAGCTTCATCGTACTGCGGCCAGCTTACCTCTTCAATGTCCTCACCAAACCCCATAATCTCCCATAGCTCACATGCAATGTGGGGTGTAAATGGATAAATCAATATTAACAAATTCCTGAGTGTATCAACAATTAAATCTTTATTTAATTTTCCATTCTCCTTATACTCATACAAAAAATTCAAAAGTTCCATGATAGTACTGATAGCAGTGTTAAAGTTGAACCTCTCTCCTATATCCTCTGTGACCTTTTTAATTGTATAATTTAATCTATATTTTAGTTCATCGTCAAGTTCAGACTCACCAATAAGATTATCATCTGCAAGTTTGTTTTTAAGTTCTATATAAAGTCTCCACAGCCTATTTAAAAACCTAAAACATCCCTCAACACCTTGGTCTGACCACTCTAAATCTCTCTCCGGCGGTGCAGCAAAAAGTATAAATAGCCTTGCTGTGTCAGCTCCATACTTTTCTACTATGTCTTCAGGACTGACTATATTTCCAAGCGATTTTGACATCTTTGCTCCATCTTTTAACACCATGCCTTGCGTCAAGAGGTTCTTGAAAGGCTCTTCAAAAGGTACATAGCCAAGGTCATATAGCACCTTTGTAAAGAACCTAGAATACAGAAGATGCAATATAGCGTGTTCAACCCCACCAATATACTGGTCAACAGGGAGCCAGTAAGAAACAATGGATTTTTCGAAAGGTTTTTGATCATTTTTGGGGTCTGTGTATCTAAAATAATACCATGATGAACATATAAATGTGTCCATTGTATCAGTTTCTCTCTTTGCAGGCTCCCCACACTTTGGACATGTAGTGTTGACAAACTCTTCACAGTAAGAAAGTGGTGACTGCCCTGTTGGTTTAAACTCAACATTGTAAGGCAGCAAAACAGGCAAATCATCCTCAGGTACAGGAACAACCCCACATTTATCACAATATACAATAGGAATTGGAGCTCCCCAATAACGCTGTCTCGATATTAACCAATCTCTAAGTTTATACGTTACACATGCCCTGCCAACACCTTTTTGTTCCAAATGCTGTGTTATCTTTTTCATGGCCTCTGTATTTTTAAGCCCATCAAAAATTCCAGAATTAATCAAGACACCTTCGTCTTCATAGGCATTTTGAAGATTTTCGATGTCAATACCTTCACCTTTTATTACAACTTTAATAGGGAGATTATATTTTTTAGCAAACTCAAAGTCCCTTTGGTCATGCGCAGGAACACCCATTACAGCCCCTGTTCCATAATCAACCAGCACATAATTTGCAATATATATTGGAACTCTTTCACCTGTTAGAGGATGAATAGCATATCCACCCGTAAACCTTCCCTCTTTTTCTGTTTCTGTAGAAGTTCTCTCAATCTCATTTAGATATTGCATCTTTTCGATAAATTCCAAACACTCTTTCTCTTGAGGTTTTCCTGCTATTATCTCTTTTGTTAAGGGATGTTCTGGAGCCAAAACAAGGTATGTGACACCAAAAAGAGTATCAGGTCTTGTAGTAAACACTTTTATTTTTTTACCTAAGCCTTCAATTTCAAACTCAATCTCTGCACCTTCACTTTTCCCTATCCAGTTTTTTTGCATTATCTTTACCTTTTCTGGCCAACCGTCGAGCTTTTCTATATCACGAAGAAGTCTTTCTGCATAGTTGGTAATCCTAAAAAACCATTGCTCTAAATCTTTTTTACCAACAAGTGATTTACATCTTTCACATCTACCATTTACAACCTGTTCATTTGCAAGCACTGTCTCACACGATGGACACCAGTTCACATATGACCTCTTTCTATAGGCAAGTCCGGCTTTATAAAACTGCAAAAACATCCACTGAGTCCATTTATAATAGTCTGGATGACATGTGGCTACTTCTCTATCCCAATCATAGCTAATTCCAAGTTCCATAAGCTGTTTTTTCATATTCTCAATGTTTGACCATGTCCAGTCAGAAGGATGAATTCCATGCTTTATAGCAGCATTTTCAGCTGGTAATCCAAAAGCGTCCCAGCCCATCGGGTGCAAAACGTTGTATCCTTTTAATCTCATAAATCGAGCAAATACATCTCCAATCGAATAGTTCCTAACATGTCCCATATGAAGCTTTCCTGAAGGATATGGAAACATCTCAAGAACATAATATTTTGGTTTTGGACTGTCCTCTGATACTTTGTATTTGTTCTGTGAAAACCATTTTTGCTGCCATTTCTTTTCAATTTCTTTAAAATTATATTCCATTTTTTCATACCCCCATTGATTTTTCATTTGAATCAGTTAGTTATTACTACAATGCTGCAATCTCAATCTTTTGAGCATCTATCCACAAACGTTCAAGGTTATAAAATTCTCTCTCTTTTTCGTGGAAGATATGAAGAATTATATTACCAAAGTCTACAACAACCCATCTGAAACTCTCTTTACCTTCAATTCTTAAAATATGCACTGGCTCCTTTTCCTCTATCTCATCCACAATGGCTTTTACGTGTTGAACATTCGAAGCACTGCATATAATAAAATAGTCTGCTATTATGGTTAGCTTTGAAATGTCCAAAACCACTATATCCTGAGCTTTTTTGTCAGATAAAAGCTTTACAATCTCATATATTTTTTGTTCCAATTTGTTTTTTTCACCCCTTTTTTATTTTACTTTAATATAAATATCATATTTTTCATCATAGTCTGGTGAATAAACCACCTGAAAAGTTGAAAGATCAATGTCATTTCTCAATTGTTCAATATATTTTCTGTTAACTCTCTTTAGCTCAATTGTAGAATTTTGAATACTCTTTTGACTCACCAATACAACATTTACATATCCTTTTGACTCAAGCTCACTTTTGAGCAAAGCTGCCTTTTCACTGCCACTTTCTCCTATCACTTTTATTCTGATATTTTCCTTTACTATCTCTGGCTCATTTAAATCTTCAACAAACCGTTTGCATTTTTCTTCATCCAATATATAGTAAGAAACATTATCAATATACTTAGGATAGCCCGGCAGTACAGCTGTCATTATATTTTGGCTACTGAATTTACCTGCATTTTGGACAAACCAAATCATTTCACTTCTCGTAAAATTATGGTCAACGTATTTTGTTGCTGTTTGGATAATACTTGGGAGTTTTATAAGGTTTTGTGGTTTTAATACCTTCTCAATCAAAGCAAACACAAATTTTTTCTGCATCTCAATTCTGCCTAAATCCCCGCCTCTTCCATATTCTTTGCCGTTTGAATTGTGTCGCCAGCGCAAAAATTCAACTGCCTTTTCCCCATCCAAATGTTGAAGACCCGCAGGAATATCTATAAAAAGCTCTTTGCCCGGTGTTGTATCTTTGTAGTATAAATGAAAAGGAACTTCAACATCCACTCCACCAACTGCATCAACAATTTTTTTGACCGCTTCATAATTTAATGCTACATACCTGTCAATTTTTATGCCCAGAAGATTTTCTACAGTATTTATGGCCAATTTTGACTTGCCATAGGCATATGCAGCATTTATTTTTGAATATCCCCTTATGCCCTCTATCTTTACTCGTGTATCCCTTGGAATAGAAATAATAACCGGTTGAAAATCTTTCTGGATACGGATAAGCATTATGGTGTCTGACCTTCCACCTTCTTTTTCATCTCCTCCAAAAACCAAAATGTTCATTGGCAAATTATTCTCAAGACCATTTGTTTCAGTATTTGTAACTTTTTCAATGAGACTATTTATAATTGGCGGAAGTGTCTTTGTATTTTTATAATAGAGGGCTGTTATAACTGTTAACAAAAATAAAATTGCTACAGTTACTAAAAAAGAAGCTAAAAACATCTTTGCTTCTTTCTTGATTCGTATCTTCTTCACTTTGTTTCACCGCTTTCTCGTAAGATAAGCCAGTTTCTTGCATAAATAGTATTGGGATGTATTAATCCACCACGGTCAATTACATACTTTAAAGTGTTATCCATAGCCATTACAACAGCTTTTGCTAAATTTTCAAACGATTTTTCTCTAAGCCTCTCTACATGTTCGAACTTTCTTGAAGGTTCAATCAAATCCGCCACATAAATTATCATTTCTAATTTTGACATATTTTCTCTTCCTGTTGTATGATACGCAATAGCATTTAAGATATCAATATCTTCTATTCCAAAGAGCTTTCTTGCTAAATAACTTCCAGCAGGACCGTGTAAAAGTTCTATTTGATTTCTCATAACGTTATCTATAACTATACCAGATTTCAATGCACAATTCAACAACTGCTGCTTATCAAGGCATTTTGCAACATCATGAACAAGACCTGCAATCATCGCTTTTTTTGTATCTTCATCAAATCTCTCTGCAAGCTTTACTGCACACTCCATTGTCCCGATCGAATGCACATACCTTTTTTCATCCAAAAGTTCTTTTAATTTATCTTTAATCTGTTCAATTTTCACCTTTTATAAAGCCCCTTTCTCTTTATATATTCTTCCACCTTTGGATGAACCATATATCTTATACTTTTGTTTTTACGAATCAATTTTCTTATCTCTGTTGATGATATATCAACAATAGGCACTTGAATTAGAGTAATCTCTTGCATGTATTTAGAATAAAGATTTTCTATTTCTTTTTTTATCGAACATAAATCTCTTTCTCTCGGAAGAACAATAAGAGGGTATCTTTTAAGAATCTCTTCTGCCTTGTACCAATTTACTATCTCTGTCAAATTATCACTTCCAATAATAAAATACACTTTTTCATAAAGAGATGAAAAATATTCAAGAGTATCTATTGTCCAACTTGGACCGTCTTTTTTAATTTCATAGTCACTTATATCAAAACTTGGATTATCTTCTATTGAAAGTTTAACCATTGCAAATCTATCGAAGGCATCTGCTACATCCTCAACTTTGTGCGGGGGACGCCCATTAGGAACAAATATAACTTTTTGTACTTGAGAGAAATTTAAAACATACTGAGCCATAATTAGATGCCCAATGTGTATAGGATTAAAAGTACCTCCAAATAACGCTACTTTCATTTACAGACTCCTTGAAAAATTCTTCATATCTAAGATATTATAATAAAATAAATCCTTTTAAATCTCAAGAAAAATTAAGTTAGCTCGTTGCATAATTATTCATTTAGGTGTATAATTTTATAAAATCAATTAATTTACATGAGGGGAGATAAACAAAATGAAGCTGAACAAAGTAGTTTTGGCATATTCAGGCGGACTTGATACTTCAGTTATTATCCCTTGGCTTAAAGAAAACTATGACTGCGAAGTAATTGCTGTTGTTGTTGATGTAGGTCAGGAAGATGACTTTGAAAAAATAAAAGAAAGAGCTTTCAAGACAGGTGCTTCAAAGGTTTACATTGAAGATGCTAAAGAAGAGTTTGTGAATGAATATATATTCCCCACTTTAAAAGCTGGAGCTATTTATGAGGGAAAATATCTGCTTGGAACATCAATGGCAAGACCTTTAATTGCGAAGAAACTTGTCAATATCGCAAAAAAAGAAAACGCCGATGCAATAGCGCACGGTGCAACAGGAAAAGGAAACGACCAGGTAAGATTTGAAGTGACAATTAAAGCGCTTATGCCACAAATAAAGATAATAGCTCCTTGGCGAATTTGGAATCTAAAATCGCGCGATGCCGAGCTTAATTACCTTGCCCAAAAAGGAATTGATATTCCTTTTAAAAAAGAGGATAGTTATAGCATGGATGGGAATATATGGCATCTTTCACATGAAGGACTTGATTTAGAAGATCCATGGAATATGCCAGACTATGACAAGGTATTAAAAATTACAAAAAATCCACTTAAACTTACTGATTCTCCAGAAAGCGTGGAAATTGAATTCGAAAAAGGGATTCCTGTGAAGATAAATGGTCAGAAAATGAATGGAGTGGAACTTCTAAAAACCTTGAACGAATTAGGGGCAAATCATGGAATCGGCATTGCTGATATAGTTGAAAACAGACTTGTTGGAATGAAATCGCGTGGCGTGTATGAAACTCCTGGCGGGACAATTTTGCACTATGCTCATAGAGAATTAGAATATCTTTGCCTTGACAGAGCTACTTTGCATTTTAAAGAGATGGTAGCTATCAGATTTGCTGAACTTGTTTATGATGGACTTTGGTTTTCGCCGTTAAGAGAAGCACTTTCAGCTTTTGTTGACAAAACCCAAGAGGTTGTTAATGGCACAGTAAAACTCGTACTATACAGAGGTAACATCTATTCAGCTGGCTCAAAATCACCAAATTCGCTATATATTAAAGACCTTGCAACCTTTGAAGAAGACCAAATGTATAATCAAAAGGATGCCGAGGGATTTATAAACTTGTTTGGCTTGCCTTTGAAGGTATTTGGAATGATAAACAGAAGGGAGGATGAATAATCTGAAACTCTGGGAAGGCAGGTTCTCAAAGTCTACAGCACAGATTTTTGATCTTTTTAATGCTTCTATTATGACTGACATAAAACTCTTTGAATACGACATTCTTGGGTCTGTCGCCCACGTTAAAATGCTTGCAAGGTGTAATATTATTCTTGAGGATGAGTCAAAACTTATCATAGATAGTCTCTATCAAATATTAGAAGATTTTAAATCAGGTAAAATCGAATTTGAAGTTTCTGATGAAGATGTCCACATGCTGATTGAAAAAGAGCTCATAAAGAGAATAGGAGAAGTTGGCAAAAAGGTTCACACAGCCAGAAGCAGAAACGACCAAGTTGTTCTTGACGAGAGACTATTTTGTCGTGAAAAGAATTTGTATCTTCAAGAACTGATAAAAACATTAATAAACACCATTGTAAACTTAGCCGAAGAAAATATTGATGTAATTATGCCAGGGTTTACTCATCTGCAAAAAGCTCAGCCTGTTCTTTTTTCTCATTATATTCTAGCATATGCTCATATGTTAAAAAGAGATTTGTTAAGACTAAGACATAACTACAGTATGACAAATTCCAGTCCACTTGGTAGTGCTGCTTTAGCAGGAACCACATTTAAAATAGATAGATTCTTTGTGGCAAATGAACTTGGTTTTGAAAGCGTAACAGAAAACAGTATCGACACTGTGTCTGATAGGGATTTTATACTTGAGATGTTATTTTCACTTGCCATGATTCAGATGCATCTTTCTCGACTTGCAGAAGATTTTATTATATTTAATACTGACGAGTTTAAATTTATTGAACTTGATGATAGTTTCTGTTCAGGTAGTAGCATAATGCCACAAAAGAAAAATCCTGACGCTCTGGAGCTTATCCGTGGTAAGACAGGAAGAGTATATGCAAACTTGATTGGACTTTTAACAGTACTAAAGGGTTTGCCTCTTTCATACAACAAAGATTTGCAGGAAGACAAAGAATTTTTATTTGATTCCATTGAAACGGGAGAAATGAGTTTAATAATAATAAATGAAATACTCAAAACTCTCAAAATTAACAAAGAGAATATGATAAGTTCCTGCAAATCTGGATTTATCAATGCAACAGACCTTGCAGATTACTTGGTTGCAAAGGGATTAGCTTTTAGAGATGCCCATTTTATTGTAGGAAACATTGTAAAGTACTGTATTGAAAGCGGCAAAACATTTGAAGACTTATCGTTAGAGGAATATAAAAGATTTTGTGAGAAGATTCAAGAGGATGTATATCAATTTATAAATATTGAAACCTGCGTAAATCGGAGAAAAAGCTATGGCGGGACTTCACTGGAGAGTGTAAGAAAGCAAATTGATAATCTTAAAGAATTTTTAAAAAACTTAGAATAATATATTGAAAATGAATTAGATTTAAGGTGGGTGTTCAAGGTGGATGCTAATCACTCACCTTTTTTGTTTTTTGTAGCCAGAATCTATTTAGATTTTTAAGAAAGAGTATAAAAAAGTATATGGAAGTATAGTTGGCAAAAACGTTAATAACAATATGCTCACAGAAGCTTGTTACCAACCATGTTCTTAAGAAGCTGTGAAAAATACATCTTTTCGAACTTTGATGCCGAATTTTTGATTTGAAATAGATGATAACGAAAAAAGGTGGCATATTTGTTTGTTGTTGCCACCTTTCTTTATTCGCAATTTTATATTAGTCACATTTTTTAATCTTTTCTGTGTTATTATGCATTTGAAGAAGTCTCTTCTTTCTTCTCTTCTATCTCTGGCTCTTCTGTAATCTCGCTTATATCAATTACTGCAACAACCTCATCCAAGTCTTCTGTTATTTTGATTCCCTCTGGAAGCTTTATATCTCTTAACTTTATAGCTGTTGGTTTTTCATACTCCATGAGGTTAATTACTAAATGTTCAGGAATATCCTTTGGAAGCCCTTCTATCTCTACTGTGTCCATCTGTCTTTGAAGCACAAGTCCTCTTGATTTTAAAATCTCTGCATTTTCAAATATAATAGGCACTTCAACATAAATAGGCTTGTTTTCAGAAAGTATTTGAAAATCTACATGAATTATATTCCCTTTTGTATAATGTATCTGAACCTCTTTTATAAGAGCAGTTCTTTCTTTCCCATCAATAAAAATCTTTATTTTACCAGCCAAACCTTTTTGATGATACAATTTTTCAAATTCTTTTTTAGAAACATAACCAGGAAGGCTCTTTATGTCATTACCATATGCAACAGCAGGGATGTAACCTTCTTTTCTGAGTTTGTTTAAATTGCTCTTTGTAAACACGTCCCTTCTGTTGTAAACAAGTACTGGTTCCATAAAGATATAACCTCCCTTCACGTATTTTAAATTTTCGCATAGTATTATATATTATACACTATCTTAACTATGTCTGTCATCATCTTTGTTTGAAGAAAGTTCAGTATTTTCTTGACTTTCAAGCTGCTCTTCATTTTCCTTATGAGGATTAAGATATATCCCGAAGATGTAATTTGTATAAAAATTTTGAGTAAGCCCAATTACACTCACCCATATTAAAGGATAAAGAAACAGCACTGGGATAAACCGTGTTACAAATAAAAGTAAGAAAGGAATTAACCATACAGTTACTAATAACAAAAACATTCCAATAGTATGGGGAAGTTTTAAAATGGTGAAAATAAAAGCATTTTTATAAATGTGCCTTACTTTCAGGTTGTATGTTACCATCATAGGGTAAATATATATGTGCATCATGAAATAGACAAAAAGTGTGAAAACTAAAAAATATTTTATAATTCCTACACTTGGATATTTGAGACTTTGAATTGAATAAAATCGTATAGCTACAGAAAATACCCACAGTATTAATAAGTCTATAATGAAACTAATTATTCCCTCTTTGAGATTCTTTTTTGTGTGCTCAAAAAAATCACTAGTAACCCATGCATGTTCTTCTCTTGCAAAATTTCTCACAATATACGTGAAACCTGCAGTTGTTGGCCCTATACCAAACACCATAAATCCACTTAAAAGTGTCAAACCAAAAGCTGTCATCAAAAAACCTTGTAACGACTGAATATCTTTTACATTTCCAGCTCCTTTTGTTGCAGACTGAATAATAGGAGCTAAATAATTGCCAATTATAAAATAGAGCAATATTAGTATTGGTAGCGAGACAAGAAAGTATAAAATATTCAACCAACATAGTTTCCAGAACTTCCTTGTAAGCACTTCAAAAAACACTATAAACTTTGATTTTGGAGGCTCATTTTCCGGTACACCCGGCCCAGGCTTTGTATAGTCAAAAAATCCAAAAAAACCTGCCACTATAAAACTTCCCCCTTACTCTGCCGTTTCAAGCTCAAATAAAATACTGTCAACCATTCTCTCAACTTCTTCCATGTCAAGACCTTTTGCAAGTCCAAGCTCACTTACTAAAATTTGTTTTGCAGTGTTGAACATCATCTTTTCATTTGTTGAAAGTCCTTTTAATTTTTCTCTCATTGCAAGCATCTTTAAAACCTCTACCACACAGTAAATATTCCCGCTCTTCAGTTTTTGCTGATTTTCTCTTATTCGTTTATTATAATTTCCACATCCATTTATATCAACTTTAAAACTGTTGTCTTTCAAAAGCTCAAATACTCTGTTTGCTTCCTCTTCAGAAATAACATTCCGAATACCAATCTCTGATGCGCTTTTGACAGGAACTAATACCTTCATTCCATTGTAAAGTATCTTCAGCACATAATATTTCTGAACACTATCTAAGACCTTCTCCTCAACTATCTCAACTATCCTGCCTGCTCCATGCAAAGGGTGTATTATAGTATCTCCCACCTTATACATTCTTTGCCACCCCATGCTATCTTACAATAACTTTACATAAATAAAGTATATCCAATTTAAAAACTTTTGTCAAAAATTCTTCCTATCTGACCTCATTGTAGACATTTGTATTTACATCTGAGTCTGTAGATGGCAATGAATTACTTTGGTGTGATAAAGTTTGCCCTTGATTTTTGTAAAAGCTATCTTGAGAATTTTCTGGTGGCAAAGTTTGCTGATCCTCCAGTGCTTGCAAAGTTTGCTGAGTCTTAGCAGTAGTATCCCCATTTGAAGAATTATCCGAATTTTTTGCTGGCAAAGAAATATCAACTGAACTTTTTTGCTGACCTTGTTCTTCTGTTGTTTTCTGGTGTTTCTGAACTGCAATCTGTAAATTATTCCCAACAGATTTCTGTGAAGAATTACTGGTTTTATGTTTTACAACCTTCTGTACATATTTAAATTTTTCAGGAAGCTGAAGGTCTATCTCAATGTCATAGCCAAGTAAGTCCTTTACAAGCTTTTTTATCCCCTCATAGTCCGGTTTCCAGTAACTCACTCCCGCATAGTTAAAATAAGTGCCAGGAATACTCTCAAATACAATGTTTTCTTTGTTCATTCCTTGGGCAAAATAAGCAAGCGATGTCACCTGCTGAAAAGAAAGATTGGT
The DNA here is from genome assembly GCF_017347585.1 of Caldicellulosiruptor diazotrophicus. NCBI lineage: Bacteria > Bacillati > Bacillota > Caldicellulosiruptorales > Caldicellulosiruptoraceae > Caldicellulosiruptor > Anaerocellum diazotrophicum. The sequence continues at coordinate 1,319,060 of NZ_AP024480.1, forward strand.
AAAAAAGTGTTTTCTTATCTTCCAATATATTTCCGGTAGTTTTATTATTTTATTACTTTCTTTGAGCTGCTGAAAAACCGAAAGAATCAGCTCTTTATCTCTTTTTATTCTGTCTATATCACCCCCAGGAGTCTTTCTCCAAAGAGCGTAATAAAGAGTTTCTATCCCATTCAGTTTCTGATATCCTGGTTTTAAATCAATGTCTACCCACTTGGTCTTTACCCTAACAGGTACCTCAACATTGACATAAACACCACCTAATATATTTACAACCTTTCTTATTGCATCAAGGTCAAATCCGATGTAATAATCTACTGGCATCCCACCTAAGAGCTTACTTACAGTTTCCATAGTATATATAAAACCCTCTTTTTTCTCTCCTCCTCCATAACCAAATGCACTATTAATCTTGTCCCATTTTTCAATTTTGTATATTTGTGTAAGCGTATCTCTTGGAATAGAAATTCCTCTAACTTTTTTGTCTTTGAAATTAATATTTACAAACAAAATTGTGTCTGTTCGATGCATATCGTACACTGTTCTATTGCTTGCCTTATCAAGTCCAACAATCAAGATGTTTATACTATTGTTATCAAAAGGATATTTTAGTGAAGGGTTTTTCGATACCTGTAATTTTTTCGTAAAAACCTTCTCAATATGCCTTGCATCAATAACAAAAACCTTGTAAACATACCCAGCCACAGCTATGCATATAACCAAAATCGAAGCTATAATAGAAATTATAATCTTCTTTTTCTTTGTCCTATCCATACCAATCTTGTTTCCCCTTTCCCCGCACTTTTCAATAGCCTATAATTCTCTCATAAAATTGAAAAAGTTTCTCTTCTTCCTTTGTCCAATTGTATTTTTCTATAAATGCCTTGTAACCATTTAAGCCTTTTTTTACTATCTGGTCTCTGTTGTTGTAAAAAAATAATATAGCATTTTTAATATCCTGGATATCTGTAGGATCAACTAAAACTCCACAATCTGATTCTTCAATTATCTTTTTCCAAAGTTCAAAGTTAGAAGCAACCACAGCTACCTTTGCAGCCATGTATTCAAAAAGCTTCAAAGGAAGTGAGTTTTTATACCGTAAAAGTGGTAAAAGAGTTACAAACCCAACATGAGCACTTTTTAGAATTTGTGGAACATCTTTTTTAGGTACTCTTCCCCATATCCTTATTCTTTCATCCTCGTATTTCTTTATCTCTTCAAAGTATTTCTGATTTTCAGCAGGACCAATAATGTCTAATCTTATGTCAAGTTCATACAAACTTTTTACGGCCAAAATCAAGTTTGTTATTCCTCTGCTTTGCGAAACGCTTCCTATATACACAAGGTTTAGGGTTCCATCAATAGCAACATCTTTTTCAATAAAAAATGAATCATAAATAGGATAATTTTTGATAATTACTTTATTTTTGCAATTAAATTTTAAATATATATCTTCTGTAACAGTTATAACACCATCCAAAAGTTTACTTACAGTTTTTTCCAAGAAATTAAAAAAAATTGAGAATACTGTTGAAAATGGCTCTGGAAAATATCTTCTATCTCTAAATGCCAAAGGATAGTCCTCATGTACGTCATATATTACTTTTTTTCTTAAAAAGAATTTAAAGTATAAAGACAAAATCAAGAGATCAGGATCATGAAAGTGAATAATGTCGGGTTTAAATTTATTTATTATCCTTATGATTTTTAAATAATTTTTATATCTCCTTGTTCGTGGCAATTTAAGAAGTCCAAAAATCTTTATCCCATCAACTTCAAAATATTCCTTGTCTGCAACAGCACATAGAGCTGTTTCATATTTTTTCGAAAGACTTTTTGTTATTTTGTTTAACACTCTTTCATCATCCCATGGATGAGCAGATGATAAAACCAATACCTTTTTCAAACCTTAGACTCTCCTTTTTCTTCTCTTGATTTTTCTAAAACAAAAACCGAAAGCGCAAATACAAACCACATTACCCTCATCTCAATCATCTTCGATGAACTTATACTTGATATAAAAAATGCAGAAATAGAGCTCGTTAAAGAGACTGCAGGCATACTTAAAAAAACATTTTCCATTTTTATCTTGATAAGATTATAAATCAAGTAAAATATCCAAATGAGATACAAGATAAATATTAATATGCCATAACATACAAGAATATCCAATAACCAATTATGAAGTTCAACATTTATAGTATACTGTTTTACCTTTTCCATCAAAATCCTGCTGTTGCCCGAACCAACTCCAAAAAAGAAGTAGTCATACAAAAACGAAAGACCATATACAATCAAAAGTTCACGCCGCACATTAGAAGAAAGAGAAGTCTTTGAGAAATCAGCAAGCGAAGAAATCTGAATTTTTATCATTTCAACTGCCTTATTAAACGTTCCAAAATCCAGTCTAAAACCTATTATAAGCATCAAAAAAACTAAAAATATAGCTCCGTACTGCAGAAGACTCTTTTTCTGGTCTTTACCAGCCAAAAGAAAATAAACAATCAAAGCTATTAAAAATCCTATGTAATTTGCTCTACTTGTGGTAGATATCAAAAGTGGAATATTCAAAACAGCACCTAAAATAGCTACCCACTTTTTGAAAAAATTCTTTCTACATTTATTTATCGCAACAGCTAAAATAAAAGGCAAATATAAAACCAAATAAGTCGCAAAATCGTTTGGATTTGCAAAAAAGGTTGAAGGAGTTCTATGAAGATTGTATAAAGGTACCTTAGATGTCCACAAATGTTTGTCAGTCACTACTTCAAAATAGCCTACAGTAAGATGGATAATAAATGAAATCAAAATTATATTTTCAAGAACATCCCATCTAAGATATTTTGCGTAATACATGAATATTAGAATCAAAAATATATTGAAAGTTAAAAAAACTTGGTCTCTTGCTGCACTTTTTACATCCTGAGCCCATAAAAAACTTAAAAGTGAGTAGGCACACCACCCTATTAGAAAAAAAGCCGAAAAGTTAAGAAAACTCTTAAGATTAATCCCATTTAACATCAAGTCGATAAAAATGAAAAAAAACAAAAATGCCAAAAATATTCTATATGCAAAAAGGTAACTTAGCTTTGGATATGCAAGAGTACTTCCAAAAAAACCACTAAAAAAAGTCAAGTACAAAATAGCTGGAATAACCCGCTGCTTCAATCTAACTCTAAATGCATTCTCCATCTAAAGATCTCCACCTTCTTAATCTGTAAATAGGTAAGAAAAGATAATATGTATATAGCATATTAATAAATAGCATTCTACTATTTGTAATTTCAGCCATATCAAACATCTGAAAAATGGTTATAAGAATAAACCCAATAAGAATATTTCTATCATATTCCTCTTTGTGTTTAAAAAAATTATATGCAGAAAGAAAAACCGAAAAATAAACTATAAAAACTAAAATCATATATCCTATTATACCATATTCAATAAGTGCATTTAAAAACAAATTGTGGGCCGAGTGAAGGGCAACTATACCGGGCGCTTTTAACCTTCTAAAAAATAGCTCAAATTGACCTGCGCCAATTCCTGTAAACAAACTTCTGTGTGAAAAATATCTCAAAACAAATTCAATTAAAAAAATCCTCTGCCCAACAGCTGTTTTAGTATTTGTTATATCCCTCATGTTTGGAACTCTATAGAGAATCTTCGGAAGAAAAACAGTCAATATACCAGCTGTTGCTAAGAAAAACTTTAAGATATTTTTTTTAATAAGGTTAATATTTATAAGAAAAAGTTCGAATATATACAAAACAAAACCTGTCCTTGAACCTGAAAGTAAGATTTCAATAAAAATCAAAAGTGATACTACAAATTTAGACCTTTCATCTTTCAATTTATTTATAACAAGTGGATACATCATAACTAAAAAAAACGCAAATGTGTTTGGATTAAAAAAGATTGAAACTGTTCTCTCTCTAAAAGTTTTGAAAACTATATAATATAAAAACTCAAATATACAGACAAATGAGGCAATTATCAGCAGTAATAGGCACATTTCCTCGATTTTTCTAATAAAATCTTCGTTGCATGAAATGAGTAAGATATAAAATAATGCTGGTAATACAAAAGCATTTAATATACCTATAATAGCCTTGTGCTTATCTAAACTTATATTTAGTAACAACAAAGAAATTAATGTAAGGCTTGCATAGAAAAATAATGGAATAAAATTTAAAATATTGAACATAATTTTAGGTTTATAGACATAAAATGAGATAAAAAATAATACTACAAAAAACAAATATACAGGAATATATGAATACCTAACAAACTGTAAAGTAATAACAGCGCTAACAGCAAGTAACAATTCGTACTTATTGGTTTTCAAGTAACTGATCAACTGGTACATCTTTTATCTCCCTTGCAGGATTTCCCACAACAATCTTTCTCGGCATAACATCTTTTGTAACAACACTGCCAGCACCCACAAATCCTTCTTCTCCTATCACTTTTCCAGGAAGCACAGTAGCATTTGCACCAATTCTACCACCTCGTTTCACTGTAACACCTTTGAAATATTTTGCCCTGTCCTTCCCTCTTCCCGCAAAATTGTCATTTGACGTCACAACACATGGTGCAATAAAAGCCCAATCTTCAATTGTTGAAAGTGCAGTAATATATGCATTTGTCTCTATTTTGCAATAACTTCCAATAGTTGTCTTGTTTTCTATGCAAACACCACGACCAATAATGGTGTACTCACCAACACTTACATCTTCTCTTACTGTCACAAGATCAGCTATAAAGACATAGTCTGAGATTACAGCACCTCTGTAGATTATGCTATTTGCTCCAATCTTGACGTTGTTACCTATTTTAGTGGGTGGAAGAACAATTTCTTCTGTGGTTTTGCTCGAAATAGCCTTTTGAGGAAATTTTCCTATAATTGTCCCATCAGAAATTTCAACATTGTTTCCTATAATGCTTCCTTTTTTTATAATTACGTTGTGACCAATTTTGCATCCGCTACCTATCTCAACATCATCTTCTATCACCACAAAATAGCCCATTTCAACGTCTTTTGATATCTTTGCTTTCTCACTTATAAATCTCATCTTACCAACCTCTGCCTTTCATAAACCTTTTTCATATCCATTGTAGAAAAATTAGTAAGTGGTATTTTTATTGGTCTTTTCTCAATTGCAGACTTGTAAATACCCAGAATTATCTCTAAGGACTTTTTACCTTCCTCACCAGTAACCAGTGGATTTTGTCCACTTTTGATGGCTTCAATAACATTCTTGATAAAAGGGGTGTGGCCAAACCCATATACATTATCTGGATTTTCGGCAAACTTCTCTAAAGCCTCTTTTTCATCCTCATCAGGTACACGCCATACAACAATTTTGTTAACCGATGTACCACCAAGAACTGCAGTACCTGTTTGACCAAAAACACTGAGCGTCTCTTCTAAATTTGAAGGCCAAACGCATGTTGTTCCTTCGACAACTCCTCTTGCTCCACTTTTAAATTTCAAAATAGCAAAACCTGTATCCTCTGCTTCAATCGGTCTTAAAAATGTTTCTATATCACCATAAATCTCGTCAACTTCAGAACTTATTATCCATTGCAGAAGGTCAATGTTGTGGGTACATTGGTTCATAAGCGCACCACCATCTTGTTCCCAAGTACCTCTCCAACTATCATGTCTGTAGTATTCATCGTTCCTATTCCATCTGATACTTGCAACTGCATACAATAACTTACCAAATTTCCCACTATCTACAGCACTTTTAAGTTTTTGTACGCTTTTGTTAAACCTGTTTTGAAGACATACACTAAGTATCTTCTTTTTTTCTCTTGCTTTTTTAATCATCAAATCCGCATCTTCTATTGAAAGTGCCATAGGCTTTTCTACAATCACATGCTTATTAAAATCCAAAGCAACAAGTGTCTGCTCAGCATGGCACCCACTGTATGTGGCTATGTCAACTATGTCACATTCTTGTTCTTTTAACATCTTGATATAATCCGTGTATATAGGTATATCCTTTTTTATTTCAATTCCTTTGGTTGCAAGCAGTTCATAATACTTTTGTCTTGTCCTCAAAGCTTTTTGGCTATCTAAGTCACAAAATCCCACAACCTCAAGTTGATCATAGTTGTTGGCATAAGCCTCAGCATGTTTAAATGATATCCTTCCACATCCAACAAGACAAATTTTTAGCTTCTCCATCAACAAATCCTCCACTATGCTAGATTTTTATAGTTTATAAATTTTATCAGATTTAATGCCTTTTGTTGCATTTCTTGTGTCAAAAATAAGATTAGCATTTTCTACTATAAAATTATAATCATATTTTGAATGGTCTGTTGTGATAACCACTATATCATATTTTTTGAGCGACTCTGCAGTAAAATCCACCGAAAAATACTGTTTCCCGTTATAAGTAAAACTCGGTACATATGGATCATTGTAATCTATCTCTGCATTCTCTTTTTCAAATATTTCAATAATTTTTAATGCGGGTGACTCTCTTATATCATCAATATCTTTTTTGTACGCCACGCCTAAAATCAAAATTTTTGAGCCGTTCAAAGGTTTTTTGAATTTGTTTAGGATTTTCATAACTCTTTCTACCACGTACTCTGGCATATAGTTGTTTATCTCACCAGCTATTTCAATGAGCCTTGTATGATAATCGTATTCACGTGCTTTCCAAGTAAGATAAAACGGGTCAATCGGTATGCAATGACCGCCCAGCCCAGGTCCGGGATAAAATGCCATAAATCCATAAGGTTTTGTTTTCGCCGCTTCAATTACCTCCCATATATCAATGTTCATCCTCTCACATAAAATAGCCATTTCGTTTACAAGAGCAATATTGATATTCCTGAATGTATTTTCTAAAATCTTTTCCATTTCCGCAACCTTTGGCGAGCTTACCCTGAATACCTCTCCTTTCAAAACATTCTCATAAAGCCTTGCGGCTATTTCTGTACATATTTTTGTTACTCCACCAACAACTTTTGGTGTGTTCTTTGTATTGTACACTTTGTTACCCGGATCAACCCTTTCAGGTGAAAAAGCTAAAAAGAAATCCTCACCGCATTTTAGTCCACTCTTTTCTAAAATAGGTTTCACAACTTCTTCAGTTGTTCCCGGATATGTAGTACTCTCTAAAACAATTAGCATTCCTCTATGAAGGTATTTTGAAATCTCTCTTGTAGAGTTTACAACGTACGAAATGTCAGGCTGTTTGTATTTATCAAGTGGAGTGGGAACACATATAGCAACAGCATCAACATCTCCAATCTTGCTGTAGTCAGTTGTGGCAAAGATTCTACCTTCCTTTACAAGATCAGCAAGTTCTTTGTCCACAACATCGCCAATATAATTTTGGCCTTTGTTTACCATGTCAACTCTCTTTTGCTGTATGTCAAATCCAATAACCTTGTACCCTGCTTTTGCCTTTTCGACAGCAAGAGGAAGACCTACATATCCAAGTCCTACAACTCCAATCACTGCTGTTTTGTTTTCAATCTTTTCAAGAAGTTTTTGCGCAATTTCATTCATTATAAACTCCCTCCAAATTGATTTATTGAAGTTGTTATATATTCTATTTCTTCATCAGTCAGTTCAGGATACATTGGAATTGCAAATGACCGTCTGCACAACCTTTCGGCAACCTCAAAGTCACCTTCTTTATACCCCAAAAAGCTCAAAGCTTTAGTAAGATGTAATGGCACAGGATAATATATGCCTGTTGCGATTCCTTTTTGTTTTAAATACTCCATTATACAATCTCTTTTTTCATGTTGGAGAACATATAGGTGATATATGTGACCAAACTCAAAATTATTACATTTTTTAGGGGTGACTAACCCATCGAGTTTTAAATTTTGAGAAAACTTTTGAGCTATTTCTATTCTTCTTCTATTCCAATTGTCAATATATTTTAATTTAACAAGAAGTATTGCTGCCTGCACTTCGTCAAGCCTGCTGTTAAATCCTATCATCTCATTGAAATACTTCTTTTTTGAACCATGCTGTCTGAGCATCCTTGCTTTTGACGCAATCTCATCAGAATCTGTTACAATCAAACCTCCGTCGCCAAACCCACCCAAGTTCTTCGTAGGAAAGAATGAAAAACATCCCACATCTCCAATTGTGCCTGCCTTTTTCCCTTCAAATTCAGCACCAAACGCCTGGCAAGCATCTTCTATAATATACAGGTTATACTTTTGGGCAATTTGTACTATTTTCTTCATATCACACACTTGACCAAATATGTGGACAGGAATAATAGCTTTTGTATGTTTAGTAATCTTTTCTTCTATCTTTTCATGGTCTATGTTATACGACAGAGGATCAATGTCAACAAATACCGGCTTTGCACCCACTCTTACTATTGCCTCCGCTGTTGCAAAAAAGGTAAAAGGAGTAGTTATAACCTCATCACCTTTTCCTATACCAAGACTTTCAAGTGCTATGACCAAGGCGTCTGTCCCATTTCCAACACCTATTGCATGTTTTACATTCAGATATTCAGTACACTTTTTTTCAAATTCTGTGACTTTCGGTCCTAAGATATATTGTCCACTTTCAAATACCTCTTTTACGCTGTCCATTATTTCTCTGGAAATATTTTTGTACTGTCTTTTCAAATCAATAAGCGAGATCATCTTTAAATCCTCATCTCCATTCTAAATTTGATATTTGAACAAATTTATAAATTCTGGATAATATATTTTCTCTCTCTGTATATTACATACAAAATTGCCACAATTACACCTGCTAACATCCCAGCAACAACTCTCAAAGCCTTCTCAAACTTGCTACCAGCAGATTCATACACCTTTACTTTTCCATACTGATAAATAGCATTTTTCAAATCAATCACTTTGTTGAAATGACTATTTACCCATTTTATAAGATTTATAGCAGCTGAGATTTGGCTTAGCTGTTCTTGTTCACTTGAAGTTAAGCTTGTTTTTTCATATTTTCTCCTTTCAAGTAAAAGCTCATCTAAAAGTTTTTGAGCTGCTTCTGATTTACTTTTCAAATCTGAGATTACCTGGTTATCCAAACTTTTGAGATATTCATTTAGCATATTCTGAGCAGCAGTCTGTGAATCTGCAACAGCTCTAACCATAACATAATTTATTCCGCTCTTTGAAGCTTTAGGTTCAATAAAAATTCCAAATCTCTCATCTTCACCATATCTGCTTGTGACATAGTCAATAAAAGGAGGGTTCAGTGCCACCATCTCTAAATATTCTTTGTTTAAATCCAATGAGGTTATATTTGAATACAATCCCTGTACTATATTAGAAACACTGGTGGATAAAGTATTAAAGTTGAATGGATTCAGAAGATTATTATCAAGCCTTAGGTTTGTCTCAGCTGTCCACAATGTTTTTGTGAAAAATTGTACAACCACAGCTGATAGTATTAAAAATAATACAACTATTACTACCATTTCCTTAATTCTTTTCTTGAATATATAAATCATTTTTTGCTTTTCTCCTTTCTATCTTTGTGTAATGAGTTTTAATGTGCCATCTGGAAATATCAATGCAACAATATTGCCATTTCGTTCTGTTGTAAATATTTTGACTTTAAATTTCTCCAATCTCCTTATTGTGGATGAATGCGGATGACCGTACGGATTGTCCTTCCCCACACTTATGATAGCAACTTTGGGATTTACCTTTTCCAAAAACAAGCTTGATGTTGCAGCATAGCTTCCGTGATGAGAAACCTTTAAAATATCTGCCTCTATATCATGAATATCCCTTATTATGTCATATTCTACGTTCTTTGAAATATCACCAGTAAATAACAACCTTCTTCTTGCAAATTCAAGCATAACAACCACACTCGAATCATTCAAATCATCATAATCTTTAAGAGGTGACAAAAAAGTCAATGTGACACCATTTAATTTTAATCTGTCAAATGGTCTTGCAATTGAAATCTTTAGGTTTTTTTTCTTTAGTGCATTTAGCATATCCTCAAATGTCTGAGTATTTGTTGTTTTATTTGTTGTATAAAATCTTTCTATGTCATATTTAGAAATAATCTTGTCCATGTTGCCAATATGGTCCTCATGCGGATGAGTTACAATCACCACATCTAATTTTTTGACATTTAATCTATCTAAGGTTTGTAAAACATTCTGTTCAGCAGAATTTGGTCCTGAGTCAATCAATACAAACTTATTTTCGGGAGTTTTTATCAGTATACTATCTCCCTGACCTACATCCAAAAAAAATACACTACATACTTGCTTATCTAAAAACTGGGCTGAATTTGTTCCCCAAAAGTCAGAAGTTTGAAATAGATACGAACATCCACTTAAAAAAAGAAAGAATATAATTGTCATTAATAGAATATATAACGAAAGTTTTTTCGTCATTACTTAAACTTCCTCCGTTACTTCATAGAAATCAGCAACCTTTAACCTTGCTTTTAAAAATCTTTACAAAACTTTTTAAAGCATGGGTAGCATCAGCAACAATCCCGTAATGTGCAATTTTAAAAATTTGTGCATCCCTGTTTTTGTTAACTGCTATTATGAGTTTTGGACTACCAATCCCACAAACATGATGGGCTGCACCCGAAATACCAAACGCAAAATATATCTGTGGTGATATAATCTTTCCACTTTGACCAATTTGATATTCTTTGTCAACCCACCCCATGTCAACAAGCGGCCTTGTAACACCTACTGCAGCATTTAAAATATTTGCAAGTTCAAAAGCATATTTTAAATTTTCCTTGTCTTTAATTCCCCTTCCTACACCAATAACTATTTTAGCACTTTCAAGTTTGTTATCAATATCATGAGCTAAATTTTTTTCAATAACCTTTACAGCAAAAGGTTCAATATTTTCAATGAGAGTATTAATAACCTCCACCTTGTTATCAATGGTCTCAAAAGAACATTCATCTGCATTTTTTATTTTTAAAGTTGCAAATACAATAGATGAATTTTTGACTAAGATCTCAGCGTTTATATTACCTGCATACGCAGGCTTCAAAAAACTATATTTGTAAGTACTTTCATCAAATATAATGTCTGTACAATCAACAGCAAACCCACATGAAAAGCGTGCAGCAACTCTTGCTAAAATTGACTTTATAAAATCACTTGATATTGAAATGACAGCATGAGGTTTTATTATATTTATATGCTGGGTTATAGCATCAATGTATGGTAATTCCCAACCTGAAAAAAGTTTGTTTTCACAAATGACAATCTGACTTACCGGAAGAGTCTTCAGGTAATTTATATCTTTATCTTTCACTTGGCTATTTGTATATAGATACAAAATAATTTTTTTACCTTTAATTGTAATTCTGCTATCAATAAAAGAAAAAAGAGAACCAAGTTGTGAAACATCACCAATATGATAAATTGCTGGTACAAATATAACATGTTCCATTTCTCACTTTATCCCCCTTATAAAATTGAAATTTTTATATTAATCTCATAACAATGTTAGCTATACACTCTATTTGGCTATCATCAATATTTTCATAAATTTCACACTTATTATTATCAAAGCTTTGTTCAATAAACCTATTGACCAAGGTTTTTGAACCTTCTATCCCCACTTTACTAAAATCAAAATTTTCTAAGTCTGCCAAATTAACGATTTGAGGAGTATAACAAAGAGCTTTTAGCATTAAACTCAGTTTTGGAAGTCTGAGATATGCACTATCTTTCTTTACAGAAATCAGTGCAGGTAACTTCACTTCAAATCTAAATAATTGATTTTCCAATTTTCTTTCAACTTCAATTCTTTGTGTATCTAAAACCTTTATATCAGATGCGGATGCAATGTGAGGGATATTGAGATATTCAGCAATTTGAGGTGGAACAATAGATGTTTCACCGTCTAAAGAAGACTCTCCGCACAGTATCAAGTCAAAATCGCCAAGTTTTTCAATAGACTTTGCTAGTGCATACGCAGTAGAATACGCATCAGAACCAACAAGTCTTTTATCTGTCAAAAGGACACAACTATCACAACCAACCTCAATAAGTTCTTTTATTTTGTTTTTACATTCATCAGGACCCATTGAAAGTGTTGTGATATAAGCATCATTATACGCATCTTTTATTTTTAAAGCAAATTCTAAAGCGCTAAGGTCTGCAGGATTGTTTATTAAATGTTGAGCACTTCTCTTTATCGTCTTTGTTTGAGCATTATACTCTATTTTATCCGAGTTTATTACTTGTTTTATACATACAAGAATTTTCATTTCTAAAAAGTCCCCCTTGAATCTTTATTATTTTAATACTCTTTTATGATCTCGGAAGCTATAATATTTCTCTGTATTTGATTTGCTCCTTCAAATATCTGAGTTACCTTAGCATCTCTCATCATCTTTTCAACCGGATAATCCTTAACATATCCATTTCCACCCATAATCTGAACAGCATCAGTGGTGACCTTCATAGCAACATCAGATGCAAAAACTTTGCATGCTGAAGATTCCTTTGAAAAATCCTTTATCCCACTGTCTATCATCCTACATGTTGAGTAAAGTAAAGATCTTGCAGCTTCGATGTTTATGTACATGTCAGCCAGCATATGCTGGATTGCCTGAAAGGACGAAAGAGGTTGCCCAAATTGAAACCTTTCTTTTGCATACCTGACTGCGTGCTCATAGGCACCTTGGGCAATCCCAACAGCCATTGCAGCCACTCCAGGACGTGTCCTGTCAAACGTCTTCATTGCAACAATAAACCCTGTCCCTTCACGACCTAAAAGATTTTCCCTGGGAACTTTACAATCTTCAAATATAAGCTCTGTAGTAGAAGATGATCTTATTCCCATCTTGTCCTCTTTTTTACCACAATAAAATCCTTCATACCCCTTTTCAACAATGAAAGCTGAAATTCCGCGCGGTCCTTTAGACTTATCAGTTACTGCAAATACTACATATATATCAGCTTCACCTCCGTTTGTTATCCAGTGCTTGCTACCATTTAAAATATAATAATCTCCTTTTTTCTCTGCAACTGTCTTTATACTGCTCACATCACTTCCAGCGTCAGCTTCTGTCAATGCGAAAGCAGCTATTAACTCTCCTTTTGCTATTTTAGGCAAATATTTTTTCTTTTGTTCTTCATTTCCATAAAGAATTATGGGATATGCACCCAGAGCTGTAGCTGCATATGATACCGCAACACCTGCACAGTTTCTTGAAAGCTCTTCCACAACAAGGCACATTTCCATAACACCGCCACCAAACCCACCATATTCTTTAGGAATATATACCCCAGTGAGCTCAGTGTACGCCAAAAGGTTCAATATATCTCTTGGGAATATACCTTCTTTGTCATATTTTATTGCAACCTTTGACACATATTCATCTGAAATTCTTTTTGCAAGTTTCTTTATAATCTTCTGCTCTTCGCTTAAAAAATACTCCATCTTAAAAAACTCGCCCCCTACTTTTTCTGTATCCTTCTTCATAGTTTATCAGATGAAATTCTCTATTGTCAAACAGCCATAATATCCTCTATTAACAGGACTATATTGTAATTATATTTGTTGTATCGTTCAATTGTTTTTTGATATTATATTTCATATAAAAAAGTTTGTCCTAAGGAAGGAATACAAAATGAAGGTTGCTGGAATAGTAGTAGAATACAACCCTTTTCACAATGGACACCTGTACCATTTGCAAAAGACAAGAGAAATAACAAAGGCAGACATAGTTGTGGGCGTAATGAGTGGCAATTTTATTCAAAGAGGAGAACCAGCAATTGTAAATAAATGGGCAAGGACAAAGATGGCCATTTTAAATGGAGTGGATGTTGTCTTTGAGCTTCCATTTGCATATGCCTGTAACAGTGCTGAAATATTCGCATATGGCGCAATATCCATTTTAAACCAGCTTGGCGTTGACTTTATTGTCTTTGGCTCAGAATGCGGTGATATAAATAAGCTTAAAGAAACTGCTAAACACTTAGCATTTGAAGAAGATGATTTCAAGTCAAGTTTGAAAAGTTATTTGAAAGAAGGGCATTCCTTTCCAAAAGCTCGTGAACTTGCTCTTACCAAAACATGTAAAACCAGTATTGAATTTTCTTCAAATAACATACTCGGAATTGAATATATCAAATGGATTTACAGGTTAAATTCAAAGATTGAACCATTTACTATAAGAAGGATAGGTACCTCTTATAATGACCCCAACCTCACGCAAGACACATACGCTTCTGCTACTGCTATAAGAAGAAACATAAATAACTTACACGAAATCAAAAACAAAATGCCATCTGTTTCATATGAAATACTGATAGAAGAATTTGAAAATGGAAGAGGTCCTGTTTTTCTTGAGGATTACTTTAAGTTTTTTATCTACAACGCCATCGTTGTACCAGATTTTTTGAAAAATAAAATTGATGTCAAAGAAGGACTTGAAAATAGATTTGAAAAGTACATTTTCAATTCTCAATCAGTTAAAAATCTCTTTGAGAATGTAAAAACTAAAAGATATACCCTCACAAGACTTCAGAGAATATTTATACACGCTATTGTGAGAAATAATCTTGACCAAAAAACTCTTCTTTCCATTACACCCTATGTAAGAGTTTTGGGATTCAACCAAAAAGGAAAAGAATATCTCAATAAGATAAAAGGCAAAATTGAGTATATCACAAAAATAAATCAGCAGTGGTTAAAAAAACCTCAATATAAAGAACTTCTTGAACTTGAAATCAGGTCTTCAATGTTACATGCTTTGCAGTATAAAGATTTTCACAAATATTTGTTGACAGAATTTAAATCATCTCCTATCTACATTAGTTCAAGAAGCTAAAATTTTTAAGTTTGCTAACTCCTCTTCTGCCCTTTTTTTCCCTCTTTTATACGCCTTTTCTACATCTACAAGAGTATATGGATTTATATCTTCAAGATTAATTTTTATGAGATAATCAAAGTAACCTTGTTTCAGTCTGAGTATCTCTTCACCCATAATATCAATGGTAGTCATAATCATTTCAAAAATATTTTTGGGTTCTTTAAGTGAATTTTTACCTGAAACATCAACTCCAACTACAAATTCACAACCGTTTTCTCTCAAGACCTTTCCCGGCACTTTGTCTACTACCGCTCCATCAACCAGTACAGCATCCCCTATTTTATATGGTGGAAGAACACCCGGAATAGATATGCTGCTTCGCACAGCATCATATAAGCTTCCCTCACTGAAGACCACCTGCTCACCTCTTAGAAGGTCTGTTGCAACAACATAAAACGGATATTTCAAATCTGAAAACCTTTTATCTCTCAAAAAAAGTTTCAAAATCTCTTCAATATTTTTACCTGAAATGAGAGCATTTTTTCTTACTTTAAAATCTATAAGTATATCATTTCTTATTTGCTTTGCAACTTTATATATAAGATTAAGATCATACCCAAGACAGTAAAACGCACCTATAACAGCACCAATGCTCGAGCCAGAAAAAGCTTCAAATTTAAACTCCTTTTCCAGCACTTCTATAACCCCTATGTGTGCAAATCCTCTCATTGCACCAGAGCCAAGTGCAAGCGAAACTTTTTTCATTTTACCCTCCATACAGCAATAATATTTTAAGTAGAATACCATTTAAATATGTATTGGAGCAGAGGACTTGAGAGAGATATTTAACTTTACCGTAATAATATTATGTATACTTTATTTTTTATCTATGTTTTTAAATCCTCAACTTATCATTCAATCAACAACAAAATCAGCAATCATATGGTGGGAAAAAGTTCTTCCTTCTCTCTTTCCATACTTTTTGATTATAAATGTACTTATCGAATCAAAACTTATAAATTATCTTTCTAACATCTTCTTTTTGCCCTCCAAAAAGATATTCAAACTTTCGCCAAACGGCTTTTTAGCTATGATAATAGGAATGTTAACAGGATATCCTGTTGGAAGCAAGATGGTATGTAACTTATATAGCCAAAAATTAATCAGTAAAAACGAAGCTGTAAGGCTCCTTTATTTTGTAAATAATTCCGGTCCTCTTTTTATCATTGGAACGGTTGGAATCAACCTGCTCGGTTCTAGAAAGTACGGATATATACTATTTTTTACTCATATATTTGCAAGTTTGATAATAGCCCTGTGCTCCACTCGATTTGTACAAAGTGAAATATTATCAGTTTCAGAACTTTACAAACCTTTAAATTTTGATATTGGCAATGTACTATCAAAATCAGTGAAAGATTCAATTGAGTCCATACTTATTATAGGAGGCTTTATAACACTCTTCTTTAATTTGAACAGTATCCTCGAATATTTCAAAATTTACCATTTAATATGTAATCTCTTAAGATATACAGGTGTCGATGCTTCTTTAATAAAAGGACTTTTATACGGATTTTTCGAAATAACAAATGGGTGTTTACAGATAAACATAAACCCTCTTCCTATCTGGCAAAAATTAATAGCATCTGAACTCATAATTTCCTGGGGCGGACTTTCTGTACACTTTCAAACAATATCCTTTTTGACCGCAGTAGGTTTGCAATCATCTCACTATATTATTGGAAAATTAATTCATTGTGTTTTATCCGCTCTTCTTACAATTATAATTTTAATGACTTTGTTATTATGAATTTTTTTGCTTTATTTGGTCGATATTGTCATTCAATTCTTTCACAACATTTTCAATTGTTTTCTTTGTCTGTTCTAATAGCTCGATGGTATAACTCTGAGCCATAAGTCTATATTCTTTTGCATGTTCTTTAGCTTTTTGTATAATCTCTTCCGCTCTCTTTTCTGCCAATTTGACAATCTCTGTTTCATCTACAAGCCCTTTTACCTTGCTCTCAGCATCATTTATGATTGCTTCTGCTTCCTTCTGAGCTCTCTCTAAAATCTTCTTTCTTTCTTCTTTTGCCCACTTGACTTGAGAAAGTTCCTGTGGCAATAAAAGCCTTATTTCTTTTATTATCTCTAAAAGCTCATCCTTTTCTACCATAACCTTTGATGTAAACGGTATTGATTTGCTATTTTCTATTATTTCCTC
Source organism: Caldicellulosiruptor diazotrophicus (assembly GCF_017347585.1). NCBI lineage: Bacteria > Bacillati > Bacillota > Caldicellulosiruptorales > Caldicellulosiruptoraceae > Caldicellulosiruptor > Anaerocellum diazotrophicum. Next base: position 1,336,066 of record NZ_AP024480.1, read on the forward strand.
CATTCTCTCTAAAAGCTCTAATATGCTCAGCTCACCCATCACTTATTTTCCTCCGTTTCTGCATATTTCTTATTCAATTTTTTCATTACCTTTTTAGCAATCTTTTCAGGCACCAAGTCCTCTATGCACCCGCCAAATCTTGCTACTTCTTTGACCATGCTTGAACTGAGGTATGAATACTTACTATTTGTCATCATAAAGATTGTTTCAATCGAAGGTTCAAGTTTTTTGTTCAAGAGTGCCATCTGAAATTCATATTCAAAGTCAGACACTGCTCTCAATCCCTTTACTATAACCTTAGCATTTTCTTGTTTCATGAAATCAATTAAAAGACCTTTAAAAGCTTTTACCTCAACATTCGGCAAATGTTCTGTTGTCTCTTTTAGAAGTTCAACCCTCTCTTCAATGTCAAACACAGGAGTTTTATTTGGATTGACCAGAACAGCCACAATAAGTTTATCAAAAATTTTTGAAGCCCTTTCAATTATATCAAGGTGACCATTCGTTACGGGGTCAAAACTTCCCGGATATACTCCTATCTTCAACTTCTCTTACCCCCAAAACAAAATATTGTGATTTTAGTGTCACCATATTCTCTCTCTCTTAAAATAGAAAGTTTCTCATATTCATACTGAAACTCTAAATTGGATTCAACAATTATAAGACCATTTTCATTTATTCTACAGTTTTCTATTATTTCAGAAATACACTCTTTTGCATAACCAGACTTGTATGGTGGGTCTAAAAAGATGATATCAAATACTGGACAGTTTGTAGACTTTAAAAATTTTAATACATCACCTTTTATTATCCTCGCCCTCTTTAGCAAATCTAAATTTTTAAGGTTTTCCTTTATCAGATTAATGCACCTTATATCTTTTTCGACAAATGTAACTTCTCTGACACCTCTTGACAAAAACTCAATCCCCACATTTCCTGTCCCCGCAAAAAAATCAGCTACAATAAGATTTTCATTCAAAAAAGGTGCTATAATATTAAAAATAGCTTCTTTTACTCTATCTGATGTGGGTCTTAATCCTTCAATATTGGCACTTTTTAATTTTCTACCTTTTTGTAGACCACTTATAACCCTCATCTTTTAAGCAACTTCTTACAATTTGTTTATATATTGATTATATAAAAATCACTCTAAAAAAACAACAACGAAGAGACTCAAAAAGTCCCTTCGTTGTTGGTAAATTTTAAGCACCTTAGTGAGGTTATTTGCCTGCTGCTCTATTTTCATAATCCTGAATCATTCTCTTTACCATATAACCACCAATTGAACCTGCCTGTTTTGCTGTCAAGTCACCATTATAACCAGGTTTAAGTGGTACTCCAATTGAACTTGCTACCTCTGCTTTTAACTGGTCAAGAGCCTTAGTTGCTTCCGGAACAAGCTTTCTATTTCTTGCCATGGCCTTCAACCCCCTTTTTTTGTTTGAGACTTTTCTTTTTTCACTATTTAATATGCCCTCTTTTTAAAAACATTATAACAAGAAATTTTTGAAAAGGGTTAAAGGCCTATATTTTCTATATTATTGTAAAATTGTTTGTTGATTTTTTCTAAAAGTTTGTTATCAACAAGATTGAGTCTAATGGTCTCTTCTGCAGCTATTCTCGCTTGTTTTAGAATATCCATATCATTTATGATATCGGCTACTTTAAAGTTCATAATACCGTGCTGTTTTGTCCCAAACAAATCACCAGGCCCTCGAAGTTTTAGGTCCATTTCAGCAATTTCAAAGCCGTTCTGACTTCTGGTTATAGCTATCATTCTTTTTTTGGCAATCTCTGAATCGCTTTGATTAAACAAAATACAGTACGACTGGTGCTCGCCTCTGCCAACTCGTCCCCTTAGCTGATGCAGCTGGGCAAGTCCAAATCTTTCAGCATTCTCAATCACCATTACTGTTGCATTTGGAACGTTTATTCCAACCTCAACAACTGTGGTTGAAACTAATATTTGAATGTTTCCATCTTTAAAATCATTTAAGATTTTGTCTCTCTCTTTTGCAGAAAGTTTTCCGTGTAGACACCCAACATTGTAGTCTTTAAAAAATCCTTCTTTTAAGGATTTCGCAAATTCAACTGCTGATTTTGCATTCAAAGTTTCTGACTCTTCAATCAAAGGACATATCCAGTAAACCTGCCTTCCTTCATCTAACTGTTTCTTTATGAAATTAAAAACCCTCTGTCGAAAACTTTCATCAACAGCGTAAGTTAAAATCTTTTTTCTTCCGGGAGGTAGCTGGTCAATAATAGAAATATCAAGGTCTCCATACAAAACCAAACTCAAAGTTCTGGGAATTGGAGTTGCTGTCATAACAAGAATGTTTGGCGAACTTCCTTTTTTTGTGAGTTCTACCCTTTGGATAACTCCAAATCTGTGCTGTTCATCAGTAATTGCCAAGCCAAGGTTTTTAAATTTTACCTCATCTTGGATAAGTGCATGGGTTCCAATGACCATTTTGCAAAGTCCATGTTCAAGCTCTTTTAAGATTATTTCTTTTTCTTTTTTTGGAGTCGACCCAATTAGAAGTCTTACATTAAATTGATTACCAAAGTACTTCTTACATTCATTATAATGCTGCAATGCTAAAACCTCTGTTGGTGCCATCAATGCAACCTGATATCCTGCCTTTATTGTTGCATACGCGCTTGCCAAAGCTACAACTGTTTTTCCACAACCAACATCTCCTTGGATAAGCCTGTTCATCTGCTTTGTACTCTCTAAATCATGTGCAATCTCTGCTAGCACTCTTTTTTGCGCCTCGGTCAACTCAAACGGAAGAAGCTCTTCAAACTCTTTTAAGCTACTTTGTACATTTTCAACTTTAATTCCTTCGTTTTTTTCTATGCTTTTTTTCAAAAGCAAAAGGGATAGTTGAAGAAGATAAAATTCTTCAAATACAAGCCTTTTCCTTGCAAGTTCTAAGCTCAATTTGTTCTCTGGAAAATGAATATTTTTAATTGCAAAATTAACTTCGCACAAATTATATTTTTGCCTTATATAAGGTGGAATTATATCTATAAGTGCTCCATCAACTTGCTGCAGAAGATTGTTCACAATATTTCTAATCACCTTTTGAGAAAGACCTTCTGTCGAATTGTATACAGGAACAATCCTGCCTGTATGAATAAGATGTTGGTCATATTTCTCAAATTCTGGATTTTTAATTTCAATATAAAAGCCTTTTCTCTCAATCTTCCCAGAAAAGCAGAACACTTCTCCTTCTCTCAAAACGTTTTTTATATAGTCCTGGTTAAACCATACTGTTGTAACAACGCCTGTACTATCTTCAACAGGAATTTTTATTATCTTTACTGACTTTGTCTCTATCTCCATAGGCTTGCCAGCAACCTTTCCAACAAATGACTCTATTTCACCATCGCAAAGCTCTCTTATTTTCTTTAGCCTGCTATAATCAAGATATTTTCGGGGTATGTGCCAAAGCAAATCTTCGGCTTTTTTTATACCCAGCTTTTTAAACAGCCTTTCTCTGTTTTCTCCAACACCTTTTAAGTATCTTATGTCTTTCTCAAGAATATTCATTTTATCATCACATCTCAGCCACAATAATTAGTTGGTAAACTTCATTTCCACTTTCATAACTCTCAATATCAATTTTCTGGTATCTTTTTTGTATGTTTTTAACAAGCATTTCTATATCTTCTAAAGCCACATCTTTGCCATAGTAGATACTCAAAATCTGGGTTGTAGAATCAACAATTTTTTCCACACAAGCCAGAGCTACTTTTTGCATATCTTTGTCGCATGCCACAATTTCTTTTTTTGAAATCCCTATAAAATCACCTTCCTCAATCTCAAACCCGTTTATTTTTGTATTTCTCACCGCTTTAGTTATTTCTACAACCTTTACTGAATTTATAGCTTCTTGCATGAGCTTTATATTTTCTTCAACACTTTTACTCAAATCAAACTTTATCATTGCAGCAATGCACTCGGGAATGTTGGTTGTCTTCATAATCACTACATTTTTATTTGTATTTACCAGCTGCAAAGAAAGCTCTGCAGACATAATCACATTTTTGTTGTTTGGGAAAATAAATATATTTCTGGCTGGTACATTCTTTATAGCATTTACAAAGTCCTCAGCGCTTGGATTCATAGTCTGTCCGCCTTCAATTATAAAATCAATACCCAAACCTTTTAATATTTCATTGAATCCTTCTCCCTGTGATACAGCTACAAAACCATATTCTTTTATAATAACCTCAGCTTGTGTTTGAACTTCTGTCTTAAGGCTTTCTCTTTTACCTATAAACTCCTGGTGTTGATATTTCATATTATCAATCTTTATGTTTATAAGCTCACCATACTTCAAAGCCTTTTCTATTACCTTGCCAGGCGAATTTGTGTGAACGTGAGTTTTGAGAATGTCACCATCCTGGATAACAATAATTGAATCACCAATTGTATCAAGATATTCCTTAAATTCTTTTTCAATATTCTTTTTCAAACCAGTAATAAAAAACTCCGTACAGTAAGTAAACTTAATCTCTTCAGGTTTAAAAGTAAGGGCTGTATAAACTTCCTGCTGTGACGATTCTTCAAATACCATCCCTTCTTTTAAAAATTTATACATCCCTTCAAAAATTATGACAAGACCCATACCGCCACTGTCAACTACATTTGCCTCTTTTAAGATTGGAAGCATCTCTGGTGTCTTTGCAAGCCACTTTTTCCTGCTTGAGACGCACACTTCCAGCAAATCCTCTATTTCGCTTACAATGCCTTCTGCTACTTCTTTTTCAACATCTTCTGCGATCCCGCGTGCAACTGTGAGCATCGTACCTTCTGTAGGTTTCATCACTGCTTTGTAAGCACTTGCAGACGCAGATTTTAAACAAGCAACAAATGTTTGTATATCTATAACATCCTTGCCTTTCAGCTCTTTGGCAAATCCTCGCAAAAGCTGAGAAAGAATAACTCCAGAATTGCCGCGTGCACCTTTTAAGCTGCCAAAAGCAACTGCATTCATAAGTTTGTCCACATCTTCAAAAGTCTTCCCGTTTATCTCTTTTATGCTGCTGTCAAGAGTCGCAGACATATTGGCGCCTGTGTCACCATCGGGCACCGGAAAAACGTTTAAAGAATTTATTTTATCGATGTGCAATTTTAAGTAATTATTTGCAGCTTTTAACATGTTTTTCAATACATCTGCAGTTAAAAGTTTCATAGTCCAATCCTCCTCAGCAAGTTACAAACGAATACCATCTACAAAGATATTTATAGCCCCCGGTTTTAGACCTGTGTATTTTTCAATAGCATATGAAACTCTTTCTCTGATATTTTCAGCAACAACAGGAATTCTGGTGCCGTACTCCACAATTATGTGAATATCAATATTGACAACACCGTTTTCTGCCAAAACCTTTATACCTTTTTGCAAGTTTTCCCTGCCAAGAAGTGTAACTATCCCGTCTGCTACACTCTTTGATGCCATACCAACAACACCATAGCTTTCCATACACGAAAGCCCAATTATTGTAGCAATGCAATCATTGGTAATCTCTATCTTCCCAAATTCATTTTCAAAATGAACGCCCATAATCTTCATCTCCTATCTTTTTACTATCTTCGACAACCTTTTATAAAGAATAAAAGTAACCACCGAAATAATTGCACCTTTTACCAAATTAAATGGAATTATTGAAAACAAAATTAATGTAAACTTATCTGTCACAAAACCATTTACCTTTGAAGCAATTTTTACTATCTCTGAGATTGGAAATTTCAAAGCCTTTTCGTAAAGAGGAAGAAGTACAAAGTAGTTTAGCAAGCCTGCCCAGATAGAAAATGCAATGGTAGAAATAATAAGAGCTATTGCAGCACCTTTTTTAGTTCTATTCTTGGCATATATGTATCCCGCAATGTACACAAAAAAGCCGCCAATCATAAAGTTAGCAAATTCGCCTATCCCGGCCGTTTTGGTAACAAACAGATGAAGTACATTTTTCAAAAATTCAACACCCACACCCCAAGCAGGTCCAAGAGCAAACGAAATTATCAATGCTACACAGTCACTAAAATCAAGTTTTAAAAAGTCCGGAAATATTCCTAAAGGAAACTCTATAAGCATTACAACAAATGCCAAAGCACCGAAAATTGAAACCTTAACAAGATTTTTTAACTCAACCTGTTTCATCTTTCAATTATCTCTCCTCTCTTTTTACTTACTAAATACCAAATAAGCCTCTTCTTCTTTCATCACTCTGTATTCACCCGGTTTTAAACTTTCGTCTAAATTAAGACCTCCTATTCTCAGGCGTTTTAAATCAATCACCTTATTTCCAATTGCTTCGAACATCCTTTTAACCTGATGATATTTACCCTCATATATACACAATTTGACTTTGGTACTATCAATAATAGTATATTTTGCAGGAAGTGTCTTATAACCATCATCTAAAATAATCCCATTTTCAAACTCTTTCAGCTTTTCCTCATCCACCGCTTTTTCAAGCCTAACTAAATACTCTTTTTCAATTCTTTTTCTGGGTGAGATAACTCTATGCGTATATTCACCATCATCTGTAATTATCAAAAGACCTTCTGCATCTTTGTCAAGCCTACCAACTGTATGCAAATCTGGATACTTTAAATCATTAGAAATAAGTGAGAACACTGTAAGTGATGCCGGGTCGTCATTTGAGCACACATAACCTTTCGGTTTGTTCATCATGATATAAATCCGTCTACTGAACTTTACAATCCTGCCATCGACTTCTACTACATCTTCTTCGGGATTAATCTTAAAATCAACTTCTACTATTTGTTTCCCATTTACAGTCACAATTCCTTCTCTTATTAGTTTTTTAACCTGACTTCGTGAACCAAATCCACAGTGATTCAGATACTTGTCAAGTCTCATTTTTATTCCAATCTCCATCCTTTTGGAAAATAATTTTTTATTATATGTCCCTCTGCTTTACCCCATCCAAGGGTAAAGCCGTCTACACATATTCCTACAAATCCACTTAGATTCTCTTTATTCTCTATTGTCTCACCTTTTAAATATCTCACCAGCCTTTCATCATCTTGAGAAAAGTTAATAGCAACCTTGAGATTTTCATACTTTAAACTTGCAATCAAATGAGCAGAAGGATAAAATCTTCCTTTGTAAACTTCTCCCAGCAAAAGACCATTTCGAAGCGGTGTTATCTTATCAAAAGGTCCATCAAAACCCAAATACAGTTTGCTTGCTTTCTTATAAAACACCCTATTTTTGAAGTGACTTAAGTCTATGTTTAAATATTTATTGCAAAATTTATCAAAAATTTTCAATTCATTGCTGTCCACCTCAAATCTTTGTGGCTGAAAAGTCCACTCATCTCCACTTTCTCTCACCTTTTTTAGCTTGCAAATAAAATGTCCCTCACCTCTGACCCTGTGTGGGTAAATTCTCACCGCTTTTTTTAAATTTTTATTACCATTTATTTCAATCCCATCCGAAAAACCCTCATATTTTTTTATCTCAACAACTTCATAGTTTTTATGTTTTTTCAAGAACCAGTCAATAATTCCTTCATTCTCTTCTACTTCAAACGTACAGGTAGAATATACTATCTCGCCACCCACTTTTAAAAGTTCATCTACCTCTGTCATGATACTTCTCTGCAGATTAACATACTTTTCAGGGTGATTGGAAGTCCATTTTTTAGCTGCCGTCGGGTCTTTGCGAAACATTCCTTCACCAGAACAAGGTGCATCAACCAAAATCTTGTCAAAATATGCACCATAGCTTTCAGCTATCTCTTTCGGCTTGTTATTCAGAATTACAACATTTGTAAGCCCGAGATTTTCAACATTCTTTACAAGCGCCTTGATTCTTGATGGTTTTACATCATTGGATACAAGCAAGCCATTTTGACCAAGTCTTGCTGCTATCTGAATGCTCTTCCCCCCAGGTGCGGCACACAAGTCCAAGACTTTTTCGCCTTCCTTTACATCCAAAGCCTCAACCGGAAACATGGCAGATGGTTCCTGAATATACACAAGCCCAGCAAAATAGTATGGGTGTTTGCTCAGTCTTATCTCTTCAGTGTAGTAAAAGCCGTCTTTACACCATGGGACCTTTTCAAATTCAATTCCCATTTTCTCTACAAACTCTTCGACTGAAACTTTGGCAGTGTTGACCCTAAAACCTTTATAACTGTCAAAGTCGTATATTTTTATAAACTGGTCAAATTCATCATTTAAAATCTCTTTCATCTTCGATAAAAATTCTTCTGGCAAGTTCAATTTTAAGTTAGACCTCCTTGTAAATCTTATAAAACCTGAAAAATAAAACATTTGAGGTACAAAGACTCTTCATAGTTTACAAGATACGGATGATCTTTTGCCTGTGTTCTGTACTCAATGAGCCTTAACGTCTTTTTTGCGTCTTTTGCAGCATCTTTAATAACCTCAAAAAATATATCCGGTTTCATATAATGTGAACATGAACAGGTCACAAGAATTCCACCTTTTTTGAGTATCTTCATAGCTCGCAAGTTTATCTCTTTATAACCTCTTTTTGCATTTTCCAAAGTGTGTATGCTTTTTGCAAATGCAGGAGGGTCAAGTATTATCATATCGTATTTTTCTTTCTTGTCGTCAAGTTCATTAAGATAATCAAAAACATTTGCAACCACAAATTCACATTTTGATTCAACCCCGTTTAACTTAGCATTTTTCACTGCTTGTTCAATTGCTGTATCTGAAATATCAATACCTATAACCTTTGACGCACCGAATTTGGCTGCGTTTATGGTAAATCCTCCTGTGTGACAAAAACAGTCCAAAACTACCTTATCCTTTACAAAGTTCCTTATTGCAACTCTGTTCTCTTTCTGGTCCAAAAAATATCCTGTTTTTTGTCCATTTTCTATATCTACTATCATCTTGATACCATTTTCTTCTATCTCAACTTCCACAGGCGAGCTGCCATATAAAAATCCTTTTCTTAAATCAAGTCCTTCAATTTCTCTCACTCTTGCATCATTTCTTTCATATATAGCTTTTGGTTTGACAACCTCAACTAATATTTCTACCAGTTTATCTTTAAATTTGTCAACACCTTTTGACAATGTCTGCATTACAAGAACATCACCAAACTTGTCAACAATAAGTCCTGGTAAGAAATCAGCCTCAGCAAATATGAGCCGGCAATTTTGTGTATAGCCTATACTCTTTCTGTAATCCCAGGCATCTTGGATTCTCTTTTTAAAAAAGTCAATACTAATCTCCTCATTTTTTCGTGTAAGAAGTCTTACAAGTATTTGAGACTTGGAATTTATAAATCCTTTTCCTACAAACTTCCCTTTAAAGTTAAACACATCAACAATCTGACCATCCTCGAACTCCCCATCTATCTTCTGTACTTCATGCCTGAAAACCCACGGATGACCGTTTTCTACTCTCAGTCCCTTCCCTTTTGCCAAAAACACTTTTGCCATACTTTAAACAACACCTCTTTTTTAGTTTATTTTCTTTCGTACAAGATACTCATATACAAGATAAGTAGAATAGAACCTAAACCTGCCCCAATCACCCCAAAAACCCTTTTGTCCTTTTAGAATATCACAAAGATTTTTTAATTCATCCAAAGATACCTTTATAACCTCTGAAATCTCTCCATCAGTTTTTGCAAGATTATCATTTTCATATTTTTCAATCAAAAATATAAACGAATAAAAATCGAAATGTTCTTGCAAATAGAGAAGATTATACTTTATCGATCCAATCAGCAAAAAATCTTTAATATTCAGTGCAAGCTCTTCTTTTACTTCTCTTTTCAAAGCCTCATCCACATCCTCGTTAAGACCGATACCACCAGAAGGTACTCTATAAACTTTATCAGGATACTCTTTTTGTCTCACAACAAGCACTTCATCACCATCTTTTATTGCAAACACCACTTCACCTATTCTATCAACATTTATTTTGCTTTTAACATATTCAAAGAACTTTCTATCTTCTATCGTTACAGTAACCTCTTTAACAATCAAATCTGAAGCAATTGGTATTTTTCCTAAATCAAACCTGGCTTGAAAGTACTCTTCTAAACCTTTCATTTGCCTCCTCCAAATCAGATTGAGTATTTATGTTTTTAAAACTTTCAAGATAAGGATCGAATCTCAAAATTTCGTTAAGCTCAATCTTCTTTACATTTGAATTTTGTAAAATAGCAGAAAGAGAAAATATACCCTTGTTTATAAAATCCAATCCTTTTTCCAAAAATGATTTGCTATATACACAAAAAAGAGGCTCAAAATAACTATTATAATAAGGAACAATTGCATCGTACCCATCAAACCCAAACATGTACTCTACAAGTTCTTTTTTGGCAAACGGCATGTCGCATGCTATTATAAAATTCTTGTCTGTCATGCTTACCATTAAACTTGTTAAGACTCCTGCAACAGGCGCATCTATTTCAAATCTATCTTTTACTACTTCAAATCCTTCAAATTCTGGATACCCGTTTTTTATCACAATAAACTTTTTGTCAAAAAGGCCACCTATACTCTTGTCTATTAACTGTATAACACTTTGATTACCAATCTTAAGATGTAATTTGTTAAATCCAAGCCTTTTTGACTTTCCACCCGCCAAAATAAATAAATTTTTCATGTTGCCACCTTTTTCACAAATACAAAATTTGAATTAAATGCTGCTTGACTGTCCATCTCTGCCGTTTTGGAAAAGATGCAAGAGTTTATTGTCTCAATATTCTGGTTTTGATAACCTTCTTCAACTATTATATACCCTCTTTTTATACGCTGTCTCAGCACTGCTTCAACAACAAAACCTCCACAGCCATTGTAAAGAAGCACTTTATCGCCATTTCCAATTCCAAGTCTTTTTGCATCCTCAATATTAAAAATAGCAACTGGTCTTCTTTCAAAAAACTCCTGAGAATGCAATGTTTTTTGAGAATGAACGGTCACAAGTCTGAGCTGGTTTTTTAACACTCTTTCTTCATCTGTAGATGGTACAGCTACACCCATCTTTTCGTCTTCAAATTCAAATTTTTTGCTCTTTGTTACAAATACTTTATCTTCCCATGGAACATCCATTCTGGTTGCACGCACAAAATGCTTGTCAAATTTAATGTTCAAAGCTTTCTCAAAATGAGCTTTTACATATTCTACCCATTCTTTTTCTGATTTCATAGGAAAATCTAAATCAAGCCTTTTTGCAAGCTGGTTTATTATTTCAACCTCTGACTTTGACTCACCAATGTTTTCAATAACCTTCTCAGAAACCCCAATATAATCATGCCACATATTGGGCACAAATACATCCTCTTTCTCAAGAAAACTTGCAGCAGGAAGTATAATGGTTGCTGCCTTAGCTGTTGCTGTCAAAAACATGTCAACAACAACCACAAATCTTTTTTGAAGTTCTCTAAATACCAAATCTGAATCAGGACACTGTGAAACGGGATTTCCGGCAGATATATAAACCATCTCAATTGGTGGATTTTGCTGGTCTTTTAGATATTCTCCAAGTTTTGCTCTGTTATAAAAGCGCTTATTTATAGCTCTGGTATCGTCTTTGAAAACCGAAACTATATTTTTAGTGAACCTGTGAGCAAAGTTTGAACCTCCGCCTTTTATTCCCACATTACCTGAGATTGCAACAAGATAGTCAATTGTTCTTATTGTATTTACTCCATTTGTATATCTTTGTAGACCATAGCCAATAAAAGTTGACACTGGTCTTTGAATATAAATATTGGCAATGTTTTCTATATCTTTTTTATTCACACCGCACTTTTTCTCTATCTCTTCATATGTTAATCTATTCGCAATTTCTTTTACCTTTTCAAATCCAATGGTATACTTTTCGATAAATTCTCTATCTTCCTTTCCATTTTCCAATATATACTTTATTGCTCCATAGGCAAGGTAAGAGTCAGACCCAGGATTTATAATCAGCCCAATATCAGCTACCTTGAATGTTTCGGTAGGGTAAATGTCAATCACTGCTACTTTTTTACCCTGTTTTTTTGCCTTATGGACAAAATAAAAAAGGTGAAGATTTGTCCACAGAGCGTTTCTTCCCCAAAGAACAATCCAGTTAGAATTAAAAATGTCGAACGGTGAATGACAAAGCGAATTTCCAAAATCTATTTTCTGGGCAAGAAGACCTGCTCCCCAGCACAAACTCCCTTCAGAGTATGTCGTACCTCCCAAATAATCAAAAAACAATCTTTCAATATTTCTCAAATACCCTTCGTACCCATCTCCACTATAGTGTAAAATGGCACTTGAGTTGTGCTTTTTTAAAATCTCTTTTATTTGCTCTGCAATCATGTCAAAAGCTTGGTTCCAGGAAATTTGGTGAAATTCATTCTTGACCCTCAAAAGAGGAGTGGTTACCCTCTCTTTTGAATAAACCTTCTCAAGCAATCTATAACCTTTCGGGCATAAAAAACCATTAGTGATAGGGTGGTCTTTATCACCATAAAGCTTTACTGCTTTCCCATCTTCAACCTGAGCAACAATCGCACAACTGTCAAAACAGTCAAGTGGACAAAATGTCTTTTTTTTCATAAGAATTTGCCTCCAAAAAACTTTAGTCTACAAAGTCAAGGCTAATATCAAGGCTTTTTACTGAATGGGTAATAGAACCAACAGAAATAATATCAACACCTGTTTTTGCAATCTCCTCAATGTTATCAATATTTATATTTCCCGATGCTTCTATTAAAACTCTTCCTTCAGCTTTCTCAACAGCCCTTTTCATCTCATCAACTGTGAAATGGTCAAGCATAATTACATCTGCACCCGATCGCAATGCCTCTTCAAACTCTTGCATATTACGCACTTCCACTTCAACCTTCATTGTATGTGGGACATTCTCTTTTGCCCTTTTTACAGCCTCTGTAATACTCCCTATAGCCTTTATGTGATTATCCTTAATTAGCACCGCATCAGACAAGGAATACCTATGATTTTTTCCACCACCGACAAAAACAGCGTATTTATCAAGCATTCTCAAAAGAGGAATGGTCTTTCGAGTATCAGTGACAGCTGCCCTGTATCCTTTCACCTTTTGGACAAGCATATTTGTAAATGTTGCAATACCGCTCATTCTTTGAAGAAGGTTTAAAGCAAGCCTTTCACCCATCAAGATTGCTCGTGTTTTTCCTTGTATTTTGGCCAAAACATCACCTTTTTGAATATAGTCTCCATCAGTTTTTAACTTTTCAAATTTTATGCCGCCATCTAATATCTCAAATACCCTTTTTGCCACATCTATTCCACATAAAATTCCATTCTCTTTAGCCAATAAAACAGCATTCGACGTGCTCTCTTGCGGAATTAATAAGTCTGTCGTAATATCTCCATATGGCATATCCTCTACAAGTGCATCCTTAATAATTTTATCAATTACCAAAAAATTTAGCATTTAAAATATTTCCTCCCATCCATAAATGTTTGAGTATACCAAATGCTTCTTCCAGTTAGCATCGTCCTGGTACGGGAAATCTTTTCTGTAATGAGAACCTCTGCTTTCTTTTCTCATCAGCGCTGCATTTGCCAGAATATATCCTATCATGAGCATGTTATAATATTCTATCTCTTTTTGTGTGCTGAGTTTCATTGTATTCAATATTTCTAACCTTGAGACAATGTAATCTATCAATTTTTCAAGCCCTTCTTTTGTTCGCACAATCCCTGCATGCTCACTCATTTTACTTCTCAAACCTTCAATCTCGGTAGCTACGTTCAAATCAAAATCCTTTTTACTCAAACTTCTATGGCAGATTGCTATATATTTTACATTTTTTTGTGACCTGCCATTGATATATTGAGCTATTCTTCTTCCAAAAACAAGACCTTCTAAAAGTGAATTTGATGCAAGCCTGTTTGCTCCATGAACACGTGTCCCTGCTGCCTCACCACATACAAAAAGGTTTTCTACAGTGGTTCTGCCAAACTCGTCAGAAAGCACGCCACCCATACTATAATGCTGCGCAGGTGCAACAGGAATTCTTTCTTTTGTAATATCAATGCCAAGTTCCAAACATTTTTTATATATATTAGGAAATCTCTTTCTTATAAAGTTAGCATCAAGATGAGTAATATCGAGAAATACGTTTTCAGAACCTGTCCTTTGCAGCTCAAAGTATATGCTACGAGAAACAATATCTCTTGGTGCAAGCTCTGCAAGAGGATGGTACTGGGGCATAAATCTTTCACCAAAAATATTGTAAAGAAGGCCACCTTCTCCTCTTACTGCCTCTGATATCAAAAAACTTTTGTTTACTTTATGATAAAGCACTGTAGGATGAAACTGCACAAGTTCCATATCAACAACCTTTGCTCCACACCTTATTGCTGCAGCACAGCCATCACCTGTTGTCACCTCAGGGTTTGTTGTGTATTTGTATAAATATCCATAGCCACCAGATGCCAGAACAATGTTTTTTGCAAATAAAATGACATTCTTATTCTTTATCTTTAGTAAAACTCCTATAGCAGTGTTATTCTCATCGGTGAGTATATCAACCAGAAAAGCATTTTCAAATATTGTAACATTTTCATACGACTTTACTACATGTCCTAAATGCTCAGACACAATTCTTCCTGTTGCATCTCCACTTGCATGAATTATTCTTCTTCGGCTGTGTGCTCCTTCCTGACCTAAAATAATCTCCCCTTCGTCATCTAAATCAAATGGAATATTCATCTTAAGCAAAATGTTTATATTTTCAATAGCCTCGTCAACCAAAATTCTTACCATGTGCAAATCACAAAGACCACTGCCTGCTTTTATCGTGTCCATGTAGTGTATGTCAGGGCTGTCATCATGGCTGAGTGGCGCTGCAATCCCGCCTTGGGCTAAATTGGTATTGCTAACCTGCATGGTTTCTTTTGTTACAAGAGCAGTTTTTAGTCTTTTGTCAAGATTGACTGCAGTGTATAGCCCTGCAACACCTGTTCCAATAATCACTACATCAAAATTTAATACTTCATCACTACCAGAGTCAAATTCAATACAAAACCTTTTAAACTCTGCCAAGCTAACCATCCCCAATTTACAAATTAGCCCATTTCAAGCATCTTAGAAAGTGCTCTTTTTGCGCCTTCCATAATTTCTTCCTCAACTTCTATCTGGTACCTCTCATACAAAAGAGCATCTCTTACCGATTGCAAAGTATTCTTCTTCATATTAGGACAAATCATCCCTGGATGAAGAATATAAAACTTCTTGTCGGGATTTAGCTTCTTTAAACTGTATAGCACTCCCATCTCTGTTCCAATAATAAACTCTTTTTCTTTTGAGGCAGTAGCAAAATCTATTATCTGTTTTGTACTTCCGACAAAGTCAGCAAGCTCAACTACTTCCGGTCTACACTCAGGATGGACCAAAACCAAAGCATTTGGATGTAAAGACTTGGCTTTTTCAACATCCTCTTTTTTTATCTTGTAATGGGTAATACAGAATCCTTCCCATAGAATGATGTCTTTTTCAGGTACCTGTTTTTTTACAAAACTCCCTAAGTTTTTGTCTGGCAAAAAAATTATTTTGTCATTGGGAAAGTCTTTTACAATTTTTACAGCATTTGATGAAGTACAGATAACATCTGATTTTGCTTTGACAGAAGCAGGAGAGTTAATATAACATACAATTGAATAATCAGGATATTTCTTTTTTAAATTTTCAACATCTTCTGCAGTCACCATATCAGCAAGAGGACATCCAGCATCTATCTCTGGCAATAGGACTTTTTTATGTGGCGAAAGTATCTTTGCACTCTCAGCCATAAAATGAACTCCACAAAACACTATAACTTTTTCAGGACGCTGAGCACATACTTTGCTAAGATAAAAAGAGTCGCCCACAAAATCTGCAATCTCCTGCACTTCATCAATTTGATAATTGTGAGCAACTATCAAAGCTTTCTTTTCTTCTTTTAGCTTGTAAATTTCATTTTTAACCACTTCTATATTCAATAATATCACTCGCTTTTCTTGGTAAGATTTTTATCATTAATATACCATTTAAGAAGACCAAAATCAACATACACAAAAGATTCTTAGCTTCCATTATAAAAGTCAAGATATCCCTGGAGAATATAAACTGCCGCAACCTTGTCAATTATCTTTTTTTTTCTTTTCCAGTTTAGTTCTTCATATATCACCCTTTCAACAGCTTTTGTTGAAAATCTCTCATCCCATTTTACAATCTCTACATTGTATCTGCTTTCAATCTTTTCAGAAATCTCATCAATTTTTTTGAGTTTTTCATCTTTCTGATCAGGATGCAGCTTAGAAAGAGGATAGCCTATCACAACCTTTTCTATATTGTATCTTTGAAATATCTTGTCAAGCTCCTCAAACAAATCTTTATTTCGTAGCTCAATTGTCATAACCGGCTGAGCAGTAATTTTGAGTGGGTCTGAAATTGCAACACCAACTCTGCTGTTACCTATGTCAAGACAAAGAATCCTCAATTTACAACCACCTTTCTACTTTTCCAATTTGCTTCAGATTACTTTCAAAGCAAAAAGCTTACAATAGCTGCTGCAGTATCCACAGCAAAGACATTTGGAGTAATCAACAATCACTTTTCTATCTTTCACAGAAATAGCATTTTGGTGGCAATGCAAGGCGCACTCTCCACAGCCTTCACACCAGCTTTCAACATGAAGCTTTTTTGTCTTTATATTTTCTAATAATTCCTTTTCCAAGTAAACCTTCTTTGCCTCAAAGCATCTAATATTATAATCAACCTCAAATATACTTTGCATACCAATTGCAACAGAATGAAGATATGGAAAGTCAAATATAAACTCAAGCGCTTGTTTAAAATTAGAAAGGAGGTTGCCTCCACCAAATATTTTCATAGCAAAAATTCCTTTGCCGTGTATGTAAGCTTGTTTTATCGCCTCTGCCATCTCATCAACTGTACCATCTACAATTCCGATTCCTTTGTAGTTAAATATTGGATGGATAACTTCAATTTCTGGATATTTGAGGGCATCTTTTACCGCCTTTACATAGTGGGTAGAAATGCCAAAATGTTTGATATACCCTTTTTCTTTTGCTTTTAAAAAATACTCAACTGCTTCATAATGTCCTTTGAAAGTATGCTCACCTTCCTGTTCATGGAGCATAAATAGGTCTATGTAGTCAACATCCAGCTCTTTCAAAGCCTTATATAAAGAAAACTCTGCTGATTTTTTATCATAAGCATATGATTTTGTAGATATCACAGGTCGTATCCCACTTATCTGGATTGACTTTCTTATGTATTCATATGTCTCATACAACTCAGCAGTATCAACAAAATTTATGCCTTTTCGATATGCGTACGCTAAAAGCCTTGCCCCATCTTCAATAGATAATCTCTTTTGAAGCGGTCCCATAGTCAATGTACCAAAACATATTTTGCTCACATAAAGTGATGTATTTCCAAGTTTAATTATTTCCATATTCATTCACCAACTTTGCAAGGTATATACTCAAGTTTAAAAATCCTAATAAAAGACCTACAATTATCGTACCTGAATCGTTCAAAAGCCATCCAAACATAGTGATTATAATAAACAATTTTATCTTTTCTCTTTCAAGTGATCTCAAAACCAAAATTTTATTTTTGGACAAAGCTAAGATACTTAAAGCTACAGAGCAATTAACAAGCAAAATTGTCAATGGATAGGATACAAAATAAGAAAGATTCATGAACAATTTTCTTTTTATTGTGTCAAGCAAAACCTCAGTGTTTGAAAAAACATTAAATAGATAGCTATTCTTGAAGATAGCAAAAACTATCAAGATTGCAACTGGTAACAACAAAAAAATCATCTTTTTTTTATTTTCTGATTTTATAACTGAAAATAAAGTAAAACCTAAAAGTATAGAAACAAGCCCGCCAAAATTTATACCATAATATGGAATCGTCAAAAATATAGCTAAGGCCCCGAGTATTATATAAACATTTTTTAAAGGAATTTTAGTTGCAACTGAAAATACAAATGTAAAGCCCAATAAATAAGCAAAAAATTCATTGCCTATACCATAAAACCTGTTTGCAAATGAAGGATGATATCCTGCAGTAGAAATAAGTTGCAAATAGTTGTCATAAAAAATAGCCTGAATCAAAATAGAAAGGATTCCAGCCAAAGCAACTCCAGCTTGAGTTTTTTCTAAACTGAAGTATGATAATATTAACGAGGTTGCAAAAAACAGTAATAAAAATACAAAAACATGGTTAATATACTGAACTATTATCGGTGAGTAGATAATAAAAAGGTATGAAAGTATCACAGTGGTAGGCAATAATTTTAAAATATACATACGTATGCCGTTTCCTGCATCTATTTTAAAATCGCCAAAATAGATTGTTGCTTCTAAAATTGAGAAAATAATAATAACAGTAAAAAGCACTATCAAATACTTATTAAGATACATAAGCTGATAATTCAATACCCAAAAAAACTTCCACAAGTATTGTAAAAAGTCTTTTGCTATTAACATTTTAGCATCTTTATTAAACTTGCCTTCTAATATATCCATAAACTCTCTGTCCAGTACAAGCCCAGCTCTTTTAGTGTGAACTGATTTGAAAGTAAAAAAGCCTTCATCAGAAAGGTTATTGAACACAAAGATTAACCTGCCATCACCACTGTATAAAAAAAATAGACCCTCTTTTTTCTTTTTCATCTGTGATAGATTACTAATATTTGTCCCTTTTTTTCCAAGATATTCTTTAATCTTTTGACTTCTTTCTTCATCTTTTAAAACTACAATCACTGCCCAACCTTTTTTGCTACTTGAAATAACTTCTTTTACAGTAGCAAAAAAATATTTATTAATAAACTCTTTCCCTTCAAACTTGTAGAAACTGAATGCGAAACTTAAGCTGAAAATTAAACTACTCAACATTATTATCAATATAAAACTTAACAATTTCTTCCAATATTTCATCTCTTTCAATTCTCCTTATTATAGAGCGGGCATTCTTATGATTAGTAATATAAGTTGGATCGCCCGATATTAAGTATCCTACAAGTTGCGCAATTGGATTGTAACCCTTTTCTTTCAGCGCACTGTAAACCTCACTCAATATCTCTTTAACCTTTTTGTCCATACTCTCTTCAAATGAAAAATGTTGAGTTTTATCGTTCATTTCTTATACCACCCTTTAATTAATTTTTAAGCCCTCATCCACAATTTTAACTCTGGATGAAGGCTTAAATTCTATCTTTTTCTCAATTCATACAACACAATTGAAGCTGCCACCGCCGCATTTAAAGACTCTACTTTGCCAACCATAGGAATTTTTATCTTTCTTGTTGCCACCTTTGCAAAAGAATCGCTAACTCCTTCAGACTCATTACCAATAACAACACAAAATCTTTTGTCAGGAACAACTTTTGAAATTTCAATATCACCATACGGCGTTGCCACATAAACTGCAAAGCTATTATCTTTTAGGATTTTGATTAATTTTCCCTCTTCAGCCTCTCTCATAATATGCAGATGAAAAAGTGAACCCATTGTGGCACGTATTGTCTTGGGATTGTAGATATCAACTGTACCCTTTGTTGTAATAATAGCATCAAATTCAAATGCATCAGCACATCTAATTAATGTTCCTAAATTGCCAGGGTCCTGTAGATTGTTAGCTATAACTACTCTTCTCAGATTTTTTATAAAGTTTATGTCTTTGTCAACAAAGTTACACTCAGCTAAAATACCTTGCGGTGTAGAAGTTGTAGTAATGTATTCAAACAACTTATCAGGAATCTCAATAACTCTTTTTATTTTCCCATCTTCTAAAAGACGCTTGCACTCCCAGTAAAATTCTTGATACCTATCTTTCGCCTGTTGAGAAAATATCACCAAGTTTATACATTCAATCTGATAGTCAATAGCTTCTTTTACAAGTTTTAAACCTTCAATTATGAAAGACCTAAACTCTTCTCTGTACTTTTTATCATGCAGTTTTTTTACTCTCTTTATACATTCGTTCTCGCGACTGCTAATAAACTCAACTTTTTTTGTGGACATCTTACCAATAACCCTTGTTCAAAAAAATTAAAATTTAAAACATTTTACTGCGCATTTATTTGCTTTTTAGCAATTTCAACCAGCTCAGCAAATGCTTTTTGGTCATTAACAGCCATATCTGCTAAGACTTTTCTATTAAGATTAATTCCTGCTTTCTTAAGACCATTCATAAACTTGCTGTACGAAAGACCATTTTGTCTTGCTGCTGCATTAATTCTTGTTATCCACAGCCTTCTAAAATCTCTCTTTTTAAGCCTTCTACCTATATATGCATATCTTAAAGACCTCATTACAGCTACATGCGCTTGTTTAAAAATCTTGCTCTTTGCACCAAAATAACCCTTTGCAAGTTTTAGCCATTTTTTATGTCTCTTTCTTGCCCAAACACCATTTTTTATTCTCATTTATAACTCTACCTCCTGCTCAAAATTGTTGTTTATAGGTACGGCAAAAGCTTTTTGACTGCTTTAACGTTAGTAGCATCAACAACCACCGTCTTTTTCAAATTTCTCTTTCTCTTTCTTGACTTACCGCTCAAAAGGTGACTTTTACCTGCTTTCTTTCTCAAATATTTCCCACTTCCGCTAATCTTAATTCTTTTTGCAAGACCTCTATGTGTTTTTAGTTTCGGCATCAAAAAACTCCTCCCCATCAAAAATTTTTATTGCTGTTTTGGCGCAATGACCGCTGTAAGGTTCTTACCATCCAATTTTGGCTTTTTCTCAACAACTCCGTACTCTTTTATCTTTTCTATAAACTTGTTTATAATCTCTTCACCTATTTCAGGATGCAAGACTTCACGACCCCTAAAGCGAATAGATACCTTTACTTTGTCTCCATCCTGTAAAAATCTAATTGCATTTTTTACTTTTACGTTAAAGTCATGTTCTTCAATTGTGGTTGTAAGCCTGATTTCTTTTACGTTAATAACCTTTTGATTTTTCTTTGCCTCTTTCTCTTTTTTGGCAAGTTCAAACTTATACTTGCCATAATCCATTATCTTGCACACAGGCGGATTAGCATGAGGAGCAATCTTAACTAAATCAAGCTTTTTTTCCTCAGCAATCCTCAGTGCCTCTTTTATGCTCATAATTCCAAGTTGAACACCGTTCTCATCAATAACTCTTACCTCTTTGTCTCTTATCTGCTCATTAATGAGCAAATCTTTATTATTTATATTAAAACACCTCCTGGAAATAAATAACCCTAATTCCTAATTTAAACAAAAAGTGGATAGAAGCATAGCCTATCCACTCCCGTAACTCTTTTTGAGCCATATTAAATGGCTCAAAAAGCACTATTGACCCTCCGAGTCATTTCTCGGAAAGGTGAGAAGCGATAGACTTCTACTTCTTTTTCACCTCTATAAGGATACCATATATACTTTGAAAATGTCAATATCAAAAAAGAAAAATTTGAAGTTTATGGCTTTAGCATAAAGTTAAGTCCCCACGTTACTCCAAACTTATCGGTTATAACTGCATGTAGCGCACCCCAAAATGTCTTTTGTAAAGGAAATCTTACTGTCCCTTCCTTTGAAAGATTATTATAAATCATTTTAATCTCCTCTTCTGAGTCACATTCAATCACAAGTGTAATGTTGCTTCCTTCATTAGTGTTATTAAATTGGTCTGCTAAATATATTACGCATTCATCAGATAAAAAAAGTTCTGCATGGAGTACCTTACCTTTGGAATTCTCAAAACCTGGAACGTTATCAGCCATCTGAACATTTTTTACTTCTGCTCCAAACACATCTTTATAGTATTCTATTGCCTGTGCACAATCATTGAGATGAAGTTCAGGAATTACTTTTTTCATTTTTTATTTCCTACCTTTCAAATCAAAAAAATATAATTTTTATACACACTTTATTTTAATACAAAGTTCACAAATTCAAACTCAAATTCATACTCCCTGTTCTGTACCCCTCTAAATCTAAAGTAATATACAAAAAACCTAACTCTTTAAACTTATTCCTAACACTCTCTATTAACTTAATATCTAAAAACTTCTCCATCTCATCCTTACCTATTTCTATTCGTGCAAGTTTGTCTTGATGATACCTTACCCTCACCTGCTTAAACCCAAGTCCAAGTAAATATTCCTCAGCTTTTTCTATCATGCTCAATTTTTCTTTTGTTATTCTTTCTCCGTAAGGTATACGTGAAGAAAGGCATGCAAAGGCAGGTTTGTCCCATGTTGGAAGTCCAAACTCTTTTGACAATTTCCTAATATCCTCTTTTGTAAGCCCAGCAACTTTAAGTGGACTTACAACATTAAGCTCACATGCCGCCTTCATGCCAGGTCTAAAATCATTCAAATCATCAAAGTTTGAACCATCCGCAACATACTCAATTCCATGTGCCTTTGCTACTTTCCATATCTTTTCAAAAAGCTCTTTTTTGCAGTAATAGCATCTATCAACAGGG
This sequence comes from Caldicellulosiruptor diazotrophicus, assembly GCF_017347585.1. Lineage (NCBI taxonomy): Bacteria > Bacillati > Bacillota > Caldicellulosiruptorales > Caldicellulosiruptoraceae > Caldicellulosiruptor > Anaerocellum diazotrophicum. The sequence goes on from NZ_AP024480.1 coordinate 1,358,541, forward strand.
TTCTTATTGAATCCCTCAATTTCAAGCTCTTCTGATTCTATGACTATGTGTTTTGCTCCTACTTGTTTTATGAATGTTATTGCATCATTGAGTTCTCTTTTTGGATAGGTTGAGGATGTTGCAGTCACAGCAATAACTCTATCTCCTAAAACATCATAAGCAACTTTGACTAAAAATGTACTATCCACTCCACCTGAATAAGCAATTGCAAGGCTTCCTAAGCTTTTGATATAGTTTTTTAATTTTTCATATTTTCCTTGTAATGTTTCATCTATTATGATATCCATAAAATTATCCTCCTGTATGTTATTGTATTAAATCATTTAGATAGATTTAGTATAAATTTATTTTACACATCTCTTTTTCTTCTATCAACATCTTTTTAAACACACTAAGTAAGCTACAAGATGTTGTTCTTATCATTTCCTTTTTGAAGAGCAAAATTCCTCAGCAACTTCAACGAATTTTTCTACATCATTTTCGCTATGTGCTACAGACAAGAAAAACGCTTCAAATTGAGAGGAAGGAACATAAATATGGTTTTTTATCATATATTCTGCAAAACTTCTGAACAAGTCTAAATCGCTCATCTTTGCCATCTCGAAATTTTCTACCTTTTCAACTCCAAAAAATATTGTTAGCATTGAACCTACCCTGTTTATGCAAAAAGTTAAATTGGAATTAGAAAAGACTTGTGTCAACTCTTTTTCGAGTTTTCCTGATAACATCTCCAAATTATTATAAAAATGAGGATTTTCTTTAAGCTTCTTGATAGTAACGTACCCTGCACTCATCACAATTGGATTGCCCGACATAGTACCTGCCTGAAAGACATTTCCTTGGGGTGCTAAGCACTGCATTATCTCTTTTTTGCCACCAACTGCGCCGCAAGGAAGCCCCCCGCCAATTATCTTTCCAAAAGTTATAAGGTCCGGCTCAACATTATATAAAGCTCTTGCACCTTTCAGTGAAAGTCTAAAACCAGTTATCACTTCATCAAAAATCAGAAGACTGCCGTGGAGGTTGCAAATTTCTCTTAGGGCTTGCAAAAACTCTTTTTTGGCAGGTACAACACCCATATTCCCTGCCACAGGCTCGATTATAACAGCTGCTATCTCATCTTTGTTTTCTTTAAAAGCTTTTTCTACCGAATCTAAATTGTTGTATTCAACCACAATTGTATTTTGTACAATGTCTTCATCAATTCCCTTTAATCTTAGCTCGGCTACTGCTGACCCTGCTTCTTTCAGAAAGATGTCATGATGACCATGATAACAGCCTGCAAACTTTACTATTTTTTTCTTCCCAGTATAGCCTTTCGCAAGTCTTACAGCAGTCATTGTAGCTTCTGTCCCTGAATTAACAAATCGAACCATATCAATTTGGGCTGTCTCACATACAAGCTTTGCCATCTTATATTCAATTTCTGTTGGAGCACCAAATGCTATTTGATCTTCCACCACTTCTTTTATCCTATTTACAACATCATGGTCACAATGTCCTAATATCATCGCTCCCCATGATAATACAAAGTCAATGTATTCATTGCCATCAATATCAAATATACGGCAACCTTTTCCTTTTGAGATGACAGGCGGTGTAATACTCAAATTTTTAAATGCACGAACTGGACTGTTAACCCCGCCTGGTATATATCTTTTGGTGTTGTCAAATACTTCTTTACTTTTGTCAAGTCTCATTTTTAAAGCTCCTTTCCATTCAATATCTTTGCAGCCTCTAAAGCATGGTATGTTATAATCGCATCAGCACCTGCTCTCTTCATAGCAGTCAATATCTCAATTATAACCTCTTCTTCATTCAAAAGACCAAGCTTGCCAGCACTTTTTACCATAGCATACTCGCCGCTAACATTATAAGCTATAATAGGAATATTGAATTTCTCTTTTGCAGTAGAAATTACATCAAGTGATGTCAAAGCAGGTTTTATAATTACTGCATCGGCGCCTTCTAAAATGTCAGCTTCTATCTCTCGCAAAGCCTCTCTTTTGTTTTGGTATGGCATTTGATAACTTTTTCTGTCACCAAAAGCAGGCCGTGAGTTTGCTACATCTCTAAACGGTGCATAAAGTGAGGATGCAAACTTTGCACTGTATGGTATGATGGGAGTATAAACAAATCCGTGACTGTCAAGTTTCTCACGGATAGTGGCAACCCTTCCGTCCATCATATCAGATGGGCAAATTATATCTGCCCCTGCTTTTGCATAGGACAGTGCTATTTCACTTAAAACTTCTATTGTCTTATCATTGTCTATTTTTTCACCTTTCAAAATACCGCAATGTCCATGAGATGTGTACTCACAAAGGCACACATCTGCAAACACCAATATATCTTTGGAATATTCTTTTATTTTCCTTATTGCCTGCTGGACTGCCCCATCATCCTTGGTAGCATAACTGCCCATCTCATCTTTCTGTGAAGTCACACCAAATAAAATTACACCGCCAATGTCAGCTTTCTTGATCTCATCCAAAATTTCATGTAGTCTGTCAACAGATACCTTCACAATGCCATCTAATTGCGGCATTCTTTCAAACACGTTTTTACCATCATCAATAAACAGTGGAAAAATAAACTCTTTGCTGTAAAGTCTTGTTTCATAAAAAAGTTCTCTTAAAGCTTTTGTCTGTCTTAATCTTCTTAATCTTTTAAACTCCATTTTTAACAACCTCCAAAATCTTATTTACTATTCCCTCATCAGTTGCCTCATTACTAATGATACTTTTAATACCGAAACTTTCCAATGTCTTTTGAGTATGCTCACCGATTGAAATGACTATTTTATTAGAAAGCACTTCAACCCCATAGCATTCTATAAAGTGTCTAAACATTCCTGAGCTTGTGAATACAAATATATCTGAATCGTAAACTGCGTCATTTGGGTTTTTAGTAAATTCCATTGAATATGCAAAGATGGTATCAACCTCAAATCCCAAGCTTTCAAGGGAATTTTTTAGGTAATCTTCTGCATTTTTTGACTGCACAGTCAATATCTTTTTGCTTTTATCAATTTCATTTTCGAAAATCTTGAACAAGCCATCTGATGAATGTTCATCTGGAATGTATTTTACCCCAAATCCTCTCTTTTGGAGTGAAAGTGCAGTTTTTTTGCCTATTGCAGCAAAGTCACCTTTAATATTTCTTACATCTACATTTTTTTCAATCAAGTAGTCAAAAAAACTATCAACACCATTTACACTTGTAAACACTAATATATCATACTCTGGCAAAGAGTTTAAAACTTTATCAATCTCCTCCCTATGGAGAACCAGTTTTGAGCAGCAACCATCAACAACGTCCGCACCAAGACTGAATAGCAAACTCTTTATATTCCTTGAGACACTTTTTGGACGTGTGATATAAATTCTCTTACCAAATAAAGGCAAACTCTCATAAAAAGAAAGCTTATTTCTAAATTTTATAACCTCACCTATTACAAATACCATTGGCGATGCAATTTGATTTTTGAACTTTCCAGTTGCAAAGTCTTCTAAATACCCGCTAATTACTTTTTGCCGACCAGTTGTTGCATTAATTACTGCTGCAGCAAGGGTTTGAGGCTGTTTGCCGTGTAAAATCAGTTTTTGTGAGATACTTTTAATATTTTCGGCAGACATGAGAAATATTAAAGTTCCATCAAGTTTAGAAATTATGTTCCAATTCAGTTCTTCATCATCGCACGTGTGCCCAGTAAACACATGAAATTCACGTGCAAGTTTTCTATACGTGATTGGAATACCCGCAAAGGTTAAAGCAGAGTAAAATGAACTAACACCAGGAATAATCTCAAAAGGTATGTTATTTTCAAATAGTTTTTCTGCCTCCTCTGCCCCCCTTCCAAATATATATGGGTCTCCACCTTTTAACCGAACAACATTAAAACCTTTTTTTGCATATTCTATTATCAAGTTTATAATTTCATCCTGAGAAAGGGTATGGTTTTTTGGCTCTTTGCCACAGTAGACATAAATTGCCTCATCTTTTGCAAGCTTCAGCAAATTCTTATTTACTAACCTATCGTAAATTATTACATCAGCAGTTTTTATAGCATTCAGACCCTTTACTGTTATCAAGTCCTCCATGTATGGACCAGCACCAACAATATATACTTTCCCAACTTTCAATATACACAACTCCTTCTTTGGAAATCTAATTTCACAAGGTATAAAAAGCTAACTTTTGAGCATATTACTTAGCTTATTTGCAAGAGACAAAAAGTCAGCTTTGTCACCCTCAATACTTGCTTTTACTAATTTATCACCTCTTAAAATGGAAGCAAATGCATAAATTTTGTCCTGGTCTGTTTTACAAAAAACACCAATCGACGAATGACACCCTCCTCCCAAAAACTTCAAAACAAGTCTTTCAAACTGGGTTTGGATATATGCATCAGTATCGTTTATTTTACTTAATATGCTTTTATAAGGACTATCTTTAAGGCACTCAATGCATATTGCTCCTTGACCTGGGCAAGGTGTAATCTCATTTACATCGAAAATATAACTCACATGAGAATCTAAGTTTAATCGTTTTAATGCAGCATAAGCAAGCACAACTCCATCAAGCCCTTCTGACTCAATCTTTGAAAGTCGCGTTTCTATATTGCCTCTTATGTTAACAACCTGTATATCTTCTCTTAAATTTTTTAAATGTACCTCCCTTCTTAAACTGCTTGTTCCAATTTTTGCGTTTGGTTTTAGCTGGTAGAATCCCACACCATCTTTTGACACAAGCACATCTCTGGGGTCCTCCCTTTCAACAACTGCAACAATCTCAAAATTACTATCCATTTCACAAGGCAGGTCCTTTAAGCTGTGGACAGCTAAATCTATTTCTCTTGATAAAAGTGCAAGTTCAATCTCCTTTACAAATACACCAGGGCTTTTAAAATCTTTTAGGCTTTTTGTTCTATCAATATCTCCTTTTGTCTTTATAGGAACAAATTCACATTCAATACCTAAGGTTTGCTTGATTTTTCTTGCTACAATATCAACTTGAATTCTGCTAAGCTTGCTGTCCCTTGCACCAATCCTTAATTTTTTCACTTTTTTCACCTCAAAATTTTAAACATCTTCATAAAATAACTTTATAACTTTATTTGCATATCCTTTTTTGAAAAAATAATAAAAGTCATCTGAACAGACAAATTCCAATATTTGGTCTTTTTGCGGGTGATGCTTTAATTTTTCTCTCAAATCAGTTGCCCATTTGCAGAACATGGCAAAAGTCTGAAGAAAATTGAGAACTTTCGGTGTAAGATATTTTGAAAGTTTCGGATTTCCCCTATTTATTGACAAGCTAAAAACAAATTCATCAGTTCTTTCTTGAGCACCAAGCCTCAAGTTTCCAAGCTTATAATCTGAACACACCAGATATAGTTTATTCAGTCTTTTGCAGTGCCAAATAATTCTTTTTTCAAGTTTTTTGTTTGACACTCCAATCACAATTATGTGTTTATCATTTAAAAAACTTTTGTGAAACTTTCCCTTCTTAAGCTTAAGACATTCACATCTCAACCTTCTAAAGCCTATATCAAACCTTGGCGACAAAACTTCAACCTCGCAGCCAGCTTTTAGAAATGTTTTGGTTTTTATCAAAGAAGCTTTTCCTGCACCAATAACCCCCACCTTAATGTTATTTGCTACAAGTCCAATATGCATGAGATTTTCAAAGCCTGAATCTATTTCAAGAATATCCTCTCTATCAGGTTTGAGCAAATTTCACCACTTCCCTCTTTGTGTGCCTCTCTTAAAACCTCAATTGCCCTGTCAATATATAAATTTGCCATCCTTATCAAAAGCCTTTCAACCTCTTCTCTTTCTCTGCTATTAACATTCTTTATATACTTCACCTGTGCTTTGCACAGCTGCTCTGCGTGTCTTTTCATCTCCATAATCAAGTTTCTGTACTGTCTAAATTCAAGCCATTCAATGAATTCATCAATATATTTCTCAATTATATTATAATTTTCTTGCATTTTGGAAATTCTAATTTCTCTGGAGATAGCATCCATTTTATGGACTTGGTCTATATCAATCACTTTAACGTTCGGAAGTTTATACACCTCAACATCCACATCTCTTGGCACAGCAAGGTCAAATATGAGCAGATTTTTTCCCTCTGGTATATCATCTTTGTGGACAACTGGATGTGGGGCAGATGTTGAACATATCAGGCATTGTGCTTCTGAGATTGCATCTTTTTTGTCGCTATACTCAAATTTTTCAGGATATAGCCTGACAAATTGGTCAATTCTCTCGTTTTTGCGCCCAATTAAAAATACTTTGTCCACATCTGAGTTTTTAAAGTAGTTGCAAAATAAAAATCCAATATTTCCAAGTCCAATTATAGCAATTTTTCTGATATTTGATTCTTTCAAAACCTTTCCAACAACTGATGCGATGGTGATGGGATGCTCGTTTAACCTTGACTTTGTTCGAAATTCCTTTGAACATTTTAAGGCAACCTCAAAAAGCCTTTCAAGGACTGGATTTTTACCGCCCACCAGCTTTGAAATCTCTTTTGCTTCTTTTACCTGAGCAACAATTTGTTCTTCGCCAATTAAAAGTGAATCAAAGCCGCATACAACTTCAAATAGGTGCTTTATACAATCTTTGTCTTTGTAAATATAAAATAAATGCATATATCTCTTATCCCAGTCAAATTCAGTGAATATTTTTTCTATGTCCACATACTCTTCTGAAAAGAAGTAGATTTCTGTTCTGTTGCAGGTACTGAGAATTATGACTTCATTTGCTAATTTTTTTAAGCCAATTAGCTTTTCTTGTAGCTTGGTCTTTGTCAGAGAAAATTTTTGTCTGATATCAACTTCTACTTTGTGATTGATCCCAATGACCCAAAGCACAAAACATCATCTCCAAAGGTTTTTGAGTATATAATTGAACAAATGAAATGCTTGAAATATATTTTTCCTTATGATGAACTGCCCTCAAGAGAAATTTTAGCAAGTTTGCAAATTCCATTATAATTCTCTTGAGGGCTGGCAAATAATTTTTAGTATTGCAAAATTTTATTTTTTAAATTTAGATATTATAATACTTTCAGTCTGTAAATTTGAAACTTTTATTTGCAGATATATCATACCACTTGTTAGCAAACATGGCTAAAAGAAGGTTATCGTTTTTTTGTAATTGAACTAATTCATTCTTAAAATCCTTAAATTCATCAATTGAGTTCACTTTCAAGTAAAATCCATCTGCTGTTATAATTGGAAGTTCACTGTAAATATACTGATCAATATCTACTAAGTCGTTTAATTGGCCTTTTCTAATTTTTGCAACAAGTTTACCAACTATATCAATGACATCAAAACTTTCAGGGTAAGAATAAGTTTCACCCTCAATAGGAACAGCATCTCCTACTTTAAATGTTTTTTTGTACTTTGGATGTTTTCTAATAAGATCTTCAGACAATGAATAATAATATTCATCAAAGCAATGAACTATCATCTCTTTGTCATCTTTTGCAAATTTAGTTGCCTCTTCTTTTAGGTTAGCTAAGCCTGATATGATGCCACCGCCAGAGACATCATACTCGTCTACTATAACGAACCTACCTGTTGAAGAATTTGCTTTAAATTCATCAAAGCAAATCTTTTCCTTAGTTTTTATAGTCACTTCTGCAACATCGTTTGTTCGAACCTCAAGAGCATTTTCAACTGTCTCAAGAGTTGTCGCATCTATAACTTTGTCTATAGAAACAATTTCACATTCTGTCTCTTGTGTAACAAGCTTTAGTTTATATGTTTTATTCTTCACAAGATTTCTTTTTCCAAGCCAAAACAGATTTGCCCTGAACGTATCTGAAACATATAAAGTATTATCGTTTTTGTGAACAATAACTTCTCCTCTTTTGTTAAAGAACTCATCTTCAATAGTAATTCCAATAGACATTCCTGCCACTACTTCGTCTTTTTTATTATTTTCTGGCCAAAACTCAATTGATTTTACTCTGCTAACCTTTCCTTCTGGCAGGATTTTTATTTCGTCTCCCACTTTTAGCCTTCCAGACTCAAGTCTGCCAGCAATTATCCTCCTGTGGTCAAATTTATACACATCCTGTATAGGAAATCTTAGAGGTTTGTCTTCCAATTCTTTGTCTTTCTCAAAAAGGTCCAAAGCCTGAAGTAGAGTCTCACCCTTGTACCATGGCATTTTATCAGACTTTCTTGCTATATTCTCTCCCAAAAAACCTGATACTGGAATGTACTTTTGAGGATATACGTTGAGCTTGCTCAAAAATGTTGAGATTTCGTATTTGATTTCTTTGAACTTTTTTTCTGAAAATTCTATCATGTCCATTTTATTGACTATAACATATACCTTTTGGATACCCAAAAGTGATAGAATATATGCATGTCTTTTTGACTGTTCCTGTACACCTTCAGCAGCGTCAATAACAAGAAGTGCTGCCTCTGCATTTGCAGCACCTGAAACCATGTTTTTGAGAAATTCCTTGTGCCCCGGAGCATCTATAATTAAATAGTCTCTTTTTGGTGTTGAAAATTTTATCTGAGTGGTATCAATTGTAATTCCTTGTTTTTGTTCTTCTTCTAATGCATCTAAAAGATAAGCATATTCAAAAGGTCTGCCTTTTTCTTTACTTATTCTTTTTACTCTTTCTATTGCAGCTTCCGGAACAGATTTGGTATCATAAAGAAGTCTTCCTATGATTGTAGACTTTCCATGGTCAACATGTCCAACCACCACAATCTTGAGTAATTCTCTTGCAGTCATGCGTTCTTTACCTCCTACTTAATTACATATAACCTTCTTTTCTCAGTTTTTGCATTGCATACGCATCTTCTTGGTCTTGAGCTCGTCCTGCTCTTTCGTTTACCTTGGTGTTTTTTAGCTCTTCAATTATCTCATCAATTGTTGTTGCATTTGACTCAACAGGGAATGTGCACGGTGCACAACCAAGGCTTCTGTATCTTTTTCCATTTTTAGCAAAGTACAGGTCAATAACTGGGATGTTTTCACGTTTGATGTACATCCAAATATCAATTTCTGTCCAGCTAAGCAAAGGATGAACTCTTACATGGCTTCCTTTAGGAAAATCTGTATTGAACTGATTCCAAAACTCAGGTGGCTGATTTGTATAGTCCCATTCAGAATCCTCATTTCTAAGACTGAAGAACCTCTCTTTTGACCTTGAACCTTCTTCGTCTCTTCTTATGCCAAGTATCAAAGCTTCAAATTTGTATTTATTAATCACCTGCTGAAGTGCATCAGTCTTTAGTGCTTTGCAGCAAACAAGTCTTCCCTTCTCAGGCCCCATCCCTTGTTTTATGGCTTCTTCATTTATGTGGACAATTAAATCAAGGTTGTATTCCTTTGCTAATTTATCCCTGTACTTTATCATTTCTGGAATTTTATATGTGGTATCTATATGAATCAGGGGAAACGGGCAATGTCCGAAAAACGCTTTTTTAGCAAGCCACAAAAGCACTGTTGAGTCTTTTCCTATTGACCATAGCATTGCTATCTTGCTAAATTTGCTATAAGCCTCTCTCAAAATATATATGCTTTCTGCTTCCAATCTATCTAAGTGATCCATTTTATTCTTCCCTCCTAATATGTGGTGTTATCTTTGAGATTCTGTACAATCATTTCTTTTTCGCCGCTGGGTTTTTCAAAGTACCAGTACATAATCTCATCATTTTCTTTTTCTACATACATAGTTGTTCCATTTCCCCCAATTTCTGCACCTAAAAAATATCTGATTGCAGAAAATTTACACTCTTTTACACACGCAGCACAGCCCCAGCAATCACGCGGGTCTCTGATAAATGCTTTCTTATCTTCATCTATCACAATTAAATTGCCTGGACAAATTTCAGCACATTTTCCACATCCAATACATCTTTGTCTATCAATCCTTATGCTCATATACCTCATCCTTTTTTACTAAGCTTCTAAAGATTATCTTGACTTGGCCATCTTCAAATCGGGAATTCACATACTTCAAAAAGTTCTCATCGTCCTTATAGGGATAATCAACAAATTCTTGGAATGCTCTCCATCTTGTTTCTTTCCTTGCTTCTAAATGATGTAGCAAAACTTTGCAAACATAAAGCCTGTCAATAAGCTCATAAATTTTCATAAGCTGGTAAGTATCTTCGGCTCTTAATCTTTGGGCAAGTGTAAAAAGTTCTTCTATTCTTTCTTTAGCAATTTGTAGCCCTTTTAGATTGTACGCATAACCTGTCGAAATCCCACCAGCATAAACATCCATTACTTTTTGCATAGCTTCTTCTAATTCTTCTGTGGTGTACAAAGGAGAAGTATTGGTGAAAAATCTCTGCACCTCATTGAGTTTTTGTTCTATTGAGGATATATCTAAGGTTTCAAACTCTTTGTCTTTTATATACTTTAGCGCAGAATTTGCAGCTATTTCAGCCTCTGCAAAGCAGCCTGTTACATACTTGTGAGGACATCCTCCAACAACATCGCCTGCTGCAAATAAGCCTCTCAAGGTTGTTTGTCTTTCTGTATCTACCCAATAACCACTTGCTGAATGACCACCAACGATGTATGGTTCTGAGCCTTCAATTTCGACATTCTCAACCGCCGGTCCTCTGCCATTGTTGATCCACTTAAGTGTCTGTGATGGTGCCATGTGAAGATATGCTTTTATTAGCCTCTGCTCGTCCTCTTTAGAAATCCCAACTGTTTTTAAATAACACGGACCTCGGCCTGCTTTTATTTCCTCAACTGTTGAAAATACTCTGTTGTATGTGGTAGGTCTTCCATATCTTTTTTCATAGTACTCACCTTTTGAATTGATAAACTCAGCTTTTACCTCTTGAGCTATTGTTCCTGTTGGCGCTAAAGTATCCTTGCAGCGAAGAGCTATAAATCTAACTTCATAACTTGTCATTTCGCAACCTGCTCTGATTCCCATTGCATATCCTGAACCCACATTAAAAGGCGGATACCACATCTTGTGCCTTGAAAATCCAGGGTTGTTGGGCCTGTAAAGACCTGCAGCACCACCTGTTGCACAAATCACTGCTTTGGCGATGATAATGTAGAAAACATTGCTATTTATAGAGAATCCATATGCCCCTATTACTTTACTGTCTTTGACGATGTAATCAATGATGTTCACATGATTTAGCACTTTAACATTTTCTTTACTCTCAACTGCTTTTGCTAAAATTGGTTTTATATTTTCGCCATTTATTTTTATGTTTCTTTTACCTCTTGCTAAGTATTTCCCATTTGAATCTTTTAAAATGACAAGACCCATATCTTCAATCTTTTTAGTAACTTCATTTAACCTCAAGGCCATAGTGTATACTAAATCTTCTCTTACGATATTTTCATAATCTTCTTTGACATACTGCAAATATGTCTCTGGAGTTTCACCTTCTGTGATATAGGCATTGAGAGCATTGACACCTGCAGCAAGGCATCCGCTTCGCTTAATGTTTGCCTTTTCTGCAATTAAAACACTCACGTTTGGCGCTTTTTCAGCAATTGCTATGGCAGCAAAACACCCAGCTGTTCCACCACCAATTATGAGTATGTCAGTTTTTAGCATCTTCACTTCAAAGTTCATCTTACTTTATCACCCTTCTTTAGTTTTGGGAGGCATGCCCTTTTAAATCTTTTCAAGTGCCTGGTAAAAATCTTCTATTATGTCTTCTACATCCTCAAGGCCAACACATATTCTTATCATATCTTCATAAACACCCATAGCTTCTTTTTCTTCAGCGGAAAAACCTACATATATAGTTGACGCGGGATGTACAACAAGTGTCCTTACATCTCCTATATTGGTTGAGTTTATGGCATACCTTAGTGAATTTATCACTTTAAATGCATTTTCCTTGGTTCCAACCCGTATTGTTAAAATTGCTCCATATTTGCCTCCAAACTGTTCTGTTGCAAGCTGATAATATATACTTTCCTCAAGCCCAGGATAATTTACTGAAACTACCTTTTTATTTTCCTTTAAGGCCTTGGCAAGACTAAGAGCATTTTCGCAAATCTTTTGCATACGAACACCAAGAGTTTCAAGCCCGATTGTATTTAAAAATGCATTAAAAGGCGATATACAGGCACCAAAATCTTTAAGTAAGTTATTTCGAAGTCGTGCAATGTACGCAAATTCACCATACTTTTTGTATTCCTTAATAAGCGGATACCTATCATAATCAATTTTCATGTTGCTGCTTGCAACTATAACTCCGCCAATACAGCTGCCGCTTCCATTTATAAACTTTGATGTTGAATGAACCACTACATCAGCACCAAGTTTTATGGGTTTTACAAGATACGGCGTTGTGACAGTGCTATCAACAACAAGTGCAATACCATGCTCATGTGCAAGCTCAGCTATTTGCCTGATATTTGGAACATCAAGTTTTGGATTTCCTATCGTTTCTATAAAAATTACTTTAGTTTTATCTGTTATATACTTTTTAAAGCTTTCAACGCTACTGTCCTCTGCAAATCTTGTTTTGATACCAAAATTCTCAAATGATCTGAACAATGAATATGTGCCACCAAAAATGCCACTTGCTGAGACAATTTCATCTCCACTTTTTACCAAATTCAATATTGCTAAGGCAATTGCTGCCATGCCAGACGATGTGGCAACAGCAGCAATGCCTTCTTCTAAAAATGCTATTCTCCTTTCAAATGCCTCAACTGTAGGATTATTAATCCTTGTATATACAAAACCTGGCTTTTTCCCAGAAAAAACCTCTTCCAGTTCGTGTGCAGTTTCGTATTGGAAAGAATTACACAGGTATATTGGAATATTTGTTGAACCCCTTTCTTCCTTTGGACCAACATTTCCATGAATCAAAGAAGTATTAAATCTCATTCTTGTCCACCCTTTTTTACAAATACTGTATATGTCCCATCATTGTTATTTATCACTTTTAAAATCTCATGACCTTCTTCTTTTAAACTTCTCGGGACATTTTGAATAGGCTCACCCTCGTTCATTCTTATCTCTATGATTTGTCCTACCTCCATGTCCTCCATTGTGGCTTTTGCCTTTACAAACGTCATTGGACACACAAGATTTGTAATATCCAAAAAAACATCAGCTTTGATGTCACTCATCAAAATCACTCCTTTCATTTTCTATTGCTTTTTCTAACTCTTTTTTGAATATATCCCATCCAACTCTCTCTATGGTATTTCTAAACCTCTCGCCTTGTTTGCCATATTTTTTGTAAAATTCAAGTGTAGCTTGAATGACCTTGTGAACATCCTCTTTTGAAAATAGGATCGGCAAAATCTGTTTTCCAAGTGCTATATTGTTTCCAAACATACCACCAAAATAGAGAAGATAGCCAGGCTTGCCTTTCCACGAATTAGTTTGACACGACTTTACACACCTTCCACAATAGGTGCACTTGTCTCTATCTATGGTAATCTCTTTATTTTTCTCATCTATTTGTATTGCTTTTGTTGGACATACAGCCTGGCAAAGTCCGCAAAACGTGCAGCTGCTCTTTTCCCACTCAGGTTTTACTGCTCCTTTTATACCTAAATCATTTTCTTCAGCTTTAAGGCAATTATTACCACAACCTGTTATTCCGATTTTAAATTTGTGTGGAAGTTCCTGGGCATAATATCTCTTATCACACTCGTTTGCAAGCTCTGTTGTGTCTATAATTCCGTTTGGGCAAATGCTACTGCCTTGGCAAGCAGTAATTGTCCTTACTCTTGGTCCGCATGCACCAGGCTCAATGCCCGCTTCTGATAACTCTTTTTTAACTGCCTCTATATCCTCCAGTTTGATAAATGGTATTTCTACTCCCTGTCGTGCAGTCAGGTGTACATATCCTCTACCATATTTGTTTGCAACCTCGTATATTTTTTTTAATTGTTCGGCACTTAGTCTTCCGCCAACTACTCTTAGCCTCATAGAAAAATAACCTTTTTGGACCTGTCGCATAAACCCCCCTTTTTTTAGCTCACTGTAATTTATCTCTTTCACCTCAAATTACCCCCTAATCTTTTTAAATGATGTGGATTTCTTCCTCTTCCACATAACTTTCATATATCCTAAATGATTTTAAAACAGGATTTTTTTCGTCCATGAGTGATAATATGAGATAGCTCAAACTCTTATCGAAAGCAAGTCTTTTGTCCTCCTCAGACGGTCTTGCGGGTGTGGTTGGATGGCTATGAAAATTGCCAAGTAATACCCAGCCATTTTTTCTCATGTCTTTTACAGCTGCAAACTGCTCAAGCGGATCCATTGAAAAATGCTCTGGACTTTTGTCTACATTGGTAAGTAAGTAAACTTTCTTGACAATTCTTTTTTCATCCTCAATAACTCCACCCAGAAGTCCACACGCCTCCATAGGCAAGGAGTTTAAACAATGATTTAACATCTCCTCATATAATGTTTTTGGCAATATTATCAATTCTAATTTATCCCTCCTGTTTTTTGGCATTCACTTTTGGTACTCTTATCCTTGACCTTTTAAATCACACTGAGGCTGTTCATAGTCGATTAATTCTTTTATTGTTGGATTTTTACCACATACCTCACAGCTTTCTCTCTTGTTTATCTTTACTTTTCTAAATTCCATCTTCAAAGCGTTGTAAATTAAGATATATCCTGTTAGCAGGTCACCAATTCCAAGCAAATATTTAATTGCTTCTGTTGCCTGGATTGTGCCAATTATACCACCCATCACACCTAAAACTCCTGCTTGCTTGCAAGTTGGAACTGCATCAGGTGGTGGTGGGTTTTGAAAGATACATCTAAAGCACGGCCCTTTCTCTGGCACATAAGTCATGGTTTGCCCATCAAATCTTATGATACCTGCATGTGAAAATGGTTTTTTTAGCATTACACAGGCATCGTTTATCAAAAATTTTGTTGGAAAGTTGTCTGTGCCGTCGATTATAAAATCATAATCTCTATCCTTGATGATATCTATTATGTTCTTTGAATTTACCATTTCACGATAAATTACTACTTCCACGTCAGGATTCATTTGGTTTATCTTTTCCTTTGCAGAAAACACCTTTGGCTTGCCTACATCAGGTGTAAAGTGTATTATTTGTCTTTGAAGATTGGAAAGCTCAACTGCGTCAAAATCAACAAGCCCGATTGTCCCAACACCGGCAGCTGCCAAAAACATTGCAGCAGGACAGCCAAGTCCCCCAGTCCCAATGATCAAAACCTTAGATTCCAAAAGTTTTTGCTGTCCTTTTGCGCCAACCTCGTTCAGGATGATATGTCTTGAGTATCTTTCAAGTTGTGTATCTGTTAACTTCATAATTGTCCCCCTCCCATGAAATATAAAAACTCAACCTCATCGCCATCTTTTACTGTAACCTTATCATACTCACTTCTGGGGATAATTTGACCGTTCAGCTGCACTGTTACGTATTCTTTCATTGAGACATTTAAAGCATCTAACATCTCAAAGATTGTCATCTCTCTTTCAATTTGTACTTCATTACCATTTGCCTTAATTTTCATTCTTTTCTACCTCCCTCATAAATTTTTCATGTATTTTTAAGGCCCCATCTAAGTCTTATCTGATTTTCTAAAGGGCCAAATATTGCCTTTTCTACAACAAGTCCGAAAATAATTGTTACTATCATCACGCTAATGACTTGGCTCATATCTGCAAGGTCTCTCCCAACCATGAGTACTTGCCCTAAACCTTTTGTAGCAAAGAGCATCTCACCTGCCATCAATGCTCTAAATGCAAACGACCAACCTTGTTTCATGCCTGAAATAATATACGGAAGGCTTGCGGGGATTATTACATTTAAGTAAAGTGTTATACCTTTTGCACCCATCGTTTTTGCTGCTTTTATATAAAGTGGATTTACATTTTTAATACCTGACTCAACTGCAAGTGTTATAGAAAATAGAGAACCAATTGCAGTTACAAATATAATAGCTTTTTCTGAAAGACCATACCATAATATGGCAAATGGTAGCCAGCAGACGCTTGGCAATGTTTGAAAACCAAGAATAAGTGGTCTTAAATTTCTATCTAAAAATCCGAACTTTACTATTGAAAGTCCAAGAATAATTCCCGCAATAAGAGAAATCAAATAACCTATAACCATTCTTTTAGTTGTTGCCCAGATTGCTATGAACAAAACATTGTTATCCAGAAGTCTTATAAAAGTTTCTGCTACTGATACAGGAGATGGAAACACATAAGGTTTCCATATCTTAAAAAGCTCAACAAAAATTCTATAGACCAATTCCCAAGCTGCTATCAGAGCTATATAAAACAGTGTCCTTTTCAAAACTCCAATCGCTATCGTATTCTGCTTTTGCAATCTTTTCCACCTCATCTTTTAATTCTTTCATAATAGCAGATATCATATAGACTATGTCAGGATTATCAAGAAGTCGCGGCCTTGCAAGTCTTATTTCAAAAACCTTTTTGATTTTTCCCGGGTTTGAAGACATAACCACAACCTTGTCTGCTAAAAGAACCGCTTCTTCTATATTGTGTGTCACAAACATAATTGTCTTTTTAGTCTCCCACCAGATTCGCTGAAGTTCAAGCAGTAAGATATTTTTTGTCTGGCTGTCAAGTGCTGCAAAAGGCTCATCCATCAGCAATACTTCAGAATCAAGCGTCAACGCCCTTGCTAAGGCAACCCTCTGTTTCATTCCGCCTGATAATTGGTGAACATAAGCGTCTTTAAACTTTGTTAAGTGAACCATCTTTAGGTATTTTAGTGCTTTTTCATATCTTTCTTTTTTGGGGACACCGCGTAATTTCATACCAAATTCAACATTGTCAATAACTTTTAGCCATGGAAATAAAGCAGACTCTTGGAACATTACAATCCTATCTGGTCCGGGTGACAAGACTTCTCTGCCGTTTAAAAAAACCTTTCCCTCAGAGGGTTTTTCAAGCCCAGCTATTATATTCAAAAGTGTAGATTTGCCACAGCCAGATGGACCGAGAATGCATATAAACTCTCCATTTTGTACTTCTAAATTTATTTTTTCTAACACATTTATTTCTTTGTTTTTTGATTGAAATCTCTTGCTTACATTTTCAATTACCAGTGCCAATTTTTAGTACACCTCTTTGTTTTTGATTCTATCTAAAATTTCTGCGTTTACTAATTCTTTAATATTTGGCTTTTCTCTTAAGTATCCCAACTCAAAATATGACTCAATGGCTTTTTCTAAGGATTCTCTTTGTATTTCGCTTGAAAGTTTGATATTTTTGAAGGAGTCTTTTAGGATGTCTGCCGGCAGCGGCTTAGAAGTTATCTCAGAAATTTGGTTATTTATTATTTCATATGATTTTTCAGGATTTTTTTCAATAAAGTCTGTTACCTCAAGATGCGCTATGAGAAATTTTTCTACAATATCAGAATGCTCTTTTAAAAACTTTGTGGTAGTAATAATTACTGTTGTAGGAATATCTATGTATTGTCTTATTTGGCTACTGTCAAGCACAACATTGGCATTTACTTCTTTTTTTAACCTTGTCCCCCAAGGTTCAGGAACCAACGCAGCATCTATCTGGTTTCTATCAAGCAAAGTTTTAATGTCTGGATTTTCAGCTTGAATAATCTCAACATCTCCACCTTTGGTAGTATCTTTTAGCCCAGCTTTGTTTAATAAAAACCTTAATACAATATCCTGGGTATTCCCAAATTGAGGAACCGCAATTTTCTTACCTTTTAGGTCACCTAAATTTTTTATATCCAAGCCCTGCCTTGAGACCAGCATCATTCCTCCATTTGCAGCACCTGCGATAATCTTTATTTCCCCGTTTGTCTTTTCAAAGCCGTTTATCGCAGGAATTGGCCCAATATAACCTATGTCAACCTCATCAGGTAAAAACGCTTCTATCTCAGCCGGACCTGCATTGAAGACCTTATATTCAACTTTTACATCCTTGCCTATTCTCTTTTGGAAGGTACCAAGTTCTTTCCCTACCAACGCTTGGGCATGAGTTATATTCGGGAAAAATGCAATTCTTACCTTTAGATTTTTGTCTTCTTTTCTTGCATAGCATCCTGAAAGGAGAAATGACAAAGTAATTGGTAGTATGATTAAGGCAGCCACTTTATAATATCTTTTTATTGCCATTTATGTGCCTCCTTAATATTAACTATTTTTATCGAAATACTTTGTATTAGTATTATTTTTTATCTCTGCTCAAAAAACAATGAGCAGAGACAAGTTTTTAACTTAAACTTATAAATTTCTATCAGTTTACTTGGTTATTAAAATTATAATACATGGTAATTTTTATGTCAATAGTTTTTTTAAATGTTTTTTCAAATGGTGAACAGAATATTCATAACCACTTAATTACAATAAATTCAAAGAGTATACAATGTAAACTCAGTAAAATTTTATTAAAAGATAAACACAAATTTTGAGCGTGTATTTTTTTTTGACAAATGCTATATCAAAATAATTTAAATTTGAATGCAAAATACTGCAAAAAAAACAATATTATTAATTGAGACTAAAAAAAGTTTCAGATATGTTTTAATTGTAAAGTTAATAGGATAAAGAAAAAAAGAGAGGAGGTGTAAAAAATGAAAAAGTATATCATTTTAGTATTGGTAGTATTGTTGAATATGTGTTTATTACATACACCAGCATTTGCTTATATGCTTTCAAGTTCAACTATAAACCATGATGAAGAAATAATGAAGTCACAAAGGCAAGTATCAGCTGAATATACATTAAATATTATATGTGATATAGTAAACAGCAAAGATTCAAATCCTTTTAAAAAAGAATTAGAAAAATTAACCGGTAAAAAAGCACCTTATGAACGAACCAGGTTCAAGTTAAGTGAAGAGTATGAGTTATATCGTCCGTTTGTTTTTCCTTACAAAAAGATATTAACCGAACGTGGCACATCTATCTATTTTGAAGAAAATGTTAAAGATAAAATGAAAAATTTTAGGATTGATACGTTTCAGGATCTTATTAATAACCAATTTGTTGACAAAAAATGGTTAAGAATAGTTTACTATGAAGATAAACCTGTTGGATATATTCAAATTAATTGGTATGATGATATAGGCAGTTATGACTCGTCAGAATGGTCGATAGGTAATTACCATTTATTTAATGCAATAGAAACCATGAAAGATTTTCTAAAATACAAAAAAGAAAATACCAACGTCAAAATCTTATCATTTGATGGATTAGCAAAATATATTGTTTCAGAAGATGGGAATTGGTGGTGCACTGACGGTGAAGGAACTATAAATCCAGCAAAATATAAAAATATGATATGGAGTTTTGAAGAAATAAAAAATAATTTAAACAATAGACCAAAAGAAATGTTAAATTACTTCGAGACACATAAATATGTGTCAGAGATGCCTTTGGGTGGTTTACCATTTAAACCTCTTTATGAAAGCGTGTATGAGCGCAGAAATAAAATAAAAAATATGCTTATAACAATAATTTTATTGCTGGCAACCGCTATGACTGTTGCAGGTATTAAACTTGTTTCAAGAATAAAAAATGCCTAACTTTTTCAATTTTGTTATTTACCATCCTCATTGTTGCGTTTTCCTTCTTGTGATTGAAATTTTACCTCAATGAGGATGGATTTTTTATTCATATTTTCTGGTTGGTTTTAAGTAAAAAAGAATAATTATGATTCCAATAATTGATAATATGGCTGTTATATAGAAGTTAAATATATAACTCCCAAAAATATCTCTTATTTTTCCAGACATTAAGTTTCCTAAAACAGCCCCTACCCCGTATCCTGTAAATAGAATACCATAATTTTTACTATAGTGAATTGTTCCAAAAAACTGTGCAGTTGCAGCTGGTGCGATTGAGAGCCAGCCACCTAAGCTCAACCACAATAAGCTAAAAGTTATCATAAACAAAAGAGTCATTCTCTCTTTTGCAAAAAGCATACTTAACGATGCTAAGAACATTAAAGAAAAATTAATTATTGCCGCAAATCTTGGTGTAATTTTATCAGTAAGCCATCCAAAAAATGGCCGACCAATCCCGTTAAATATAGCAAATATAGAAACTGACACAGCAGCAGCTTCAGCTGATAATTTTATTATCTCCTGCCCAACAGGGCTTGATATTCCAATCGCCATCAGTCCGCTCAGTGTCCCTATAACAAAGCAAATCCAAAGAGCCCAGAAGGTTTTTGTTTTTACCATCTCAGAAGGAGAATAAGAAAGTTTGTCTTTTTGGGCCTTAACTCCTTCATCAGTTTTTACTTCTCTAAATGGGAACTTTAATGGGATTGATAATAAAATAATAACAATCAGAAAAACTACTCCTAATATTCTAAATGTAAAAAGAGGACCATACATCTGTATAAGTTTTCTTGCAATAGGCGCTGTAATAAGAGGTGACATACCAAATCCTAAGACAGTCAACCCTACTGCAAATCCTCTTTTGTCCTCAAACCATTTCGCAGAAACCGCAATTGGCACCCCATACGTAATTCCCACGCCAGTTCCAGCAATAATTCCATATCCCAGAATCAAATTTATCAAACCATTAGAAAAACCCGCCAAAATCCAACCAATACCAACTAAAATTCCTCCAACTATTGATACCATCCGCGGTCCAAACTTATCTAAAACCCTTCCCGCAAGCGGCATCAAAATAGCATAAAATACAAGAAAAAACATATATGGCAAACTACTTTCTGTTGCACTTAGTTTAAATAGTTGCTCAAGCGGTTTTCTAAACACACTCCATGAGTATACAGAACCAAGACATAAATTAATAATGAGTCCCAACAATATGTAAATATAACGCTTTTTGTTGGCTACAAAATTTTTATGATGATTTTTTATCACCCCTCCTGCCTCCTTTTAAGATATTCTTCATATCCAACGCTTTCTAAGCCTTTGGCTTTTTCTTCTACTTCTATTTTCATTTTTTCTTTATATTCAACCACCTTTTGTCTGATATTAGGATACTTTATACTCAGGATTTGAGCTGCTAGAATTCCGGCATTCTTAGCATTATTAATTGCAACAGTTGCAACAGGCACTCCCGCTGGCATTTGCACAATCGATAAAAGAGAATCAAGTCCATTTAAAGAAGATGTTTTTACTGGAACGCCAATAACCGGCAAAGATGAAATTGAAGCAACCATGCCAGGAAGGTGTGCAGCGCCGCCAGCACCGGCAATAATTACTTCTATCCCCCGGACTTCTGCCTCTTTTGCATATTTGAACATCCTCTCAGGAGTCCTGTGAGCAGAAACAATTGTTATCTCATACTCTATCTCAAAATCTTCTAAAACTTTTGCTGCCTCTTTCATCACAGGAAGGTCAGAATCGCTCCCCATAATGATACCAACAAGTGGTTTTTTCATTAATCTTACACCTCCGCTTTAATCTTTAGAATTTCTTTAACCCTCTTTGCTTTTTCAATTGCTGCTTCCAAGTCACTATCGATTATTGTCACATGCCCCATTTTTCTGAAAGGTGCTGTTATATTTTTTCCATAGAAATGAAATGAAACCCCTTCAATCGCCAAACTTTCTGCCAAGCCCTCTATTTTTGGTCTTCCTTTATAATCTTTTTCGCCCAAGAGGTTTATCATGACAGCCGGTGAAAGTTGCTTTGTAGACCCAAGCGGCAGGTCACAGATTGCTCTTATATGCTGTTCAAACTGACTTGTCACACATGCTTCTATTGTATAATGTCCAGAGTTATGTGGTCTTGGAGCAACTTCATTTATTAAAATTTCGTCATCCTTTGTCAAAAACAACTCAACTCCAAACACACCAACACCATCCAGTACTTCAACCACTTTGATTGCTACTTCTCTTGCTCTTTGTGCTATCTTTTCGTCAATCCTTGCAGGCGCAACTAAAAAGTCAAGAATATTTGCTGACTGTTCAAAAACCATTTCAACAACAGGATAGCTTTTAACATCTCCTCTTTTGTTCCTGGCAACAATCACTGCCAATTCCTTTTTTATATCAACTAACTCCTCTACAAAAGAATCTGTCTTAAGTATTTTATTTAAATCCTCTTTATCATTTATTACAACAACTCCTCTTCCATCATAGCCGCCTTTTGAAGCCTTTTGGACACACGGGAAACCAAACTTCTCAAAAAAAGACACATCCAAATTAGTTACCTTTTCAAACCTTGGTACGGGAAGATTTGCGTTTTTGAACATTTGCTTTTGTTTGTATTTGTCTTGAATGACTTCCAAACAATAAGGTGATGGATAAATTTGATATCCCTTATCATAAAGATCTTTTAACACTGCTGTGTTGATATGTTCTATCTCATAAGTGGTGATATCGCTTTTTTCAACAAGTTCTTTTAACTTTTCAGGGTTGAAAAAATCACTTACAATCAGCTCATCAGAAACCGAAGCTGCAGGACACTCAGGGCTGGGATCTAAAGAGATGACATAAAAGCCCATCTGTTTTGCCTTTTGCGCAAGCATCTTACCCAGCTGTCCGCCACCAATAATTCCAATTTTTTTTATGGGAAAACTAAAAGTGCTGCGATGCATTTTGCTTTTCATCTCTCCTTTCCAATATATAGTTTACCACAAACTCTTCAAAAAACAATAAATGACCTCCCCACAAAATATTCTTTGCAGGGAGGCATTGTTTTGTCTATTTTATCAAAGATACATAGTCATCCAGGCTTCCATCATCCAAGCAACATTCTATAATTTTTCTTCCAAGGGGATGTAAATCCAATGTTTTGAATTTTATAATCTCTTTCTTGAAAAATTCTGTCAAAATCTTTGCACCCTCCATATAGCCTTCTTCTCCAACCTCTTGCTGAAGGTCAACCTGGAGTAAAAACTTTGGTATATAAGTTCCTTCAACTTTCATGTATTCAAGTGCCCACCCCAAAAGCGGCAGCTTTGCAGGCTTTAGCTGGTCAGATCTTAATTTTACATTTCCTCTTTTTGCTAAATACTCTCTTGTTATCCATTGCGGCATAAAACCAACCTTGTATGCACCTATATGCTGGTTTGGAACTAGAATATATTGAGTTTTTGTAAACTGCAAAATCTGTTCAAGCAAAAGATTCGCTTGCTTTACCATAAGCCCTGTTGCAAATGGCCAGTAAGACCCAACCCCTTCTGAACTCAATGCTTCTGCCTGTGTTATGCTTGGATTTGCATGGCCGCGGGGGCTAACAAGCCTCCACAGCCATGCCAGTGCAGGTGGTAAAAGGTGAAACATCCCTATAATACCGTAAGTTGGCTTTTGTTTAGTGCAAGGTGGTGTCCTCACTCCAAAGCTTCTTATGTCAACCTCAACAGGTTCATCCACAATGTTCGGAATAAACCTGCGAGGCAAAATAACTCTTGGGTTAGGACAAGGTTTTCCTGGCTCATCCATTGTGTGTTCCCATATAAGACAGGTTGAACCAGGAACACCCTCTAAATTTAAGAATATTAACGGCTCGGGTGGATGAATGCAAAGCCTTTCAAGCTGTGGGTCTGTACCGTAATGTGGAATATTATCAAGTCTTACAAACCAACCTTGTTCTGCGTCTTTTACAACCATTTTTGAACCCTTTTGAAGGCTGGGATGAACAAGTGCTATATCGTCTGTAACTGGATGTATCTCGCAAGATTCTTTTATCTCAAGGTAAATTCTTTCTTTTGTTATAATATTTTCTCCAAGCAAGACTCTATTGTCTTTTTCTCTATGCATCTGCTGGCACATTTCACTCTTTCCGCCACCACTTGCTCCCTCGTGCATGATTGTTATCACGTTGTCATATGGTGTAACAATCCTGACTGTTGAAGCATGAGCTGCAACCCAGCCTTCCATTTCACCGATGTTCAAAAGCACACCATATACTCCCTTTTTAGCACTTGGTCCTGGGTACAAGTTATATGAAAATATTTCATGGACACCATTTAACCTATTGTGCACAACCACTTGTTTTCCGTTAAAATGTGTATGTCTAAAAGGTGGAGCTACATATATCACTGCTTTTGGTTCAAAAACATCAATCTTTTCAAATTCAGTTTTTGGAATAAACCCTTGAATATCAGCAAGCGCAAATCCAAAAAATGCAGCATTGAGCGGAGCTATCACAAGAGCAGGATATCCATGTTCCTTTCCTCCAGCATAGAAACCGTATACTACTAATTCTTGTTTTTTTAACCATTCAAATGTTTCTTTCCTCACTGTTTCAAAATTGTCTCCATAAATGTCTTTATATCGTTGTTTGTCAGTTTCACCATCATCACCAATAATTAAGCTATCTGGGTCTCTTCTTCTCATGTACACATCAGGATAATTTACAACAATACCATTTTTACATCTTGTAACTATCGCCTCAACCACTTCACCCTTACTTTCTACCTCATATTTCACCTCAAACACCATATTATCTTTTCCACCAAGGGATAAATCTATAAAATCAAGTCTCTTTTCTGGCATAACTATTCCTTTGCAGTTGCTTAAAATTTCATACACTTCATCTTTTACCTTTAAGTTTAGAAGCTTTATCATTGCGATATATACCTCCTATCAAGAAAAATTTTTCAATTACTCTCAATAAACTCAATCTTCTCAATCAAAAGCTTTAAAAGATATCTATAGTTTTCAATTACCTCTTTAGTTTGCCTGAAATACTCTCCATTTTCTTTGAAAAATTCTACAACATAATACTCCAAACATTGCACAACAATTTTCAAGTCTTTGAGAAAATTTTTATCTTTCCTTATATAAAAATTAAGGGTTTTGGTGTTGAGGCGAAATACATCCAACAACACAAGTGGCAAGGCCCACAGGTCAATGTAGCTTCCATCCCAAAAATATTTATAAAAGAAGCCTGTTAAAAAAGGATTTGTCTCACAGTATTCTTTAAAAAATTTCTCTATGAGTATAAAAAATGTTTTTCTTGTAAACAACTTTGACGCTAAGTCCTGAGTCTTGTGGAGGTTTGCCTCATAAATTTCAGCAAACAATACAAATACCTCCTTAATTTGTATTTATCACCTCTGCAGGGCATCAAAAAAGGCCAATATTTGCAAAACCTTTTTCGCCCTGCAAATATTGGCCTACCTTGCAACTGGCCAATTTATTGGCCCTTTGCTCGGTCTGCCAAATTTTACTGATTTAATTTTTTTTCTAAGTTTTCATTTAGAGTTATTACAATTACTTTTTCACCATTTACTGTGTTCACATCTGAGTAAATACCCGCAATATCAACATCAATTACCTGTTTTATTAAGTTTGCCAAATCATCTTTTGCATTCTCAAACAAAGTTGCTCTCACCTTTTTGATAAGTTCAATACCTTCCTTAGTTTGTGCAAGCTTTTTTTCTGTAGGACTTAAAAAACCAATCAGTCTTACTACAATAATATCCTCTGTAATTATAGTTTTGATCTGCTTTGGTCCTCTACCCATATAGTCTATTTCAAATTTGCTAACCGCCTCGCTGATTTTTGCCTCTATCTGCCCCTTTGTCATTTTGTTTTCCCAAAAACCATTCCTGCTTTGTTCAATTTCTGTCTTTAGTATAGCAAAATGAAAGTTACATGTCAATATATTTCAATTAAATTTTTTATTATGTCGCTAAATTATTGATTATTCTAAATTTCAAAAGTTTAACTTTATATAAATTGCAAGTTCGATTTTTTCATTATGCACCTTAAGATAACAAAAAGGCAGGGCTGTGTTTTTTGACACAGTCCTGCCTTTTATTCTATCTTCGCTTATTTTTTTGACAAAATTTCGTTCAAATCATTCTCTGGGTTTGAAATAGGCTTTATATTGAATCTTTCAACAAGTACTTGTAGAATATTTGGCGAAACAAATGCTGGCAGTGATGGACCCAAGTAGATATTTTTAATACCAAGGGATAGCAGTGTTAAAAGTATCGCTACTGCTTTTTGTTCAAACCACGAAAGGACAAGTGTAAGCGGCAATTCATTTACATCAACTCCAAAAGCCTTTGCAAGTTCAATTGCAATGATGATTGCAGAATATGCATCGTTGCACTGACCAACATCTAAAAGTCTTGGAAATTCAGCAACCATCCCAAAGTCTTTCTTATTGAATCTATACTTTCCACATGCAAGCGTCAAAATAAGCGTGTCTTTTGGAGTTTTTTCAGCAAACTCTGTATAGTAGTTTCTACCTGGTTTTGCACCATCGCATCCACCAATTAAGAAGAAATGCTTGATCTGACCACTTTTTACAGCTTCAATTATCTTGTTTGCAACACTAAGCACAGTCTTGTGAGCAAATCCAACAAGGATTTTCTTTTCTTCTTCGTCTTCCTGCCAACCACCAAGTTCTAATGCCTTTTGAATAATTGGTGTAAAATCCTTTTTGCCATTTACCTCTTCAATGTGTGCAACACCATCAAACCCAACTACCCCCGTTGTAAATATTCTGTCCTTGTAACTGTCGCGTGGTTTTTGCAGACAGTT
The DNA here is from genome assembly GCF_017347585.1 of Caldicellulosiruptor diazotrophicus. Taxonomy (NCBI): domain Bacteria; kingdom Bacillati; phylum Bacillota; order Caldicellulosiruptorales; family Caldicellulosiruptoraceae; genus Caldicellulosiruptor; species Anaerocellum diazotrophicum. The sequence goes on from NZ_AP024480.1 coordinate 1,384,966, forward strand.
TGTTGTCATCAAGATACAACCTGGAATGCCGTCAAATTCCTTCTGTTGGTCTTGCCATGCACCACCATAATTACCAACAAGATGTTTGTACTTCTTTAGTTCTGGATAACCATGCGCAGGAAGCATCTCACCGTGTGTATAGATATTTATTCCTTTTCCTTCTGTTTGATCTAAAAGCTCTTTCAAGTCTTTCAAATCATGCCCAGAGACAATTATAAATGGTCCTTTTTTCTTGGAAATCAAAACTTCTGTTGGCTGTGGATGACCAAAAGTCTCAGTGTGAGCTTTGTCCAAAATTTCCATACATCTAAAATTCTTCTTTCCAAGTTCCATACAAAGGTTGTAAAGCTCATCTGTTGACAAGTTGCTGTCCAGCGTTTTTGCAAGCGCCGTAAAGAAGAAATTGTTCACATCATCATCCTTGTAGCCAAGCCTATATGCATGATGAGCATATGCAGCCATTCCTTTCAAACCATAAATAAGAAGCTCTCTTAAAGACCTGATATCCTCATCAATGTCATCTGCCAGAATTCCAACCTTTTTCCCGTCTGTTATCATCTTTTCAACATCTTCTGGTGGTCGATAGTAAACGGCATTTGGCAAATTATCTAAGCTCGAAACTTGATTTTTTAGATTTTCTTTCACACTGTCTGCTTCAAGAATATACCTTACAAATCTTTTCTCATCAAAATTTACATTTGTAAGGGTGGAAAATAGAGCATCCATCACGAATTTGGTTGTACCTTCGTCAATCATTTTTCCTTCAGCTAAAATTTTGCTGCCCAAGTATGCAATGCCTTTTAGCTGGTACAAGAGCAAATCCTGAAGTGTAGCAACTCTGCTGTCTTTCCCACAAACACCTACCTTTGTGCATCCTTTCCCACCTGCTGTCTGCTCGCATTGGAAACAAAACATATCAGTTTGAATCATCACAACATAGCACCTCCTGAAATATTATCAATTTCTATTTACCCAAAAATTATTCTTTTATACCACCATCGGTGGTAATTGTTACCTCTTGATACGGCAAAATCTTCTGTGCCTGAAGCATGGCCTTTTTAACTATGTTTGCAATACCATTGCAACAAGGAACTTCCATCTTGACAACTGTAATGCTTTTTATATTATGACTTTGAATAATTTCTAAGATTTTTTCATAGTAGTATTCAATATTGTCAAGCTTTGGACATCCTATTATTGTCACTTTTCCTTTCATAAAATCTCTGTGGAAAGACGCATATGCATAGGCAACACAGTCAGCAGCAATGAGTATATGCGCGTTATCAAAAAACTTTGCATAAGGATTTATTAGATTTAGCTGTACCGGCCAGTTAACAAGTTCAGAAAACTCTTCTTTGGTCTCTTCTACCTTTTGATTTTTCTCCTCTGAAGTTGTATCAGTATTGTTTCTTTCAATAATCTTTTCCTGAGAACCAGGGCACATACATGAAAACTGCTCATGCTGTTTTTTCTGATTGAGTCTTTCTTCCACAGCCTTTTCATTGAATGGTTTTGCTTCAGCTTCAATTATCTCAATTGCCCCTGTTGGACAAACAGGTAAGCAATTTCCAAGTCCGTCACAGTATTCTTCACTGACAAGTCTTGCCTTGCCATTTACAAGCTCAATCGCACCCTCAATACAAGCATTCACACACAGTCCGCACCCATTGCACTTTTCTTCGTTGATCTTCACAATCTTTCTTATCATTTTCAACCATCCCTCTCTGTTTACTTGCAATTATATTTTATATGGTTTAGAATATATTTGCGGTAACATATGTTACAGTTTTATATGCATTTTAAAGAAGGTGAAATCCGATGAATCTTGAAATGGTATGTCAAAGCAAGCTGTTTAAGATGATGGATCAAAGCGAAATAAAAGAGATATTAGATTCCTTTTATATTCCTAAAAAGGATTTTGAAAAAGACCAGGTGATTGTACTTGAAGGTGACGAATGCAGCTTTGTAGGGCTTATACTCAGCGGAATGGTTGAAGTGAAGAAAAGCTCTGTCTCAGGCAAAGAATATACCATAACCACATTGTTACAAGGTGATACATTTGGTGAAGCTGTCATATTTTCTTCGGCAAACACTTTTCCTGCGACAATTGTTTCAAAAACCAAAACAGAGGTTATATTTATTCCAAAGCATGCCATAATTGAGATGTGCAAAAAGAACGAAAAGTTTTTGTACAACTTTTTAAACCTTCTTTCAGATAGAATCCTTCTCTTGAACACTAAACTTAAAGAAAATACGCTTTCTACTTTGAGACAAAAGATTTGTAATTTTTTAATTGAAGAGTACAAAAAACAAAAAACTACAAAATTAAAACTTAATTTGACAAAGCAAGAGCTTGCTAAAATTTTTAATGTGCAAAGGCCTTCACTTTCAAGAGAGCTTATAAAAATGAAAGAAGAAGGACTAATTGATTTTTGGGGAAAAGAGATCTGGGTCAAAGATCTGGAAAAGATAGAGGGGTATTTGTACGAAGAAGCATAAAAGGCTGGGTATCTACCCAGCCTTGTGACTCTTTTTAGTTTTCAAAAAGAGCATCTACAAATTCTTTTGCGTTAAATTGCTGGAGATCATCTATCTTTTCTCCTACACCTACAAACTTTACCGGAATCTTTAGTTCATCACAAATGGAAATCACAATACCACCTTTTGCCGTACCATCAAGCTTTGTAAGTACAATTCCAGAAATATTAACTGCATGGTTAAACTCTTTTGCTTGATTTAAAGCATTTTGACCGGTTGTTGCATCAATCACAAGCAAAGTCTCCTTGCTGGCTTCTGGCATTTGCTGATTTATCACCCGGTCAATCTTTTTGAGCTCCTCAACCAAATTCTTCTTAGTATGAAGTCTGCCAGCCGTGTCTACTATCAAAACATCAGCCTTTCTTGCCCTCATTGCTTGGATACCATCAAACACAACAGCTGCTGGATCGCTACCTTCCACATGCTTTATAATATCACACCCAACCCTTTTTGCCCAAATCTCAAGCTGTTCAGCAGCTGCTGCTCTAAAGGTGTCTGCTGCAGCAATTAAAACCTTTCTACCATTTGATTTTAAAAGATTTGCAATTTTACCTATGGATGTTGTTTTACCTACACCGTTTACGCCAACCATCAGGATTATGAGGGGATACTTTTCACTTAATTTATTTTCAAGATTAATAATGTTCAGCATCTCTTCTTTTAAAAGCTCTTTTACATCTTGAGGATTAAGAATTTTTTCTTTTTTAACCCTCTCTTTGAGATTTTCTATTATTTTTTGAGATGTTTTAACACCAACATCTGAGAGTACTAAAACCTCTTCAAGTTCTTCAAAGAGATCATCATCTATCTGCCTGAATGATTTTAATAAACTCTCCACCTTCTCAGTAAAATTCTTTTTAGTCTTTGAAAGACCTTCTCTAAGTCTATCAAAAAATCCCATCTTCTATCATCCTTTCTGTATTTTTTCGATGTTTAGCGATAAAACTTTTGAAACGCCATGTTCTTCCATTGTAACACCATATAGAACGTCGGCAATCTCCATTGTGGGTTTCCTATGGGTAACGATAATGATTTGGCTCTGATGATTTAAATTTTTTATATACTGGGCAAACCTTTGAACATTTGCCTCATCCAAGCTGGAATCTATCTCGTCTAATATGCACAAAAGAGAACCTTTAAATGTTAAGAACGCGAACAAAAGTGCAATTGCTACTAAAGCCTTTTCGCCACCCGAAAGAAGATTTATATTTTGCAGCTTTTTGCCTGGAGGCTTAACATCAATATCTACACCAAGCTCTCCATCCTGACCTATAAGCTTCAAATCACAACTCCCTCCGCCAAAAAGCTCAAAGAATATATCTGAAAACAAACTCTTTATTTTTTCAAAGTTTTCTAAAAATATTTCTTTCATATTTTTATCAAGATGACTAATAAGTCTTTTTAATTCATCTGTTGTCTTTTGCAAATCTTCAATCTGTTTCTGTAAAAATTGTATTCTTTCCTGTAGCCTCTTCTCCTGTTCGATTGAATATAACTTTACTTCCCCCAGTTCAGAAAGCGCTGCTGTGCACCTTTCAAGATCATCTTCTTTTTCTTTTGCCCAAAAAACTTCTTTATTTGAAGTATTGATTTCTTCATTAAATTTTTCAAAATATTTTTCTTTTATATTCTTCATATAGTTTTCAAGAGCATGTTTTTCAAGAGCAATTTGCCCAAGTTTTTTTTCTATTTCTTGAATTTTACTTGAAACTTCACTTAACCTTTTTTGCTCAGAATTATATAGCTCAGAAAGTTCAGAGTGTTCTTTCTCAAGCTGTTGCAAATTATTTTTAAACTCTTCTGCTTTCTGTTTTTTCTCATCTATCTCTTTAGAAGTTTGAAGAATTTGCCCCTCAAGCTCTCTTATATTCTCTTCACATTTTACCTTTTCTTTGAACCTGTACATTTTCTGATTCTCTATCTCAGCAATGTTATAACTTTTACTTTCAAGCTTGTGTTTTAATATAGAAAGTTCTGCTTCAATTTTATTCTTTTCTTCTATTACATTTGTGAACTTGCTATCTAAAAGATTATAATCTTCTTTTAGTTTACCCAAAGCAGTCTTGAGATTTGAAATCTCTTTCTCTAATTCCCCCTTTGTTTTTTTAAAATAATCTAAGTTTTCATGTGAAGACTTTATGTCGCATTCAAGTGTTATTAGTTGCTGATCTATCAAATTCTTTTCGTTTTCTAAAGCATCTTTGTTTTGTGCAAGCTGTTTTACTTTGTAATCATACATCTCAATTTCTCTTTCAAGCTCACTTATTTTCGACAATAAATTATTTAAGTTTTCTTCCGCTTCTTGCTTTGCTGTTTTCAGATCATACAATACTTTACTATTTTCTATAATCAATTTATCCTTTTCTTCAAGTTTAGATGAAAGGTTTTTAACATCAAGTTCCAGTTCTTCTTTCTCCACTTTTCTTTCCAGAAGAGAAAAATCAGCTTTCTTTTCACCACCAACAAAAATCCCACCGGGAGAAATTAATTCTCCCGAAAGTGTAACACACCTTGCCTTATATCCTACCTTTCTTTGATATTCTATAGCTCTGTCGATAGTATCAAAAACTAAAGTCCGACCAAGCAAAAATTCTACTACCTTTCTCAATTCATTATTTATATCAACAAACTCATCTGCAAATCCTAAAAAACCATCTGCGTTAATATCTTCTTTTTGACTTAAAACCGAAATGGTATCAACAGGAATAATTGTGACCTTGCCAAGTTTCTCATTCTTTGCTATTTCTATTATCCTTTTTGCATCATCTTCACTTTTCACAACAAGGTGTTGCAAAGAACTGCTCAGTGCCGTTTCAATAGCTTTTAGATACTCTCTTTTGACAGATACCAAACTTCCCACCGTTCCATACAGGCAAATGGGAAGATTTTTAACTCGTTTGAAAATTTCCTTGATTGTTTTGCTATATCCTTCATAGCTTTCCTCCATCATTTTTAAAATATTTAATTTTTCCTGCTTTTTAATCAGCTGTTTTGAAAGATCTTCTACTAAATTTCTTATGTTGGCAAGATAACCCTCTTTTTCTGATACCTGCTGGTTTAAATCTTCAAGTAAAATAACAAGTTTTTTCTTTTCATTATCTAATTCTCTAAGTTTTGATTTTTTTGTATCTTGTGCAACGGTCAATTTTTCAAGTTCATTTAAAATAGCATTTGTCTGCTCAATTATTTTCTCTTTTCTATTTTCTAAAGTACCTGACAAATGCAAAATTCCATTTAATTTTTGGTTAAACTTTTCTATCTGGGATATGCATTCAATTAACTCTGCTTCTTTCTTTTGGATTTCTGCTTCTACTTTTGTAATGCTCTCTTTTGAAGCTGTAATCTGTTTTTGTAACTTCGCATGTTCCTCTAAAATGCTTCTATGCTCTTCTTCTTTTTTAGAAAGACTCTTTTGTAATTCTTCTATGCTCTTTTTTAAATCCTCTTTTTGCTCCTCAAGCTGTAAAATTTGCCTTGACAAATCGTCAGTATGTTGCTGCTTGCTTTCAAGCTGCTTTTTCAAAAACTTTAATCGAGTAATAGCCTCTGTAAGTTCACTTTTTATATCATCATAAGATAGTCTTATTTTCTCCACCTGCTGGGTCAGCAGGGCCATTTGCAATTTGTTCTGATTTATACTTTCTTCAAGTTCTCTTCTCAAGGGTATTAGCTTTTCAAGTTCCTCATTTAATTGCTTCTCTTTTATGAGAAAATCATGATATTTTCTGCCAGTCAAATTATACTCATAAACATACTTTTCTTTTTTCAATCTCTGGAGTTTTTGATTTATTTGCAGATATGTTTTTGCTTTTTCTACATCAGGCTTAATTTCCTCAAGTTGTGTTCTCAGTTCAAACATTATATCCTGAAGTCTTTGAATGTTCTCCTCTGTTGCTTTAAGCTTTCTCTCTGTTTCTTCTTTTCTGTACTTATACTTTGTAATCCCACACGCTTCTTCAAAAATCCTATACCTTTCTACAGGCTTTGCATTTATTATTTCATCAACTCTACCTTGGGATATAATAGAATATCCATCTTTCCCAAGACCAGAGTCAAGAAAAATCTCATATACATCTTTCAATCTACAAGGAATTTTGTTTATAAAAAACTCACTCTCACCACTTCTAAAGAGCCTTCTTGTTATCACCACTTCTTGATAATCGATGGGAAGAATCCCGCTTGAGTTGTCAAAACATATAGAAACCTCAGCAAAACCTTGAGATCTTCTCTTCTCTGTGCCGGCAAAAATAAGGTCTTCTTGTTTTGCTGCACGCAAAATTTTTAAGCTCTGTTCGCCCAAGGCCCACCTTATTGCATCTGTAATATTGCTCTTTCCACATCCATTAGGTCCAACAATAGCTGTAATTCCTTTTTGAAATTCAATCCTTGTCTTTTCACAAAAAGATTTAAAACCATAGATTTCAAGCCATTTTATGTACATTTCAGATCTTCCCCCATAAAGATTAAAACAACAATTATTTTAGCAAAAATATTGGGACAATTCTATATTACTATTGCAACTGGCTCAGAATGATTATTTAAAAATACAAATTAAAAAGAGACTGTCCATTTTTATTGAACAGCCCCTCATAATTTTTGGATTAAATATTACATTCTTGCAACTTTTATGGCTCATACCCGGGAAGATAATTAAAGTCTTCCGAAATTATTTTCCACTCTCCGTTTTCTTTTTCTAAACTATATTGGTAGCGCATACCATATTTTATTTTGTACTCACGTATTTTCATAGGTAGTTTTTCAGTTTTCTCGACAAATCTTTTCTGTTCTTCAGGTGACATTTTATAACCTTTTGCATTGGTTATTTCATTCAATTCAGAAGTTGGTATTTTATCAGTATCCAAGGCAAGACCAATTGATTTGCTTTCACCAAATACATCCACAGTAGCTGTTGCTTTGTCTCCATCGATTTTTATTTCTAAAAATTTTATATCAGTCATTTTATCTTCAACAAATCTAAGATCGCTATACGCTGAACCAACAACAGCATTCTTGTAAACTTCCAGTCTATTATTAAGCCAACCAGCTTTGTTACTAAAATACTTTTTACATGCTTGTTCAACCTCATTCAGTTTCTTATTTATAATTTCTTGAGGAATTTTAATGTCCGGTGCTTTTGCATATTCAGCAGGAAAGATACTTGCCTGGTCGTATATCTTTAAAGCACCTATTATTGTCTCCTTTATTTGTTTTTCATTATTTAATTGTTGATTACTTTTTACACTAATACCAATTATTATTGTACTGCTTACAACTAAAATTAAAGAAATAATTAAAACTATACTTTTCTTCTTTCTTTTCATTTTTTAACACCTCTCTATTTTTATTTTGGGCGAATTGCAACTATTGTTGTTGTAGTACGTTTTTGGTTATACGGACTTAAATGCCAAATTGCATGAAATCTATCATAAGTGTGTTGATCTTGAACATTGCCAGTTCTCCCATAAGTAGAATCGTACCCTAAACCTACAGAAACACCAGCATGATCAAATCTTCCATCTGAATTCCAATCATAAAATAGAATATCACCAGGTTGAAGTACATCATTATAATCGTTAAAGCCTATTTGCCCCTCATATTTCCATCTACCTAAAATCGTTCCCCTGGCTGAGTTTGATAGATATCTGTACAAATCATCAGCTACACTCCAAGCTGTTCCCCAATTCCACCACCAAAGAACTTTCTCGCAATACCAACCATTTTGTTTATCAAATGGCCAAAGTTCCTCCCTCATGCATTGCTTGAGATGGAAAATTTGTGCAATCTGCGTCAAAATTAGGGTAGTTTGAATTTCTGCTTAGTGCCCAAATATTTGCATATGAAGCAGCCCCAAAGCTATTGTAAGCTGCTTCAACTTTTACGCAATTGAAACAGTTTATCAGAACAAAACAGATAAGCATTAAAGATAGCGCAATGTTTCTTTTCATAGTCTATCCCCTCCATCCACACAAAATACCATGTTTGATTTTAGGCTCTTAAGTATTGCATTTTCAATTTGCTAATGTTATACTCTTATGTTTCTTAATAATTTCAGCAGAAATATAAATAGTTATACAAAACGGAAATATATTATTTTAGTATACTAAAGTTTTAATGGAATAATATCACCTCTTTGGTAATTTATTTGTCTTTAAAATAAAAAAAAAGAAAAAAATCAATGTGTACTTTTCACAAAATTCAAAGTTATATTTTATTATCTTTTACCATTTCCGCAACTGGCTTTCAAGTGATATGTAAATACTCTAAATTTAACAACAGAATAAAGGTATTAAAGTAAAAAACACAATGGGTTTAAAAATAAGGTGATATTCAAAACACCATCCCAATTTTCTACAACAAGTAAACAAAAAAGCAGGTAGTTTTTTCCACCTGCCCTAACTTGTGAAACATTGATTTTCTTTACCTTGCTTGAACAATAAATTTTATTGCAGTTCTCTCTTCGCCGTCAATATCAATTTCAGAAAATGCTGGAATAACAATTAAATCAATACCATTTGGTGCCACTTTTCCTCTTGCAATCGCAATAGCTTTAACAGCTTGGTTTACAGCACCTGCTCCAACTGCTTGAAGTTCAGCCACTCTTTTTTCCTTTATAACTGCAGTCAGAGCCCCTGCCACTTTCTGTGGTTTTGAATTTGCAGCAACTTTTAGAATTTCCATCCTCACGTTATACCTCCTGAATAAATTGTCATGACTTTGTTTAATTATAACGCTAAATGTTCTACTATATATAATTCTACAATCATTTTAAAATTCCTTCTTTTATTCATCCTCTGCCCAAAATTCTGTTATACCTTCGAATTATAATGTTAGCAAATGTATTTATAATAAATACAATTACAATAAGCAATGTCGCAGTAGCATATGAATTTAATTTTGAAAGCCCTTCGGAAGAAAGAATATAAAGATGAACAGACATGGTTCGCGTTGGACTGAATATGCTTGTGGGGAAATTTAGCGAACTCCCAGCTGTTAAAAGCACTGCTGCAGTCTCACCTATTGCTCTACCAACTCCCAAAATAACTCCTGTCAATATACCGGGCATTGCAGGAGGAATTACAACCTTAGCTATTGTCTGCCACTTTGTTGCACCAAGTGCAAGACTCCCTTCTCTAAATGATATCGGAACAGTTTTTATAGCCTCTTCTGACGTTCGTATAATGGTAGGCAGAATCATTATCGAAAGCGTAAGTGCACCTGATAAAATGGACCATCTAAACCCAAGTGCAATTACAAAAAATGCAAATCCAAAAAGCCCATAAATTATAGAAGGTATTCCAGCTAATGTTTCTGTCCCGAATCTTATAAGTTCAACAACTTTTCCTTTTTTTGCATATTCAGTTAAATAAATTGCTGCTAATATCCCTACAGGTGAAGCAATTATGACTGCAAGTAAGGTTACATACAAAGTTCCTACAATAACAGGAAATATTCCTCCGCTTTTGCCCATTTCTTCAGGATATTGGAGAATAAAACTTAAGCTTATACCTTTAAGTCCGTTAGAAATGATATGAAATACTATAACAACTAATATTATCATAGTTATTAACGTAAAAAGTCCTATTACGGAAAATACAATACCCTGTATAACTTTATTTCTTCTTATCATTTCCCTTCACCAACTCTTCTTGCAATTACATTTGCAATGGTGTTTAAAATCATAATAATTACAAAAAGAACAATACCTGTTGCAAAAAGCGCCTGAGCATGTTTACCAGATGCATAACCCATCTCTATTGCTATATTCCCTGTTAAGGTTCTTACCTGATCCAAAATACTATTTGGTATTTTAGGGCTGTTCCCTGCTACCATAATAACAGCCATAGTCTCGCCAATTGCCCTTCCCATGCCAAGAATTATTGAAGCAATAATTCCAGACTTTGCAGCAGGCAAAATAACCCCTTTTATTGTCTGCCAGTGAGTAGCACCAAGTGCTAAAGACCCTTCTTTATACTCTCTTGGAACAGACCTTATTGACACTTCTGAGATGTTAATAATTGTTGGTAAAATCATAATCCCCAAAATAATAGAAGATGCCAAAATGGAAAAGCCAGAACCTCCTAAATATTTTCTTATCAATGGGACCACAACAACAAGACCATAAAAGCCGTAAATCACAGAAGGAATTCCTGCTAATAGCTCAATAAATGGTCTTATAAGCCTTGATACCTTTTCATTTACAAGTTCACCCAAAAATATTGCCGTTGCAATTCCAATTGGCACACCTATAATAATTGACCCCAAAGTAACATAAATCGAACCCAAAATCATAGGAAAAATTCCAAATTTGCCACTCAAAGGTGCCCATTTTTTACCTAAGATAAAATTCCAAAGTCCATATTCTTTTATGATCATAAAACCTTCTTTGAAAATAAAAACTGTTATAAGCAAAACAGAAATTACTGAAATTGCTGCAGCTACAAACAGAATAATCTCTATAGCACTTTTTCTTTTAGGCATAATAAATCCTACACCCCATTACAGTAAAATATTATCTTACTTTGATATAATGATACTTTTCTACAATAGTCTGCCCTTCATTACTCAATGCAAAATCAATAAATTCTTTTACAAGTCCCTGGGGTTCATCCTTTGTCAAAAATAAAAATGGCCTTTGAAGCTTATACTTGCCACTTTTTACATTATCCTCTGTAGCTTCCACTCCCTCTATTTTTACAGCTTTTACGCTTGAATCCAACACACCCATTGAGATATATCCTATTGCATTAGGATCTTGCGAAACAGATTGTTTTACTGCACCTGTCGATGGCTGAACAACTGCAGAATCAGAAATTGAACTACCACCCATCACAAGTTCTTCAAATGCACCACGTGTTCCAGACCCCTCTTCTCGTGTTACAACAACAATTTGTGCATCTTTGCCACCAATATCCTTCCAATTTTTTATTTTACCTGTATATATGTCTTTTATCTGTTTTATTGTAAGATTTTCGATAGGATTTGTAGGATGCACAACAACTGCAATACCATCTATTGCTATTTTATATTCATGAAGACCTTTTTCTTCTGGTTTCAACTCTCTTGAAGAGGTACCAATATCAGCAACTCCGTCTCTTGCTGATTTTATCCCAACACCAGAACCCCCGCCTTGGACCTCAATTTTGATATCAGGATGTTTTTCCATAAACGCCTTTGCCAAATCATCTGCCAATGGCTGAACAGAGGTTGAACCTGCAACTGTAATCGAATTTTTAGATTTCTGAGCCTCACTTCCTACGTTTTTGCATCCAAAAAGAAGAATACTCAAAAGAGATAATATAATCACAAGGACAAAAGATTTTTTGAACATCTTTTCACTCCCCACTATAATTTTTACATATTATTTTTACCCTTATGCTTTTTGTATATTACAATTTTACATAACTAATGTTAAATCAAATTAAAATGAATGTTAAATCTATGTTAAATACCTTCAAAGTCTGCTAATATCAATTACAGTCTCCATAGATTCTGTAATTATCTTTATCTTATCAACCTCTTCGTTGCTACATAAAACCTCAATTTCAGCATGAGAAAAGTGCTGCTTAAACCTTCTAATATTACTTTTTTTCTGTCCCACAAATTTCGAGTAGTTCTTAGAATGTACTACAAACAAAACTTTAGAAAATTTTTGCTTTTGTAATTTTTGGGCAACCATACTGAATATTATCTCTGAGTCTACAAGCTCACCAAACGAAGGATGAAAAGGTCCTGCTAAAACTTTTGCATCGTAATTTATCTCTTCTGTTGGCTGAAGCCCAACTCTAATAACATTAATACCATTTTCTATAAATATATACTTTATATGGCTACATCTTTCTACTGCCTCATTTAAAGAAAGAGGCTTATATTCTCCTCTTTGGTACATCTTTGCAAGATAAGTACCTTCTATGACAAGAGTTGGATAAATTCTTGCAATGTCTGGCGAAAAACTGGTCAATATCTTTGCTGTTTCAATGTCCATCTCATATGCTGATTTTGGAAGCCCTACCATAACTTGAACTCCAAGTAAAAACCCAAACCTTTTTATCATTTCCATTGCATTTTTGCTATGCTCAGTTGTGTGTCCTCTTGCACATGCATTTAAAACATGGTCAAACATGCTTTGGATTCCAAGTTCTATTGTTTTCACGTTGTAAAGTTTTAATAATCTTAATCTCTCCTCATCAATATAGTCAGGTCTTGTGGAAATACGAATACTTTTTATTCTTTTAAAATTACTAGCAAGTTCAAGCAATTTTTTTTGAAAATCTATATCGATGGCAGTAAAATTGCCACCATAATATGCAAGTTCAACCTCCTCATCCAAATTAATTTTCAATCCTTGTTCAATCTGCCTTTTTATTCTGTCCAAACTTACCTCTTCTTTTTCTCCAGATATTGTTTTTTGATTGCAAAATATACAGTTAAAAGGACAGGCATACTGAGGAATAAATATGGGTAAAATCCTATATTTCATTCCTCTTGTTCCCCCATTTTAAGCAAGAATTTATACGCTGCATCCTGCTGAGCTTCTTTTTTAGAAGAGCCATATCCTTCAGAAACCTTTTTATCATCAACGAAAAGCTCTGACTTAAAATATTTCTTTTCAATTATTTCATAATCTTTGTATGCAATCTCTTTTTGCCCTTCTCTTTGCATAATCTCTTGAAGTTTTGTCTTGTAATCGTAAAAAAGCTTACCTGATATAGCTTTTTGAATGTAAGGTTTAAGCAGATTAACAATAATCTTCTCAAGCTTATCAAATCCAGATTCAATAAAAATTGCTCCAAAAATAGCTTCAACCACATCTGCTAAAATAAATTTGTTCTCATTAAATTTTTCCATTTTTTCACGTTTTCCAAAAATTATATGATTTTTGATACTCAGTTTTTCTGCAACATCTGATAATGTCTGACTGCACACAACTGCAGATCTTATATTGGTAAGTTCACCTTCCGAAAGGTCAGGAAAATTGACAAACAAATATTTGCTCACAACAAGTTCTAAAGCTGCATCACCAAGAAATTCAAGTCTCTCATAGCAGTTTTTGTTACTATGTGTTGCTGATTTATGAGTAAGCGCAAGTTTCAATAGATTTTTATCCTTAAATTTATATCCCAAAGCGTTTTCAATTTCTTCCATTTTAATATCCATGCCTCTCCTTTCTTAAAAAATCTTTATGTCAACAAATACAAAATGCCCCAATTTTTTTATTTAAAATTGGGGCATTATTTTTTATTCTCGGTACTTCTTTAGAACAAGAACAGCATTGTGACCTCCAAAACCGAAAGAGTTTGTCATAGCATATTCTATAGGCCTTTCTTTACCTTGATTAACAGTATAATCCAAATCGCACTCTTCATCTTTGGTTGCATAGTTAATTGTGGGTGGAACATATTGATTATATATTGCCAATGTAGTTATTAACGTTTCCACTGCCCCAGCAGCGCCAAGCCAGTGCCCTGTCATAGACTTTGTGGAGCTTATTGAAAGTTTATATGCATGTTCTCCAAACAACTTCTTAATTGCAAGTGTTTCGTATTTATCATTATAAGGTGTGGAAGTACCATGGGCGTTTATATAATCTATCTTTTCCGGTTCAATTCCCGCATCTTTTATTGCTTTTTGCATTGCAAGCATAGGCCCTTCTCCTTCTGGGTCAGGCGCTGTAATGTGATATGCATCATCTGATGCACCATATCCAACAACCTCAGCATATATTTTAGCTCCTCGCTTTTTCGCATGTTCAAGCTCTTCTAAGATAAGTATCGCTCCACCTTCGCCCATTACAAAACCGTCCCTGTCTTTATCAAATGGTCTGCAAGCTGAATTTGGATCAGGGTTTGTTGACATTGCTTTCATAGCACAAAAACCTGCAAACGAAAGTGGGGTGATTGCCGCCTCAGACCCGCCAGTGACAATCACATCAGCATAGTCTTGCTGAATCATTCTAAATGCCTCTCCAATTGCATGTGCAGAAGATGCACATGCTGTGACAATTGTCTCATTTATACCTTTGAACCCATACGTTATTGCAATATGTCCTGCTGCAATATTTGCTATCATCATTGGAACAAAGAACGGACTTACCCTCGATGGTCCTTTTTCTCTCAAGATATTTGCTTGTTCCTCTAATGTCTCAATTCCCCCAATGCCACTTCCTATTACCACACCAACTTTTGTCTTGTCAATATTTTCTAAATTGAGATTGCTATCTTCAATTGCAAGTTTTGTTGCTGCTAAAGCAAAGTGTGTGAACCTGTCCATTCTTCGTGCTTCTTTTTTGTCTATGTAATTTGTTGGGTCAAAGTTTACAATCTCTGCAGCAACCCTTGTAGGAAAATTTGAAATGTCAAATCTCTCAACAACCTTAATACCATTTTTCCCATTTTTAATAGAATTCCAAAATGTATCTATATCAAATCCTAAAGAGGATATAACTCCCAGTCCAGTTATCACAACTCTTCTTTTCATTCAAGTTTACCTCCTAAACACTTAAAAGTTGAATACTTTACCCCTGCTTTTAAACTTTAAAAGCAGGGGCAAGCATTCTTTATTGATGCTCTTCAATATATTTTACTGCATCTGCTACTGTTCTAATTTTCTCTGCATCCTCATCTGGAATTTCAATACCAAACTCTTCCTCAAGCTCCATGATAAGCTCAACAATGTCCAGCGAATCTGCACCAAGGTCATCTAAAAAGGAAGACTCAGGTGTTATCTTGTCTTCTTCAATATCGAGTTTGTCTGCTATAATCTTTTTTACCTTTTCAAAAATTTCACTGTTCACAAAAAACACCTCCAAAAATTTTGTATTTTTTATAATCGCTCTACTTAAGAATATTATTACATAATCATCCCACCGTCAACAACAATAACTTGCCCAGTAATATAGGATGAAAGGTTTGAGGCAAGAAAAAGTGCTACATTTGCCACCTCATCAGCCTCACCAAAACGACCAAGTGGGATGGAAGAAAGCATACTTTCTTTTATCTTGTCACTTAAAACCTCTGTCATATCAGTTTTGATAAAACCAGGGGCTATTGCGTTTACCCTGATATTTCGGGATGCAAGTTCTTTTGCCAGCGACTTCGTAAGACCTATTATTCCAGCTTTTGACGCTGCATAATTTGCCTGTCCCATATTGCCTGCAATTCCTACAACAGATGATATATTAATTATATTACCAAACCGCTGTTTTACCATAATCTTGGCAGCTGCTCTTGCGCACAAAAACGCTCCTTTTAGGTTTATCGCAATAACTTTGTCAAAATCCTCCTCATTCATTCTAAGAATTAGAGCATCTTTTGTAACCCCTGCGTTGTTAACAAGTATATCGATCTTTCCAAACTCTTTTTCCGCTTGTGAAAACATCTGATTTACCTCATCTGGATTTGAAACATCACATTTTATCATTATCGCTTTTGTTCCTATTTTTTCTATTTCTTCTTTCAAACTTTCTGCTTGGGACTGACTTGACGAGTAGTTAATAATTACATTTGCTCCATTTTGAGCAAATTTTAAGGCAATTGCTTTTCCAATTCCTCTTGAAGCTCCTGTGATGAGCGCCACTTTATCTTTCAAAAGTTCCATAATTTAAAATCCTCCTATAACAAAATCTTATGAATGGCAAGTTAAAGATTATTCATATCATCAACCTTGTTAATGCTTATAATTTTAACATCCTTTTTTATCTTTTTTACAAGACCACTTAAAGTGGTTCCAGGTCCTATCTCTACAAATGTATCAAACCCATCTTCCAAAAGCCTGTTTACACATCCAAGGAAGTTTACAGTAGTATAAACCTGTCTTTCTAAAAGGTCTACAATATTTTCTTTTTTCATATAATCTGCTGTAACATTTGATACGACTGGGATTTGAGGTTCTTTTATGTCAATTTCTAATAAGTGTCTCTTCAGCTTCTCTCCTGCACCCTTAATAAGACTGCTGTGAAACGGGGCAGAAACGTTAAGTTCCACACATCTTTTTGCTCCCTTTTGCTTTGCAATCTCCATTGCAAAATACACAGCTTGTTTTTCTCCTGAAATCACTGTCTGTTCAGGAGAATTAATGTTTGAAATTTCAACAACTCCCTTCTCGTTTGCTATTCTACAAACTTCTTTCACATCTTCTACTGACAAACCCAAAACAGCCGCCATTGCCCCTATACCTTCAGGCACCTCATTTTGCATATATTCTCCTCTTTTTGAAACAAGCCACACTGCAGTTTTAAAATCAATACAACCAGATACAACAAGCGCAGAGTACTCTCCTAAGCTTTGGCCAAATACAGCATTAGGTTCCAGTCTGTCTTTCACAGCTTCGTATATTGCAACTGAGGTTGTAAGAATTGCAGGCTGAGTAATTCTTGTAAGTTTCAGTTCCTCTTCAGGACCATTGAAAACAATATTTTTCAAATCAAAATCCAAAGCTTCATTTGCTAAATCAAAAATCATTTTAGAAGCATCAAAATTTTGATAAAAATCATAACCCATGCTAACAAATTGCGCCCCTTGACCAGGAAACATAACTGCTAACTTTCCCACTTTTTATATCTCTCCTTTCTATATCCATTTAACAGCACAAGCTGCCCATGTAAGACCTCCACCGAATCCAACAAGTACAATCTTGTCACCTTTTTTTATCTTTCCTTCTTCTATTGCCTCATCAAGTGCAATTGGGATTGATGCAGCAGATGTATTACCATATTTGTGCAGATTAACAAACACCTTTTCCATTGGAATTTTTAGCCTTTTTGCAGCACTTTCGATTATCCTTATATTTGCTTGATGGGGTATGAAAACATCAATATCTGAAGAAGATAGACCAACCTTTTCCAAAACTTTTTCAACTGCGTATGGCATTATTTTAACAGCAAACTTATAAACTTCATTCCCGTCCATATAGATTTTTCTGAAGTTTGGCGTGTCTTTGTATTGAGAATAGCTCAAATCACTGAGCCCAAACGCATGACAGTAAAGTAAAAGCCCGTTTTCCCCATCACTTCCAAGCTCAAACCCTAAAATACCTTCTTCGCTTGAAGCTGTTAAAATAGCAGCACCTGCCCCATCACCAAAAAGCACACATGTGGACCTGTCAGACCAATTAGTTATCTTAGAGAGTGCTTCAGCACCTATAACGAGAGCTGTTTTGCAAAACCCGTTTTGAATAAATTGAGTAGCAATTGCCATACCATAAATAAAACCTGAACATGCTGCGGATATGTCAAAAGCAAACGCATTTTTAAGTTTTAACTCTTTTTGGACAAGGCACGCTGTTGAAGGAAAAAACATCTCAGGAGTTACTGTTGCAACAACTACAAGGTCAACCTCATCTGGTAAAATCCCTGCCTTTTGCATAGCATTTCTTGCCGCTTGGACTGCTAAGTCGGTTGTAGAAAGTTTTCCGTCAACTACCCTTCTTTCTTTTATACCTGTTCGCTGGGTTATCCATTCATCAGATGTCTCAACTATCTTCTCCAAATCATGGTTGGTTAAAATTCTCTCAGGGACAAATCTTCCTGTCGAAAGAATTCTGACATTTTGTTTCATTCTTTAGACCTCGCTTTCGGCTGTGATTTCTTCTTTAAGTAATGCTAATACATTATTCTTATAAAAAGACTTTGCTTGATGTATTCCGCTGAAAATTGCCTGGCTGTCTGATGCACCATGACACTTTACTATTATCCCATCTATCCCCAAAAGAGGAGCTCCTCCTACTTCCTTATAATCGTATTTACCTTTTAATCTTTTGAGGTATGGCTTTAACAAAAGTCCACCAATTTTTGACCTAAAACTTGATTTTGCAATATCTTTTAAGATATCAAAAAACAAAAGTCCCATTCCCTCTGTAAGCTTCAAAACTATATTGCCAACAAATCCATCACACACAACTATATCAGGTGGTGAAAATGGCAAGCTTCTTGCCTCAACATTTCCTACAAAGTTAATATTCTTTGCACTTTTTAAAAGATCATATGACTGTTTTGAAAGGTCATTGCCTTTATTTTCTTCTGTACCTATATTCAAAAGCCCGACTGTCGGGTTTTTCTTGCCAAGTACCTTACTTACATACACTGTTGCCATTTGAGCAAACTGCAAAATATTTATTGGTCTGCAATCTGTGTTTGAACCAACATCAATTAAAAGGTATTGCCCGTCTTTATAAGGAAGCCGGGTTGTCAAGGCAGGCCTATCTATCCCTTTGATTCTTCCAACAATCAAAAGTCCACCTGCCATCAAAGCACCAGTGCTTCCTGCTGATACAAAAGCATCAACCTTGCCTTCTTTCAAGTACTGCAAACCCACTACAATAGAAGAGTCTTTCTTTTGCCTTATTGCTTTTACTGGCTCATCTTCAAATTCTATCTTTTCTTTGCAATCTATTATCTCCACTTTATCCAGAAACTGCACCTTTTGAGCACATTCTTTTTCAATAATGCTTCTGTCGCCAAAAATTACCACTTCGTCATCCTGATTTTGATTTAAATAGAGTGCAACGCCCTCTATAACTGCATGTGGTGCGTTGTCACCACCCATTGCATCAATGCCAATTCTCATGTTTTACTACACTCCTATTTTTCTACTGTCTCTTCATTCAATGCAACAAGTATAAATTTACCCCTAAAAACCTCTTCATTATTTCTCTTGATGAATACCCATACTATATATTTATTATTTCTTTTCTTTTTCAGCTCAGCTCTTGCAACAAGCCTATCATTTGCAAAAACTGGTGTTTTATACTTTATATTTGCCACTCCAATCAATGCTGCTTTTGCATCAATAACAGACATGGCAACCGACTCAGCAAAAGCATAGATGTACTGGCCTTTGACCATATTACTATTGGTAAAGGTCATCCACAGCTCTGGCTCAAATGTTGCAATAGCAAAATTTTCAAGATCTATGTCAATAATCTCACCCACAACATCTCGCGGTGAGATTGTCTTGAGCTTAGATATACTTTCTTTCGCCATTTCCTTTATTCTCTCTCGGACTTCTTTAATATCCAAAATTGCCCTGTCAAGCCTTATTGTCTGGACCGAACATCCAAATTCACTAGCTAATTCCTCATCTGTTATAAAAGGATTTTCTTTTATTCTTTGAAGTAAAAGTCTGTGCCTTTCTTTCCTTGATAGCTTTGCCATAATTTTATCACCATAATTTAATATTTGATATTAATATCAGGTATTAAATTCTTATGCCAATATTATATATAAATATGACTTAATTTTCAATAACAAAAAAGCCACCATCTAGAAGTGGCCAAAAAACTTATCTTAAAGCTTTTCTAACTCATTTAATTTTTCTTTATAATTCTTAGCATTTACAAGAGTAACAAGATAGTTGTAAAAATCTTTACCAATGTCCTCTCTTGAAAGAGCAATCTCGACTGTTGCTTGCAAAAATCCAAGTTTATTGCCCACATCATATCTTTTTCCTTCAAACTCATAAGCATACATAGCTTCTTTTTTTGAAAGCTCTCTTAAGGCATCTGTCAACTGTACTTCTCCACCAACACCTTCTTTTGTGTGTTCCAAGATATTTAATATCTCAGGAGTGATGATATATCTTCCAAGCACAGCAATATTCGAAGGTGCTTCTTCCTTTTTTGGCTTTTCCACAAGGTCTTTTACCTTATAGATTCTATCTTCTATTTGTTTCCCTGCAACAATTCCGTACTTGCTAACATCATCTCTTGGTACCTTTTGCACACCCAAAATGGTTGTCCTGTACTCTTCATACACCTCTATTAGCTGTTTTAAACATGGCTTTTCAGAAATAATAATATCATCCCCTAGCAGGACTGCAAAAGGTTCATTATCAATAAAAAGTCTTGCACAGTATACTGCATCACCAAGTCCTCTCGGCTCTTTTTGTCGTATGTAATGAACATTGTAATCTGCTATCTTTCTTATCAATTGAAGATTATCAAAATCCTTTTTGTTTTCAAGTGCAACTTCAAGCTCAAAAGACTTGTCAAAATGGTCTTCAATTGCTCTTTTGCCACGCCCTGTGACAATTAAAATGCTCTCTATCCCCGATTCTAACGCTTCTTCAACTATGTATTGAATTGTTGGCTTGTCCACAATAGGAAGCATCTCTTTTGGCTGTGCCTTTGTTGCTGGTAAAAACCTTGTTCCAAGTCCCGCTGCAGGAATAATTGCTTTTTTGATAAGTCTTCTCATTAATTTGTCACCTTCTTTTAATAACTTTATTTAATTAATTCCATTATACCACAAATTGAGAGAGAAAAAATAAAGCACGACCTTAAAAATTGGTCGTGCTTTATTTTTACGGTTACTCTTCATCTTCATCATAAATGTCAAAGTCTTCATCATCAAATCTGGACTGGAATATTTCAAATACGTTTTCAAGCTCCTCTTCGTCCTCTACACCCACATATACCTCTTCACCATCTCTGTCTTCGATTCTGAGAATTACAACCTCAGCCTCTTCGTCTTCTTTCTCCATTTCTTCTAAAGGAAGAAGTACTATATAGTCATTACCATTGTAATTGACTTTATCAAGCATCTCAAATGATATTTCTCTTCCTTCCTCATCTACCAATGTTACTACATTGTCTGCAAACATATCCATAATAAATTCACCTCTTTTCTAAATATAGATTATTGTAATACAAAAATTGGCACATGTCAACACTCAAATTCATCTACAATATATTATCCCCACCAGATTTCATCATAACCATCTTCTTGGTCCTTTGGCCCTTCGTAAAAGTCCAAATAACAAATATTGCCTGTAGATTTTTCAACCATCTTTAATCTGAACATAAAATCTGGATGTTCTATCTTATCAACTGCATCATAGTCATAAGCATCCCCCTCAGCAACCTCAAACCCATAGCTGTTAAGGTCGTTAATGACTTCTTTAATCTCATATTCAAAATCAATATCAATCTCAGGGATATTCCCCTCTTTTAAAAGTTTTGCAACCTCATCAATTTCGCCTGTCTGATATCTAAAGCCTCTTTTTATCATATTTTAAACAACCCCTTTTTCATAACATTTATAAATTATTAAACGTTATGATATAATAATACCCTATATAAAAAGTTATTAAACAGATTTAGCCATAAAATATTCAACTGTCTTTTTCAATCCTTCCAAAAGTGAAAATTGTGGCGAAAACTCTAATACATTCTTT
Source organism: Caldicellulosiruptor diazotrophicus (assembly GCF_017347585.1). NCBI lineage: Bacteria > Bacillati > Bacillota > Caldicellulosiruptorales > Caldicellulosiruptoraceae > Caldicellulosiruptor > Anaerocellum diazotrophicum. The sequence continues at coordinate 1,406,670 of NZ_AP024480.1, forward strand.
AAAAGATGATTTGAAAGACAACTGTGTACAATATCGCCGGGCCGTTTTGACTGATAAACTGGAGCCCTTTTGTATCCTGTCAATCCAGAAATAATCTCAAATAGTTCATTTACCGATACATTTTTACCAGTACTTAAATTAAATGTTCCTGACACAGAACTTTCCAGTGCAATACGGTTTGCTTCTGCAACATCTTCAACATATATAAAGTCTCTTGTCTGATTTCCATCTCCAAATATGATTACCTCTTTGCCACCCAACATACGCTCACAAAAAATCGAGACAACTCCTCCTTCTCCAAACGGATCTTGCCGTGGTCCATAGACATTCGAGTATCTGAATATAACATACTCAAAATGAAATTTGTGGGCAAACATCTTGACGTACTCTTCTGAAGTAAGTTTAGACAAACCATAAAAAGATTCAGGTCTTAATGGATGATTTTCATCAATTGGAATATATTTGGGTTCTCCATAAACCGCTGCAGATGATGCAAAAATAAATTTTTTCACTTTGTATTTTATGCAATAATCAAGAAGATTAACTGTGCCCAAGACATTTATACTGCAATCAAGGTAAGAATCTTCCATAGACTTAGCAACGCTCACCTGAGCCGCCTGATGTACACAATATTCAATTTCATTTTCTTCAAATACTTTTTCTAAATTGTCTCGGATATCAAGTTGATAGAACTTGGCCTTTTGATTTATATTACAAACGTTGCCGGAGAGAAGACTATCAACAACGCATACGTCATACCCTCTTTCAATGAGTTTGTCGACAATATGCGACCCTATAAAACCAGCACCACCTGTCACAAGAACTGCCAAAATGCATTTCCACTCCTTTTGATTTTTTATATAGAAAAAGTATATATCTAATTTATTTCAATTGCAAACTTTGATATAATTAGAGAATGAAATAAACTAAAACCTTAGGAGGTTTTTTAAATACAAAATGAAGACTAAAAAGATATTTCTATACAGCTTTCATATTATAAAAAACCACTTTCTAACAACTGTAATATTTATAGCCTTCATGTACCTATATTTTTCGGTTTTCAGGGGAGTAACTTCACAGCTTATAAGTGGCATATTTATCTGTCTTATCTATTTGTATGGAAATTTTTCGAGTGGCAGGTTTCATGCAAAAAAAAGAGATGCACTGTCTCTTTTAGAAGCTGTTGTAGCTATAGCTATAGCTTCACTTCCCACGATTGTCTTAGCTATACTGGCAACAAATTATGTTTCTCTGAATAATAAGGGTTTTTTAAATACTCACTGGGCAAATGTGACGTTCAGACTTTGGAATTCCCCTTTTATTGGAGTATATTCATATGCAGATGAGATTGCAAAAGCTAAAAATTCAGTCAATGTAATAATAATAACTTACTGGATAACATCTTTATTTTTGCCTGTTTCATCCTGGTTAGGCTATTTAATTGGTGTATTGGAAAAGAAAGAATTTATAAAACTTCCTGAATATACTTTTTTACCTAAAAAGAAGAGCCAAAATAAAAAGGAGAGCAAAACCGGCAAATCCTATTAAAGTTCCAATTGCAAGGTTTATTGTATTAAACCCAATATGAAGACCATATGGTTGGCAAATTAAATTAAAAAGGATGATAAAAGATGCAGTAAGAATAAATCTTACAACTAAATCAAAAAGTTTCATATATAGATTACCTCAGAGTTTACTTTTCTAATATATAAATTTATGTGAAACCAAAAATAAAAAGAACCCTCTTTTTTAATGAGGGTTCTGCTTGAGAACTTTATACAGGTAGTTTAACCATTTTTCAGCAAGAATTTGTTGATAGATGGCTATTTCTATAAGATCTTGGTCAGAAGCAAAATTAAAAATAGTGTTTGCTGAGGCAAGTAACCCTTTTACATAATTAAGTAACGATTCATAGTCATTTCTTTTTTGGTCATCTACTTCTTTGCTAAGTTTATTTGCAAATTGGTTTGTAACAACATTTAAAATATCCATTTTCATCTTAAACTAACATTTACCCTCAATCATAAAACTTCTTTATTACATATTATGCGCCAATATTTTATTTAATATACTACTAAATTTCTCTTCTTCCTTCTATTGCTTTGAGAATTGTAACCTCATCGGCGTACTCAATGTCACCACCAACTGGAATTCCTCTGGCAATTCTTGTAACCTTGATACCCATTGGTTTTATTAGCCTTGCTAAGTATGAGGCAGTTGCTTCACCATCAACGTCTGGATTTGTAGCAATTATAACCTCCTTGACTTGTGGGTCAGAAAGTCTCTTAATTAAAACATCAATCGTAAGCTGTTCAGGGTATTTACCTTTAAGCGGGGATATCGCACCGTGAAGTACATGATATAGTCCTTTATATTCCTTCACTCGTTCAAGCGCTGCAACATCCTGCGGCTCTTCAACAACACATATAATACTTCTATCTCTTTTCTCGTCTTTACATATTGGACATACTTCATCTTCTGTAAAGTTACAGCACACCTTGCAAAGTTTTGTGCTGATTTTAGCACTTAAAATAGCATCAGCAAGTGCTTTGACATCTTCAGTTTTCATATTAATGATATGAAATGCAAGCCTCTGGGCAGTTTTCTGCCCAATTCCCGGAAGTTTTTCAAGCTGCTGGATAAGTTTTGATATAATATTTTCCTTTTGCTGCATCTTCCTCTCAACCTCGTTCTAAAAAAGGCCTGGAATACCAAATCCCGCAACTTTTTGCATTTCTTCTTCAACCATCTTATCAACTTTTCTTATAGCTTCATTTACACATGCAACTATCAAATCCTGCAAAGTTTCCACATCTTCCGGGTCAATAACTTCTGGTAATATTTGGATACTTTTTATCTCTTTTTTCCCATTAATAACAACCTTAACAGCGCCACCGCCGCTACTAACCTCAATTTCCCTTTGATTTAATTCCTCTTGTAACTTTTCTATTTCCTCTTGCATCTTTTTTGCCTGTTTTTGAAGCTGATTTATATTAAAACCACCACCAAGTCCAGGAAACCTATTCTTTGCCATCAAAGTTTACCTCCTTATTCAACATTTAATTTTCTCTCAAAAAATACTTTAATATTATACAACAAAAATTTTAGACCCTTCTATATCTTTTTTAACAATAATTCGTTGGTCAAATGCATCCATTAAGTCCTCAATGTGGGTTATTACAAGTATAGTGTCAAACTGGTTTTTAATTCTATTCAGGCACTCAACAATGTGGTCTTTTCCCTCTTCATCTTGAGATCCAAATCCTTCGTCCAAAATTAGCATTCTGATGGAAGCGCCTGATCTTTTAAGCAGTACCTTTGAAAGAGCAATTCTGATCGCAAAATTTATTCTAAAAAGTTCGCCACCTGAAAAAAGTTCATAGTTTCTTGTACCATTTACATCAGAAATTTCTATTTGAAGTGTTTCTATTGTTTTGCCAGATGCTGTTTCTCTTTGAGTTTTAAAATCTATTGAAAATGCACCGTTTGTCAGAATTTTTAAAAGTCCATTTGCTTCATCTTTTATTTGTGGCAAAGTATTTGCAATTATCTCGTTTTTTATTCCATCTGGTCCGGTGATATCAATTATTATGTCATATATTTCAATCTTTCTTTTCATCTCTTCTATTTCACTTTCAAGCTTCAATAAATTCTTTTTTGCCTCTTCAATCTGATTTAGCTTCTGCTCAAGGATTCCCAATTCTTTTAAAACAGAATTAAGATTTTCTTGAAGATTTTTTATTTTATTTTCACAGCTCAGAATATCTGACTTTACCTTTTCAAGCATCAAAGCATGTGCAAAAGTAGATAAATTTGCTATCTCCTGCTTTAAATCCTCAACCTTTTTCAAAATCTCTTTTTCCTGTTCTTGGTACTCAAAAATCTCCTTTTTTAAATTCTCAGCTTTCACCTTGTTTACAGTAAGATCGCTAAAGAGTCTCTGATATATTTCAAGTTCTTTTTCTTTCTGCAAAAGCTGGGTGTAGTAATTCTCGTCAAAGTTCAAAATGGAAATTTCTCTTTTTAGGTTTGTCATCGTATCTTTTAACCTTGCTATTTCCTCCTCACAAAGCTTTATACTTTGGATTAGCTGAGTTATTGAATTTTGTAGATTAGCAATGTTTTGTGTTTTTTGACCAACCTTAGCCTTCAGGTTTTCAAACATTCCATGAAGCTTTTTTTCTCTTGTCCTTAGAACTTCTTCATTTTTTATCTTTTCTTCAAGCTCAGAAAACTCTCTTCTCAGAATTTCAAGTTTTTGGGTCAAACTGTCTCTTCTTAGTTTAAATTCTTTTCCTTGGGTTGCAATTTCATTTTTTATATGCTCTTTTTCTTCCTCGCCATTAATTTGGCGCAAGCATACTGGACACCTTCCCTGATTTGCCTCTATGAGTCTGTAACTTGAAGCAAGATCTTTTAATTTGTTCTCCACTACTTCTAACAATTTTTCATATTTTACAATTTCCTCTCTTTTTTTATCTTGTTCCTGTTTATACTGTTTTACTTTTTCCAGCTCATTTTCGACCTTCGAAATTTCTACCTCCACTTTTTTTATCTCTTCCTCATACTTTGAAATCTCAGAAGTTTCTTTATTCAGCTGGAAATTACTCTCTTCAATATTCTTTTCAAATATCTTTTTCTGATCTATTTTGTTTTTTATATCCCTTTCACACAGTACAATTTTATTTTTGAGCTCAAGATACATTTCATAATCCTTCCTCAATAGCTCAACCTTTTCTTTTATCATCTCGTAATCTTTAACCATAGCAGTTATCTTTTCTTCATCCTTTAACTTTTCTTCAATCTTCAAAAGCTCTTTTTTAGAAACTTCAACCTTATACCTTATCTCCTCAGCTTTTCTCTGAAGTTCTATCATTTCATTCTTTTTCTGACTCAATAAACCAAGTTTTTGTTCTATTTCAGATCTCTGCGAAATAAGGGCATTTAGTCTATTTCTCAAACAGTTTAATTCAGCTTCTATTTCTGTTCTTCTCTTCTCCAAATCAGCTACCAAAGATTTTATAGACTCTTCCTCTGACAAAATCTTATTTTCTTCCTCTATTTCCTTGTTTTTTATATCCAGCAAAGCCTTTACTTCTTTTCGTTTTTCTTTTGCAAGTTCGTTTATCCTGTCATATATACTTAGGTTCAGTATCTTTGCAAGAACTTCACGCCTGTCCTCTGGTGAAGACAGCAAAAAATCTTCTGTTCGCTTTTGAGAAAGATATGCTGAATGTAAAAAGACATTAAAATCTATTCCTAAAATATTCTGAAGCTTTACTTGAGTCTGCGTGTAAGTTGCTTCATTTATAGGAATGAGACTGTCTCCTTTCCTAACAAAGAGTGAAAGATACTTTTTTCCTTTCCTATCAAGTCTTCTCACAACTTTATATATGGTCTTATTCAATTCGAATTCAAATTCAACCTGCATGTAATCCCTATGTGAGTTTATGTACTCTGTTTCTGCAACTTTTCCACGTTTTCCCGTCTGAAGTCTTTCAAACTCGCCAAAAAGCGCCCAGGCAATTGCCTCAGCAATAGAAGATTTCCCATTGCCATTTTTACCTATGATACAAGCAACTTTTATATTGCTAAAATCAATCTCGTTCTGAGTATTCTTGTATGATTTAAAATTTTCGATCCTCAAAAAAAGAGGTCTCAAATTTCATCCCACCTCTTTATTTACTTTCATTTTCCTGCACTTCATACAAAAGCTTTTTGAATTCTGATATAACTTTATCTTTATTTTCTATACCAGTGTATTTTTTATTTGCTGATAAAAATTTTTCAAAGGCATAAACAGGATCTGACTTCTCGTCAACCTCAGCAATTCTAAAATCTTTCTTTGAATCAACTACTTCAACTTCAATAGGCGCTAAAACAAAACATCTGTCTCTCAAAAACCTTTCAATAAGCCCAATGTCAATTTTTTCTTTTATCAAACTCTGAGTTTTTATTATAAGTTTTACAACTGAAACCTGTATACTACTTAAAGTATTTTGCTCAAACATTTTTATTTTCTCTTCTATTGTGTCAAGTAGCTTTTTAGTAAGATTTTCTATCTCGTTTTCAAACACATCAACTTCTAACTGGCAAAAAGGTCTTACCTTAACAGGTTGAAACTCAAACCTGAAGCTATCTTTATCTATTTCAAACACAACAAATCCCTTGCTGTCGTTTGCTTCAGAAAAATCTATTCTATCAGGAGAACCACAATACAACACAGTAGGGTTTGCCGCATACAAAATTTGAGGTTTGTGAATGTGACCCAGCGCAACAAACTTTAACTTTGGGTTTAAAAGGCAAGAAAGAGGCACTTTTATATCTTTGCCAAGCATAATTGACCTCTCACTGCCAATCTGTGCCTCTATTACAGTAAAATGCCCTGCAAGGATTGTTGGAATATTGTCTTCTAAAGAGTCTAAAATATGGCCAAGTTTTCTATTAAAAAAGTTCGCTGTTACCAAATCAAGCTCTTCTGTGTTTTGAGGAAATGTCTCATCCACAAACCTTTCCAGATAAAGGTATGGCACAGCCACAATACGGAGCTTTTCATCTTTTATTTCAAATTCTTTGACTTCAAAAGGTTTGTCCATTACAACAATGTTTGGTTGGTCGAATATTTCAAAGACCTTTATAGAATGGTCTTTTGTCTCAAATGGATGCATATCATGATTCCCTGGAATTATTATGACCAAAACACCTTCTTTTGAGATATCCACAATCCTCTTGTAAAACATATTCCTCAGTGTAGAGTTTGGTTCTCTGTCTTTAAAAATATCACCAGTTATAAGTAAAAGATCAATGCTATTTTCCCGCACAAACTGCAGTATTCTGTCAAATGTTTTGAAAAAATCATGTACTCGTGAACCAAGTCCGTCTGGAGTTTCACGGCTATAAGTTGTCACTCCAAAATGTAGGTCAGCTGTATGAACTCCTCTAATTGCCATCTTATTCTCCCTCTTATGAAAAATTTTTAATAGTCCATCTCATCAAGCCACTTCTTAGATGCCTCTACCGTTTTTTTATACTTTTCGTCTACCTCATCTCTGGGGGCATAAATTGAAATAAAATCATAAAAGCTATTATCATACCCTCTTGTCTTTATTGCAATTGGCATAGGAACTGCATGACCTATTAGTAAAGCCTGCTGTTTTGAATCAAGTGATTCTATAATTGATCTTAATTGTTTGCTATTTTTCATACCAGCAAGTGCACTTGTAATGTCAGCTTCATCAGAAAGAGATAAAATAACTCTTGTTCCAATTTGTGATGCAATCTCACCATCTATCTGTGATGGTCTTTGGTCTATACACATAAGGCTTACCTTTGCTTTTCTCATCTCTCTTGCTATTGTTCCAAATATTGTTTGCTTTGCGACCTCGGGCGATAAAAATCTGTGGGCTTCTTCGATAGCAATCACAAGTGGCCTTGGCGGCGAATATTTTTGTCTGTTTGAGATATACCTTTCGTACATCTCCATATATCTTTGGTAAATACGTCTTGATAGTACGTTTGTAACAAAGAGGTAATTAAGTAATTTATCACTTTTGCCAAATGTTATATCAACACTTATACCTTTTTGAAGATAGTTTAAAATAATATCAATTGAGTTTGTACCAGGTCGTCTATCATATCTAAGGTATGGTAATTCTTTTAACACAGAAAGTTTTCTGATAAGTGCCAAAAGCGAACTTCTGTTGACTACTGTTTCGCTGTCTTTAAACCTCTCTGCTAAGTCCTCACCATTTATGAGTATCTCCTCAAGCCAGTGTTTGTTCTCTGTCTCCAATTTATTTTTCAGTGCAATCATAACCTGGGCAGCTGTCTCATTGAGGTTTAGCTCTTCTGCAATTGATAAAATATCCTCAATCTCAACATCCCTTACATCAATCTCAATTGGTAAAACACCCGCCATTGACGTGGAATTTTCAACTGTCATTATCTGAACTTTACTTCCAAAAAGACTTTTAAGTCCTCTAACATGTCGGTTTTCCTCATCAACGCTATCAGGTCCATGGTCTGAGTGAGCATCAAAAATTAAAAGCGATGCCTTATCACAAAGGATTATCCCTGCCATCAACAACCTTGCAAAAAATGATTTTCCTGTACCAGTTCTGCCGTAAATACCACTGCTTCGTTCAATAAATCTCTCCATGTCTATGCATACTGTAGAGTTTTCGTCCATGTCAAGAACATTGCCAACAGGAAAATAACGTTTTGGATTTTTTTCAAAACTCCCAAACACGTCTGAAATATCATCATAAGTAGCTTTTCTTACACTTGAAGCGTGAACAGGTATGTTTCTTATAGGCTGATTTCTCTTTTCCTCAAGGTCGTAAGAAAGAACTGGTTGTGCCTTAAACACAGTATAAATCGAAGTTCCCCTTGTAATTCTGTTCAATAGTAGGCTTGAGTTCCCTCGCGGAAGTTCTGACAAAGCTTGCTTGTTCATACCCTCTATCACCATGTCGGTAAGCATACAATAGTACTTCCTTTTTTCTGTTTGGCTAACAAGAATTGCTCCAATCCTTGTATTTTCCACCACAGAATCATCCTCGACTTTTATCGCAAGACCTTCTGAATAGGAACCACCTATGATTTTGCCAATTCTGTTCTCTTCATACATATTACTTGGCATATCTCAATCACCCTTCTTGTACAGTCATAATCAGATTCTCTAACCTCTCAATTATAGGTTCAAGAAGATTGAGGTCATATTTAAGATAAGCATTCAAGCTCTTTCCCATCTGTTCTATATAATAATAGTCCTTTCCTCTTGCAAGATATGCAAAAAAAAGCATCCATGGAATAACTTCAATAATATCTACATCTTTTGCCTTTAGTACAGAATTTAGAAAAAGACTATTTTGAGTAGCAAGAAGAATTTCTTTTTGGGTTGCAAGTTCAACCAAACTATGAAGTCTTATACTTTTGTCAGGAAGACATCCAACAAATTTGCCATCTACTATGTATCCCAAAACTACACATTTAAAATATCCTTTCAAAATTTGGTCAATCTGTGGGTACTGTTTTCTTATCTCCTCTTGGGATTTCCATAGAGCTCTTGGATATCCTCCCTCGGATATACTACCAATATCATATCTTGTAACACATCCCACCACTGTGTAATCATCTAAATTAAATTTTATAAACCTCCCGGGTGTAGGTATGTTATTCAAATCCTTTGCTTCACAGATAAGATGTGTAAAAGAGATATCTATTATTTCACCTACTATCATCACAAAACTACTCCTTCTTATATTATCCTTTTTACCTTGTTGTTCTTTTTAGCAGAGAAGTGCACAAGATTATCTTCAAAACTTTGCAGTATGCTTTCTATCGAATCCTTGTCGTCTTTTGATATTACAGAAAATTCATGAGCATGTGTTAAAGATATGGGATAGCCAAACCCCAGCTGGCACTGATGGTAAATAGCACCCAAGCAACTCTCAAACCAGTTTTTATCGTTTGCTATATACAACGGAAACTCAATTCGTGCTATCTCGTAACCTGTGTTCAAATAAACAAAGCCTATATCGGTCTTTTCAAACTCATCAAAAGCTCTACCTAATGTGTAAAAGATGTTTGAATACTCTCCTTCCTTAAGGTCGGAAAATAAAACGACATCCTTTATTCTACCTATTTTTTCACACTCTCTTTTTTGCTCCTTTGGACACTCTCTACAATTTATCCTTGTTTTTTCACACATATGTATTCTGTAAATATTAGAAATAATTGAATTTTTGGGAACAGAAATAAAACCGCACACGGCAATTTTCTTTTGTTCTGCCAGGATGAATATCCTTTCAAGAATAGCATTTGCTTTTCTGCCAAAACGCATGCCTTGCCTGTCTTGTGACCAGTCAATGAGATTCCCATCGTAAAGTACTATCATAAGCTTATCTGTTTGAGTACTCTTTTCTATATACTCTAAAATTGTTTCAAACTCTTTCTGTTGGCGTTCTTGTGATATCTCAGATGAATTTTTAAAAGTAACATCGTCTTTGTCAGAATACAATTCTTGGTCAAGATAAATGTAGGGAAAAGTTTTGTACCAAAATCTACTTTCTTTTTCTCCATAGGCAATAGAGACACAGGCAATGTTCAACACATAATAAGGTGTTAGAATATGCCTATCTATTTCTGTATTACTGCCATCTACTGCAAAAACCTCATAGTCAGTATTCAAATGGCATTTGTGAGATTTCAAAAATTCATTGTAATTGCTATAGTATGGAAGGCAGAATAAAATCTCATTTTTCTCGTCCTTGCTAGGAATTTTTGAGAGAACATTTTGAATTTTCTTTCTATCTACCGAATTTAAAAACGCAAACACATCTTCAACATTTGATTTTAATTCTTCCTCATGCTTTGCTAAAACCTCTTTCTTTTCATTTATCTGTACAGACAATCTGTAAAGGTCTAACATCTTATCACATCCAAAAGTTATTCTTATACTTAATTATATCTCTTGTACTTCATTTTATCAAACATTTATTCGCAAATCAAAACCACTGCATATGCTGAAATTCCTTCTTCTCTTCCTTCAAATCCCAATCCTTCAGTTGTTTTTCCTTTTATATTTACCTGCGTACTTTCAATCTTGAGGCAATCTGCAATTTTATTTTTCATCTCATTAGTATAAGGAGAAATCTTGGGCCTTTGGCTAACTACTGTTGAATCGATGTTCACTATTTTCATATTCTTTTCTTCCAAAAGCCTTGCCACTTCTTTTAAAAGAACCAAGCTTGAAATGTCTTTATACTTAGGGTTAGTGTCTGGGAAAAGCCTTCCAATATCATTTTCCCCCATAGCACCAAGAATAGCATCAATTATAGCATGGACCAGAACATCTGCATCTGAATGGCCCAGAAGTCCCTTTTCAAACGGTATTTCAACCCCGCCCAATATAAGTTTTCTTCCCTCGACAAATCTGTGAACATCATATCCAATCCCTACTTTAAACATTTGACTTAAACTCTCCTTTCAAATATTACAATTCCTTCTTTTAAGATTTTATTTTTGAATGTTTCGTTTTCTAATTTCTCAAGTTCAACTAAGTCAACCTTATAAAGCCCTGCAGCTTCATCCAAATCTAATTTAAAACCAGCTGTTGTTTCACCATCTACCACTATTGCAATGTCAATATCCGAATTTATTTTATAATCACCTCTTGCTCTTGAACCAAATAATATAGCCTTTTTTATTGTCCTTTCACTCCTGATGAGCTCCATAATTTTCTCAAATATGACATCTTCAATCCCAAATTTCATTTAATCAACTCCTCAATTTTTTTCTCAAGTTCCTCAAACAAAGGTAAGTAGTCACTTTTTATTCTCTCAAATATTATTTTGGCAACACATTCATCATAGGTGTGGACCGTCAAGTTCCTATCTTCAATCATCCTTAGCCATTTTTCTTGATTTTCAATCAAGCCCACTGAAAATGCTTCTTTGAAAACTGCTCTAGGCGAAGAAATACTTACTATGCCTTGATATTCCAAATACGCCTTCAATAATTTCCAGGCAAGCTCATAGGTAAATTCAAATCTTTGAATAGCACCGTCATACAAAAGAGGATTATCGCTTCTTTCCGACACCGCTTCTTTCAATCTCAAAAGTGCTTTCTGAAAGTTAGCAAATCTTTCTCTAATTTTTTCCAAATCATTCATCCTCCATTTTCTTTTTGTTCTTTTACTTTTCGATATTTAAATTATATCACATGAAAAAAACCTCTTAGTCTTTCAAAAAAATTTGACATACAAAGAATCTTAATGGTATTATTAAATAAACACCACAAGTGAATAGCTCATAATATATTAATAGATAGAGGCGCGTCTTTTAAGAGTAGGCAGGTGGATGTGAAAGAAGACACAGATGAAACCTGCTGAAAGGAAAAGACGCCGAAGGGAGTTTCTTTCTTCTTGGAAACTTCCCTGGGTGCATGGAGAATATCCATGCAACTGTCACCAATTGAAAAATTGGTGGAGCGCTATCTGTTAATATATTGTATGGCTAATGTACAATATATTAACAGAAGCTGGCTCTAAAACCAGCTTTTTTTAGTTTGCACAAACAGAATAACATATCTTTAATTTTTGAAGAGGAGGTTTACAATAAAGTGGCAAAGAAAATTAGAATGGCAATAGTTGGCGCAACAGGCATGGTTGGAAGAACATTTTTAAAGGTCTTGGAAGAGAGAAATCTGCCTGTTGAAGAATATTTCCTTTTTGCATCAAGCAGGTCAGCAGGGACAAAAGTTGAGTTTATGGGAAGAGAATACATAGTTGAAGAGTTAAAAGAAGACTCATTCGACAGGGGGATTGACATTGCTCTGTTCTCTGCTGGTGCTTCAACATCTCTTCACTTTGCTCCAATTGCAGCATCAAAAGGGTGTATTGTAATTGACAACTCAAGTGCATGGCGTATGGAAAAGGATGTTCCTCTTGTTGTACCGGAGGTCAACCCTGAAGATATTAAATGGCACAAGGGAATTATTGCAAACCCTAACTGTTCAACCATCCAGGCGGTTGTTGTTTTAAAACCTTTGCATGACAAGTACAAAATAAAAAGGATTGTGTACTCAACATACCAGGCAGTTTCAGGTGCAGGATATCAAGGATATTTGGATTTAGAAGAAGGATTAAAAGGTGCTCCGCCAAAGAAGTTCCCATACCCAATTGCAGGAAATGTTATTCCCCATATTGATGTTTTTTTAGAAAATGGATATACAAAAGAAGAGATGAAGATGATAAACGAGACAAGAAAGATTTTACATGATGACTCAATAAAGATTACTGCAACAACTGTGAGAGTGCCTGTTTTCAACGGTCACAGCGAATCAATAAATGTAGAGTTCGAAAAGCAGTTTGATTTAGAAGAGTTAAAAGAAACTCTCAAAAGTGCAAAAGGTGTAGTTGTTCAGGATGACCCTGCAAATCTTTTATATCCTATGCCAATCTATGTTTCCGGAAAAGATGAAGTTTATGTTGGAAGAATTAGAAGAGATGAATCTGTTGAAAGTGGAGTAAATCTGTGGGTTGTTGCTGACAATATAAGAAAAGGAGCAGCAACAAACGCTGTCCAGATTGCTGAAAAAGTAATAGAATATTTCTTTAGCTAATTGAAAAGTGGCTAAACTTTAAAGTTTGAATAAATGGGGAGGGTTTATTTGCTATGTCTCTTTTTAAAGGTTCAGGTGTTGCTTTAATAACACCTTTTAAGGATGAAGAGAATGTAGACTTTGAAACTCTTGGAAGGCTTGTTGACTTTCACTTAGAGCACAAGACAGATGCAATCATTGTATGTGGTACAACTGGAGAGCCTTCAACAATGCCAGATGATGAACATTTAGAAGTAATCAGATTTGTAATTGATAGGGTTGCTGGCAAAAAACCTGTTATTGCTGGTGTTGGTAGCAATCACACAAAACATGCCGTTTATCTTTCCAAAAAAGCACAGGAACTTGGTGCAGATGGTCTTTTGCATGTAACACCATACTACAACAAAACAACTCAAAAAGGATTAATTGAGCACTTTCAAAGAATAAATGATGCTGTATCAATTCCTATTATTGTTTACAATGTACCATCAAGGACAGGGCTAAATGTTTTGCCTGAAACCATGAAAGAACTTGCAAAACTGCCAAATATAAAAGCGATAAAAGAAGCAAGTGGCAACATCACACAGGTTGCCGAAATTGCTATGCTCTGTCCCGAAATTGATATCTATTCTGGAAATGATGACCAGATAGTACCTATTCTCTCTGTTGGTGGAATTGGTGTTATTTCAGTGCTTGCAAATATTCTGCCTGATGAGACACATGATATTGTAGAATATTTTTTAAACGGTGAAATTGAAAAAGCAAGACAACTTCAGCTAAAGCTTCTTCCTATAATCAAAGCACTCTTTATTGAAGTAAACCCAATTCCTGTAAAAGAAGCTATGAACATGATGGGATTTAAAGTTGGAAAGCCGAGATTGCCACTTACCACTATGACAGAAAAGAGCAGAGAAATACTCAAAAAAGCACTTATTGACTATGGCATTTCGATAAAAGAATGAGAATAAAATAATAACAAGGATTGGATGTGAGACACAAATGATTAGCATCTTACTTAATGGCTGCAATGGTAAAATGGGTCAGGTTGTGAGCAAGGTTGCTAAAAACTATGACAATATCAAGATTGTTGCAGGAGTTGACTTAAATACAGACAAAAACTTTGACTATCCTGTATACCAAAGTCCCGAGGAAGTGGTTGAAAACTTTGATGTTATAATTGACTTTTCTCTTCCTGAAGCAACAATGAAAATACTTGAGTTTGCAAAACAAAAAAACAAACCAGTTGTAATAGCAACGACAGGATTTACATCTGACCAGAAAACTAAAATTTTGAAATATTCAAAGCAAATTCCTATTTTCTGGTCTGCTAATATGTCTTTGGGAGTGAATCTCGTTGCAGAGCTCATCCAAAAGGCTTTTAAAGCTCTTGGTCCTTCATTTGATATTGAAATCATTGAAAAACATCACAACCAAAAAATAGATTCACCTTCGGGCACAGCTCTGATGCTTGCTGATGCAATAAACGAGGTTGCAAATAATTCATATGAGTATATCTATGACAGGCATACAAGGAGAAAGAAAAGACAGCAAAACGAGATAGGAATATCATCTGTGCGCGGTGGAACAATTGTGGGTGAGCACAGTGTCATTTTTGCTGGCCCTGATGAGATTATTGAGATAAAGCACACTGCACTTTCAAAAGAAATTTTTGCAAATGGAGCAATTAAGGCTGCAATGTTTATTCAAGGCAAAGGCGCGGGTATATATAATATGAAAGATTTGATTAATTCAATGTGAGGTGTTTTAAATTTGAAGCCTGTGACAAATTTAAATGTCACCCAGAACGTTGCTATGATAACCCTTGACAATGTCCCTAATAAAATTGATTTAATAGCCTCAATTTTTAATGAAGTAGCAAACCATGGAATAAATATTGATATGATAAGCCAAACAGCACCTTATAAAGGAAACATAAACCTATCATTTAGCCTTGATGAAGAAAATGTACCAAAGGCAATATCAGCACTCAGCAAGTTTAAAAAAGAGATTCCTCACCTGAGAATTGATATCGTGTCGGGCTTGAGCAAGCTTTCTATTTTCGGTGAGGCAATGAAAGACATTCCGGGCGTTGCAGCATCACTTTTCACCACTTTAGCTGAAGCAGGTGTTGAGCTTAAGATGGTAACAACAAGTGAGGTTGACATATCATATTTAATTGACCAAAAAGACGAGGAAAAAGCTGTTCAGATTATAAAAGAAAGATTTGATTTAAAGTAGGTTGTGTGCATGCTGCCCAAAACAGCCTTTTAAGCTGGGGCAGCTTATTTTTTTTGACAGTATTGAATTTTGGTTTTCCACTTAGTATTATTGAAAAATAGAGGTGTTTAAAACTCAAATAGCAGGAGGAATGCTGATTGGCAACAGGAGCAAAATACTATCACTCTTGCATAAATTGTGGCGGGATAAATACAGATACAAGAAATGAAAAAGGACTCCCATGCGAACAGTGTCTCAGCCAAGAACAGATAAGTAGAAATATATTTGAATCTTTAAAAAAGAAGGGAACATTGAAAGACTACCAAATATACTGGAACTTTCAGCAAAACTTTGATACGTTCGGAAAGTTTTTTGAGCATATTTTTCAAAAACCATTGACAGGATACCAAAGAACATGGGCACGACGTTTTTTGCTTTCAAAAAGCTTCACGCTTGTTGCCCCAACAGGAGTTGGTAAAACCACTTTTGGACTTGTAGCAAGCCTCTTTTTAGCGCTAAATGGCAAAAAGTCAGCTCTTGTATTTCCTACCGTCTCGCTTGCTCAGCAGTCTTTTGAAAGACTTGAAGAGTTTAAAGCAAAAATAGAAAACGCAAACACAGTGAAAATCTTATTATTTAACTCTTCGATGACAAAAAGTAGAAAAGAAGAGTTTGAAAAAAGGTTTTTATCTTGCGACTTTGATATACTTATAATCACCACTCAGTTTGTTTCAAAAAGAAAAGATGTTCTATCTAAAATGTTTTTTGACCTTGTATTTGTGGACGATGTTGACGCTATTTTGAAGTCTTCAAAGAATATCGATACATTACTCCAGATGATAGGCTTTTCAGAAGATGAGATTGAAAAAGCGTTCGAAAGATTGAGAAGCAAAAATAAAGAAAATGGGCAAGATACAGTTTCAAATGGTTCTAAAAATAAGGGAATGCTTATAGTATCCTCTGCAACAGCAAAGCCGCAAGGATTAAAGCCACTTCTTTTCAGAGAACTTCTGGGTTTTGAAATTGGAAGATTTACGTTCAATATAAGAAATATCACTAATATAAGAATTAGAAAGAGGTCAAAAGAAAAATTACTCGAAATAATCAATATCTTAAAAGACGGTATACTTCTGTTTGTCAACACCGAAGAAGAAGGAAAAGAAATTGTTAAATTTCTCGCCGAAAATGGTATTAAGATTGGAACTACATGGATCAATTTTGAAGAGGAATTTGAACTTTTCAAAGAAAGAAAACTAAATGTTATTTGCGGGGTTTCATCTTATTATGGAAAACTCATTAGAGGAATTGATCTTCCTGATCGTATAAAATACTGTATTTTCTGGGGAACTCCAAGCTTCAGATTTTCGGTTGACATCGACAAAGCTCCTCGATTTGTACTTGAAAGGGTTTTTGTTGAGTATCTTGAAGAACATCCTAAATTAAAAGAGTATTTTAAGAATGTTGAAAACTTGCAAACAGAAAAGTTAAGACAGCTTGTTTTAAAGTATATTTCAGAAGAAACCTACAACAAAATTGTACAGGAACTATTCTCACACTTAAAGATAACTGATGATGGTAAACTTGTTATTCCAGATGTTCCAACATACATTCAAGGATCTGGCCGAACGTCAAGAATGTTCGAGATGCGCCTGACAAAAGGAATTTCAATCCTCTTTGAGGAAGATGACACAGTTTTTGAAAGTTTAAAATCGCGGCTTATGTTTTTGCTCGATGAAGAATGGATTGAGGAAAATGATGTAGAGCTTGAAAGTCTAATAGTCGAGGTGGAAGAAAGCAGAAAAAGTCGAAATGAGGATTCTAATATAATCGATATAAAATCAAGACTTATGATAGTTGAATCACCAACAAAAGCTGACACAATATCCAAGTTTTTGGAAAAGGCATCAACAAGAAGGTACGGTAAGCTTTCTGTATATGAGTCAATAACACCGGAAGGAATTTTGCTTATCAGTGCATCAAAAGGGCATGTGTATGATCTTGAGACAAAAAAAGGATTACATGGTGTTGAATATCATGATGGAAAATTTATTCCCTATTACAACTCTATTAAACGCTGTATGAAATGCAATACACAATTCACAGATGAGCTTGAAAGCTGTCCCAAATGCGCATCTAATACAATCGATGATAAAAAAGAAATCTTAAAGACTTTGCGTGAACTTGCACTTGAGGTTGACGAAGTATTGATTGCAACAGACCCTGATGTTGAAGGAGAAAAGATATCATGGGACATTTCACAGTATTTAAAGCCTGCAAATAGTAACATCAAAAGAATTGAAATGCATGAAATTACGCGCTATGGACTTGACAGTGCCTTGAGAAACCCACGACAGTTTAATACAAATCTTGTAAAATCTCAAATTGTGCGAAGAATAGAAGATAGATGGGTAGGATTTGAGCTTTCTTCAAAGCTGCAAGAGAATTTCCAGAATTATAACCTCTCTGCTGGTCGAGTGCAATCAACTATCCTTGGTTGGATTGTTGAAAGAGAAAAAGAATATGCAAAAAGTGAAAGAACATTTACTCTTTTAAAACTTGAAAATGGATATAGTCTTGAAATTGAAGGTGAAGAAGAGTGCCACAGAGTAAAAGCAGAAGTTGTTGAACAGAAAATTGAAGAAATACCTGCACCAGCTCCTTTTACAACTTCATCCTTACTATCATTAGCTTCACAGAAATTGAATTTAGGTGTTCAGCAAATAATGGAAATTTTACAGTTTTTGTTTGAGCATGGTTTTATCACCTATCACAGAACAGACTCAACAAGGATTTCAATAACAGGTCAGAACATTGCAAGAATATTTTTAGAAAAGATTGGTAAAAAAGAGCTGTTCTCACCAAGAAGTTTTGGAGATGAGGGTGCTCATGAAGCAATACGACCTGTAAAACCAATATCACCTGAGGAATTGAAAGAACTTGCTTTTGAAAAATATGCACAGGGTATATCACAAAATCACATAAAAGTTTATCAGTTTATTTTCAACAGGTTTATGAGTAGCCAAATGAGAAATCCTAAGGTTTTAGTTCAAAAAGTATATTTTAAAATCAATGACATCGAAATGGTTAAAGATATCTTTGTGAAAGTAGAAGAAGAAGGTTGGCTGGAACTTTCCCCTATGCAGATTTATCCTTTGTTTGATAATAAGTACTACAACGTAACTGACAAGCGAAGTTACAAAAAACATACTATTCAACTTTATACTCAAGCAAGCCTTATTGAGGAAATGAAACAGAAAAACATAGGAAGACCTTCAACATATGCAAAGATGGTAGAGACACTTTTCAAAAGAGGATATATTTTTGAAGATAGTTTTAGAAGAATAAGGTCAACATCGCTTGGTAAGAAGGTATATTATTATCTTTCCCAAAAATATGGTGAATACGTAAATGAACAAACTACACGCGAGCTTGAAAAGCTTATGGACATTGTAGAAGAGGGAAAGAGAGATTATCAGGAAATATTGCGAGAACTTTACAATGATATAAGTGGACTTTTAAACAAGTAATAGGGTTGTGTTTTGCCTGTCTAATATTGGGTAAAAATATATTAAAAACACAAAGGATTCTGAGTAAACTTAAAGAGGAGGTATTGATATTGTTTAAAAATGTTAAAATAAGAACAAAGCTTGTTTTTCTCTTTTCTTTCATTTTTTTAGCTTTTATCGTTACCTTAGAAGCTTATATCATCCCCTCTGTTATGACAACCATTGAAAGTCAGATAAAAAATAAACTAAAAAATGTAGTTCAAGTAGCAGTTTCTATTTGTGAAAATGAGTATAAGTTACAACAATCAGGTAAGAAATCACAGCAGCAAGCTCAGAATACTGCTAAAGAGATAATTAGAAATTTAAGGTACAACGCTACAGACTATTTATGGATAAATGACTTGCAACCAAAAATGGTTATGCATCCTTTTAAGAAAGAATTAGAAGGACAAGATTTAGACAATTACAAAGATCCAACAGGATTCAAACTTTTTGTTGCAATGGTTGATATAGTTAAGAAAAAAGGAGAAGGATTTGTAAAGTATCAATGGGAAAAACCCAATACAAAAAAGCTCTATCCGAAAATGTCATATGTAGTATTGTTCAAACCATGGGGCTGGGTAGTAGGTACAGGTATTTACATAGATGACTTGGTTGAATATCAAAACAAAATTAAAATGACTATTAGATCAATTGCAGGTTTAATACTTCTGATAGCTATATTTCTCATCTTCTCAATAACATTATCACTTGGCCGAAGACTTTCTCAGGTTGAAAAGATGGCAGATCAGCTTTCGCATTTTGACCTGTCTAAGACAGACGAACTTAAAACTATTAGTTCAGATGAAATTGGAAAGGTCATGGATGCTTTCATTACGATGAGTAAAAATCTTAAGGATATGATAAAACAAATAAAAGATGTTGCAAGTTCAGTTTTAGATGCTGCAAAGGAGCTTACATCTGCCTCAAGTGAGATTGCAAATGTGTCAGAACAAATAGCACTTGCAATTTCGGATGTCGCAAAGGGAAGCTCTGAACAGGCAAGCTCAATTGAAAAATCAAGTGAGAAACTATCTTCCCTCTCAAATTCTGTACAAAGCATTTATGAAAAAATGAAAGAAGCTTACTTTTCAGTCCAAGCTGTACATCAGACAATCAACGATGGGCAGGAATTAATCTTATCTCAAGAACAAAACATGAACAGAGTAAAAGAAATATGGCAAGATGTGCAAAATATTATGACAAGGTTTTCTGAGATGAGCAATGAAATTGTCAAGATAACCTCTTTCATTACAAATCTCTCAAAAGAGATAAACCTTCTTGCTTTGAATGCATCAATTGAAGCATCAAGAGCTGGTGAAGCAGGTAAAGGCTTCATGGTAGTTGCAAATGAGATAAGAAAACTTTCCGAACAGACATCAACCTCAGCAAAACAAATAGGAATACTCTTAAAAGATATTTACCAAAATATTCAAACAATTTCGAACCAGTTTGAAGTATTTAACAAGTCTTTAGAAACTCAAGATAACATAACAAAACAGACCAAAGAGGTTTATTTACAAATTCTGCAGTTTTCAAAAGATCTAATTGAAATGATAAATAATGTGACAAAAAGCGCAGAAATAGCAAGCAGTAGCATCTCCATAATATCTCAGGAAATTGCTAATATAGCAAGTATAGCTCAAGAAACTGCTGCTGCAACCCAGCAAACTGCTGCATCAACAGAAGAACAAACTGCAACAGCTCAGACAATTGCATCTACAATGAAAAATTTAGAAAACTTAGCGCAGCAAATGGCTAAAAAAGTTGAAATATTTAAAATATAGAAATACAGAAAATTAGGGACTTTTACCTTTAAAGGTAAAAGTCCCTAATTTATATATTAACCTGCGACTCAAAATTAAGATCTCCTTTATACTTTTCAAGTATTGGTTTGACATATTCATCATAATACTCTTGCACCTGTGAAGGAGCCCTACCCACAAATTTTTTGGGGTCCAAAATAGCCTGAATTTCCTCTTTTGAAAGTTTAAAACTTGGATCATTTGAAATAAGCTCTATAAGATTATTTTCTTTCCCAAACTCTTTGACATTTCTTCCAGCTTCCATGGAATACTTTCTTATTTTCTCATGCAAATCTTGTCTGTCACCGCCACGCTTTACAGCTTCCATCAATATATTCTCAGTTGCCATAAATGGAAGTTCTTGCTGTATATGCCTTTCTATCATCTTTTCATACACAACAAGCCCACTTGCAACGTTGTGATAAAGGTTTAAAATACTATCTGTTGCCAAAAACGCCTCTGGAATTGATATTCTTCTGTTTGCGGAATCATCCAATGTTCTTTCAAGCCACTGAACAGATGCTGTAAACAGCGGATTTTGAATATTCACCATGACATATCTTGCCAGCGCGCAGATTCTTTCACTTCTCATAGGATTTCGCTTATAAGCCATTGCAGATGAACCAACTTGAGTTTTCTCAAACGGCTCTTCAATTTCCTTTAAGTGTTGCAAAAGTCTTATATCATTTGCAAACTTGTAACTGCTTTGTGCAATTGAAGCTAAAACTGATAAGACCAGAAAATCATATTTTCGTGGATATGTTTGTGATGTCAACGGAAAACTCTTTTCAAACCCCATCTTTTTGCATACAAGCTTGTCAAGCATTTTTACCTTTTCTTCATCGCCATCAAAAAGTGCCATAAAACTTGCTTGAGTACCAGTTGTTCCTTTGACTCCTCTCAGATAAGTATGCTCCATAACATACTCCAGAAACTCTAAATCCATCACCAAATCCTGAACCCAAAGCATAGCTCTTTTGCCCACAGTTGTCAGCTGTGCAGGCTGAAAATGCGTAAATCCGAGCGTGGGCATATCTTTATACTTTAGAGCAAAGTCGGACAAAACCTTTATGCAGTTTACAAGTTTTTTTCTGATAAGTTTTAACGCTTCATACATAATGATAATATCTGCGTTGTCTGTAACAAAACAGCTTGTTGCACCAAGATGAATTATTGGTCTTGCTTTTTTGGCCTGCTCGCCAAACGCATGGATATGCGCCATCACATCGTGCCTGAGTTCTTTTTCCTTTTGCCTTGCTACTTCATAGTTTATATCCTCTGCATATCTTTTCATTTCTTCAATCTGCTCATCTGTAATATCAAGGCCAAGCTCTTTTTGTGCCTCTGCCAGTGCAATCCAGAGCTTGCGCCAAAGCTTAAAACGTGTATCATTTGAAAAAAGTCTCTTCATCTCATCGCTTGCATATCTTGAATTTAGTGGTGTCTCATAAATATCGTTCACCTTACTTCACATCCCCATTACTTCTCAATTCTTTAGCATTTGATACCATATATTATACTACTAACTTAGCTTTTCAACAAACCTCTTGATTCTTTCAAGCCCTTCTCTTATATTCTTCTCGGATGTTGCATATGAAAGTCTTATATGATTTTCCATTCCAAATCCTTCACTTGGAACTACAGCTACCTTTTCTACTTCCAAAAGAATTTTTGCAAATGTATTTGCCGAGTCTATTAATTTGCCTTCAAAACTCTTTCCAACAGTAGCAGATACGTCAACCCAGATATAAAATGCACCTTCGGGCTTCAGTGCAGATAAAAACTTGGTATCATTTACAAGGCTATAAATTAAGTCTCTTCTCTTTTCAAATTCGCATATCATCTTTTTTACGCTATCCTGCGGACCTACCAGTGCTTCATACGCAGCATACTGGGCAATTGAATTTGGGTTTGAGGTTGTGTGGCTTTGAAGGTTTGACATAATCTTTGCAAGTTCCTTGTTTGAAAGGGTATAACCAATTCTCCATCCTGTCATCGCATACGATTTTGAAACACCGTTTACAACAATTACAAACTCTTTTGCCTTTTCATTTATCGATGCCGCCGATATGTGCTTTTTGCCATCATAAATCAACTTGTCATATATTTCATCAGAGACAATAAATATTTCTCTTTCAATACAAAACTCAACAATTTGTTTAAGCTCCTCATATGTATAGACCATACCGGTGGGATTTGAAGGTGAATTCAGCACAAGCGCTTTTGTTTTTGACGTCGCATACCTTTCAATGTCAGATACTGTTATTTTGTAATTCTTTTCTTTTGTTGTTGGGACAACTACTACCTTCCCACCTGCAAGTTTTATAAGTTCTGGATATGTAACCCAATATGGAGATGGTAAAAGTACCTCATCACCATCGTTTAAAAGTGCAAAAAACACGTTCATAAGCGAATGCTTTGCACCATTTGAAACAACCACTTCATCTGGAGAATAATCTACTGCATAATTCTCTCTGTAATACTTTGCAACAGCTTCTTTTAAACAGCTAATCCCCGCAACTGGCGTGTATTTTGTATACCCTTTTACAATAGCTGAAACTGCAGCATATTTAATATTATCTGGAGTATCAAAATCAGGCTCACCCGCACCAAATCCGATTACGTTTTCACCAGCTTCTTTTAATTTTTTTGCAAGGCTATCGATGGCAAGTGTCGGTGATGCTGAAATATTAAGTGCTCTTTGAGAATATTTCATTTTTTATTGATTCTCTCCTTCAAATCATTTTTGCAATACTATATCATATTTATATGCATTTTTCAATAGTACTGGTACAGAAAACTAAGAATTTTTCAACTAAAAACGCAAGAAGCTACTATAAAAATTTCATTTTAAAAATCTTTCAGTAAACCTTGAAAGATTAAAATAGCAAATGTCCATAATCTCTTTTTCAGAAAATCCCCATTTTTTGAGTTCTTCTTGTATGTTCGGCAAATCTTCAACTCCTCTCAAGCCTTCCGGGAAATCATCTGCCCCGTCAAAATCAGACCCAAACGAAATGTACTTCACACCAATTAATTCTGCAATATATGCTATGTGTTTGGCAACATCATTCAAATTAGCTTTACCTTTATATTTTACAAATGGAGAATAAAAATTAATTCCTATTATGCCATCGAAATCTCTCACAATTTTTATCTGCTCATCTGTAAGGTTTCGTGGGTGCGGGCATAAGCTAAAACAGTTAGAATGGCTTACTATAAAAGGTTTATTTAGATGCTTTATAACATCCAAAAAAGTCTTCTTTGATGCGTGTGCAAGGTCTATGATAAAGTTTTCTTCAAGTAGCTTTTTTAAAACTTTTTGTCCGATACTTGTCAAGCCTTTATCTGAATATGCACCACCGCAAAGTTTATTTTCGTGATTCCAGGAAAGTGTTGCACTTTTTACCCCTCTTTGTTTTAGAAGCTCTATCTCATATATGTCATTTATAAAAGATATATCTTCAATTGAAAGTAAAACGTTTATCATGACATATTCGATTTTTTGGCTTTTAGCTACGTTGTTTATTTCGTACTCATTTATTCTGTCCAAAAAATAAAAGGCATTTTTCAAAAAATCAATGCCTTCTTGACGTGTGTCTTGCCATATTGCCATGTATTGAAGTCTTAAATTAACTTTTTTTGCCCTCTCAAAGTCAAACTGGCAGGAATTTTTGTAAAGATTCTCACCTTTGGAAAAAGCGGTGGTCACCGTATCATTATGGGCATCGGCAAACATTTTACAAAGCTCGCTGGATTTTTGGCCTCTCATTTATAATTCTATTGTGTCATTATCAGTTGCAAGAACAACATTTTCAAAAACCTCTTTTGCAGACAGAAGATGTTCTTTTTCGCTGCATTCAGGCTTTAAATGGGTCAAAACAAGAAGCTTTGCATTTGCTTTTTTTGCAATTTCAGCTGCCTGCTTTGGACTCAAATGAAATCTCTTTTCAGGTTCAATTTTCTCCACTTCCTTGTCTGTGTATGCTGCGTTTAACAAAAGCACATCTGCATCCTTGAAAAATTCTATCAATTCTTCTTTAAATCCTGTATCACCTGAGAATCCAAAAACCTTGTCATCTACTTCAATTCTTACAGCAAAGCTTTTGTAAGGATGCTGACCTTCTAAAAAGTTGATTGTAAGATTTCCTATTTTTGCTTCCATATTATTTTCAATTTCCTTAACCCTGTACACTCCTTTTCTTATCAGATCATACTCCTCTTTTGGCTCAGAAGGTATATAAAGGTCTATTTCTTTGCCTCTTGATGCAAGATAGTATCTCAAAACTCCCAAATCACTTGTGTGATCAGCATGAAGGTGGCTGCAAATAATAAATGAAATCTCATCAAAAGAAATAAAGTTCAAAAGCCTTGTCAAAACTCCACTTCCACACTCAAGTAGAATATTTGCCTCTTTTGTCCTCAAAAGATACCCCGATGTAGGCTCACCTTTTGCCGGATAAGGTCCTCTTGCTCCCAAGATATTCAATCTCATCTTATCATCTCCTTGTTATATAGTAATTCTAAAAATTCAGATATAATATTCCTGTACTTCTCCTCTTCAACCAAAAAAGAGTCGTGACCATAATCAGACTCAATCTCTTTGTAAACAAGGTCAACCCCAGCTTCTAAAAGCTTGTCTCTCATAAATCTCATCCGAGATAGCGGAAAGAGTATATCTGATGTTATGGCAATTAGCATAAATTTTGCCTTTATTCGTCTTAAAGCTTTTTCTTCACTGCCATATGTCCTTCCCAAATCATAAAGGTCCATTGCGCGTGTGAGATAAAGATACGTGTTTGCATCAAACCTCTGAACAAGTTTCATACCCTGATAGTGTAAATAACTTTCTACTTCAAACTCGGTGTTAAACGACTCAAAAAAGCTCTCAACAGGGTCTTTCATTCGTCGATTAAACTTTTTATCCATGAGCTTATCAGACTGGTATGTTATCATGCCAAGCATTCTGGCAATTGAAAGTCCCTGAGAAGGTCCTGTCTTGTCATAGTAGTCTCCACCGTGCCAGTTTGGGTCTGCCATAATAGCCCTTCTCATAACTTCATTAAATGCAATTGACTGCGCGTTGAGTTTAAGTGGCGATGCAATGTTTATAACCCCGTCCATAAAATCCGGGTAGCTCACAGCCCACTCCAAAGCCTGCATTCCGCCCATGGAACCGCCAACAACACATAGTATATGGTCTATCTTTAGAGCTTCTAAAAGCTTTTTCTGAACATTCACCATGTCTTTTATGGTTATTATAGGAAACCTTGCACCGTAAGGTTTTCCTGTCTCAGGGTCAATAGAAGAAGGACCTGTTGTCCCCTGACAGCCCCCAAACACATTTGAACATATTACAAAATATTTATTTGTGTCAATCATCTTGCCGGGACCAACAAACTTGTCCCACCATCCTGGCTTAGGGTCATCTTCTGAATGCTTTGCAACATGTGAATCGCCTGTCAAGGCATGAGTTATCAAAATAACGTTGTTTTTTTCCTTATTAATTTCTCCATATGTCTCATAAGCAACTGTAATTGGTCCAAATTTCTTGCCACTTTCTAATACAAAATCCTTGTTGTGTGCAAATTTTACAAACTTTTTGTAACCCTCTTCCCAGAACTCAAATTTTTCCAACTTTTCTTTACCCCCACCAAAAAGATTAATTAAAATGAAAGATTGCCCCATCTTTTATTTAATAAATCTTGATTTTTGGAGCAATCTTTCATTGCTACTTGAGATGTCAGTTTAAAAACTATTTTACACTTTATTCAGTGCACTCTCAATATCATATATTAAATCTTCAATATCTTCAATACCTACAGAGAGTCTAATCATCTCTGGCAAAACTCCAGCTTGCCTTTGCTCTTCTTCTGTTAGCTGCTGATGGGTTGTTGATGCAGGATGAATGATGAGTGATTTTGCATCACCAACATTAGCAAGATGTGAAAAGAGCTTTACATTGTTTATAATCTTCTTTGCAGCATCGTAGCCACCTTTTGGACCAAATGTGAAGATTGCACCCGGTCCTTTTGGAAGATATTTCTTGTAAAGATCATAATACTTGTTACCTTCTAAAGCTGGGTAGTTTACCCACTCAACCTTTGGATGGTCATTTAGAAACTTGGCAAGTTTCATTGCATTGTCAACATGTTTCTGCATTCTCAAAGAGAGCGTCTCAACACCAAGCAGTATCAAAAACGAGTTAAATGGGGAAAGGCATGCACCAATGTCGCGCAAGAGCGTAAGTCTTAGTTTTGCAATGTATGCAGCATTTCCAAACTCTTTTGTGTAAATAAGTCCATGGTAGCTTGGGTCTGGCTGAATCAAATCTGGGAATTTTTCGTTCCACTCAAACTTGCCAGAGTCAACAACAATACCTGCAATTGATGTTCCATGCCCGCCCAAAAACTTTGTCATTGAATACACAACAATGTCTGCCCCATGTTCAATAGGACGAAATAGATACGGGGTTGCAAACGTGTTGTCAACAATAAATGGAATCCCATGCTTGTGAGCAATCTCAGCTATTGCCTCAAAATCAGGTATGTTTATATTAGGATTTCCAAGAGTTTCTACAAATATAGCCTTTGTCTTATCTGTGATTGCCTTTTCGAATTCTTCTGGATAGTCAGGATTTACAAACTTCACTCTAATTCCAAGTTTTCTAAGAGTGTGAGCAAAAAGGGTGTATGTTCCGCCGTATAAAGTGGATGCTGCAACAACCTCATCACCGCTTCTTGCGATATTTAAAATCGCATAAGTGATAGCAGCCTGCCCTGAAGATGTTGCAACAGCTCCAACCCCACCGTCAAGTGCTGCAATTCTTTTTTCTAAAACATCTGTTGTCGGATTTCCTATTCTTGTATAGATATTTCCCGCTTTTTTGAGTGCAAACAGGTCTGCTGCCTCTTCAGGTGTTTCAAAGATGTAAGAGGTTGTCTGGTAAATTGGAACAGCTCTTGATTTTGTCTCTCTATCAACAAACTGCCCTGCATGAAGTTGAAGAGTATCAAAACCGTATTTTTTTTCTTCCATCTTCTCTTTTCCCCTTTCGTTAATTTTTATAATATCCTGGTTTTCAAAAAAGATAAAAAAATAGTCTTCCTGCAGATAAGCTACAAGAAGACTTTTTTCAAAATCTTCTTACTTCTTATCTGCCAGGTATTTAAAAAAATACCTGCTGGAATTGGCACCAAGAAAAAGGGCACCCCTACCTTTTTCCGGTTGCCGGGCTTCATTGGGCCAGTCCCTCCGCCACTCTTGATAAGAAGTAATTTTCTGATATTCAATTTTGTTGTTTTGATTATACCATTAATAATTCTATTGGTCAATACCCTACTTTTTAAATCTGAATTCTTGGATTTTCTTCAGACATTCTATAGATTACAATTTTTCTGCCAATCACCTGTACAGGCTCTGCAATTAGTTTTTCGCATATATAAGCTATCGCTTCTTTCGGCTCTATCTCGCAGTTCTTCTCAAGCGCAATTTTTATAAGCTCTCTTGCAGTGAGTGCTTCATCTATTTGTTTGAGCACCCCTTCTGTAATCCCTTCCTTGCCAATTCGAATAATTGCATCCATTGTATTTGCCATACCCCTGAGTTTTGCTCTTTGTTTGGATGTTAACAAGATATCTTTCACCTCTTTTTGAATTTAATTTTTGATAAACTACATATTTTTCGCTATTTATAAACTAAAACGGCAGAAAGGTAAAAATCCTTTCTGCCGGCGTTTTTTTATTTTTAGACCTCTACTTCTTTTCGAGACCTGCGCCGCTGCTTCTCGTACTCTGGATCCCCCTTTTTCCAACCGCTTCTTACCTTCTCAACCACCTTTTGTTTTGATACATCCACAACAAACCCGTTTTCCTTAAAACAAAAGTATGTGGTATTACCTACCTTGCAGTTCCCACAATTGATGCACTCCATTTAGAAAAGATAACCTCCAAACCTTTTAAGAATTTCTTTTTGCTTGTCAATTATTTTAACCCATTTTTGCTGTTTTGTCTATATCCATTTTTATGATAAATCTAAAACTTATTCATAATATTCAAACTCAACATCAAGTATCCTCACAATGTCGCCATCCTGGATTCCCATCTCTCTTAACTTGTCAAAGACACCAAGCTTGTTTAAGAAATTTTGAAAATACCTGAATGAGTCATGGTCATTTAAAACTATGTTTCTTGCAACCTTTTCTACAACTGTTCCTTCTACAATATATATACCATTTTCTTTTCTGATAGTTAGCGGCTTTACATCCTTTTTCTTATAGTACACAAACGTCCGCGGCTTTGCATCCTCTTGTTCATTTTCAGCTGCCTTTTGCTGCTTCAAAAGTTCATAAGCCCTTTTTAAAACCTCTCTTACACCCATGCCAGTTGCAGCAGAGATGGGATACACTTCATAGCCCATCTTTTCAATCTCTTCTTTGAAAAGTTCAAAATACGCCTGTGCATCAGGAAGGTCCATCTTGTTTGCAGCAACAATTTGAGGCTTTTGTGCAAGATCTGGACTGTATTTTTTAAGCTCCTCATTGATTTTTATAAAATCTTCAACAGGCTCCCTTCCTTCACTTCCAGACACATCAACAATATGAATCAGGACCTTTGTTCTTTCAACATGTCGCAAAAACTGATGCCCCAGACCTGCTCCTTCGCTTGCACCTTCAATAAGCCCCGGAATGTCGGCAAGAACAAAACTTTCACCCTCACTAATATATACAATCCCAAGGTTTGGATACTTTGTTGTAAATGGATAGTTTGCTATCTCAGGTCTTGCATTTGTTGCAACGGACAAGAAGGTTGACTTTCCAACATTGGGATAGCCGATGAGCCCAACATCTGCTAAAACTTTGAGCTCCAATATCACCCAAAGTTCATCACCTTTTTCCCCCACTTCAGCAAATCTTGGCACCTGACGGGTTGATGTTGCAAAATGAGCATTTCCCCTACCACCTCTACCACCATGTGCAACAATCGCTCTGTCGCCTTCTCTCGACAGGTCAGCAATTATCTCACCAGTTTCAGCATCTTTTATTACAGTTCCAACAGGAACCTTTATTATCAAATCCTCACCGTCTTTGCCGTGCATATTGTTAGGTCCGCCACGCTCACCGTTTTGTGCTTTGTAATGTCTTTTGTATTTAAAATCAAGCAGGGTGTTCAGCTCCCTGTCAGCAACAAATATAACATCTCCACCTTTTCCGCCATCGCCACCTGCAGGACCTCCTGCAGGAACATACTTTTCGCGTCTGAATGCAACTATGCCGTCTCCCCCATCCCCTGCTTTGACATAAATTTTTGCTATATCCACAAACATGAAAATCTCACCTCTTTTAAGAACAACTAAAAGATACAAAAAAAGAGACAAACCTCTTTTGTCAGTTTGCCTCTTTTTGAAAAGCGTTAAACCATAATAGATTTTTATTGAACAGCAACCATCTCTTCAGCTGGAATAACAGACACAACTTTTCTTCCTCTCTTGTTTTCAAACTTTACATACCCTGTTACTAAAGCAAAAAGTGTGTCATCTCCACCACGACCAACATTTTTGCCTGGGTGGAATTTAGTCCCTCTCTGTCTTACCAAGATGTTTCCTGCCAAAACAAACTGACCGTCTGACCTTTTAACACCAAGTCTTTTTGACTCGCTATCTCTTCCGTTTCTTGTTGAACCACCAGCTTTCTTGTGTGCAAAAAGCTGAATGTCAAACATTAGCTTCATCCTCTTTCACCTCCACTTTAACATATTTTGGATATTGAGACTCTATCTCTTTTAAAGCTAAATATGCTGTTTGAAGAAGAAGCGAACAGCCTTTTGTTACTTCTTCATTGTTATTTAGCACTTCAAATTCCAAATATCCTTCTTTTTGTTCCAACGAATGCTCAGCTTTCAATATCTCAATGCAGCCATTTACATTTGCAAGTACTATTGAAGAGACTGCACTGCAAACTATGTCTTTACCCTTTGGGGCAAAATGGCTGTGCCCTTTTACAACTATTTTGTAATACCCTTTGTTTTGTGATTTTAAAAAAGTAGCTTCAATCATCTTTGGCAGCTTAATTTACTTTGCTATTTTTGTTATCTGAATCTTTGTATACCACTGGCGATGTCCAAGCTTTCTGTGATAACCTGTTTTTGATTTGTAAGTAAATACTATGACTTTTTTGTCTTTTGCATGTTCTAAAACCTTCGCTTCAACATATGCGCCCTCTACGTACGGCTTTCCAACAACAAACCCATCGTCGGACGAAATTGCCAACACCTTGTCAATCTTTACCACAGAATCAACATCAGCTTTTAATTTTTCAACCTTTAAAACATCGCCTTCCTGCACCTTATATTGCTTTCCACCTGTTTCAATTATTGCATACATCCTCTTCTTCATACCTCCTGCTTTTAAGAAATTTTTCAAATCCACATGCACGCCGCTACGGGAGCAATTTACCCTTTGCGAGCGCTCATAAAACAACATTCAATATTATAGCATTGAATATTGCCCATTACAATAGCAAATTTTCCTCAAAACCCTTTGTGTCTTTATTATTTTGTTTCCTTGTAAAACCTCTCTTTTTCACTGTAAATGCAGCCGCAATACTTTTGCATATAAAGTCCTAACTCTTTTGCTTTTTGCCTTCCTTCTCTAAATCCTTCCCTGAAATCTCTATAATAAAATTCAATCTCGTATTTTTTAGAAATTGCTTCTCCAAGTTCTCTTATAAGTTCATGCTTCTGATAAGGACTTACCAAAAGAGAGGTTGTAAAGGCATCAAACCCACTTTTTTTCGCAACCAAGGCAGTTCTTTCCAATCTTACAGAATAACAATAAATACACCTTGCATATTCTCTAAAAGCACAGTTTCGCAAAAACTCTTCCAAGGGATATTCATCTATCACAATAAGTTTTTTACCTTTCATTTCATAAAAAAGTTTTGCAGAATCCAATCTGTTTTTAAATTCTGTATAAGGATGAATGTTGGGATTGAAAAAAAGCCCAAAAACTTCATGCCCTTCTTCACTTAGCTTTTCCAAAGGATACACACTGCAAGGACCACAGCATGTGTGCATAAGTAACCTCATCTTTTATCACCGCTCTCATTAAGCTTAAACTTTATCTTTGCTATATGACTTATAGCTTTTTGAGTTGCAACTCTTCCTCGCGCAGTCTTTACCAAAAAACCTTCCTGAATCAAATAAGGTTCATAGATATCTTCAATTGTTCCTTCATCTTCGCCAATAGCAGCTGCAATTGTAGAAAGTCCAACAGGTCCTCCACCAAACTTGTAAACTATCGCTTCTAAAATGTTTCTGTCAACAAGGTCAAGTCCATATTCGTCCACCTCAAACATCTCAAGACCACTTTTTGCAACCTCATATGTTATACTTCCTGTGTGCTTTACCATAGCATAATCTCTAAGTCTTCTAAGTAGCCTGTTTGCAACCCTTGGAGTTCCTCTTGAGCGCTTTGCAATCTCTATGCATGCTTCTTTTTCTATATCGCACTTTAAAATGCTGGCAGACCTCATAACAATCTGGCTTAGCTCTTCAACTGTGTAGTAGTCAAGCCTCTCTATTATTCCAAACCTGTCTCTCAGCGGTGATGATAAAAGACCTGCCCTTGTGGTTGCTCCAATGAGTGTAAAAGGTGGCAAAGTCAATCTTATAGTTTTTGCGGACGGACCTTTGCCAATCACAATATCAACCTTTTTGTCTTCCATTGCAGGATATAAAACCTCTTCGATTGTCCTGTTTAGTCTATGAATTTCATCAATAAATAAAATATTATTTTCACCAATATTTGTAAGAATGGCAACAAGGTCGCCTGCTCTTTCTATTGCAGGACCAGATGTTACTTTTATATCAACTCCCATTTCATTAGCAATGATGTTTGCCAAGGTGGTTTTCCCAAGACCAGGCGGACCATATAAGAGTACATGGTCAAGAGGTTCTTTTCTTTTTTTAGCAGCTTCAATAAAGATTTTTATTTTTTCTTTCACCTTTTTCTGACCAATATACTCTTCAAGCATCTTTGGTCGTAGTGACTCCTCATGAACATCCTCAACAGAAAATTTATTATCCAGTAATCTTTCCATTTTATTTCATTCCTCTTTGGATTTATTTTTTTCTCAAATCTTTGATAATTTTTTCAAAGCAAGTTTTATTCCATCTTCTAAAGAAAGTTCAGAAAAATCTTCGGATGAAAGAACCTGGTTGATTTCATCTATCTCATATCCCAAGGATAAAAGTGCTAAAGATATCTCTTCAAGTTTTTCATAAGTTTTTTCTTCTTTACCTGAAGTAGAAGCCACTTTGAACTCTTTTTTGAGTGTCTCTTTGAGCTCAAGAATTATCCTGCTTGCAGTTTTTTTCCCAATTCCTTTTACCTTCTCAAGCCTTGCCACATTTCCCTTTGCAATCTCAACAATAAGCTCTTGAAAGTCTATTGAAGAAAGAATCTGAAGAGCTAATTTGCTGCCCACACCGGTTACCTTCTGAAGCTTTAAAAAAAGTTCTCTTTCCTCCCTTGTCAAAAAACCGTAACATTCAAGCTCTGATAAATTTTCGTTAAACTTTAGGCTAACATATACTCTCTTTTCTTTGCCTAAAAATTCAGAGAATTTTGTGCCATTACAAAGTATTTTTATGTATATGTTATTGTAATTGAGGATAACATAGTTATTAAATACCTCTTGGATGGTTCCCACAATAGAATCTATCATACTTCATCCTCCTGATAAAGTACCGAAGAGCTTGACAGTATATGACACAAAGCAACAGCCAAAGCATCAGCAACATCATCTGGCTTAGGAATTTCAGAAAGACCAAGTAGACTTTTTACCATTTTTTGTATTTGAGTTTTATCTGCTCTACCGTATCCAGTTATGGATTGTTTAACTTGCAAGGGGGTATATTCGTAAATGCTCAGGTTATTCTGAATACATGTGAGAATAATCACACCTCTTGCCTCACCAATTGTGATAGCAGTTTTTGAGTTTTTATTGAAAAAAAGTTCTTCAATTGCAACAACGTCAGGCTGGTACAGCGAAATTATGCTACAAAGCTCAGTATAAAGATGTAAAAGTCTCATCGACTTTTTGAGACTGCTCGAAGTTTCTATTCTGCCATAGTCGATTACTTTAAACTCTGAGCCATTTTTAGACTCTATAACACCATAACCACTTAGCGCAATTCCAGGGTCAATACCAAGCACTCGCAACTTTTCTCAAATCCTTTCTCTATATTTCGAATTTTTAACCCCTACAAACATTGATTCTTTATTCATTTTAGCACAATTTAATTTTTTTATCTACAAAATATATGCTTGCATTTTTATTCTTTTTAACTTATAATTATGCATTGAAGGAGGAAAGAATAATGGAATTTGTGGTTCGAAGAGCAACTTATGATGATGTAAAGGCTATAAAAGAAATAACAAAAGAGGCGTTTACAAAGTATTGTGAGCTTGCAGGTATTGACCCTGCCAAAAATGCAGCTGTGAATGAGACTGAAGAGGATATAAAAAGGGATATTGATACCAAAGAGGTTTATGTTGCTTTTATGGATGGAATAATTGTAGGCACTATTAGAGTGGAGATATTTCCTGACAAAACGGCGTATATAAGCAGGTTTGGAGTAAGACTCAACTATCAAAATAACGGTGTTGGAAAAGCTCTTATGAAGGTAGTAGATGAAAGACTAAAAGAACTTGGGGTCAAAAAGGTTTATCTTCACACAGCTTCAAAGGTTCGCGATCTTGTTCGATTCTATTATGCAAGAGGCTTTTACATTGTTTCTACCTCAAATGAAAATGGGTATATTAGAGCACTTTTGTGTAAAGAGTATGATGAAGAAAACTAAAGGGCTTTGCATAGCTCATTGTAACATGGGATTTTGAGCTTCTTGTGCATGCAAAGCCCTTTTCGGCTTTAATTTATATATTAATCAAAATTACCTATAAAACTTTTCTGGCAGCCATTCTTTTTCAGCTTCAAACATCTCGTCTACCATCTGGCGTATTTGGTCTAAATCCAAAACTGCACTTGTGAGAGGGTCCATCATAACCGCATGATAAACTGCTTCTCTAACACCTGTCAAAGCAGCAAGAACAGTTAGCTCTTGAACGTTTATATTTGTTCTATTCAAAGCTGCAAGCTGTGGTGGTAGATTTCCAACATAAGTTGGCTGAATACCATTTTTGTCAACCAAACATGGCACTTCAACACAGCATCCATCAGGCAGATTTGTAATCAAACCTTTATTTTCAACATTACCATTTATCACACTTGGAGTATTTGTCTCTATAGAATGGATGATAGTTGCACAGTATTCGTTACTTCTTTTCGGGTCGATGTAGTCTGCCTCTGCCATTTTCTTCAGGTCCTCGAGCAAAGTTTTCGCAGCATCTAAGCAGCAATGCAAATACATACCATTGTAATGTTCTTTGTGCCATGAATGTGTTCTATGGATTTTATTTATCCAATTATCACTTTTTCTAAAATAGGGAACATATTCAGACATATGAAAACTTGACTCTGAAACATAATATCCAAAATGTTTTAGTATCTCGAATTTTGTAACATCCTGTGTATAGATTTCTGGATCATTTGCTTTTTCTCTTATAAGAGGATATGCATCTTTTCCTTTCCACTCAAATTTCAAAAACCATGCCATGTGGTTTATACCTGCACATAAGTATGATATATCTTCCATTTTTGCCCCAATAATCTTTGCTAAAAATTCAGCAGTTCCTTGAACACTGTGACAAAGCCCTACATTTTTTATATTCGTAGCCTTATTCAACGCCCAGCAATTCATTGCCATTGGATTTACATAATTGAGCAAAAGTGCGTCAGGACATAGCTCCTCCATGTCCTTTGCAATGTCAAGTAAAACCGGTATTGTTCGCAAAGCCCTGAAAACTCCACCCGGACCTATTGTATCACCAACTGCCTGTTTTACACCGTATTTTAGAGGAATGTAAATGTCATACTCGAAAGGTTTTAAACCTCCAACCTGTATTGTGATAATAACATATTTTGCACCTTTTAAAGCCTCTTTTCTATCAGTTGTAGCTTCAAGTTTAGTAGGATACTTTTCCTGTTCAATGAGCTTTTGCAGAGCTTTTCTCATAAATTCAAGCCTTATACTGTCAATGTCCATAAGCGCTATTGTAGAGTTTCTTAGCTCTGGATATGACAAAATGTCTCTTACCAAGTTCCTTGTGAAAACTCCACTTCCTGCACCTATGATAGCTATTTTGAGCATACTCTCATCTCCTTCCATGAATATATCTTTTATTTTAACCTTTCGGCCGCTGTATTTAAATTCTTATAATTTTGAAACTTCTATCAGATTTTATAAAACAAACAAGACAGCTTCTTAAATTTTATACTCTTTAAGAAGCTGTCTTGCTTAGCTATGCAATGCAATTAATTTTCTTTCTTCTTTAACCTGATAACATTCCATGAGAATTTGGGCAATATGGATGTTAAAACATTGCCTTCTATCTTTGAATTTCCACCTTTGTGGGGCACAACATTGTCAGGCTTATCTTGAGTGTTTCCTTTGTAAATATCATCACTTTCATATACAATGTGCTCCACAACCTCAAAGCCTTCAAAACCATCAAGCTTAAATTCAACTTGCATCTCCTCTTCTAAATCTCTGTTGACTGCAAAGACTGTTATTTCATTCTTTTCCTCATTGTATGTTGCAACTGTTTCAATGTATGGAACATCAGTAAAGTCTTTTGAGTCATATTTAGGAGAATTTACCTTAGGAAGCAGTGCTACTCCATGTCCAAAGTTTGCAGCATGCATGAAAGGATAATAGATTACCTGTCTGTAAGCAATTCCACCCTTTACAGTGGTAATTGGGGCAATTACATTTACAAGCTGTGCCATGCACGCCATCTTGACTCTATCACAGTGTTTCAAAAGCGCAATCAGCATGCATCCCACCAAAATTGCATCTTCGAACACATAATCTTCTTCAGCAATAGCACGAACTTGAGCCCAGGGCTCTGCTTTTTGGTCTTTTCCCTCAAGATGAGCATGGTACCATACATTCCATTCGTCAAATGAGATATTGACAACCTTTTTGCTTCTCTTTTTAGCCTTTACATAGTCAATTGTTGATATAACTGTTTTGATAAACTCTTCCATTTCAAATGATTTTGCAACAAAATTCTTTGTGTCTTTTTCAGGATTTCCATAGTACACATGTAGAGAAACATAATCTACAAGGTCATATGTGTGGTCCAAAACAATTGCTTCCCACTCAGGAAATGTTGGCATTTTGGGACCTGAGCTTCCCGCTGCAACAAGCTCTATAGTGGGATCTATCCACTTCATAACCTTTGCTGTCTCTCTTGCAATTCTGCCATACTCATGGGCTGTTTTATGACCTATCTGCCAGTCACCATCCATCTCGTTCCCAAGACACCATACTTTTATGTTGTGCGGCTGTTCATAACCATGATGACGTCTCAAATCACTGTAGTATGTGCCGCCTGGGAAGTTGCAATATTCAACTAAGTTTCTTGCAGCGTCAATTCCACGTGTGCCAAGGTTTACTGTCATCATAACAGAGGTGTTTGCTCTTTTTGCCCATTCAACAAATTCGTTTACACCAACCTCATTTGTCTCGATGGCTCTCCACGCAAGCTCAAGTCTTCTCGGTCTTTTTTCTTTTGGACCAATACCGTCTTCCCAGTTATACCCCGACACAAAATTGCCGCCAGGATATCTTACAATAGGAACATTCAGCTGCCGAACAAGTTCTAAAACATCCTTTCTAAACCCCATTTCATCAGCCTGCGGATGGTCTGGTTCATAGATTCCTGTGTATATTGCTCTTCCCATGTGTTCCAAAAATGAACCGTAGATTCTCTTGTCTACTTGCCCAATTACGAACTCCTTATCATAGATGACTTTTGCTTTTTTCATGTTTCTTTTCATCCTCCCTCAAAATTAGTAATGATTTTAAAAATTATTTTCGGTATTTATTTTCAAAGAGTCATACCCCGCAAACTTTTTTAAACTCGTATGACTCTTTACAAGCTCTTTATTTTACTTTTTTCCCCCAAACCGCAATTCCTTTGTTGCTAAGACCAGTGAAGACTAAGGTGGGCTTCCAGTTCTCCCAATCCCATGCTGGTATGACCTTGACAGTTTCAACTTCATAAATCTTTTTGGTTTTATCTTTGCACCAGTTTAGTTTTATCGTATTTGGGGAAACAAATGACCAAAAGTCGCTACTATTTTCAGAATTTATCTTTCCACTCTTAAGAAGAGTAATTTTTACGGGCTCTGATTGGAGATAATCATACGGGTCAAACACTATCCTTTCCCAAATACCAACAACCAAGTCTTTATACAGAACCTGTTCTTTTTCACCCGCATATCTCTCAGGTGAGACAACAGGCCATCCATCATCTGTCCAAAGGATTTTCCGTACATGTAGATAAGGCCAGTTTTTATCCAAAGCTCCTCTTGCATGATGGATTATATAATAATCATTCCCATCTATCAGTACAGAGTTGTGTCCTGGTGCAATCCAACCATCATCATTTTCAAAATGGTAACCGCCCAAAATCTTAGTTCCAACTTCAGAAGGGGGAGATTCAATATCAGTCATAAGTTTGCCATTGTAATCTCTATACGGTCCAGTAATTTTGTCTGACCTTCCAACACGAACATTGTAATCGTTAAACAGCGAATCATATGAGACAAAAAGATAATATTTTTTAAATTTTGGATTGTAAATGATATACGGTCCTTCGATTGCATCTTGAACACTCATATCTCTTCTTGCAATAAGCTTTCCAAACCCTTTTTCAGTGGGCTTGCCTGTTTTTTTATCAATTTTGATTATATATATTCCCCC
This sequence comes from Caldicellulosiruptor diazotrophicus, assembly GCF_017347585.1. NCBI lineage: Bacteria > Bacillati > Bacillota > Caldicellulosiruptorales > Caldicellulosiruptoraceae > Caldicellulosiruptor > Anaerocellum diazotrophicum. The sequence goes on from NZ_AP024480.1 coordinate 1,445,232, forward strand.
AAAGAAAGAACCATACACAAGCCAAGGCTGACCATTTGCATCAAATGTAAGGCATGGGTCAATTGCGTTGACAAAATCACCCTGTTTTGTTTTTATAACCTCACCTTCGTCTTTCCATGGCCCTTCTGGATTTGTAGCTGTGGCTAAACCAATATACGATTGATTCTTTCCAAATTGAGACGCAGCATAATAAAGGTAGTATTTACCATTCATCTTTTTTATATCTGGAGCCCAAAGATTTGTTGCCTGGGTCCATTCATAAGCACCTTTTGGAATACCACCATAAACATAATCTTTTCCATTGAATACATATCCAACAAACTGCCAGTTAATCAAATCTTTTGATTTTCGAATTTGTATTCCTGGTTTTGGCACACCTCCAACTTTTACATCAGTAGAGTATATATAATACCATCCGTTATCAGCTTTGATAATTGCAGGGTCATGAACATTGTTGACCGTCCACTTCTTTTCATCGTTTATAATTGACAGATCATATAAGGTTATTTTTGGAGGTGCTTTAGGGTAAGTTACTTTAATATTCTTGGTTGACGAAGCGCTAATATCTTTTTTACCTGCTGAGGCAAAGACTAATACATTTACTAAAACAACTATTACACAAAGAAGAATTAAAAGTCCACCTTTTAAAATCAAATTTTTATTTCCCACACTCATTTTAATCCTCTCCATCACTTTTTCGTCTTAATTCTTAAAACTGTAACCGAATATTTATCAAAAGTATAGTCAAAACTATTACTTATTCCCTTTATTTTCTTTGTCTTGGGAGTTATTAAATTTGGTTGCTCAAAGCTATTCTCATCTTCCAAATTAGAGGATGTTAGTACTATTGCTGTACCTTCTGGGTTAATCTTGTCTTTAGCAATCCCATTTAGATTGATTCTAACTTTTCTATTTGAGGAAGATATATTGACTACTTTTATTATAATGTCATTGTTTGAATCTATTGAGGCATTTGCATAAATGTCTTTGATAATCATGTTGTCAACTACATCATGAATCAATTTTCCATCAAGATAGCATTTAATTCTATTACCATCCAATTCAATTTTGATATCATACCATTTGTTGGGCATAACTGTAACATTTGCTGATTTCCCAACAATATACTTTGTACCATTTACACATCTTTCAATGGCTGTTGTTGTATTTCCCCATCCTCCAATGTTCCACCAATAATAATTGTTTGAATCCTTTAATCCGAATATAATCAAGAATCCTTCATTACCACTTACTTTTCTTGCCTTAACTTGAATGGTATAATTGCTCCAATTTGAATCTCCAGCAACAGCGTAGCAGTTTTCAGCATTGCTTGTCTGTGAAAATATCCCATTTTCTATATTCCACATTCCTCTTACAATTTGCCATTTGCCATATGAGTCTTTAAAATTATCAGCAAAAAGCGTTCTTCTAGTTTTGTTGTCTATAACCTTAAAGTCTTTAAACTCGGCTTCTGTAATCCATGTACCAAGCCCGACCATGCCAGTAATATCTGCTGATTTATTAGATGATGTGGTTTTGAGAGTAATTGGTAATATATACTTTCCCTTATTTTCATTGAAAATTTTTTGAACATAATAATTTGGTGTTGCATAAGCCATTTCATTATTAAACTTAATAAGAGTTGGTTCCCATTGTGTGGCATATTGTTTTGCTAAAAGTGGTGCGTAAGATGCCATCAATACAACATCTGAATTTTTCTCTAAACCCAATAAATAAGCAGCTTCTGCAAGTGCAGCTTCTAAATTATTTCTCCTCCCAAGTCCATGCGCAGCATATTCCCCTACAAATACCTTCGGCCCTTTTCTGTCATATGTTGAGTATCTATCCGTATTCATCAAAAACCATTCGAGTGCCATATAATAATGCTCATCAATTATATCTGCCTTCTTCGTCGTTTTAGCCCATGTCCATGCATCATCAAATATCTTTCCACTTGGAGCAGGTCCAGCTGCAAAAATCACCTTTATGTTAGGATATTTCTTTTTAATTGCATCATAGAACTTTTCATATCTGATATAATAATCTGTCCCCCATTGTTCATTTCCTATGGCTATGAATTTCAAGTTAAATGGTTTCGGATGTCCTAACTTAGCTCTCACAAATCCCCATTTTGTGTTTACATCCCCATTTGCAAACTCAATTAAATCTAAAGCATCCTGAATGTACTCATCTAGTCTATTTAAATCTATCATATCACCATTTCTTGCTTGACAAGCCATACCGCAGTTTATAACTGGCACAGGTTCTGCACCTATGTCCTCACAAAACTGAAAATACTCATAAAATCCTAAACCAAACGACTGATAGTATCCCCATAAGTTTTCTATTGTTGGACGCTCTGAAATATCACCTATGGTATTCTTCCATCTATATGCGGTTGCCATTGTTCTTCCTTCTACTATGCAACCACCGGGGAATCTTAAAAAAGCTGGCTTCAAATCTGCAATAAGCTTTGCGATATCATATCTTAATCCATTTTTTCTATTCTTCCATGTTTTCTGAGGAAATAGAGATACCATGTCCAAATCTAATATTCCTTCTTTAGCTACTTTTATTACAAGTTGACCATCTGAAATTGTATTAGCTGCTTTAAAGGTCAGCTCATATTGTTTCCAAGCATTTGTTATTCCCTTTACTTCAACCTTTGCTCCTATCTTTCCATTGTCATCTTCAATGGTTGCTATAATGGTATTGATTTTGTTATTTGGAGTTCTTGCATATAAAGATAACCTATAGGATTCTCCTGATTTAATAGTTATACCATTGTAACCATAGTTAACTATCTTTACGCCTTTGTCAATTTTATTTACCTGCACTCGAAGGTAATGTGGATTTTTACTGCTAATACTGCCTTTGTCCTCTACAGAAAACTCAACTTTATCATTTCCTATTGCGCTTATATCCCAACTTTGAAGACCGTCTGGAAATTCAAATGACCTATTTTGAACAAGCTCTGCATAAAGCCCTCCATCAGCACCTGAGTTTATATCTTCGAAAAAGGCACCATAGAGCATTGGACTAATAGCAATACCTTTTTTGTTTACATCTATTGATATCGATTCCTGGAAAATATTACTACTTGATGATCTTTCATATGCTACGCTCTCTTGCTGCATCCAATATCCTCCTACTAAAATAGAAACTAAAAAAATTATCAAAACAAAAAAAATTAAATTTCTTCTTAATTTCATTGCTCATCTTGCACCTCACATGAGAATTTTTACCATATCCCATGACCCAACGTTTTCTTAGATATTATATTTGCACTTATTAACAACACAAAATTGATAACAGAATTGAATAAACCCACAGCAGTTGAAAAACTCCATTGAGCTCCTATTAGACCAAGTTTATAAACATATGTAGCAATAATTTCAGAAGATTCAATGTTTAAATTGTTCTGCATTAAATACGCCTTTTCAAAGCCAACAGACATAATATTTCCTATTCCAAGTAGTAGCAAAGTAATTACCGTTGGCATTATTGCTGGTAAATCAATATATTTGATTCTTTGTAATTTTGTTGCTCCATCAATTATTGCAGCTTCATGAAGTTCAGGGTCCACGTTTGTCAAGGCAGCCAAATAGATGATCGCATTCCAGCCTATATGCTGCCAAATATCTGACCATACATAAACATGTTTAAAAAGCGCAGCACTACCCAAAAAATTAATAGATTCAAGTCCTATCTTTTTTAAAAGCAAATTCACTATTCCTGTTTGATCTGTTAAAAAAACTTGCAAAATTCCTACCATTACAACTGTCGAAATAAAGTGAGGAGCAAATGTAACATTTTGCACCACTTTCTGAAGTGGTTTATTAGGTAAATAATGCAAAAGTAGTGCAAATGCTATGGTAAGAGGAAACCCTACAATAAAACCATAAACACTGAGAGTCAATGTATTGAATAATAACTGACCAAAGTTATATGCAGTAATAAAATCATAAAAATATTTCAAACCTACCCATTTACTTTTAATTATTCCTATTAAAGGATTGTAGTCTTTAAAAGCAATAATTACACCATACATAGGAATATACAGAAAGACAATTACATAAATTAAAGTGGGCAACAGCAAAATATATAATCCCAAACTATTTTTAAATTCTTTCAATGCAATTCTTTTTTTCTTTTGCTTTATTTCAAAAGCGCCTTTTGTTGGAATGGTTGTATCAGACATTTAGTATTCCCCTCTCTTCATCAACTGACTAAGCAAAAAATGTACATATTTGCTTAATAGAGGCTGTCTCAAAAATGGATAAGACAGCCTCTCTCTATTATTATCAAACCACTGTAATTGTTACTTTATTATTTACCAGAAGAGAATGCTTTAAGATTCTTCATAAATCTTTCATATGCGGCTTGATTTATTTTCAACCATTCTTGCAATTTCATCTTATTTAGTTCTTTAACGTATGCATTCCATTCTTTATCGATTGTACCTTTCATTATCCATTCAGCAGCTTTTCTATTTGCGTAATTTATCAAGTTGGTTTGAATCTGATTTATTTTATCAGCTTCATCTGCTGAATAGAATACTGGTGGCCATGGATCAGGATCTGCATATGGTGCTACATATTTTTTCATAAAGTTAACTTTCTGATCAGTATAGGTAAGTCTCAAGATCTTTGTATAACCCGGATCTTCAAAAACTGCCCAAGGAACGCTGTGTGCAGGGGATACTTTACAACGCCACTGTTGCTGATTCATACCAGCTGGTGGATCAGGAATATAATACCACCCTTCTGAACTTTTCTTAAGTCTTACTCCAAATTCACCCTCAATAAGTTCAACTGACATCTTCTCATCATACATCGTGTCAATGTATCTAATCGCAACTTCAGGCATCTTACAAGCTCTTGTTATTACCGCACCCCATCTATCATATCCAGGATACGCCGCTCTGTACATAACAGGTTTCCTACCATTTGGTCCTTTGAGCGGAGGCATGTAATCATAGTAATCATGAGCTTTTTTGGACGAAAAATCATCATTTATATCCCATAAATCTGCATAACCAACAATGTAAGGCTGAGCGTTTAATTTTGAAGCTTTCTTAGCATAATCTTGGGTAAACCATTCTTTATCAATAAGTCCCTCTTTCCATAGTTTGCTCAACCATTTAATAGCCTCTTTGTATTCTGGCAATGTTCCTAAAAATACAACTTTTCCATTTCTAACATCAGCAAAATACCATCTCGCACTAACTCCAAACGAATCCATTAAATATCCCAATCCATGCATCTCCATCGGATTACCAATAGCTGTGATTGGTATCTCGTCAGCTTTTCCGTTCTTATTAGGATCTTTTGTCTTAAATGCTATCATCACCTTCTCAAATTCATCAATATTAGTAGGCATTTTAAGCCCCAAATCTTTAATCCATTTTACATTTATTACTCCAACTCCCATACCTTCTCTATACATCCATGGTCCTTCATTAACACGAGGAGTTGTATATATGTGTCCGTCAGGTGCAGTTACTAATGCTTTTGTTGCCGGATGTTTTTTGAATATATTTTTTAGGTTAGTAGTATATTGATCAATCAATTTTTCTAACGGTTTAAAAACACCCATTCCACCATACTTCGCTAACTCAAAATCTGTGCAACCAAATATAATATCTGGTAAATCTCCGCTTGCTAACATTAAGCTCTTTTTCTCAGCAAATTGGCTACCTGGCATAATCCATTTAATATGCACATTTGTTAGTTTCTCTAATCTTTTGAATTGATTGTACTCATTATAATCCTTGGGCATATCTGCGCTGTAATTATTTACTAAAATTGTAAGTGTTACTTTGTTTTTAACTATTGGAAAGCCAGTTTTGTTGAAATTGGATGATGCACTAACAAGCATCATTGTGGAGACAGCAATTATAGAAACAACAAAGCAAACAATTACACACCATGATAATCTCTTTAAAAACTTTTTCCTTCTCATTTCCTAAACCTCCTCCTCTTTTTAACCTTTAATAGCTCCCAACATAATACCCTTTACAAAATACTTTTGAACAAAAGGATAAAACACCAAAATTGGTAAACTTGAAATAATCATTATAGAATATTTAACAAGTTGTGCAGTTTTGAGACGCTGTGTTATATCACTTACATCTTGCATAGCACCTCCCATCGTTACCTGATTAGAAATTAAAATGTCTCTCAGAACAAGCTGCAGTGGATACTTTTCTGGAGATTTTAAATAAATTAGAGCGTCAAAGAAAGAATTCCATTTGCCAACAGCATAAAATAAAGTCATAACTGCTATAAGAGGAACTGATAGCGGAAGAGCAATCATGAAGAAAAACCTTAAGTCGCCACATCCGTCAATCCGAGCTGCTTCAATTAGTTCATCAATCCAACTGCCTTCATAAAATGACTTTGCAATAATTACGTTAAAAACTGATACAGCAGTTGGAATTATCATCACCCAGAATGTATCTAACAAACCAAGGCTTTTGACTAAAAGATATGTAGGAATTAAACCTCCGTTGAAGAAAAGAGTGAAAGTAAACATTAAAATTATAAACCTTCTACCGAACAAGTCTCGACGTGAAATTGCATACCCAGCTGATAATGTTAAAAAAACACCAACAACTGTGCCCACAATAGTATAAAGAATTGTATTTTTATATCCTGTCACAATTTGTGGATAGTGGAATAATCTTTGATATCCCAGAAGAGTAAACCCCTTGGGCCAAAACAACACTTCTCCTCTGTTCACTAAGTCAGGATCACTAAATGAAGCTATTATAACAAAATACATTGGATATCCAACTATTATTAACGTCATAATCATTATCATGTAATTAAAAAAGTCAAATAGTTTATCACTTGTTGTTTCTTTCACTGTCCCTTGCATTTTGAAACCCTCCAATTTACCTTTACTATCTTGCTCTCTCTTTGTCCTCTTATAGTGTTTTTAGATTTTCATAAAATAATTTATTCGTAATTAAACTATCTATACTTTATTATAGTTCTATCATCTAATTTTGTCAAGTACATTTTTAAAATTTTTGTGAATAACTAATAGTAAATATCCTCTTAACTATAGAAACAAAAAAATCAATCGTTAGGTAGGCACTTCTAAAAAAGAGTACCTACCTACCATCAACCACATACATAATTAAATTTTCATTTTGTTTGAAACAATTTTTTAATTTCATCTTGTGACAAGGAAATATCATAAATTTTTAATTCATCTATCATACCTTTAAATGGAGCATCCCACCAATTTACCCCTAAGGTGAAGATTCCATCATAAGAATTAAATATGTTAGGTACACCAGTTCCTTCAAATTTCTTTTCTCCATCAACATAAACTGTCAAATTTCCTCTCTTTACTGTAAAAGCTATATGTGTCCATGTATTAGGATTTATTTTTACACCAGTCCCACCATCTATCCATCTTTCACTTCCAGACCATACCATTATACTGTTATCTACACCGTTGTGACCATAAGGGACAACACTAATCCATTTCGTTTGGCTCATTGCCCCAAAAAATGTTGGTGTAAACATTGTGAGTTTTTCAGCGTATACCCATAGAGATACTGTATACTCATAACTTGAAATAAGCCCATTCGGCAATCGAACACCTGAATTTCCATCCAAATATACAGCTTTACCCACAACTCCTTCACCATAAGAAATCTGACCACCCGGTACATCAATTTTATTGCCTATTACAACTCCTTCATTGAAATTACCCGTAGAATCCTGAAGATTATCTTCAAATTTAAACCATGCAATTAAACCGCCTTCCTTTACTTTATCTTCTGCCAAAACTTTAATTTCATCTTGCAAGAGTGCTCTATCATATATTCTTAATTCATCGATTTTCCCTTTAAATGGCGGATCCCACCAGTTTACACCTAACGCAAAGATACCGCCAGGTTTTTTGCTAAATCTATCAGGGAAATTACTACCTTCAAAAACAAGTCTTCCATTCATGTAAACTTTCACTATACCATTATCTACTGTAATTGCTACATGAGTCCACTCGCCAATCTTTACGTTATTACTGCATATCCCATCATACCATGGGTCAGAACCTGACCAGAGGATACTGCTAGCGCCATCCCAACCACGTGGTGTAAAACTAATCCATGAGTTTTCATTATATGCTCCAAAAAAGGTAGTTGTAAACTGGGTTAATTGTTCAGCATAAACCCAGAAAGAAACAGTATAAGTCCAATCTTTAATCAAATCATCTGGTAATCTAATTCCTGATTCACCATCAAAAACTGCTGAATTACCTTTTATTCCTTCACTAAAGGTAATATTCCCACCTTCATTGTTTATCCTATTTCCTGTAACAATACCTGGACCAACCTTACCGGTTGCCTCATTTAGATTCCCTTCAAATGGATAATAAGCAATAAGACTTAAATCATTATCGGGGTCAAATTTACTGCCTGTAACAAGTACTTCAAATTGTTTTGTTCTTGTCACACCACCATAAGTTACAGTAGCTGTGAGAACAACTTTTGTTGAATTTTCAGGCCTTGATATAATTAATCCGGAATCTGATAAAATATCTGGATTATCACTATGCCATTGGATAGGAACATTCAAGTAACCAATTGTTGGTAGTGATATACCTTCGTTTCCAACAGTTGTTGGTATACTAATGCTATTAATTACAACATCAGCAAGAGTGCTCTTGTTGATTTGTTTTAACCAAATAGAAACTCCTTTTTGTGATAGTCCGCTAAATGTCATAACATAACTTTTGGTTGTTGGGTCCCAACATTTAACAAACACACCCTTATATATCTCTTGCGTTTTTACCCCATTTTCATTTGATTCGAGGACAATTTCACCATAATAATCCCCCTTCAAGTTCCATGTTCCATAAACATCGCCACTTACTGTTCCATCATTGTTGAGATTGATAATAGAAGCTCCTTTGATTTTTGGACTTATATCTTTCCCATGATTGATATACAAGTATTCTCCCACAATATCTTGAGTTTTTACTTTTACTGCTTTTTCTCCAACATAAGGAGAAGGAGCAACAACTGGCCACCCATCTTCATTGAAAAATAATTGATGAACTCTTACTTCATGTTGTTCTCCTTTTCCTGGAAATCTTGTATGGAATATTAAATAATATTTGCCTGTTTGTGGATCATAATATGCTGAATTATGTCCTGGTGAAACATATCCATAACCTGGTCCATTCACATTTTGTGGATTTGTATCAAATAGGAAATTACCAATAAGTTTAACTCCATAGGGCTCAATGGAAGCATCGTCAAAAAATGAACCTTCTTTTCCTTTACATTCTATCATGTCGTGTCCTTCTGAATCATAGTAAGGCCCATCAGGATTTTTTGAACGTGCAACTCTAATATTATACCCCCCATCAGAAGCAAGACCACCAAAGCTCAAGAATAAGTAGTAATAATCTGTTTGAGGATTGTAAAGTATAAACGGTCCTTCGATTCTGCTATGATTACCCCCTACTAACTTCTTACCGTAACCCTGACCAGGTAACGGCAACCCTGTTTCTGGATCCAGTTGTAAAATGAAAATACCACCCGAATACGATCCATATACCATCCACAACTTACCCTCTTTGTCATAGAATACATGTGGATCAACTACATTTGGATGCTTTGTCGCATCATAAGGAGTTCCGTCTTCACTGGTTCCTTTCATACCTGATTTCAAAATAATTCCAAGATTCCTGTATGGACCTTCTACATTATCTGCCACTGCTATGCCCAATGCAGAAAGTGGAGAATCTCCTTTGCATGCACAATAGTACATATAGAATTTGCCATTTTTAAGTTGAACAACATGAGGAGCCCATAATGTGTTTGTTTGAGCCCATTCAAATGTTTCTGCAAGCTCAGTAAATACATTGGGTATTATTTTATTATCGTTACGAACCCCAGAATCAATCAATTCCCATTGCATTAAATCTTTGCTTTTTGCTGCTGCTAAGTGAGAACCAAAAATATAGTAGGTATCATTTACTTTAATTACAGAAGGATCATGAACTGAGACATTTTTAAATGCAGGACTTTCAGGCAAATAAACACTTTCCTCGGTTGTTTGGTTCTCATTGTTTTGTTGAGAAGTCCCTGTGCTACCACTTGTCTGTTGATTACTACCTTGCTGAGTCTGATTAGTAGAAGAGGTTTGATTAGAACTTGTTTGTATATAAGTCACTATTGGATTTGTAGATAATTTTTCATCGGTTTGCTTTTCAGAGGCTTTTTTACCCTCTTCTTCTTTAAATTCATTTTTCTCTTTCTGAACTACCTTTACATTTACAACAACTTTACTCTTGTCTATTAAAGGTTCATTTTCCAAAATGCCATTTCCCGTAATTCTTACATTAGATGTAGCTTTTAAATTTACAACTTTTGTATTTGACTCAAGCTTTACCTCTTGTCGGTCCCCATTAATTTCAACATTCTCAAATTGTCCATTTAAAATAACAATCGAATCTGGTAGATTATTGTCTATCTTAATATTCAAAAATCCTTTACTTGATATTTTTTCTTCCTCTAAGATAGCTCCACTCTTAACAATTACGTTGGGAATATTCGTTTCTCCTATTGTAATAACTCTCACTGTCCCGTTTTTCTTATCTATAATTAATTGTCCTTCTAAGTTAACATTTTCAAGTTTAATACTGTTAATTCCTCCACCTTTTATAAGTATTCTACCTTTAACGTCAACATTTTTAAGATAGACTTCACCCTCACCAATACCCTCTGTTAAATACAAATCACCTTCCAGCCTCATATTATTGAGTTGAACATCACTTGTATTGACTACAATATTCCCTTTTACTTGACCTGAATATATTCCTGGTTTGTTCTTCAAATCAGACACTAAATTGTCTAACAATTTGACTGCTTCTCCTCTCGTTAAATATCCAAGAGGATCAATTTTCCTGCCTGGTTTTCCTCTCATGTATCCCAGCTGAACTAGTGAGGCAATACTGTCTTTGTATTCCTCAGCTATCTGTTGAGAATCACTAAATGCCTCTAATACTTTCTTGTCCCCTGCAGGCAAATCAAAAGCCTTTGCTAAAATATACGCTACTTCTTGTCTTGTTATATATCCATTTAGCATATAAACATCAACTATCTCTTGATCAATTAACCCTGCCCCAGCTGCCTTTAAAATAAATTCTTTTTGCCAATTTTCTTCTTTAATTGCTTGGTTTAATTCTGGAGGAATATACTCGTAATTAAAAATTCTACATAGTAATGCTAAAAATTCTCCAATTGTTATATTCTTGCTGAGTTTTAAAGATCCGTCGGGATATCCTTTTAACACTTCTCTTTCTACCCACTTTTTAGCACTCAAATTTGCCCAATGACTTTCATTATCTACATACGCTAAGGCAGGAATTAAAAACGAAAAAATTATGCAGAATATTACTGTTATGGCACAAACCTTTACTAAAAATTTTCTTTTTGATAAAATCATATTTTTCCTCCTTTCTACTTATTTCTTTAAATGTGCAAACTGCTCATTACGAGCAGTTGAAAGCTGTTATGAATACAAAAGCGTCACTCTCCATCCAAATGGCTTTAGTGTTAATTTTAAAAGACCAATACAAGAATACCCTACACCTAGCAGTAAAGATAATAATTTAAACTTCCATCTTAAATACAACTCTTTTCAAAAGAAAAACTGGAGACTTAATATTGTTTGAAACAATAATGGTGTATAAGATTTGGTGCTAATGTATTTTGGCTCCTTTTTGCAGCTGGTAACTAGTAATTTTAGGTATGTACGTTCCTTTATTTGTCGAAAATGTTAAATCCCCCTCAAGATGTATTCGATAAATTACTAATTTATGAGATCACTTGACATCATTATCCAAATACCTGAATTTGTAACCCCGTCATCTTAGATATCTCTTTGAGTATATATCATACTTAGCTGTTATGAACATTAATTACAGTTAGGTTATGATAAATCATATAATGTGAATTTAGGTAATGCCTTGGAATAAATAATTTTATTCATCTTCGAATCGCGATTTTCCCATAAGATTATCATTCACAGTGGTTATTTATATATCCAAATTAATATAGTAATCAAAACTAAATAGTTGCGGTTTCCAAAACTAATACTTTCTTCTCTAAAAATTCTATTATTATAAATTCTATTCTTTAATTCCACTAATCATTATTGATTCAATTATTTGTTTTTGGAAAATCATAAATACCACAATTATTGGCAACATCGAAATTAATGAAGCTGCCATAATTAACGGATAATCATTTTGAATAGCATAAAAGGAATTAAATGAAGCAATAACAACCTGTATTGTCATTTTTTCAGGGGAATTTAAATATATCAAAGGAGCTAAATAATCGTTCCAAATACCCACAAACCATAAAATTATTTGAGTAGCTACAGCATGTTTAACTAATGGTAAGATAATCTTGTAATACATCTTAAAATATCCACATCCATCAATTTTAGCTGCATCAATCAGTGAGTCAGAAATAGAAGTTATATTTTGTTTTAAGAAAAATATCATCATAACATTACCGAACATACCAGGAACAATTAAAGGCAACAAAGTATCTGTCCAATGAATTTTTGAAAACATAACAAATTGTGGTATCATTACTACAGGGTACGGAATCATTATTGTTCCTAATAACATCAAAAATATTTTATCTTTGCCCGGAAATTTTAATTTTGCAAACGAAAAGGCTGCAAGAGAAGAAGTAAATGTCCCTACACTTATTACTGTTGTAGCAACAATTAAACTATTTTTAAATCCTGATAAAATTGGCCCTTTTTTAAATACATTAATAAAATTATTCCATTTTATAGGATTTGGAATCCAACGAGGAGGAAGTAAAAAAGCGGCCTCCTTCTCTTTTAAAGCAGTAGATAACATCCATAATAATGGTAAGATCATTATTATCGCACCAGCAGTAAGTATTAAGTAAGTTAATAAAGCCGTTATCACTCTCACATTCTTTTTTGTTAAACCAACATTCATTGTATCTCTACTCCTTTTGAGCTTTTAAATTTAATCCATACCATACACCCATTTATTAGCATATTTAAATTGGATAAGTGTTACAACAAATATTATCGCCCCCAGAATCCAAGCAACTGCACAAGCATACCCCATATCATAGTTAATAAAAGCTTTCTGCCATAAATAAAATACTACTGTTGCCGCACTATATTCCGGTCCCCCATTGTTAGCTAAAATCTGAGGTTCAACAAACATTTGCAATCCACCTATGCATGTTGTTACAACTATGTAAAAACTTGTTGGCGTTAATAAAGGCAATGTTATATAAATGAACTTCTTTAACGAGCTGGCACCATCAATTTCTGCTGCCTCATAATAAACATGTGGTATATTCTGAAGTCCAGCTAAATAGAGAAGAGTTGAATATCCTAAGCCTCGCCAAACAGTTACAATAATAATTGCTGGTTTTACCCATGTTGTATTATATAACCAATTGGGCCCTTGTATATGAAACAACTTATATAGCATGTTATTTAAAATACCATAATCCGGATTATATATCCATTGCCACAAGATTGCTATTGCTACTAATGAGGAAATATTGGGAATGTAATAAATTACTCTATAGATGCTTATACCTCTTAATTTCTGATTCATAAGTATTGCTAATATAATTGACAAAAACATTCCTATAGGTATACCTATCATGTAGAAGATTGTATTATAAAGAGCTTTCCAAAATCGATCATCAAGTACAATTTCTTTATAGTTCTCTAATCCTATAAAACTTGGCTGGGTAAGACCATCCCAATCGGTAAAGCTGGCATAAAAGGAGTAAATTAATGGTCCCAACGCAAAGATAAAGAATTGGAGAATTGGCGCTAAAATAAATAAATATCCTACCACTTTCTCTTTGTTATAAATTGAAAATTTCATCTTTAAGACACCTGACCTTTTGAAATATATTCAAAAATAGTTGTTAGTATAATTCACTAACAATTCAAAATGTGCCACTCCAGAGGCAATATGTTAACCTCTGGAGTGGAAAAATCGTTAAATAATTTACTTCTTTGCTTTCTGATTTGCTTTATCAAGCAATTTCTGAATCTTAGATTTTACTTGTTTGCAATATTGTTCTGCTGTCATTTTTCCGTCCAGGACTGGTTGTAATCCACTATAGAAGGTATCATACCACTCTCTATCATAAGTGTATTCAAACGGGAACCTTCTTCCATAATCTTCAACTACACGTATAAATTCCATTTTATTATTTGGTTTTTCCTTCCATTTTGCATATTCATTTTTTGCCATATCAATTAAGTTTGGTATTTGTAATCCCATCTGGTAAGCCATTCTTTGTCCTTCTCTATCTGTTGAAAGAAAAGCAGCCAAATCCACAGCTTGTTGTGGATATTTAGTTGTTGATGCTACTCCAAAACCAAGCGATCCTAACCATGTTGCAGGCTTTTTAGTTCTTGGACTAACTGGAGGTGGTATCAAATCATACTCAAATTTAAGCTTATTATAAACTGGTACATCCCATGGTCCAACAGGGAAGAATGCTAATTGTCCATTTAACCATCTTTGGTATCCGCTTATAGATTGTCCTTGCACTGCAGTTGGAGTTACTTTATATTTGTTACGTAGATCTGCAAAAAACTGTAATGCTTCAATGAATTTTGGATCGTCAATTGTAACCTTAGTTTTTGTGTTATCTAACCAATCTGCTCCATTGGACCATACAAACATATGAAGTGTCCAGTTAACATCCAAATCTGTTCCCCATTGATCTAATTTACCATCACCATTTGTATCTTTTGTAACTTTTTTACATATCTTGGTAAATTCTTCCCACGTATATGGTTTCTTGGGATCTGGAAGTGGAATACCTTCCCTTTTAAACATAGTTTTGTTGTAACCAAATGCAAACGGACCTACATCCTTTGGTAAAGCGTAAATATCACCTTTACCTATAGTTTTACCATCATACATATAGCGTGAAATAGCTTGCGGCCATATATTATTTAGGTTAATTTCTTTTGATGCCTTAACGTATTTAGTTATTTTTAAGAGTTTTCCCGCATCAACCCATGCTCTTAAATTTTCGGGTGGAACATAAAATACATCCGGTAATTTTCCAGAAGCCATTGCAGCCTGAATTTTCATCCCATACTCTTGTCCGGGGGCAGTACAGATATAATCAACGGTGATATTTTTGTACCTTTCCATAAATTTTTTTACCAATTTAGTGTACAATTCTTTTTCATGAGGTTGCCCAAATCCCATCCATGTTATTTTTATTTTTGAGGATGCCTCTACTGACGAGTTGTTAATGTTGATGACAGTGAATAATGAAAGAAAAATGATAAGACACACAACTAAACTTAACGCTTTTTTAAATTTTTTTAACATGAAGCTAACCTCCTTTGTTTTAATTTTTTCTAAAATAATTTTTATATAGCTAAACTTTTTAGTTTTATTATATAGATTTTTTATAAACTTGTCAATATATTTTTTAATTTTTTTATTTATTATCTACCTTCATTTTAGCTTTTTTTAAAAAAATATTTAAAATTTTATATTGTACTTTAAGTTGCTTTTTGTTTTAAAATGATGTAAAATAAAAAAGGTTTCTCCCTAAATAAATTCAAGGGTGGTAAGACATATGATACAAATAGACAATCTCAAAGAAGCAAAAATACTTTTTGAAGCTTTAGCTTCTGATGCAAGATTAGAAATTATAAACCTTCTGAGTAAACATCGTGAAATGAATATGAATGAAATTGCGCAAAAACTTGGACTTACAAATGGCGCAGTTACTCAGCACATGAAAAAGCTAATTGCTGCTGGGATTGTTACAATCAGTGCGGCTGCAGGAAAACATGGCAATCAAAAGATTTGCCGTCTTGTTGAAGACAAAATAATTATTAACATTGTCACAAAGCATCCTCAAAAATTATATGAGTGCGAAATCAAAGTTGGTAATTATTCTATCTTTGAGGTTTATCCAACCTGTGGACTTGCTACAAAAGACAAGTTAATCGGAGAGGTGGATGACCCCAAATACTTTGCTCATCCTGAGCATGTTAACTGTGATATTATCTGGTTTACAAAGGGTTATGTAGAATATATAATCCCCAATTTTCTGCGCCAAAATCAAAAAGCTGTTGAAATTCAGATTTCATTTGAAATTTCTTCAGAAGCCCCAGGTGTTAGTGAAAACTGGCCTTCAGATATATACTTTTACTTAAATGGAGTTGAACTTGGTTACTGGACAAGCCCAGGGGATTTCGGAGGAGAGACTAAAGGAATCTTTACACCTGACTGGTGGTTCCCTAACTGGAACCAGTATGGACTTTTAAAACTTCTTTCAGTTTCAGAAGATGGGACATATATAGACGGATTTAAAATTTCTAATGTCACTATAAAAGATATTGATATTGAGTCCAAAAATGAAATAAGGTTCAGAGTTGCTGTACCTGATCACGCAAAGAACATTGGAGGAGTTACTCTTTTTGGAAGAAACTTTGGAAACTATGACCAGGATATAAAGTTCCGAATATTTTATGAAGAAATTTAAACAAAAGAGGGGAATGTTCCCCTCTTTCGTGCTCTCAAGCTTTTAATCATTTTCTATATAAACTATGAAGCTCTCACAACTCTTTTTAAAAATCGAATATCAATTTAATGCTCAACTGTCATGTCACATAAATACTCAAACCCTTCTTTTAATCTTCCTGTCTGCTGCTCTAAATTGTCAAATCTCTTGTACACCTCATCTCTGAACATAATCATCTCTGTTCGAAATTCAGTTAGAAACGCAACCTGGTCATATACAGCGTTCATTCTTCTTGTTAGCTCTTTGTCATTTTCTTTTAATATAACAATGTCCTGTTTGATAACCTGAACATCTTCTTCTAATTTTGCAACCCTCTCTTCAAGCTTATCCAATCTCATCGGGAGTTAAAATAAAATTGTGTCCACTGTATAATTAGTATTGAAATAATTATCAAGGGGGCTACTTAAAATGAATAAAAACGAAATTATTGAGACTGCTAAAAACATGGCTGTAGAGCAAGTATTAAATATGTATTGCTCCAAAGATGATCCTAACCGCCCAGCTCTAAAGCAACTCTTAGAAAACTTGCTCGATTGCTTTATGTTATCGGAAAGATCAGTGTACCTTGCTAAAAATGACAATGACAAAGGCAATGGTTTTTACGATAGAAAACTTGCAACACCTGTTGGCAGTCTTGAAATCTCTGTCCCTCGCACACGTACTGGTAATTTCCGACCTTCTATCCTCCCTGACCGCTACAAAAGAGTTGATAGTTCATACACTGACCTGCTTATGTCTTTAGTCGTCAATGGTTATTCCGAAAGTTCCCTTGTCCAGACTTTGAAAGCTTTGAATCTTCCATATTCCGAAAATGAAATACTAAAAATCAAAGAAGACCTTAAAAATGAGCTTCAGTTATTCAAACAAAGAGAACTACCAACAAGTGCTTTTGCTCTCATCATCGATGGTTATCATTGTGAAGTTAAGGATAATTCTAAGGTTAAACAAGCTACTTGTTATGTTGTCCTCGGTATCGACTTAGAAGGTAAAAAAGACATTTTCGGTGTCTACACTTTCTTCGGCAAAGAAAATAAGGCTGATTGGATGAAAGTATTTGAAGACTTAATTACAAGAGGGCTAAAAGAGATTCTAATTGTCATAAGTGATGACTTCCCTGGTATTATAGATGCTGTCAAACTTGCTTATCCTCTTGCTGACCATCAACTGTGTTTTGTCCACCTCCAACGTAATGTCAGAAAACATATGACAAAAGAGGATGCTTCAGCTTTTAACAAGAGTTTAGACAGACTTAGAATTTCTTCCTCCGATTTTGACGAAGCTGTACTGAAATTTAAAGAACTTTGCGATGGATACCTTTCAAAATATCCTCGATTTATTAAAGCAATATCAGAAAAAGCAGAGTTTTATCTTGCCCATATGAAATACCCTGAGGAATTAAGGAAGCATATCTACACCACAAACGCCGTTGAAAGTGTAAATAGCATGATTGAAAAGATTAGAGTAAATTCAGGTGGATACTTTCAGTCTGTTGAAGTCTTAGAAATTAATATTTACTTACAGCGAGAGAACTTACGCCGTACAAAATGGAAAAATGGAGTTCCCAGTATTAGAAAATGCATCAATAACATAACCCAACTTTACAACTTGCGTTATAAATTGGAAACACAAAATTCTTGACAAGTCTCCTCTCATCTCCACAATATCAAGTCTTTTTTCTACTTTATCGAGTCTTTCTTCTACTTTGTCAAGCCTCTGCTCAATCTTATCTAATCTTTTCTCAATAGTATCAAGTCGCCCATTAATCTTTTCAAGGGTTGTAAATATAGCTTGCAGGACATCAATTTCTGGCATTTTTTTGCCTCCTGAGTTTTCAAATTTTATAGAAAGATTATATTATATTTCTTCTACCAATTTCCTTGTATTTTATTCCATATCTTTCATAACCTGAATCTGGTCTCTTGCAAGTTCAAGAATGTGAGGATTGTTTCGTGCTTCTTTGCTTGATATAAGCCTTGAAAACCATTTTCTTGCCTCGTCAAGGTCACCTACTCGTCTTGAAAGCTCACCTATCAAATACATGACAGTTGCCAAATCTATTTCATCAGCTGCCCCTTCTTCATGTTCAAATGCATCCTTATATGTTTGAAGAGCAAGTTTTTGAAATTCAAGCTCTTTTTCTTTATCTTGACTTAGCCTGTAGAGCCATGAAATTCTCAGCAAAATTCCTGCAACCTCATATTTGTTAACTTTTCTTTTAGATGTTGCCGTAATCAAAGCCAACTTGTACAATGTAATGGCATCATCTACGGTTCTTTCAAACGGGACTTCTCTTTTTACCCACTTTGAAGCAACCTTTTCTTTTAATGATTCTACATCCCATTTTGTAAGTTTCCCAAAATTTTTGCTAAGCGCTGCATAACCACATTCCCCGCAGACAATAACATCATACAAAAGAGGATTGACGCCCTTGTAGTAAACACAAAGGTCAGTATCCCGGCTTTCTACATAAATTGCTGAACTTTTTACAAATGGTGCTTTGATTGTGCTACCGCATACAGGGCACTCTAATGTCTTTTCATAAATGTCCATTTTTCTTATCCTCTCCCTTTCACTCATAAACAGATGAAGAGACGGTCTCTTTTGCTTTTGTTCCAACCAGTATCACAGCATTTACAGGTTTATAATAGTCATAGGACAGAAGCTTTCTTTCTATTAACCTGCCATCTTTATAAACAAGCATATAAGTTTTTACCTTTAAGCCATTCTGGGGTTTATTGGAAAGCTTTTCTACTCCTTGAGGAAGTGTTGGATCATTTTTGTAGACTTTTTTATAAGGTACCCTTTCAATTATTTCCGATTCGAATTTGACAATTTCATCTTTATGACTGTTTTTGCCATAGAGGTTGACTGTCACAGTATTCTTGGAAGTATAACTTTCAACATAGATAGGCGCATTTGTTGTATTTTTGAATTTAAAATCTATTGAACCTGAAGCAATTGTTGCATCCCTGCCAGGTGGCACGTACGAAATTAGAGCTGAATGTGGTGCTCTTTCCACAATCTTCAGCTGGGCCATCAAAACTGCATTGTACATAGTGGTTGCTATTTGACAAAGCCCTCCACCAACACCGTCTACAAACTCATTATTGACAATAACTTTTGCAATCTTAAAACCATTCTCAACTGTTACAGGTCCAATTGCCTTTGACAGCGAAAATATTTCGCCCGGCATTACTAA
Source organism: Caldicellulosiruptor diazotrophicus (assembly GCF_017347585.1). Lineage (NCBI taxonomy): Bacteria > Bacillati > Bacillota > Caldicellulosiruptorales > Caldicellulosiruptoraceae > Caldicellulosiruptor > Anaerocellum diazotrophicum. The sequence goes on from NZ_AP024480.1 coordinate 1,465,049, forward strand.
GCTACCGTTTATCTTTTGGGCAGCCACCCTTATATTTTCGCTTCTTGCAACATTTGAACTATCAAACTTTGTGGTAAACGAACCTATTATTTCTTTTACTTTTGATAGTTCGCTCGCTGTGATTCGCGGAGTTATTTCTATAAATCTTGCATAAACTCTGCCTTCTTGCTTGTTTTTAATCATGTCTTTCAATTTATTCAAAAGATAGCCATAATCAAGTTTTTTCCCTACTCTCTCTGGAGTTATAACAAACTGGTCTCCTACTTTTTTGATACTTGCATTAACAGGCGATTGATAGTATGTGTTGAAAAGTTGATCTACAAACCTTTTGAATTTGCTTTCATCATATTCGAAATTAAGTCTTATGACCACTGGATTTTCATAAACCTTTTTTATCTCTTTGAAGCGCATTGCAAGGTTGCCCTTTCTGCCAATTGAATATGCCTTTTCTACTGCCTTGTCTATATCCATCTTTATTCCAAGAGAAGAATACTCAAGAAAATAGCTTTTGTCTTCAACTATAACTTCAATTTTTTTGTTCTTCAGTGGCTCAAAATAAGTCTTTTTTAAAAGCTCAAGAGCCTCTTCTGTGGTAAGTCCACCCAAATGAACACCCTCAACATAAACACCTTTATAAATCCTATCTGTATCAAGAACTTTCGTAACATTGCTATAAAGAGTATAGCCTAAAACTATACTTGCTATCAAAAGCACCACTACAATCCCAATTAATATAAACCTTTTCACCTCAAATTTTACCCCCGTCCAGCAATTGCTTCAAAGCCCTTTTCAAGAGCCAAACAGTTTAAATTATAAATTTCTTCTGTTTTTGAAAACTCTCTTAACACATTTTTTGCCTCGTCAACTGAAAAGTTTTGTTTTATTGCCAAATATGCACCAAACATTACGATGTTTGCAACTCGAACATTCCCTACACTTGAAGCAATCTCAGTTGCCGGAATATAATGAACATTTATATCATCTCTATTTGCACAGATATCCACAAGAGAACTGTTTACAAGTAAAAGCCCACTTTTTTTTATCGCAGGTTCAAATTTTTCAAGCGATGGTTTATTTAAAACAAATAATGTATCGGGATTAAACACAATAGGAGAACCAATCATATCACTTGAGATTATAACACTGCAGTTTGCTGTCCCACCCCTCATTTCAGGTCCGTACGACGGAAGCCATGAAACATTTAACCCCTTTTTCATTCCAAGATGGGCAAATACCTGACCTAAAAAAAGAACACCCTGGCCACCAAATCCTGCTATTAAAATCTCCTCTGTCATCTTCAAATTCCCCTGCCTTTGTCCTTGAAAATTCCTAAACTGTAGTATTTTAGTACTTCATTTTCTATTCTCTTCATACTCTCACAAGGCGAAAGTCCCCAGTTTGTAGGGCAGTTTGAGAGCACTTCTATAATAGAAAAGCCTTCATTGTTCATCTGAACTTCAAAAGCTCTCTTTATCGCTTTTTTAGTAAACTCAATATTTTTTAAGTTATGTATTGAAGTTCTTGCAACAAAGGCAACACCATCAAGTGGCACAAGCATTTCACAAAGTTTTATATGATAACCTTGTTTTTTTGGGTCACGTCCATATGGAGATGAAACTGTTACCTGTCCAGGAATTGTTGTCGGAGCCATCTGCCCACCTGTCATAGCATAAACTCCGTTGTTGACAAATATAGCTGTAAAGTTTTCTCCTCGGGTTGCTGCATGAATGACCTCAGATGTTCCGATGGCTGCAATGTCCCCGTCGCCTTGATATGAAAATACAAGAGCGTCTGGAATACTCCTTTTTACTCCAGTTGCAGCGGCTGTGGCTCTCCCATGAGCTGCTGCCACAAAGTCAAAATTAAAATAGTCATATATAAAAACTGCACACCCGACAGGTGCAACACCTATTATTTTACTCTCTTTGTAATCCTCGTCAATAATCTCAGCAATCAATCTGTGAATGATTCCATGACCGCACCCTGGACAATAATGCATACTCTCTTTTGTCAAACACTCTGGTCTTTTGAACCCCATCCTAATCATCTTCCTCTCAAATTTGGTGTACCTGACATGCTACTCTTTAAGAGAATAATAAAAATCCATTATTTCCTGAATTGTAGGAACCATACCACCTGTTCTTCCATAAAAGTGCACCGTTTTTTTCCCTTCTACAGAAAGCTTAACATCTTCTATCATCTGTCCCAAATTCATCTCAACGTCTACAAAAAACTCTACTTCGTTTTTTGACGCATAACTTTTTAGTTCATTTTCTGGAAATGGCCAAAGTGTAATTGGTCTTACAAGCCCAACCTTCTCGCCTGCTTGTCTTAACTTGTTTACAGCACTTTTTACAATCCTTGCACACATTCCAAATGAGACAAAAATAGCCTTTGCATCGTCTGTCAAGTATTCTTCCACCATTACCTCACTTTCTTTTATTTTTTCATATTTTTCTTTTAGTTTAAAATTATGTTTTTCAAGCTCTTCTGGAACAATGTAAAGCGAATTTGTTACCCTTTTCTCTCTATTTCTCTCACCCGTCACCGCCCACGGTTTTTCTACCTTTTGTGGTTGATAGTTTTCATCAAACTCAACAACCTCCATCATCTGTCCGAGCATCCCATCACCTAAAATCATAACAGGGTTTCGGTATTTATCCGCAAGATCAAAAGCCTTTATTGTAAGCTCTACTGCTTCTTGTACAGAAGATGGCGCAAGTACAATCACCTTATAATCTCCATGTCCGCCACCTTTTGTAGCCTGAAGATAATCAGACTGGGCAGCGTTTATATTGCCAAGTCCTGGTCCACCTCTCATAATGTTGACAATCACGCATGGAAGCTGAGCACCTGCTAAATATGATATACCCTCTTGTTTTAAGCTTATCCCAGGCCCAGATGATGATGTCATAACCCGCTTGCCACAGCTTGATGCACCATATGCCATGTTAATTGCTCCAACTTCGCTCTCTGCCTGGATAAAAACACCACCACTTTTTAAAAGCTTTTTAGCCATATACTGCAAAAGTTCTGTCTGAGGTGTGATTGGATACCCAAAAAAACATTCACAGCCAGCCCTCAGTGCTGCCTCAGCAATAGCCTCATTACCTTTCATAAGAAGTTTCAAAGTCTACTCACCTACCTCAAACACTATATCAGGACAAACCTTATAACAGCTTCCACAGCCAATACATGAGTTTTGGTCTCTTACTTCAACAGGGTTATACCCTTTTTTGTTTATTCTGCTCCTGTCTATATACAAGATTTTCTTGGGACAGATTTCTACACAAAGTCCACAACTTTTGCACTTATCATACTCGATTTTGAGTTTCAATTTTTCAACCCCCATAATGGCCTTCTTATCTTATTATATACCTTTTAATGGCATATACAAGAGAATATTTTTTTATCTCTTCCAAAAGCTCCTCTTCGAATAGATTCTCTTCAACTACAGTAAGAATATAAGGAATATCTTTCTTTTCAGCTACATTCTGGATGATTTGAAGACTTTTCATAATATCTTCTGGCTTTGTTTCTGAAAGAAGATGAGAATTATTTATGATAGCTGTAATGTTCATCCCCAGAACGCTCTCAATCTCATGCATATTTTGCAAGATTTCTTCCTCATTTGAATTAAACGGCCTATATATATTAGCAACATAAAAAACACTGTACCCTTTTTTGTCAAGCAACTTCTTTAACTGGCCAACAACTCTGCTACCAAGCTCATCTCCACCTACATCTATTATGTTGACTCCGTTTGAACTGCTCAATGCTTCAAAAACCCTACCAGAAAGAACCGGAAGATCTATGCTTTTGTCTTCAAAGTGTAATGAAATAAAATTTATATTTTTATTCTCAATAATATGCTTAATACTTCTCAGGTTATAATAAAAATTTATTACATCTGCATCGATTAAATTCACGTTGAAAAACTCCCCAAGCTCTAAAGAAACATTCAGAGCTATTTCACTTTTGCCACTTCCTGCCGTCCCAACAAAGATGTTTGTTTTTCTGTTAACAAAACTTAAAGGTACCGTCATGCACATTCTTTTCACCCTCATCCTCGTCACAAGTTTTGCCTCTTAGCAAATTCTTGGTAACATCTCATAATATAACATGTCCAAAATTCTCGTGCCGCCAAAGGTGGTTGACAGATATACTCTCTTTTCCCTACTTTCTTCTACTTTCCCAATCTCACATGCAAACCCATTGTATTTTCTCAAAATCTCAATAGCCTTCTCTTTTTCATCACCATTTACTATGGCAACAAATCTACCTTCACAAGCAAGATAATAGCTATCCAGCCCCAAAATATCGCACAAAGCTTTTACTTCATCTGCCACAGGTATTTTTTCTTCCTCAACTTTTATATCAAAGCCAGACTTTTGCGCAATTTCATTTAAAGCTGTGGCAAGCCCACCTCTTGTAAGGTCTTTCATATACGCAACATCTACCTCTTGCATCAGCTCTGAAATTACATCTAACAAAAGCCCACAATCGGATTCTATCCTGTCTTCAAACCCAAGGTCTTCATTGTGAGAATATATGCATGCTCCGTGTCTTCCTATATCCCCACTGACAATTACAACTTGATTACCTTTTATTCTTGAAATCGAAGGCATTTTTTGGGTATCTCTTGCAACACCCAATCCAGTCGTATTTATAAATATCCCATCTGCCGCACCTTTTTCTACTACCTTTGTATCCCCTGCAACAACCTCAACTTTTGCTAAATCTGCATATTTCTTCATTGATTTTGTAATTTTCTCTAAATCATCCATTGAAAATCCTTCTTCAATTATAAAAGAAACGGTAATATACTTTGGTTCAAGTCCTGCAACAGCTAAGTCATTTACCGTACCACATACCGAAAGCTTTCCAATATCTCCTCCTTTAAAAAAATATGGCTTTACTACAAACGAATCTGTTGATATTCCCACTTTCATACCGTTTAAAGAAAATACTGTTGAATCATCACCGCTTTTCAATATTTCAGAACCAAATATTGGCTTGAAAAGGTTGTCAATCAGCTCATATGTCTGTTTCCCACCATTGCCATGTTCCTTGCGAATAGTCCTCATCATTTCCACTTCCCGAATCTGAAGTATGCATTGCAAGAACCTTCTTGTGATACCATACACGCCCCTTTTGGTGTCTGAGGTGTGCATACCCTTTCAAAAAGAGGACATTCAAAAGGCTTTAGTTTGCCTGTGAGCACATCTGCACATCTGCACGCAGAATTAGAAAGACTATCATAGTCATATTCAAGCTGGATTGAAAAGGCAGAATACTCGCTTTTAAGTCTCAACCCACCACCTTCAATCAACCCAAGTCCTCTAAAATATGCATCAGTTCTTTCAAAAAATCTCTCTATATATCTTATTGCAACTGTGTTACCCTCTTTTTTTACAACTCTTTTGTACTCATTTTTTACAGTAAAATCATTATCTAAGATACTTTGTGTTAAACTCAGCAAAGAAAGCAGAATATCATATTTTTCAAATCCAGATATAACAGAAGGAATTCCAAATTCCTCAACAAATTTAAACCCATCAACACCTAAGATTGTTGCAACATGTCCTGGCAGGATAAGTCCATCTACTTTTATGTGGTCTTTTAAAAGAATTTTAAGTGGCTGGTCAATGGTTTTAAGTTCACATGCAAACTTGACATTTTTCAAATCCTTTTCCAATACCTTTTCCAGGCTCAGAGCAAAGGCTGGAACTGTGGTCTCAAACCCTACTGCAGCAATTATTGCTTCTTCATCCTCGGCTATATTCTCAACAGCATCAACCGGTGAGTACATAATTTTAATTTTAGCGCCTTTTGCTTTTGCCTCAGCTAAAGACATACTCTTTCCTGGAACTTTCAGTAGGTCTCCAAAAGTGTAGATAGTATGGTTCATTTTTGCAAGCTCAATGAGATTATCTATATACCCTTCATGAGTTACGCAAACTGGGCAGCCAGGACCTGAAATAAAATCTATATATCCTTTAAAAAGAGTATGAAAACCGTTTCTGTAAATTGAAACAGTATGGGTGCCACACACCTCAATTATTCTTAGCTGTCTGCCAATCTTTTCAATATTGTTTTTTATTGTGTTAATAATAGTATTTACCTTTTCAAGAGTTTGCATCTCTTACCTCACCAAAAAGTTTTTCTATTTCCTCGGCTTCTTTTTCATCTATTTTTTCAATTGCAACCCCTGAGTGAATAAGTAAATAATCACCCACAGCCACTTCTTTTATTAAAGACACATTTATAGTTTTCTTCAAACCTAAATAGTCGACAATAGCTTTTTTCCCATCTTTTAAAATTTCGACTACCTTTGCAGGATACCCTAAACACATATTTTTAAAACTCCCTTAACAGTTTTTTAATAATTGGATTGTATAATATACTTGTCCAGCTGAAATTCCCCCATCATTTATAGGGAAAAAAGAATTAAAATACACTTTAAAGTGCTCTTTCTCAAGAATAGACACTGTCTTTTCAAGCAAAAGCCTGTTTTGGAATACTCCACCAGATAGTACTACAACGTCTTTATTATAATTTTCTCTCAACCTCTTTGCCACTTCAACAACTATTTTTGCAACGGTGTTGTGAAATTTCGCAGAAATCAAGTTTCTGTTAGTCTTTCTTTTAATATCATTTATAATTTGTTGTAGTATATACACAATATCTATTTCAATTTCATGTTCAAAATTCATAACAAAATCATAAAATCCTTCTTCGGTCTTATCAGCTATACTTTCTAAAATCATTGGAATCTGTGCTTCAAAATTGTTTTTCTCTCCACATCTTAAAAGTACACCCACAACATCAAATATCCTTCCAAAACTTGAGCAAAGAGGGTAATTCAGTAACCTTGCTGCCTTTACAATTTTTGAAAGAAAATTAGAATTTGCAAAATACTCTTCTGCAAAGCTTTTATCAATTTCATATGCAAAATAGTATGCCAGTCTCACAGGCTCTTTTATAGATTTTTCTCCGCCCACTAAAGGATAGTATTTCAAATGAAATACCCTTTTCACATTGCTTTTATCAATTAGAAATCCTTCACTTCCCCATATGTTCCCATCCAATCCCAAGCCTGTTCCGTCAAATGCAAACCCTACACAGCTATCTAAATTATTTTCAAGCATGCATGAAAATACATGAGCTATATGATGCTGAACATATATAATTTTTTTATCATCTTTTGTAGCAATATCTTCGGCAAGGGAAGTTGTAAAATAGTTTTTGTGCAGATCACAGGCAATATAATCATATTCTAAGTTGTAAAGAAAAAGAAGGTCACTTAGTACAGACTTGTAAAAGTCTATATACTCTTTTGTGTCAAGGTCACCCAGGTATTGACTTACAATAACCTCATCATCTTTTTTTAAAGCAACTGTAGCTTTTTCATGACCTCCTAATGCTAAGATATTTTTATCTACAAATTGTGTTGAAGAAAGTTTTAGTCTCAGAGGAGCAAAACCTCTTCCCGGTCTTGTCAGTACAAACTTATCTTTTACAACAAAACCGACACTATCATCACACCTTCGAACTATTTTTCTGTTGTGATAGAGTACATAGTCACAGCTATCGTTAAGTTTTTGGATTGCTTCGTTCTCGTCAATAATCATTGGAATTCCTGAAAGGTTGGCAGAGGTTGCAATTAAAAAGTCCCTGCCAGTTTTGCTCAGGATATAGTCCAAAATAGGGGTGTACGCCCTCATTATACCGAGGGTGTGAAGATTGCTATTCACATGCGAAAAATGCTCAGTCTTTTTTTCAAAAAGAATTATAGGACATCGTGGAGAAGAAAAAATATCTTCTTCCATATCATTTACATGGCAGTATTTTTTTACTACTTCAATGTCTTGGGCAACAAGTGCTAAAGGCTTGCCTTCTCGCCTTTTGCTTTCAAATAGTCTTTTGACTACAGTTTCATTGTACGGATCACACACCAAGTGAAACCCGCCTATTCCTTTTATTGCGATTATATATCCCTCTAAAATTTTTTGAGAAACAAAATCTAAAAGTTCAATTGCCTCGCCAGTAATATGTCTTTTTTCAGCAAATGAAAAAAGAAAAAGTCTTGGTCCACATACTGGGCAGGTTGTTGACTGTGCATTGAATCTTCTATTGTCTGGAGTAGAGTACTCTCTTTCGCACTCATTACAAAACTTAAATTGCTTCATAGATGTATTTTCTCTATCATACGGTAAAGTTTCAATAATTGTGTATCTTGGTCCGCAGTTTGTGCAGCTAATAAATACGTTGTGATAGTGTCTGTGAGATTTGTCATAAAATTCTCTTCTACAATCCTCACATATCCCTAAGTCATAAGGCAGGACTGTTGAAACCCTATTTTTTTCACTTTCAACAATATAAAAGCCTTTTTCACTCTCTACCGGTTCAATCTCATAAACCTCTATTTCCTCTAAAATAGCATTTTTGGGAAGGATAGTTACAATATGATGTGTTATTTGCTCTGAAGTTGTATCCCCTTGAAACTCTGCTAAAACCCCCTCACCAGTATTTTTTACAAATCCGGTAAGTCCAAGTTTTTTTGCAATACTATAAATAAAGGGTCGGAAACCGACCCCTTGTACAAGCCCCTTGAATATAAATCTGAACCTTTTCATAAGCATTTTCCCCTACTTTTGAAATATTGGTCTAAAAGAGTATAAAAGTAGTTAGTAAGGCTTTTCACACCTTCTTTTGTCCTGAACGATACCTCAAACAGTTTTAAATCTTTGTCTTTAATAGCTTCTAAACCCTTTTTGTATCTTTGCATATCAAAACCAATGGCATCAATTACATCAATCTTTGATAGAACAACAACGTCAGCTTTTTCAAACATTGCTGGATATTTATATGGCTTGTCATCACCCTCTGCAGCAGAAGATACAACAACTTTAAGGTTTTCTCCCAAATCAAACGAAGAGGGACAGATGAGATTGCCAATGTTTTCAACAAAGATTACTGTTTTAGGCACAGGCTTGAGAGTATCTATTGCTTCTGCAATACTATCTGCAACTAAATGGCAAGCACCACCTGTGTTAATCTGCAAAACTTCAACTCCATAGCTTGCAATAGCTTGAGCATCAATTGTTGATGCAACATCACCTTCAATCACTACAATGTTAAATATGTCTTTAAGATTTTCTATCATGCACTTAATGAAAGATGTCTTTCCTGCACCAGGTGACCCCATCACATTCATAATATACCATTTATTTTCATCTGCTAACCTTCTTATATTGTCGGCTGCGTTTTGATTCCGCTCTAAAATATTTTTTATTACCTTTATCTCCATATCAATCATCTACCTCTATAGATTCAATATAAAATTCCTTACCATGTTCAGTAAGTTTACCCACCGACAAACATTTTGGACATGTAAAATCTTTTGTTCTTTCAAAATATTCACTGCATTTTTGACAGTACAAAAGAGCCTTTTTGGGAATTATTTTGAGCTGAGTGCCTTCTAAGATTGTTCCTTTTGTTAGAATGTCAAAATAAAATTTCAACGATTCGTCAATAATTCCACTCAGTTCTCCCACTACAACTTTAATTCTTGTAACCTTTTTAAAGTCGAGATTTTTCAGCTCATCTTCTGCAATCTTTATAAGCTGCTGTGTAACAAAATACTCATGCATTTTACCATTTTCCTTCCACTTCTGCTTTAAGCTTTAAGCTTTAAGCCAAAGTCTCCTATCTAACCATTAGTTGCAGCAGCCTGTGCTTTTGGCTGCACCTCATCTTTTACTTCCTGCTTTCTGATGTAAAACTCTTTATAAGTGGTTGGAACGTTAAATTGCTCTTTTGAAATTAAACACTTTTTAGGACAAGACTCAACACATACATTGCAGAGCACACACTTGTACTGATTTAGCTGCCATGTCCTTGAGTTTCTATCCACCACTATCGCATTTGAAGGACATTTTCTCTGGCAAATACCACAAAAGATACATTTCTCTATCTCTATCTCAAGGCTTCCTCTTGTATCTTTAAAAAATGGCCTCTTTTCCTTCGGATAAAGCCTTGTTGCAGGCTTTGAAAATAGGTTGTCAAGAACATTTTTAAGCATCCCAAACATTTTACCATCCCTCTTTTACAAAAACTTTTTTTACCTTTCGGTACACGAAATACATGGGTCGATTGTCAAAACAAGCATTGGAACATCTGCAAAATCCACTCCCTCAAGCATCTTCACAAGCGCAGGAATATTTGCAAATGTTGGTGTTCTGATTCTGAGTCTTTCTAAGTTCTTTGTCCCGTTTGCCTTTATATAATATACATCTTCTCCTCGTGGCTGTTCAACCCTTGATATAACCTCACCGTTTGGAAATCCTTTGACTGGTGTTGAAATCTCACCTTCTGGCATCTTAGATATAGCCTGACGAATAAGGTCAATTGCTTGATAGCACTCGCGAAGTCTCACTTTCAGTCTTGCATAGCAGTCCCCGTCATTTTCCACAACAGGTTCAAAGTCAAGTTCACCATATGCTGCATATCCAAGAGTTCGCAGGTCCATACTGATTCCGCTTGCCCTTGCCATTGGTCCTACACAGCCAAGTTCGTAAGCGTCTTGCTTGCTCAGAACACCTACACCTACAAGTCTTTTCTTGACTGTATAATCGTTCAAAAACGAACCTTCTATCTTCTTTAGCTCCTCTTCCAATTTTGCAAGATTATCTAAAATGAACTTTTGTTTATCAGCATCTATATCTCTTCTAACTCCACCAATTATATTTGTGGAAATTATAACTCTTGAACCTGCTGTTGCTTCCATGAGGTCCATCACAAGCTCTCTATTTCTCCAGCACTGCATAAAAAGACTTTCAAAACCAAAAGCATCAGCCAATAACCCAAGCCACAAATGATGGCTGTGAAGCCTGTGAAGTTCTGCCCAAATAACTCGCAAATACCTTGCTCTGTCGGGCACCTCAATGCCCATTAGCTCTTCAATTCCTTGGCAATAAGCTAAAGCCTGCTGAAAACTGCATATACCACAAACTCTTTCAACTACATATATATTTTGATTTATATCCTTTTCCTCAGCAAGCTTTTCAAGTCCTCTATGAACATAACCTATTGCAGGTATCGCTTCAACAACTTTTTCGTCCTCTAAAATAAGCCTAAGCTGCAGAGGTTCCGGCAAAACAGGATGCTGTGGACCAAACGGTACTATTGTTCTTTTTCCCAAAGCCCTCTTACTCTCCTTTCTTTACTTTTACCGCTGGCTTTTTGCGCATAGGAGATTCTAACTCTTCTGTTATCATGAACTTTCCTTCGTAATCAATCAAAAGATTTTCAAATTCTATGCCAAACAAATCTTTTATCTCATTTTCAACAAACACAGCTGCAAAATATATGTCCGAAATAGAAGGAACTTTTTCTTCAGCCACTATAGTAACTCTTATATTTGTTAGTTGGTAATCCTTATCAAAGTGATATATTATATCAAACCTTCCATCGCCCAAATCAACACATGTTGCTGTGACAAATCTATATCCATCTGCTTTTAAGGCTAAAACTTCTTTCCTCAAATCCTCTTTCTGAAGTTCTTTAAGATTTTGTAACATACAGAATCTCACCCTTTTTCATATTCTTCTTCTCTTCTAAAAGCTGTGCAGCTTTTAAGATTCCCTCCATGATAGCCTCAGGCCGTGGCGCGCAGCCAGGAACATATACATCAACAGGAACAACTGTATCGGCACCGCCAAGAGTATTGTAACATTCTTTGAATATCCCACCAGAGCACGCACATGCTCCAACTGCTACAACAGCCTTTGGATGTGGCATCTGCTCATATATTGCCTTTAAAACTCTTGCGTTTCTGTGGTTAACAGAGCCTGACACAACCAATATATCAGCATGTTTAGGATTACCTACATTTATAATTCCAAATCTCTCAACGTCATATACAGGTGTTAACGTTGCCAGTATTTCTATATCACAGCCGTTGCAGCTGTTACAATCATAGTGAATAATCCATGGAGACTTTTTCAATGCCTTTCTAAATAACACTTTTTATTTTCACCCCTGTTTTTTATAATAACCTATACTTTATATATACCCAAATGAGATTAACAAGTGCAAAACCAAATGCTACTGACCAAGTAAGTCGTAGCATTATCTTCCATGTAAGCCTTGCTGAGATATTGTCAATTACAATCTCTAAAAAGTAGCAAATTAAAATTGCTGCTATTGCTACAAAGATATTTTTTGCAAAAAATAGCCATACAAAAAGAAGTAAAAGTACAAGTTCGTACCAGTGACCAAGTTCAATCAAGCCAAGAACAGGTCCAGCAAACTCTGTTGTAATACCTTTTACAAGTTCTTGATGACCATGGTGTGAAGTTGATAAATCAAATGGAGATTTTCGAAGTTTGATAGTTAAAACATAGCTGAATGCTATGAAAATAAATGGTAAATCTAAAATCAGTAATCTACTGTGTTTCAAAATGTTTTCTATATTGAAACTTCCAGTTACAAAGTAAATTGCTACTATCATAGCAATTAAAACAGGCTCATATGCAAGTACAGATATCAATTCCCTGTGAGCACCTATCCTTGAATATGGCGAATTTGTTGCCATTGCTCCAAGAATGAGCGCTGTTGTAGCAAATGCAAGAATAAATAAAATCAAAAGAAGGTCCATCTTAAGCACAAACATCACAACTGCAACAATGTTAAATACCAAGAATAAAAATGCATACAAAATCTGAGTGTTTGAAACAACAATGGTCTCTTTTGAAAATAGTTTAAAAAGATCATAAAAAGGCTGCAGAATAGGCGGTCCAAACCTGTTTTGCATTCGCGCAGTTATTTTTCTATCAATTCCTGTTATAACTCCACCAACTAAAGGTGCAACTATGACAGTTGCCAGTGTAATCCATATTTCTTTCACTTTAAAATCACCCCAAACATTATTGCGATTAATGCAATTGAAAGAACATTTACAACAAGCGTTACTGTTTTCTCATTTGTCAGTGTTTCAAAATAATAATTTTTGAATTCAAACGGCACAACTTTATCTTTTTCGCCTCTGAAACCAAAATTGTCCGAATTTTCACATGACATATACACAGGTACATATCTTTTCGGCTTAAACCACCTATATATTAGAGCTCCCAGAACAACTGCTGCTACCAGCACACCAAAAAATACAACCGGATTAAATCCAAAGAAATCTTTCACATACAATTCTTTTATATTGCTGCTGCTAACTCCTGAATACCTTGCAAAAGAAGACTTGAAAAATGGCACAACAAATGTATTTGTAAACTGGATCAAAAAGATGCTTACCAAAACTACCAATATTGAAATAGCCATCAACGGAATATGCTTTACAAATTCAAATTTTTCTATCTTATTTTTATCCTTTCCATCAGAAAGAATCTTGCCTATAAACTTTGTCCAGAAAACAACTGTAAAAGCACTTCCCAAGATTATTTCAAGCATTGCCACAATGTTTTGAGTTGACACCTCAATAGCAATCCATTTTGTAATTAAAACGCCAAACGGAGGAAGTAGCATTGACACACTTCCCAAAAGAGTCAAGAAAGCAACAATTGGCATTTTATACTTGATTCCGTCCATATCCTCTATGTTTCGGGAACCTATACCCTGTTCTATTGAACCAACGCACAAGAACAAAAGCGCTTTAGACACACCATGCAAAACTATCAAAAGTGCAGCTGCATATATCGCATACACATTTGCTATGGAAGACAATGCAATTATAAGACCCAAGTTAGAAATTGTTGAGTATGCCAACACTCTTTTTGCATTTGACTGAAAGATGGCTAAAAGTGCTGCTGACACAAAAGTAAAAGCACCTGCCACCGCAACTATTTTTGACAGCCATGTATCAATAAATACCGGTGATAATCTCAAAACCAGATAAACACCTGCTTTTACCATTGTGCTTGAGTGAAGCAAGGCAGACACAGGTGTTGGTGCCACCATAGCACCAAGTAGCCAGCTCTGGAATGGCATCTGGGCAGACTTTGTAAATGCTGCAAGGACTAAAAAGGCAATTGGTATCATCAAAATACTGCTGTCTTGTGAAGATATAATCTCATTCAAAGCAACTGTGCCAGATTTATAGTACATAAATATTATACCTATAACAAAGCTAAGCCCACCTATCGAATTTAAAAGAAGAGCTCTTGTTGCATTTTTAATGCTCTCTTCATTCTGGTCATGAGAAATTAACAGGAACGAACAGAGTGTGGTAATCTCCCAGAAAAAGTATACCCACAATATGTTGTTTGAAATCACAAGACCGTTCATTGCCCCTAAAAAGAGCATGATTATTGCAAAAAATATATTCTGTCTGCTCTTTTCAAGATGAAGGTGTTTCTCATGCTCTTCCATATAAGAAAGTGCAAATATTGCAATAAGCGGTCCTATTATGTTTATCAAAAGAAGCATAATAAAGCTCAAATGATCAACAAAAAATATATTTTCAACTTCTAATTTCCCTACTTTAAATTCAAACACGAACATAAAAACAAATTGCAAAATTGCAAGAAGGCTAATGAGCTTGTTTTTAAGTTTTGTACCAATCAAAAAAATGATTGCTAACAAAAAATAGTCGGCAAATGTTATGAGATATTCAAGTGCAAAATTTAAAGAATGCGAAATTCCCAGTAACTTGTCACCCCGTGAAATAGCAAGAATACTTGCGCTAATTAACACTGCAGACATCAAAAAAACAATAGCTTTTCTAAAATTGCTATTGTTAATAAGAAGAATAAAAAGTGCTGCTATCATGGGTAGAAATATTAGGAGTAAATAAATAAACGCCATCTGTTTCTTTCTTGCCCCTTTCTGTTTGTGATGATAAACTATTGCTATTAAGATTATAGCATATAATCATTGTCTTGTATACAGTATGCAAAAGTTAATTTGTTAACAAACCCCAGAATACTTGAAAAATAGCTGCTATTTTTTGTTCAACATTTTAAAAGAAGGTGAGAAGTCTTGATAAAATTAATTGCACTGGATATTGATGGAACTCTTTTAAATGATGCAGGTTGTATTCCTCAAATAAACAAGGAGTTTTTAAAAATTGCTGTAGAAAAGTATAAAATTGAAATAGTACTTTGTACAGGAAGAGGTGCTTCGGCCTTTAAAATTACAAAAGAATTAGAGCTTCCATGTTCACTAATCTCGGCAAATGGCGTTTATGTTTTTGAAAATCCTGATTTTCCTCCCATCATAAAAAATTATCTTACAGAACATCAGAAGAAAGTATTAATTGAGTTTCTTGATAATAATCATTTTGACATAGACTATTACATCGTACTGGGATATGACCAAGATTTTCACATGATTTATAAAGAAAGAACAAATCACGACAATTATTTTTTAAACTTTGTAAACGGCCGCAAACAATTTAAACCTACATACCCAGCAGAAAAGCTTTTAAAGTTTTTAGAATACCCTATCAGTCACATTGGAATTGTAGGCAAATACGAAAAACTTAAAGAGATTAAAGAAATCCTTAAAACACTTGAGCTTAACTGTAACATTATTCTTTACTATGCATCAGACAACAAAGAATATGGTTTTTTAGAAGTCTTGAGCAATAATGCATCAAAAGAAAAAGCCCTTTTGCAATTTATGAGCTATAAAAATATTTCACCTGAAAATTTAATATCAATTGGAGATAATTTCAATGACGTTGGAATGTTTAAAATCTCTGGTATAAGCGTGGCAGTTGCAAATGCACCAGAGGAAGTAAAAAAAGCTGCAAAGTTTGTAACCTGCAAAACTAACAACGAAGGTGCAGTTGCTGAAGTTATTGAAAGGTTCATAATTAAAAGGGATGGGTAAACTCTGAACTTCCCATCCCTTTTTATTGCTGCGCCTCTATCTATTGTAATTTTCATTTATATATTCCACGGCATCAGCTATAGCCTTTGCAACTGCATTTTTAAAACTATCGCTCAAAAGAAGGTCCAAATCTTGGGGGTTTGTTCCAAATGCAACCTCAACCAACACAGCTGGCATAGAGGAAGTTCTCAGCACAGCCAACTTAGGTCCTTCCCCAATACCCTTGTTCTGTGTGCCAACCTGTTTGACTATGCTGTCAAGTACTATCTGGGCAAACTGCTTATCAGAAATAAGCCCATTTTGCTGTTTCTCTTTATACAAAACCATTGTCCCGCGCACAGATGAATTATCATACGCATTGTTGTGAATAGAAATAAACAAGTCAGCATTTAAACTATTTGCCATTCTCGTTCTATCATAAAGGTCAACATATACATCTTTATCACGTGACATATAAACTTCATAGCCAAGACTTTTGAGTTTTTCTCTAAGTCTTAAAGAGATATCCAAATTAAAATCTTTCTCATTATATGTTAGCTTTTTACTACCTACCACTTTGGTGTATATAGCACCTGGGTCCGAACCTCCATGACCAGGGTCAATGAATATCTTTAATTTCTTCTGAGGTTTTTGTTGTTTTTGTAAAAAACTTATTGTGATATTACTCCCACTTTTGCTTATGCTTGCTATGTAGTTAGGATTAATTTGAATGTAAACAATGCACTTGTCCTGCTGATAAACAGAATATACAGTGGTCACAACTGAGCTCTGCAAAGAATACACATCATCTGCAATGGTGATAGGATATTGGCTCTCAAGTCTTATTGTGTTGCTGCTCTGGTCGTAAAAATAGTTTATCTGAGAGACAAAAGGCGAACTTAAAACAAGGCTGGATGGCGAATTTAATCTTAAGCTTGAATACTGGTCAGCAAACACCACTTCTAACTTTCCATCCAGTTTGTTTAAAACAAAAATCTTTGCCTTCGACGAAAAGATAATCTGGCTATTATCCTGATCAATGTTTGAAAGAACATAAAAATCCACTCTACCATCGTTTACTTGGTAAAGATTATTATTTTGAACCGAAAATTGGGCTCCCTTCAAATTCAAAACCACAAAAGACTCATCAGCTCTGTAAATATCACTTACAACTGTCGGACTAATTTCAATTTGGGCAAGAGTAAAGCCATCAGAAGGTATAACATCTATTTTTTGAATCATATATATTTGAGAAGAAGAAGCAATTGAATTTTGAGAACCTGGATTCTGATAATCTTCGCTACTGTCAATATTTGTCTTTGACTCCATAACTTTTGGTAAATCTATTTCAATTTTGATTAGGTTGCCCTGGTTTATTACCTTGTAATCCTTTATCAAACTTGAATCATAATCTATTACAATGCGCGAAAATTTGTTGCCACTTGAATCAATGTTTTGTGCATGTCTTATTCTAAAGATGCCATTTTTGTTTATTTCTATTCTGTTATTTTGTAAATTATCAATACTATTTAAAACATCCAAAACTATCCTATCAGGATTAAAAAGTTTGTAGGTCTTATAAGACAAAGTTTGGGTTGCCGAAACAATCAGTATAAACTTATTATTTTCTATGGTATACTTTATGTCAGTAATATAATTTGTCTCCTGCACAGTTCTTGACAAACTGCTTCTTGAGGTCAAAGCACTTGATGGTTGCTTTTTTGATGAACTTGACTGGGAAACCTGTAACTTTTTCGTATTCAAACTTACCATCTTTTTTGTTTTATCAATTTGAAAGAGGTAACCAAAAATCAAAGCCATATCTTTTGCTAAAATATAAGACTTACCACCACTTATAAAAACTTTGGCTGAAAGAGTTTTCTTGTTTCTGTTGTAATAATAAAACGCCTTGTCAACATAGAACTGATATGTATCCTTAGACTTTTTGGCTAAGATAGATTTAGATTTTGAATTATAAGAAACGCTAAACCCTTTTAGCTTGAAAAAGTCAGCAAGTGCAAGGTAAACATTACCTTTGCTTTCTAAAGTTTCAACTGAAGAGATCAGCTTACCATCAACATAGAGTTTGTATGAGGTGGCTGCAAAAGCAGAAATAAAAATCAATAAGAATATTGTAATCACTGCTGCCAAGCTTTTTATTTTGCTCATCACAAGACCTACCCCGCAAAAAATGTAATTTATAGGTATATAATACCCCATTTTGTCGAATAAATCAATTTAAATATTTGCCAACGTATTGTATTTTTATACACTGTGTTGTATAATTATTTGCATAGTTGAAAACAAAATTTCATTAATACAATGAGGAGATGACCAAGTTGATAAAAGCAAGCATTATAGGCGCATCAGGATATGTGGGAGTAGAGCTTATTCGGCTTTTGTTAAGACACCCTGAAGTTGAAATTGTATCTGTGATATCTTCAAGTAGTAACCAGCTTTCTATTGATAAAACAAACCCTCAGTTTAAAAAGGTTTCAAACCTTGTATTTGAGGAATTTAAAATAGAAGCTATAGAAGAGGCGGATGTAATATTTTGTGCTTTGCCGCACGGTATTTCACAGGAATATGTCAAAATAGGACATGATCTTGGCAAGATTGTGATTGATTTAAGTGCTGATTTTAGATACAAAGATCTGCAAAGATATGCAAAAGATTATAGTCAGCACAAATACCCTGAGCTTTTGAGCAAAAGTGCTTATGGACTTTGTGAAATAAACAGGGAGGAGATTAAAAAGGCTCAGATTGTTGGAAATCCAGGATGTTATCCAACAAGTGTAATATTGGGACTTGCTCCTCTTTTGAAAAATAAGCTCGTAGACAAAAACAGTATTATAATAGATTCAAAGTCAGGTGTTTCTGGAGCTGGTAAAAAATCTGACTTTGCATATAGTTTTTGTGAACTTGATGAAAATTTCAAAGCATATTCGGTTGCAAAACATAGACATACAAGCGAAATTGAAGAGAAGTGCAGTTTGCTATTTGACGATGATTTGAATTTATCATTTACACCACATCTTCTGCCTGTAAAAAGAGGAATACTGTCAACTATATATGCAAACCTTATAAAAAAGATTGATAAAAACGACCTTGTTGAAATCTACAATGAATTCTACAAAGACGAATACTTTGTTCGTATTTTTGAAGACGAACTACCTGAGCTAAAGTACGTAAGAGGAACAAACTTTGTGGACATTGGATTTGAGGTTGATAAGAAGACAAACAGGGTTATCATAATCTCATGCATTGACAATCTCATAAAAGGTGCTGCCGGCCAGGCAATTCAAAATATGAATATAAAATTTTCTCTTGATGAAAAAATGGGACTTATAATGGTGGGAGAATATTTTTAAAAAATAAAATGAAGGGATGACGGTTTATATGTACGAAGAAATGGATACTCTAATTGAAAAAGCAAGCATATTAATAGAAGCCCTTCCCTACATACAAAAGCTCTATGGAAAGACTGTTGTAATAAAATATGGCGGGAATGCTATGATAAATGAAAAGCTTAAAAACTGGGTTATGGAAGATATAACTTTGCTCAAATACATTGGCGTAAACCCAATAGTTGTTCATGGTGGTGGACCTGACATAAATTCAGTCCTCAAGAAACTCAATGTTGAAAGTCAGTTTGTCAATGGGCTCAGAGTAACAGATACGCAAACTATGGAAGTTGCTCAAATGGTTCTGGTAGGAAAGACAAACAAAGAACTTGTATCAATGCTAAACCAAAAAGGGGGAAAGGCAATAGGCATTTGCGGAATTGATGGAAATTTAATTCAAGCACGAAAACATTATGAGTATGTAGATGGTGAAAAAGTTGACTTGGGGTATGTAGGAGAAGTTGTGTCAATAAATGCAAAGGTTTTAGAAATGCTTGCCAAAGACGAATACATACCTGTTGTTGCCCCAATTGGTGTTGGAGAAGATGGCACAAGTTACAACATTAATGCAGATACTGTGGCAGCTGAGATTGCAAAGGCAATAAAAGCTGAAAAACTAATGTTTATGACAGACGTCGAAGGATTAAAATATGATAAAAATAGCAAAGAAATAATTTCAGCAATTAGTGCCGATGAAGTTTTAAAAATGATTGACGAAGGAAAGATTGATGGTGGAATGATTCCAAAAGTTTTAGGATGCATTGATGCACTAAAGCATGGTGTCAATCGTACACACATACTTGATGGAAGAATTCCCCACTGTATTTTACTCGAGATATTCACAGACAAAGGCATTGGAACAATGATTCATCTGTAATAAATTTTGTATTTCAGTTATAAATAAACGGGGCTTTAACTTTTTTGATAACAGCCCCGTTTATTTATGGTACTTTGTCCCATAAATAATTGATAATCCTCTGTAAATCTGTTCATAAAGTAAGACTCTAAAAAGCTGATGAGGGAAAGTAAGTCTTGAAAATGAGAGTAACAAATCAGCTCTTCTTTTTATCTTATTCGAAAGACCGTTGGAACTGCCAATGATAAAAGTAATATCCTTACTACTATTTATGTTTTTCCTTAGAATCTCAGAAAATTCTTCTGACGAAAACTCTATTCCATTAATATCGCACACTATAATAAATTCGTCTTCTTTGATATATTTTAATATCCTATCAGCTTCCTTCTCTAAAATGTTTTCAATGTTAGAATATTTATTTTCATCTTCTTCTTTTATCTCTATTTCTTCAATTTTTACCCACCGTGAAAGCCTTTTTTTGTATTCTTCACATGCTTGCAAAAAATACTTATCCTTTATTGTTCCAACACTAATTATTTTTATCATATATCATCCACTTTCAACAAAAGTTTGTCAAGAAGAAAATTAAGTTCATCTCTGCACCTTCTGTATTCTTCAATATCCCCACCATATGGGTCAATAACATCCAATTCTTTTTTGTCATCTAAGACATACTCTTTTAGAGTAAACACCTTGTCCATCACACCGGGATACATCTTTGTAATCACCTCTTTATGATACCTTTCCATTGTCAAGATAAGATTGCTTTCTTTTATCATCTCTTCATTTATAAGTCTTGACACATGCGACGAAATGTCAATTCCAAGTTCATTCATCACTAATATAGCATTTTTGGAAGCTTTCTGTGGGAAAAATGCAGAAAGCCCTGCTGATTCAACTTCAATGTCATCAATCTTCATCTTTCTTAGCTTTTCCTTTAAAAGATGTTCTGCCATTGGGCTTCTGCATGTATTGCCTGTGCATACAAAAAGTATCTTTTTTTTCAATATCACAACACCTCAACAATATTGTTTGCCGCTGCTTTGTAAAGTCTATTTTCCAGAGCAAGAAATTCTAAATCAAAATTTCCCCATTCACAAAGTATATAATCAACACTAAATTGGTTAAATTTTCTCAATATCGAAAACAGATTTCTCCCACACTCTTTTGCATCAAACATGCTCCCTAAAATGAGTTTGTATTGCGAATCAAAATTGTGAGCTGTTTCATAAAAACACAATATTCCAACATTATGACCTTTAAATTCCAATTTCTTTTTCATCTCATTTATCTTGTCAATCCTTTTATCAATTCTTCCTTTTACTATTATTAGATTAGCCTCAGGTGCATAATGCTTGTATTTCATACCAGGTGCCCTTGGCACAGTTCCAGTTAGTCCTTCCACCATTGTTTTACTATACTCTATATCACTAAGCACTTCTTTTAAAGCAAAATACGAAATTGCACCAGGTCTCAAAATCACAGGTTTTTTGCCACTCAAGTCCACCACAGTCGATTCAAGTCCAAAAGAACATTTACCACCGTCAATTATTATATCTATTTTACCCATCAAATCTTCTATCACATGATTAGCTTCTGTAGGGCTTGGTTTCCCAGAGACGTTTGCTGATGGTGCCGCCACAGGAACACCTGAAAGTCGTATAAGATCAAGTGCAACTTTATTTGCAGGCATCCTAATACCAACTGTTGGAAGACCTGCCGTTACGTTTTCAGGAATAACATTTTTCTTAGGTAGAACAATCGTAAGTGGTCCTGGCCAAAATCTTTCTATAAGCATATAAACCCTTTCATCTGTAATTTCGGCACATATCTCTAGCATCTCTTTTGAAGATATATGAACAATCAATGGATTGTCCTGAGGTCTTCCTTTAGCCCAAAAAATCTTATCCACTGCATCTTTTAAAAGTGCATTCGCTCCAAGACCGTATACAGTTTCTGTCGGAAATGCAACAAGCCCACCTTCTCTCAATATCAAAGCTGCTTTTTCAAGCTTTTCATAATCTATACCCTCTTTTGCATCAATGATAATTGTCATAATTCCAACCACTCCAAAAGTAGTAGTGCTACAATAATACCCATCATATTTGATATTGTCGCCATTTTTAAATTCTCTTTTCGACTATACTCTGGAATAAGTTCATTCATCACAACATAAAGCATCGCGCCTGCTGCACAAGCAAGACAGCCTGCAACTATATATTTGTTAATATAGCTTACCCCACTTCCAACCAAACACCCAACCCCTGTAGGAATTCCTGATAATATTGCATATCTTAATATTTTCTTTTTATCTTGCTTGGCTATTTTAAAAGGTAGCGAAAGAGCAAACCCTTCTGGAATATCATGAATTATTACCATAATCCCTACTAAAATTCCAAATTTCTTTTCTACTGAAAAGCTACTTCCTATTGCCAACCCCTCAGGAAAGTTGTGAAGAGAGAGAGCAACTAAAATCAGTATTCCACTTTTGAGATATTTGTTCTGTGAAAATGAAAATTTCACTGTTAATGCTCTTTCTAATATCCCAATCATAAAGTATGAAGCAATTAATACTAAAATACACGTTAGCAAGTTTGAAATACTCACAGCTTCAGGGATAAGTCCAAAGCAAATTAAACCAAGCATTAGTCCCGATGTAAACCCAATTAAAGAGTCTTTCATCTTCTCGCCGTTTAAAGGTAAAACCAAACCTGCCAGAGCGCCAACAAATGATCCAGCTATCCCACAAAAAAAAGCAAAAAGGTTGAAAACTAAAAAATTTATTTCAAACAAAGTAACTTTAAAATTAAATAATTTCATTTAAATATTATGAGAAAATCAGCCCTTTTATAAACACTCTAACCCAATATTTGAGTAAAATCTTTTATCTCACAGGTTCAGCTTTGCTGTATACCGTTCTCAGTATCACAATTGTAACTCTTCTGTTGAGCGCTCTTCCTTCTGGTGTCTTATTAGAAGCAATTGGTCTGTACTCGCCATATCCAACAACAGAAAATCTCTCAGGACGAACTTTTGAAACTCTTAAAATTTCTTGCAAAACAGATGTAGCTCTTGCTGTTGAAAGCTCCCAGTTAGAATAAAAGTATTTATTGTGAATAGGAACATTGTCTGTGTGCCCCTCAATTCTTATGTTATTATTTGGGACTTTTTCTAAAATCCTTGCAATCTCATGCACAACTTCTTTAGCCTGTGGTGTAAGTTTTGCTGAACCTGTATCAAATAACACATCTTTAAGTAAAATTGATAATCCTCTCTCTTCTTGTATTACAAGCACTTTACCTTCAATACCATGTTCTTTTATAAGCCCTAAAACCTGTTTCTGTATATCATTTATGAGTTCTTCTTCAGTCATCTGCTTATTTTTTGTTGCCCCACCAACATCAGTGTTTGTTCCTTTAACATTCTTTCCAGATAATCCTTCTAATATAGAGGGACCAGAGTTCTCAAAAATATAGGCTGTACCTTTCAAAACAGATGTTAAGGATTCTGTAAAGTTCTTAAATTTGTCTATGTCAAGTTTACTCATAGAATACATTACGATAAAATATATTAGCAAAAGAGTAATCAAATCAGCGTAAGTAATAAGCCATCTTTCATGATTTTCATGGGCTGGTTCTTCCATACGCTTTCTTGCCATCTACTTTTTACCCCCCAACAGTTGCACCAGCCGGTTCTTGAGCTTGGCTTTGCTTCTGACCAGCTTCTTTTAGCATCCCACCAATTTTTTCTCTAAGTATTCTTGGGTTTTCACCAGCCTGAATTGACAAAAGCCCTTCCACGATTATCTCATTTAACATTCTTTCCTGCTTTGCCTTTGTCTTTATCTTTTTACCAAAGTTGAGCCAGATAAGGTTGGCAGATGAAACGCCATATAAAGTCGCAACAAATGCAACAGCTATGGCCGGACCAAGCTCATCTGGATTTGTTAAGTTTGAAAGCACAGAAATAAGTCCCATAACAGTACCAATAATACCCATTGTAGGTGAATATCCACCTGCTGCTTCAAATACCTCAGCTGCTTCTTTAAGTTCATCTTCAGCAAGGTAAACTTCTCTGTCCAAAATATCCCTAATCACTTCTCCTTCAATACCATCAACAACAAGTCCCAAACCCTTTTTCAAAAGTGGATTTTGTATATTGGGAATTTCTTGCTCTAAAGCCAAAAGCCCTTCTTTTCGCGCCCTGTCAGAAAGCTGGACAAGTTGTTCAACCACACTTGCAAAATCAATTTTTTTATCCATAAAAACCATTTTAAAATGTTTTACAGCAGTTTTTATCTGTGACATTGGAAATGAAACAAGGACTGCAGCAATTGTTCCCCCAAAAACAATCATGGCAGCTGAAATCTGTAAAAGCTTTGCAGGATTACCTTTTTCTATTATAAATGCAGTCAAAAGTGAACCGAATCCTAATATTAATCCACCAATTGAAAGAATATCCATTTTTATCATCATCCCTTTTCTGGTGAAAATTTTGCGCACTTAGTCATAATAATTATCGGCATTTTAAACTACTTCCTTTAATCTTTCTGTCTGAAAATGAGTAATTAGAGCATCGATAATCTCATCAAGATCACCATCTAAAATCTGCTCAAGCTTGTACAAGGTAAGACCAATTCTATGATCTGTCACACGTCCCTGAGGAAAGTTATATGTTCTTATTCTCTCACTTCTGTCACCTGTTCCAACTTGGCTTCTTCTTTGGCTTTCTATCTCTTTTTGCTGAATACTCTGATAGTAATCATAAAGCCTTGCCCTCAGTATCTTCATTGCCCTGTCCCTGTTTGCATGCTGCGACCTTTCGTCCTGGCAGGTTACAACAATTCCCGTGGGCTTGTGAACAATTCTAACAGCTGACTCTGTCTTGTTTACATGCTGACCTCCCGCACCGCCTGCTCTGAACGTATCTATCTCAAGGTCCTCTTCTCTTATCTCAACTTCAACATCCTCAACTTCTGGCAAAACGGCAACAGTTGCAGTTGATGTATGAATTCTTCCGCCTGACTCTGTCACAGGAACTCTCTGAACTCTGTGAACTCCACTTTCATATTTGAGCCTGCTATACGCACCTTTTCCGCTTATCATAAAAATTACCTCTTTAAACCCATCCAAATCACTCTCACTTGTCGACATCACTTCAACTTTCCAGTTTTTCCTCTCTGCATACCTTGAATACATCCTGAAAAGCTCTGCTGCAAAAAGTGCTGCTTCCTCACCACCTGCACCTGCTCTTATCTCCATTATAACATTTTTTTCGTCGTTAGGATCCTTGGGCAAAAGTAAAATCTTGAGCTGTGTTTCCACAATCTCTTTCTGTTCTTTTGCCCGATTTAGCTCTTCTTTTACAAGTTTTTCAAAATCTTCATCAAGGTCTGTATCTAAAAGATCTTCAGCCTCTTTGATAGTGTCTAAAATCCTTTTGTATTCTCTGAACTTCTCTACAATTGGCTGAAGATTGCTATGTTCTTTCATAAGTTTTTGCCACTCTTGTGGTTGGCTTATTATCTCAGGGTCTGCAATCTTTTTCTCAAGCTCTAAATATTTTTCCTCAATTACTTGAAGCTTTTCTATCATTCAATCACCCCATCCAATATATTTTTACCCATTTATTGCAAAGATACATCTTTCAATATTATTCAAATCCTTTCTTGACTTTATATTCTCATAACCGTTTTGCTCTAAAATTCTCTTGACTTCTTCAGCTTGAGAAAATCCTACTTCAAAAATAATATAACCACCATCTTTGAGATATAGCTTTGCTTTGTTTGCAATCTCTTTGAAAAACCAAAGCCCATCCTCTTTTGAAAACAGAGCTATATGCGGCTCTTTTAAAACTTGCTTCTCAAGCTTGAACCTTTCACTTTCAGAGATATAAGGTGGATTGCTAAGTATGGCATCAAATTTAATATTTTTGGGAATATTTTCGAATAAGTTGCTCCTCACAAATAAAATCCTATTTTCTACACCATTCAATTCTGCATTCTTCCTCGCAATCTCAAGCGCTCTTTCCGAAATATCAACAGCTAAAACATTGCAATCTAAAAATTTGCAAAGAGCCACTGCGATGCAGCCACTACCAGTGCCAATATCTAAAAAGTATAGATTCTTCCTACCTTTAAATATTTCTATAGCAACCTCTACCAAAACCTCTGTGTCAAATCGTGGAATCAAAACATTCTCATCAACATAAAACTCAAGACCCATAAAGAAAGCTTTATTCGTACAATATTGAAGAGGATAGTCTTGTAAATATTTGGAAATAGCATTTACAATCTTTTCATATTTGTCTTGTCCTACAGGCAACCTTTTATTTAAAATAACCTCTGTTTTGTCAATCTCAAGTATTTGCGAAACCATCATAAGAGCAATCTTATTATAGTCTTCTTTTCTTTTTTCACAATAATCTTTTAACATTAAAACAGCTTCATTTAAGACCTCACCAATAGTCTTTAACCTACCACTCATCAAGTTTCTTATCCTCCGGCACTACCTCTTTTAATGCCTCAATTGCAACTTCTATCTGCTTTTCATCAGGCTCTTTTGTTGTAATGTTCTGAAGCCAAAGCCCAGGATATGATATTATTTTTGCTAAAGCACTTTCACTTTTCCCAGACCATCTTATTATCTCATATGATATACCAACAATTACAGGAAGAAGTAAAAGTCGTATTAGAGTCCTCATAACAACAGATTGCCAACCGGAGATAGTAAAAATGATTATACTGATAATTATCACAATGAACAAAAAGCTTGTTCCGCATCGCGGATGATGTGTAGAATATTTTTTTATACTTTGAATGCTTAACTCTTCACCATTTTCATATGCAAAAATTGTTTTGTGTTCCGCCCCGTGATACTCAAAGACCCTTTTTATCTCCTTCATCTGGGATGCAAATAAAAGATAAAGAACAAAAATTATTACTCTAACTATTCCTTCTATAATGTTTTTCCAAAAGCTACTGAGACTAAAACCTTTCAGTACCTCAACAGACCAAGTAGGAATATAAAAAAATAGAAGTATTCCGAGAACCATGGATACAACTACAGAAAAATAAATAGCTATATCGGTAATACCAAGCTTTTGAAAAAACTTTTTTTCAAAAAATTTGTCTACAAAATCTTTCTGTTTATCTTTTTCTTCATCTGGCAACTCTTCTAAAGCAATGTCAGCAGATTTCATCAAAGCTTTCGTCCCAAGAATCATCTGCTCAAATAAGATAAATATTCCTCTTATAAAAGGAATCTTTTTCAATTTGTTTGTATCATCTATTGATAAATCTCTCACCTCTTTATAAAGCTCACCATTTGGTCTTCTTATAACAATGGAGATTTTTTTCGGACCTTTCATCATTATGCCTTCTATAAGAGCCATTCCACCAATAGTAGTTTTTTTCATACTCATCTTCCTATCTTTGTAAATTTATAAAATAAAAAGGATTAGCACAGGCTAATCCCCTTTTGGTGTGCACTCTTTTTCTATTTCTGGTCAAGTCCGTATTTTTTCATAAACCTTTCTACTCTACCTGTTGTATCAACAAATTTTTGTTTACCTGTAAAGAATGGATGGCACTTTGAGCAAATTTCTACATGGATTTCTTTTTTTGTAGAACCAGTTATAAATGTTTCACCACACGCACATCTGACAACTGCATCATGGTAATATGTTGGATGGATTCCTTCTTTCATCACTTTCACCTCCTATAAGATTTATGCAAATTTTTGTTTTTTTCAAATCGATAACTTATTCTTTTAACCCATAAAGGTGCAAAAATATTTTACAACAGTTATTCCCCTTTTACAAGAGTTTTTTCAAAACCGGCATTAAAAGATTAATCCTCTTTTACCAAGCAACATAGAATAAAGAATCCTAATGCCATACAGCTAAATGATATTAAAAATAGAATATTTTTACCAAGCACATCAATTATACCACCTGCAATTATTGAATTAAACGCAAAAAATGGCCCCATAATAAAGTTTCTAAGACCAATATAAGATGGCTGTTTTAATGGGTCCTTGCAAAGTTTTGCAGCCATATTGCTCTCGTTTACGTTCCTTGCACTTTGAGCAATCCCAAACAGGGCAACAGAAAAGTAATATATTTCTATAGAGCTCATAAGGTATGTAAAATATATTGCAGGCAAAAATATCAAAGCAGAAATTAAAAGGGTACTTTTAAACCCGTACTTTGAACCGATTACTCCCCAGAGCATATATCCTACTGTTTGAGAAAAAAGCAATATTGTGGTTGCTACTGCAACATGTTGTGTTGAAATATTTAGACTATTTTTTGCAAATATAGTTTGAAAACCAAATGGCATTTTACCCAGTGCGCCAATAAATAAAACTGAAAGAAGATAATATGTAAAATTCCTATCTTCTTTTAGTATCAAAAACATACTCCTAAAATAATGCTTATTGTCAATTTCCTTTTTGGGTTTCTTGATAGGAATCTCTTTCATCATAGAAGCTATGTACAATGAGAGCATCATTATCAAAAACGAAATTAAAAATAAAAGACCATAGTTATAAGGAAAGTGTAAAAGCCTCAATATTTTCCCCATCAAAAAGGCTCCAAATGTCTCACACAGTCCCCCTATCGATGACCTTATACCAAAAAATTTGCTCCTTTGTCTTTCAGGAACAAGCTTTAGTATAAGATTGAACCACGTTATATTGGCAAATGAAGCAAAAAAACCTTGAAGACTAAAAATTATGTAAAAAAGAATTATAAATAAGAGCTTATTGTTAGCAGCAAATACAAACACATCAATAGCAAGCAAAAACCACATAAGCCTCATAAGCAAAGCAACTTTTATAAAATATTCTTTATATGTTTCAAGCATCTCAAGTTTTTTAGCAACAAGTATCTGCGGAGAGTTTGACAAAAGTACATTCAAAGTTGTCAAAAGTCCAATCAATGTATTTGAATGGACATAGTTTGAAATAAAATAAACTATCACAGTAGAGACTGGAAGCATACCACTTCCAATTGCAAATATTGATCCATCTGCAATAGAAATGATAGAGTTTCTCTTCAAATTTTTATAGGCAAACACCTCAAGTCTTTTGAGTTCCCGTTCTTGGTCTTCAGATGTCACTTTTTATCTCATCTCCTTAAATAAAATTCTATAAGTTTTAAAAGTATAACCTTGAAATCTCTTGACTTCTTTTAATTAACCTTAGACAATAAGCAAACAATAAAACCTCATACACACCAACAATGGCAAGCGCTCCATAGACATTTAGCATGAGCACAAAATCATAAATTCCATGCAGAAGCATAGGAATAACAAGAGAAGCCTTAAAATACCAGTAACTTCTGATCTCTGGTGCAAACTTTGCAAAACCCAAATAATACCCCATTATAATTCCAAACATAGCATGTGCAGGTACTGCCATCACACCTCTTAGAACAAGAACTGAAACTGCAGCGTCATACGAGGCTTGAAAAGCTTGATAAACATAGGCTACATTCTCAATTGCAGCAAACCCAACGGCAGAGAATACACTATAAACTATTCCGTCAAACGGCTGATTAAAATGTGGAGTGTCAAAAGCCACTCTTAGCGCAACAAGCCTTTTGAAATATTCTTCTGTAAGACCTGCAACAATAAACGCCTCAAATACAATAAATGAGAGTCTGCTTGAGGCAGAAATGCTGCCATATGCCATTAAAAAATATTCAATTGGCACAACAATAGAGCTAATAAGTATCCCCCATACAAAGGTTTTCAAAAGAAGATGAAGAGGTTCTTTTTCAAATTTGTCCCTAAAATAAATATAAAGAGCTATGAACAAAGAAGGAGCTATGCTCAAAATAATCAGTTTATAAAGCGTCACAGCAAATTTACCTCCATTTGTCATCTTGAGTTTTATTCATTGCGGTTTCTAATGTAGTTAAATAAAAAAAGCTGCGCATACCCAGCAAGTTCTCCAAACGACTTTATAAATTGTCTCAGCTGTTTGGTATTTTCTATTCCATAATATTCTCTCAAGGCACGCTTCACCCACACATCTACAGGGAACACATCATACTTTTGCAATGAATAAAGCAATATGCAGTCAGCAACCTTATCTCCTATCCCTTTTACCGTTTTTAAAATCTTCCTTGCTTCATCACTATTCAAAGACTTAAGACCTTCAAAGTCTATTTTACCCTCATCTAATTTAGCAATTGCATCTTTGATATACTCTGCTCTATAACCTAACCCTAAGCGTTTTAAATCTTCTGATGAAATCTTTTTTAAGTCCTCAATTTCTGGAAATGCCCAAGAAAAAAAACCTCTGTATTCTACTTTTTCCCCATAAGCCTGGCAAAGTCTTTCCACCAACATTTGAATTCTTTTTATGTTGTTATTCTGAGATATTATAAAAGAAATCATACATTCAAAAGGTTCTTGATTTAAAAGTCTCATACCTCTGTACTTCTCAACTGCTTTTTTCAAAATCTTATCATGATAAGAAAGTTCTTTTAAAATCAAATTATAGTCTTTATCCAAGTCAAAATACCAGTAAAAAAATCTTTTGAACTCATCAGGTGAACAGTTGTATATGTCGAAAGTATTGTTATCCTGGGGATATACTAAAACTATTTTTCTATTTACAACTCCTATGTATCCATATTCTGCCTTTTTCCATCTAAAACACTGCCCGCTAAAAAATGTGGCGTCAAAATTAATCTCTACTCCACTTACGCGAAGAAAACCAGTATACTCTTTTATATTCAAAAAATTCATTCCTTTCCAACTATTTATATGGTAAAACAAAAAGAGCCAACTCATTCTTGGCTCTATTTTTAATTATAAGAATACAGCATTTTTTATGCTTTATCAATATTTTTTTGATAATTCACAATTCCCTTTGCAATTGCTAAAGCAATTTGAGTCTGGTAATTTTGATTATTTAGCATTTTTTCCTCTTCAGGATTGCTCAAAAAACCGCACTCAATTAAGATTGCAGGCATTTTGGTAGCTCTCAGCACAAAAAAGTCTGCAAATTTAACTCCGCGATTTATGGTTTTTATTGACTCAACTATGCTTTTTTGCACCTCAATGGCAAGCAAAAATCCTTTCTGGCTGGTTTTGTAATAAAAAGTCTCTACACCCCTTGCAGATTCATTCTTACTGCTGTTGCAATGAATGCTGACAAAGATGTCCACCAAATTCCTGTTTGCTATTTCACTCCTTGCTTTTAAGTCTTCTTTTACACTTTTTTCACCCCAAGGCAAAATATCAGACTCTCTTGTCAAAATCACTTTGGCATTTGTGCCATCTTCCAATATGAATTTTAATTTTTTAGCAATTGCAAGTGTTATATCTTTTTCTTTGGTGTTGTTTTTTCCTATTGCTCCAGGGTCTTTCCCACCATGGCCTGGGTCTATACATATCTTCATCCTTATCACCTCCTTAAAATCAGTGTATTCCAAATTCCTCATATTTGTGAAATTCAAAAAAACGCTCAGAAATAAAAAAGTAGCTGCTATTTTGCTCAAAATAGCAGCTACTTTCTTCAAAATATCAATTGGATTTGTTCAAATCTCAATTTTTTTTAAAATTACTTTCTATTTTTATCTTAAATTTTGTAATATCTTTCTTATGAATTCTTCATTTGACTTTGTTTGGGAAAGCATACTTATAATTCTCTCTGTAGTTTCAGCTGTCCCAAAATTAGAAAGTGCTCTTCTGATAGCATCAACAGCTGCTTTTTCTTCTTCAGACAGCAAAAGTTCTTCTCTTCGCGTCCCTGATTTGTTTATATCAATAGCTGGGAATATTCGTTTTTCAGAAAGTTTTCTGTCAAGGTGCAACTCCATGTTACCAGTACCCTTGAACTCTTCAAATATGACATCATCCATTCGTGACCCTGTTTCAATCAATGCTGTTGCAAGGATAGTAAGACTACCACCTTCTTTAAGATTTCTTGCAGCACCAAAAAACTTTTTAGGCTTGTGAAGAGCGTTCGGGTCAAGACCGCCAGAAAGTGTTCTGCCAGAAGGTGGTTCAACCAAGTTATAAGCACGTGCAAGCCTTGTTAAGCTATCTAACAAAATTACAACATCTTTTTTACATTCAACAAGTCTCATAGCTCTCTCTAAAACCATTTCAGCAACTTTTATGTGGTGTTCCGGAGTTTCATCAAATGTAGAGTAATGTATCTCTGCTTTTATTGAGTCTTGCATATCAGTGACCTCTTCAGGTCTTTCATCGATGAGCAGTACAATCAAATGCAAATCATCATAGTTTGTCAGAATACTATTTGCTATCTTCTTTAATAGTGTTGTTTTACCTGCTTTTGGTGGTGCTACAATTAATCCTCTCTGGCCTCTTCCAATTGGCGCAATAAGGTCTATGAGTCTTACCGCTAAATCTTTAGGTTCATTTTTATTTTCCAAAATTATTCTTTTGTTTGGGAAAATAGGGGTAAGGTCTTCAAAAGGAGTGCGTTTTGCAACTTCTTCTGGTTTCATATCGTTGACGCTCTGAACATATAAAAGTCCAGCAAACTTCTCATTTTCTTTTGGGAGTCTAATGGGCCCTCTAATTTTATCTCCTGTTTTGAGATTAAACTTTCTGATTTGAGATGGCGAAACATATATGTCGTTTGGACCAGGAACAAACGAATCATCACGCAAAAATCCGTAACCGCCACCGCCCCCGGGCTCATAAATTATCTCCAAAACTCCTTCTCCTATGCCGCCTATCTCCACTTTACCTTCAAGTTCTTTTAACTCTGGTGGAATTTCTATCTGCATCTTATCCTCTCTTTTTTCTTCTTTTTTAGGTTTTAACTCTATTACCTTACTCTCTTCTTTTTTTTCCTTATTCACACTAACCTCTGTTGAGATTTCAGCTTTTTCTTCTTTTTGTATGTGTTTTAACAAAATCTGCTCTTTTTTGTTATTCTCTTCTTTATTTTTCATTTCGCTTGGTTTTCCCTCTTCCTTTTCCTCAGTCTCTTCAACCTTTGAATCCTGTTCTTCACTCTTTAACTCAAAAGTCTGTTGAACTTCTGCAGTTTCTGATTTCTTCTTTCTTCCTCTTTTACTTTTTTCTTTTTTACCAATGCCCTCAAGAACTGTGGCATCTTCTTCTGAACTTCCCAGAAAATTTTTAATAGCTTCCATCAATTCACCTTTTTTTAGCAAAGAATATTTTTGAATACCCAGACTTTTTGCTATTTCTCTAAGTTCAATAATAGACTTTCCCTTTAAAAACTCATCAAGTGACCCAGGCACTCTTTTCCCTCCTTGTCTACTGACTTCTCATTTCTTGCACTTATATTCTATTAACTTCTGTCTGGGGAAGTTAATTGCAAGAGATGACGTTTAACCTGACACCTTTTATTTTAAAAGTCCAACATTACTTTGTCAATAGTGACATAGTAGATTAAAGACAATGTTTCTATTTATAATAATCAGAATGAATAAAAAATAAAAAATCAGAGTTAGGCACCAAAATTTTACCTAACTCTGTAATTGACTCTTTTACATGCCTAACATAGACAAAATCCTTGATGTAAGCTCATCATCATTCAGATACAGTTTCGCAACCTTTTGTTCCATTGCCTTTTTTGCGACTGCTAAAGCTACCTCAAAGGCTACTTTCTTGTCAAAAGGCTTTGGAATTACATAATCCTCTGAAAGTTCTTGCTCTGCAATCTGAGCTATAGCCTCTGCAGCTGCTATCTTCATCTCATCTGTTATCCTTGTTGCCATAACATCAAGCGCTCCCCTAAAAATACCTGGAAACGCCAGCACGTTATTGACCTGGTTATTAAAATCAGACCTTCCTGTACAAACAATTCTTGCTCCTGCCCTTTTTGCAATATCTGGCATAATCTCTGGTATTGGATTTGCCATTGCCATCACAATTGCATCATCTGACATCTTTTTAATATCATCTTCATCCAGGACATTTGCAACAGAAAGACCAATAAATACATCCGCACCTTCAATCGCTCTGTGCAGCGAACCTTTTATTCCTTCTCTGTTGGTAATTCTTGCTATTTCTTCTTTGTACTTATTCATATCCTCTTCTCTTCCTTCAAATATGGAACCACATTTATCACAAACAACAATGTTTTTTGCTCCATACTTTAATAAAAGTTTTGCAGTTGCAATTCCAGCAGCACCAGCACCATTTATGACTATTTTTACATCTGATATTTTTTTATTTACAATTTTAAGAGAATTTATCAAAGCTGCCAGTGCTACTACAGCAGTTCCATGCTGGTCATCATGAAATACAGGAATATCAAGACTTTCTATCAGCTTCTCTTCAATTTCAAAGCATGCCGGTGCACTAATATCTTCTAAGTTTATTCCTCCAAAGGATGTTTCAATAAGTTTTACTGTCTTTACAATCTCATCAACATCCTTTGAAGCTATGCAAATGGGGAATGCATCAACTCCGCCAAACTGTTTAAACAAAATTGCTTTGCCTTCCATAACAGGCAAAGAGGCATGCACACCAATGTCTCCCAAACCCAAAACAGCTGTACCATTTGTTACCACTGCAACCCAGTTGGATTTAGATGTATACTCATACACAAGAGACTTATTCTTTGCAATCTCCCTGCAAGGTTCTGCAACACCGGGTGTATAGTATACACTGAGGTCGTGCTGATTATCTACACTAACTTTGCTTTTGAGGGCAATCTTTCCTCTATGTTGTCTGTGAAGCTGCAGTGCAAGCATTTTTACATCCATTCTTTATTTTCTCCTCTCCACGCTCTTTTTGTGCGTGCAAATTTCGATTCTTTAGCTATCAAGCTGTTCTTTCAACTTCTTAATATATTCAGCTATAAATTTTTCTTTTCCCATCTCAGTTGGATAATAGTATTTTTTACCAATAAGTTCATCAGGTAGATACTGTTGAGAAACCCAGTGATTTTTATAATCATGAGGATACAAGTACCCAATACCGTGTCCGAGCTTTTCTTCTCCATGTGTTGCCATTCTAAGGTGCATAGGAATACTTTTTATACTCACATTTTTAGCATCTTCCAAGGCTTTTTCAATTGCCAAATATGCAGAGTTGCTCTTTGGAGCACACGCAAGATAGATGGTTGCCTCAGACAAAATAATTCTTGCTTCAGGCATTCCTACAAATTCACATGCCATTGCTGCAGAAACTGCGATTGTGAGCGCCATCGGGTCTGCCAAGCCAATATCTTCTGCTGCCAATATTATAAGTCTTCTTGCAATAAACTTTATATCCTCTCCGCTGTCAAGCATCTTTGCCAAGTAAAACAGCGCTGCATCCGGGTCAGACCCTCTTACACTCTTTATAAAGGCAGAAATGGTGTCGTAGTGCATATCTCCTGTTGCATCATATAGTGCTATCTTTCTATTTGAAAGATTTATGACAGATTCCTGGGAAATATAAATCTTGCCGTCATCTTGGGCTGAAGAAGAATACACTACAGCTTCTAAGATGTTTAAAGCAACCCTTGCATCTCCACCTGATAGTTTTGCTATTAGCTTTTTAGCATCATCTTCTATTTGGATATTCAACTCACCAAGTCCATTTTCTTTATCCGAAAGTGCTTTTTCAATAATCTTTAATATATCTTCCTCTTTAAGTGGAAAAAGTTCAAATACCAAAGACCTTGACACAAGTGCTTTATTGACCTCATAAAAGGGATTTTCGGTTGTTGCCCCAATCAAGATTATTACTCCTTCTTCTACAGAAGGCAAAAGTGCATCCTGCTGAAGTTTGTTAAATCTGTGTATCTCGTCAATAAAAAGAATAGTCTTTCTCCTTGTTTGAGAAAACTCAATCTTGGCTTCTTCTATAATCTTCTTAATATCATTTACACCTGCTATTGTAGCATTTATGGTTTTGAAAATCTTGCCTGTAGCATTAGCAATCACATGTGCAATTGTAGTTTTTCCAGTCCCGGGCGGTCCATAGAGAATTATTGAAGTAAGTCTATCGTTTTTAATTAAGTTATAAAGAGGTTTACCAGGACTCAATATATGTTCCTGTCCCACAATCTCCTCAAGGCGTTTGGGTCTGAGCTTGTAAGCAAGAGGAGATTCTTTTTTTAACCTCTTTTCACCAAGATATTGGAAAAAGTCCATTTTAATTCACCTTAAGCCTATTCATCAAATTCTTTATACAAAGGATGTTTTTCGCAAAGAGCTTTTACCTTGCTCAAAATATTCTCTTTACTATCAGAATTTGTCAAAGCATCATGGATGATATCTGCAACCTCAATCATATCCTCTTCTTTAAACCCTCGGGTTGTAACAGCCGGCGTCCCAAGTCTTATCCCACTTGTTATCATTGGACTTTGAGTATCAAAAGGAATTGCGTTTTTGTTACATGTTATGTTGTGCTCATCCAATATTTTTTCGGCATCTTTTCCTGTAATACCTTTATTTCTCAAATCTACTAACATTAAATGATTATCAGTTCCACCACTCACAAGTCTGAATCCTCTTTCAATAAGTCTTGTGCTCAGAGCCTTTGCATTTTTCAATATTTGAACCTGGTAGTTTTTGAACTCTTCTGTCATAGCTTCTTTGAGCGCAACAGCTTTTGCAGCTATTACATGTTCAAGCGGTCCACCTTGAATGCCAGGGAAAATTGTCTTATCAATTAATTTTGCATACTTCTCTTTGCAAAGAATAAGGCCACCGCGTGGACCTCTGAGCGTTTTGTGTGTTGTGGTTGTAACAAAATCAGCATATTCAACAGGTGATGGATGAAGCCCTGCAGCAACAAGCCCAGCAATGTGAGCCATATCTACCATCAAATAAGCTCCCACTTCATCAGCTATCTCTCTGAACTTTTTAAAATCGATTACTCTCGGATACGCCGATGCGCCTGCCAAGATAAGTTTTGGTCTGTGCTCCTTTGCAAGTTTTAAAACTTCATCATAGTTAATTGTTTCTGTCTCAGGGTCAACTCCATATGAAACAATATTGTAAAGTTTTCCTGAAAAGTTCACAGGGCTGCCATGAGTAAGATGTCCACCATGCGAAAGATTCATTCCAAGGATGGTATCACCCGGATTTAATACCGCAAAATACACAGCCATATTTGCCTGTGCACCTGAGTGTGGCTGAACATTAGCATGTTCAGCTCCAAACAGTTTTTTAGCTCTCTCAATTGCTATAGATTCAACAACATCGATATATTCGCATCCACCATAATATCTTCTTCCTGGATATCCTTCTGCATATTTATTTGTCAAAGGTGAACCCATTGCTGCCATTACTGCGCTTGAAACAAAGTTCTCAGATGCAATAAGCTCAATCTTATTCTGCTGTCTTTTAAGCTCGCTCTTTATTGCCTCAGCTATTTCTGGGTCAGTGCCTTTCACTAAATCGTAAAAATACATTTTCATCTCCCTTTCCGAAGGTTTTGTTGCAAAGATATTCGAACGTTCATACTTTATGATTATACATCAATTTTTTCTTTGTGTATATTATATTTTAGCCCAATTTTAAAAGTCAACCATTTGAACATATTTGTGCACAAAGTTTAATGTTCACACATTGGCATAAATACTATATAATCTTACTGTGAAAAATCAAGAAGATGGAGGCTATTCTTAAAAAAATGATGAGCTCGAAACAACTTATAGAGATTGCGCTCTTAGCAGGTGAGATAATGCTTACAAACGGTGCTGAAACACACAGAGTGGAAGATACAATGGTTAGAATATGTTCAAAAGGAAAATTAAGGCTTGCCGAAAGTTTTGTAATACCAACTGTAATTGTTGCAACAGTTGCAGATGAAAATAATAATCTGGTTACTGTCTCAAAAAGAATTAAAAGCAGAACAATTGACCTTAATAAAATTTCACTTGTAAATCAGTTTTCCCGCGATTTTCAAACCCATGAATACACCTATGAACAAGCAATTGAAATCTTGAATAAGATTAAAAATAAAAAAGGATATTCTTTTTATTTGTTACCATTTGCAGCAGCACTTGTTTGTTGTTTTTCCACAATTTTGTTTGGAGGGAAAATCAGAGATGCAATTTCAGCTTTTTTTGTAGGTTTTGTAACCCAAACCATTTTGAATTTTATGAATTTCAAAAACTTTTCTTATTTTATCTCTTACATCATTGGAGGATCTATAACTGCTTTAATAGCACTCATTACAGTAAATCTCAATATAGGTATTCATTTAGATAAAATAATCATTGGTTCTGTAATGATAATGACCCCAGGGGTTGCAATTACTAACGCAATAAGGGATACTATTGCAGGTGATCTTTTATCCGGGGTTGCAAGAGGAGTTGAAGCCTTTTTAATAGCTGTGTTCATTGCAACAGGAGCCGGTATTACGCTCAGTCTTTTTAGATAAATCTCAAAAGGAGGAAAAAATGTTGGAAAAAAGCTTGGTGTTTCAGCTAATTTCAGCGTTTATTGTAAGTTTTTCTTTTGCTATTCTTACAAACTCACCACGCAAAAGTCTACTGTACTGTGGAATAAATGGAATGTGCGGCTGGCTTGTCAATTTATTGCTGCTGCGATTTGGATTTTCTCAAATTTTATCCGTTTTCTTCGCAGCACTCTCCATAAATGTGCTGTCAGAAATATTTGCAAGATTTCTCAAAAATCCTGTGCCAATTTTTCTTATCCCGGGATTGATACCACTTGTGCCAGGAGCTGGCATGTACAATACAATGACCGCACTTCTCAAAAGCCAGTTTGAACTTGCTATCAAAACAGGTATGCAAACCCTTTTGATTGCAGGTTCAATTGCAGTTGCGATAATGATTGTAACGTCTTTTAACTGGGTGTTCAAGACCTTTCAAAGAAAATCATAATTTCATTTGAGAGTAAAAACAAAAGAAAGCATAAGCCACTTGTACATGGTTTATGCTTTCTTTTATTTTGCTTTCCTTGAATATGTTACATTTAGTGCTTCTTTTCGTGAAAGTGAAAGTCTGCCAAGCTTGTCAATTCCTATTACCTTTACAAGCACCAAATCTCCAACTTTTACAACTTCGTCTACAGATTTTAATCTTTTTTCATCTAACTGAGATATATGCACAAGTCCTTCTTTGCCAGGATATATTTCAACAAACGCCCCATACGATGCAGTTCTTGTCACCTTGCCAAGGAAAAACTGCCCAACTTCAATCTCACGACCAATTCCCTCAATCATGCTTATTGCTCTGTTACCTGATATGTCATCAGGTGCTGCAACAAAAATCCTCCCATCCGGTTCTATATCAATCTTTACGTTTGTCTCTGCGATAATTTTATTTATCATCTTTCCACCTGGTCCAATTATGTCTCGAATCTTTTCAGGGTCAACTGTGGTTTTGAATATCTTTGGAGCATAAGGTGAGAGCTCACTTCTTGGCTTGTCAATTACAGTTTGCATAAAATCTAAAATTTTAAGTCGTGCTTCTCTTGCCTGATAGAGTGCCTTTTCGATAATTTCTCTTGTAAGTCCATGGATTTTTATGTCAAGCTGAATGGCAGTAATACCTTCTCGGGTTCCTGCCACCTTAAAGTCCATATCTCCAAAGAAGTCTTCTATACCTTGAATGTCAGTAAGAAGAATAAAACTGTCGTCGTCTTTTGTAATAAGACCGATAGAAATTCCTGCAACAGGCGCTTTAATTGGCACACCAGCATCCATTAGTGCAAGAGTACTGCCGCATACACTTGCCTGTGACGTTGAACCGTTAGATGTCAAAACCTCTGATACAAGTCGAATGGTGTAAGGGAATTCATCCTCTGAAGGAATAACAGGTTCAAGTGCCCTTTCAGCCAAGGCACCATGTCCTATCTCTCTTCTTCCAGGACCTCTTACAGGTTTTGATTCACCTGTAGAGAATGGTGGGAAGTTATAATGATGCATATACCTTTTTGCCTCTTCTTCTTCAAGGCCGTCTAAAAATTGCATCTCACCTTTTGTGCCAAGAGTTGCCACTGTCAAAACCTGAGTGTAACCTCTTTTGAACAGAGCAGAACCGTGAGTTCTTGGCAAAATACCAACCTCAGCATAAAGCGGCCTTATCTCGTCAAATTTTCTGCCATCAGGGCGTTTCCCTTCCTCTGCAATCATCTTTCTGACAATCTCTTTTTCAAGGTTATATAGTGCATCGTCTACAAGTAAAAGAGTTTCTTCTGTCTCACCTTCGAAAGCTTTAAACACTTCTTCTTTGAGCTCATCAAGCTTCTTATCTCTTTCAATCTTGTCGGGTATCTGCACATATTGATAAACTTTGTCATATGCAATTTCACGTACCTTTTGTTTTATCTCTTCTGGCACAATCCTCTTTTGATATTCCATTTTCGGTTTACCAATTTCTTTTACTATTCCTTCAATAAACTCAACAATTTTTTTGATCTCTTCCTGTGCTCTCAGTATAGCCTCAATCATAATGTCCTCGGGAACTTCTTTCGCACCAGCTTCTATCATCATCACCCTGTCTTTTGTCCCCGACACAACAAGATGAAGCTTGCTCACTTCTCTTTCCTTAGCAGTAGGGTTTATGACAATCTTCCCATCCACATATCCAACAAGCACAGAACCAGTTGGCCCTTCAAATGGTATATCAGAGATTGACAGTGCAACAGATGAACCAAGCATTGCAAGAACATCCGGTGGATTGTCAGGGTCGACTGACAGTACTGTGGCTATAATAGAAACATCATGATAAAAATCTTTTGGAAAAAGCGGTCTTATAGGTCTGTCAATTAATCTTGCAGAAAGAATTGCTTTTTCGGATGGTTTGCCTTCTCTTTTAATAAATCCACCTGGAATTTTACCAACAGAGTATAGCCTCTCTTCATAGTCAACTGTAAGAGGGAAAAAGTTTATACCTTCTCTTGGCTTTTCAGAAGCACATGCAGTGACAAGCACAGCCGTGTCACCATATCTTGCAAGCACAGCCCCGTTTGCCAAAAGAGCGTATTTTCCTATCTCAAAGCTGAGCTCTCTTCCCGCAAGTTCCATTTTATAAATTTTACTCTCCAATCTCTACCACCTCTTTCTAAAATAATGGAGCGGAATAGTACCGCTCCACTTTTCTGCCATTTATTTTCTCAGGCCTAATTTCTCTATAAGCTCACGATATCTGTTGATGTCATAATTTTTAAGGTAATTGAGAAGTTTCCTTCTCTGACCTACCATCTTTAAAAGGCCTCTTCTTGAATGGAAATCTTTCTTATGAACCTGAAGGTGTTCGTTGAGCCTGTTAATTCTTTCTGTTAAAAGCGCAATCTGTACCTCTGGCGAACCTGTATCAGATTCATGAAGTTGATACTTTTTGATGATTTCTTCCTTCTGCTGCTTTGTGAGCATCTTTTCACACCTCCCTTTCTTCTAAAAATGCCTGAATCTTTGTCAAAGGCTGGGAGCATCCTCTGACAATGACTCAGGTTAGCACATAGCATATTGTAGCAAAAATCTTTGATTATGTCTATATACTTGCTTTGCAAAATAAAGCTCTTACATATTCAACATCCTGCGTTATTTGGTTTTTAAGTTCATCTATATTTGAAAATTTTTTCTCTTCACGCACAAAATCAATAAATTCTATTTTAACTCGCCTGCCATACATATCCTTATCAACACCTAATATGTGTGTCTCTATCTTTATATTTCCTGAGGCTGAAACAGTAGGGTTTGTCCCAACATTGGTTATGGAAAGATACCTCCTATCATCAATAATAGTATTTGTTACATATACACCTTTCTTTGGTACTATCTTTTCTTTATCAAATTTTATGTTAATAGTTGGAAAACCTAGCTTTTTCCCCAATCTATTGCCTTTTTTTACAGTACCACTAATGAAAAAGTTAAAACCAAGCATACAGTTCGCAAGTTTTATATTCCCCTCAAGTATTAACCTTCGGATAAGCGTGCTACTCACAATGTGCTCTTGGTACATCACCGGATCAATCACTATACACTTTCGACCAAACTGGTGAAGTTTTTCACACAGATACTTGCTATCTCCCTCTGCCATGTATCCGAACGTAAAGTCATACCCTACAACTACCACTGATACATTTAACTTATCAATTAGAATTTCCTCAATAAACCTATCTTTATCCATCTGCATTATCTTTTTATTAAATTCTATAAAATACACATC
Organism: Caldicellulosiruptor diazotrophicus; assembly: GCF_017347585.1. Classification (NCBI taxonomy): domain Bacteria; kingdom Bacillati; phylum Bacillota; order Caldicellulosiruptorales; family Caldicellulosiruptoraceae; genus Caldicellulosiruptor; species Anaerocellum diazotrophicum. The sequence goes on from NZ_AP024480.1 coordinate 1,507,240, forward strand.
ATCTATGCCATAATTTCTGAAAAATTCTAATCTTTCCTCGTTTGTAAGTATATACTTTGTATCAAAACCAAGAAGGTTGTCAGGATGATTTTTAAAAGTAAAAACAACTTTCTTTCTACCCCTGGAATTTGCATCTAAAACCTCAAATAGCCTTTTATGACCTATATGAAAGCCGTCAAAAAATCCAAGGGCAACAGCTGGGCTATCGTGTCTTTTTTCTACAATCTCATAAACATTCATCTGCAGTTTCCACCTTTAAAATATATTTGAATACATCCTTTTCTCTTTTGTATATAAAGACAACCTTATCAACCCAAATTTTATAAAAGTCTGCAAATACAGTGTCAATATCTATAATATCTTCTATATCCTGGTTTACAAGTGGATTCCCATTTAAAATCTTCTTATATGTTTTTCTGCCTACTTTTATCTCATTTTTAAACAACTTACATACAGGAATTATACTTTCTGACCTGATATCGCTCAAAGTAACTGCATCTTTCAAATCAAAAAAACCGCTTCTTATCCTTTTTAGCTCAGAAAGCAGACCTACAGTAGAAAGATTTTGTGCAATTTTTTCAGCTAAACTTCTTATATATGTTCCATGACTACAATGAACTTTAAATTCAAGATACGGATAGGAAAAGTTAATTATCTCTATACTATATATAATACTCTTCACCTTCGGAATTTCAATATTTATTCCTTTTCGCGCATATTCATAGAGTTTTTTACCCCTCAGCTTCTTTGCAGAAAAAATTGGAACATCAAGCTCAATTTCTCCTTTTAAATTTTTAAAACATTCTTCTATTTCTTTTTCTTCAACAATCAAATTATTTTTTTCTTCGATTTTACCAGTTATATCAAGCGTATCAGTTTTTATACCAAATTGCATTGTTGCAATATATGTTTTTTCCTGACTTGTGAAGAAAGAAGAAAGCTTTGTAGCCTCCCCCAGCAAAATGACCAAAAGCCCTGTTGCAAACGGGTCGAGCGTTCCTGCATGCCCAGCTTTCACGTTGAACACTTTTCTGACAAATTCAACAACATCATGTGAGGTAATTCCTACTGGTTTGTCAACAAGCAAAACTCCATTCATCTCAGATCACTTTTTAATCTTTTTAGTAGGTTTTCCTTTACAGCATCTAAAGAAACATTTCTACTTGAAAACCCAGCTGCCCTGACATGCCCACCTCCGCCAAATTCCTTGGCAACCTGGGCACAGTCAATATAGTATTTGGACCTCAAACTCACCTTTATTTTGTCTTCTTCTTCAATAAATATTGCAGCTACTTCAACATCTTCGATGTTTCTTGCAAAATTTATAATGTTTTCTGTCTCATCTCGTGATGCACCATTTTTCTTTAGCATCTCTCTTGTCACTGTCAAAAAGGCAATCTTGTTTCCCTCAAAAAGCTCTAACGTCTGCAAAACATCTTTCAAAAGATTGAACTTTGAAAGGCTCATCTCATCAAAAACCTTGTTTATGATATATACAAAGTCTATTCCCGTATTTATTAAATCACCTGCAATCTGATGGGTTATTGAAGTAGTGTTTGAATATTTAAATCCTCCTGTGTCGGTAAAAATGCTTGTGTAAAGACAGGTTGCAATTTCCTTGTCATTGTCAATACCCATCAGTTTGACAATCTGGTATATAATCTCACCTGTTGCAGCAGAGGAAGAATTTATATAAAACAAATCGCCTATTCCTTCGCTTGTAACATGATGGTCTATGTTTATTAGCTTTGAATAACAATTTTCAATGTTTTCAATCCCTGTCCTCTCAAGTTCGCCTGTATCAAGCAGAACAAGAACATCAAATTTTTCATCAATTCTGTCTACCACCTCTATTTTTTCCGCTGCAGGTAAAAACATTAAATTCTTTGGAACATTATTCTTTAGAAACATCCTTGCGTCTTTACCTTTTCTTTTGAGTGCAAGATAAAGTGCAAGCATTGAACCTATGCAATCCCCATCAGGATTTTCGTGTGAGACAATAGCAATTGTACTTGACCCTAAAAGATGCTGAACAATCCTGCTCTCTATCAATTTTCTTCTTCACCTTCACTTTCATCTATATTTTCATCATCTTTTGAAATATTCAGCTGATTCAATATCTGGGAAATTCGTGCTCCATACTCAATCGAGTCATCCAACTCAAATGTTATCTCTGGAGTAAATCTCAAGCTTATTCTCCTTGATATTTCCCTTCGAATATAAGGTTTTGCATTTTCTAACGCTTTCATTGTACTTTCAACCTTTTCCTTTTCCTTGTCAAATATGCTAACATAAACCTTTGCATGTCTCAAATCCTTGCTCATGTTCACCTTTACAATGCTTATAAGCTCTGCACAAAGGCGAGGATCCTTGAGATCATGTTGAATTATATCGCTAAGTTCCTTTTTTATTTCCTCAGAGACCCTATCTGACCTTTCAAACTGCATATTTGTTCCCCTCACCTCTTTTATAATTTAGTTTTCCACTTTCTGCATCTCATATGCTTCCACAATATCCCCTTCTTTTATATCGTTAAACTTTTCAAAGGTCATACCACATTCATATCCGGCTGCAACTTCTCTGACATCATCTTTAAAACGCTTGAGCGACGCAAGTCTCCCTTCATATACAACAACACCGTCACGAATAATTCGCGCGTTTGCTGTCCTTGTTATCTTGCCGTCCAGAACATAACACCCTGCAATTGTACCAACTGCAGATGATTTGAATATCTGTCTGACTTCTGCATGTCCTATTACCACTTCTTTATATACAGGCTCAAGCAATCCCTTCATGGCTGCTTCAATGTCATTTATAACATCATAGATTATCCTGTACATTCTCACATCAACCTTTTCTTTTTCAGCAAGTGACATTGCACCAACCTCTGGTCTGACATTAAATCCTATTATTATAGCGTCAGATGCAGAAGCCAAAGTAACATCTGATTCAGTGATAGCACCAACAGCGGCATGTATGACCTTAACAGTAACCTTGTCGTTTGAAAGTCTTTCAACAGCAGATTTTAAAGCTTCCACCGACCCTTGAACGTCAGCTTTTATTATAACCCTTAATTCTTTTAGCTGGCCTTTTTGAATTCTTTCAAAAAGTTCATCAAGAGATATCTTTGTGCTTTGCATCTTTTCTTCTTTGAGCTTTTCCTGTCTAATCTGTGCAACCGTCTTTGCTGTCTTTTCATCTTTCACACATACAAGCTCGTCACCTGCAATAGGCACATCTTCAAGTCCCAAAATCTCAACAGGCATGGAAGGTCCTGCTTCTTTTATTCTCTGACCTTTATCGTCCATCATCGCACGAATTCTTCCCCATGTGTTTCCAACAACAACATAATCTCCTACTTTTAGCGTTCCTTTTTGAATCAAAACTGTTGCAACAGGTCCTCTACCTTTGTCAAGTTTTGCTTCAATTACTCTACCGCGGGCAGGTCTGTTTGGATTTGCTTTGAGCTCCATAAGGTCTGCAACAAGTAAAATCATTTCAAGCAGATGGTCAATACCTATCTTTTTCTTTGCAGAGACATTTACAAATACTGTGTCTCCACCCCACTCCTCTGGAATAAGTCCATATTCTGATAGCTGCTGCTTTACTCTTTCGGGATTTGCCTCTGGCTTATCGATTTTGTTTATTGCAACTATGATAGTAACATTTGCTGCTTTCGCGTGATTGATAGCTTCTATTGTCTGTGGCATAACACCATCATCAGCTGCAACTACAAGCACTGCTATATCAGTAACTTGTGCACCTCTTGCTCTCATTGCAGTAAATGCTTCATGTCCAGGCGTGTCTAAAAATGTTATCCTTCTGCCGTTTACCTCAACAACAGATGCACCTATATGCTGTGTAATTCCACCGGCTTCTTTTTCTGTCACATTTGTTTTTCGTATAGCGTCAAGCAAAGATGTCTTTCCATGGTCAACATGACCCATTACAACAACAACAGGTGGTCGTGGCACAAGGCTTTCTGGTGGATCTTCCTGGTCTTCCAAAAGAATCTCTTCTTCAGTTTTTATAATCTCTTTTTCCACTTTAAATCCATAGTCTTCTGCTATTAAAGATGCAATATCAAAATCTATCTCCTGGTTTATATTTGCCATCACACCAAGCATTATAAGTTTTTTGATAATCTCTGCTGCAGGTTTTCCTATTAAGTTTGCAAACTCGCCAACCACAATCTTTTCTGGTATCTTTATTAGTTCTTCTTTTTTCTCATCTTGAGCTTGTTTTGTTTGTAGTTTCAAAACCTCTTTTTGCTCTTTTGACTTCTTCTTAAGTTTTTCTTTTCTACCACGTCTGACATGCTTTTCTTGCAAGTATTCTTCTTCTAAAAGAGTATTTTCAACTTCTCTATCAACCTTTTCAAGCTCTTCTCTGTCCAATGGCATCTCATGATGATCTTCCTCAACGGCAAAAGCTTGTTTTCTATGTTTTGGAGTCCTTTCTTGTTTTTGTTTTGCTTGAGCCTTATCCTGAAATTTCTTCTCTATTTTTTGCTCCTTTGCAACCTCGTACTTTGGTTTGGAAACCTGTTTCTTCTCTACTTCAGATTTAAAATCAATTTCTATAATTTTTCTACTCTCCTGTACTGCTGTTTTGTCTCTCGACTCAGACTTTGCTGGTTTATCTTCTTTTTTATATCTTTCATCTTTCTGTGTTTCATCTCGCAGTTGTCTGCTTTTTTCTTCTGCCTTTCTTTCATGACGAGGCTTTTCATCAAACCTTCGTGATTTCCTAACATCTGGTTTTTGTCTCTTTTCTTGCATCTGGGGTTCCTTTGAAATAGGTCTTCTTTCTGCTCTTCTTTCTGCTTGTTGTTTGTCCTTCTCTTGTAAAATATATTCAAGTACAAGATTTATATCATTCTCTTCAAGAGCACTCATATGATTTTTGTGCTCAATATTCAACTTGTTAAGTACGTCCATTAAATCTTTATTTTGCATGTCAAGAAGCTTCGCAAACTCATATATCCTAAGCTTATTAGTCATTCCCACACCTCCACATAAAAGCTTTTTATTACCTATCTTTTAAAAATCTTTCAAGTTCTTCATAGAAGCTTTTTGGAACATTAATCTTAAGAGATCTCTCTAATCCCTTTTTCTTTATGGCAAGTTTTAAACACTCTAAATCTTTGCAAATATATGCTCCTCTTCCTGGCATTTTCTGTTTTGAATCAATAAAAATTCCCTCATTTGTTTTGACTATTCGCAAAAGTTCTTTTTTTGGCTTTATGCTCATACAGCCGACGCATTTTCTATGCGGAATATACTCTTGCACATTTCCACCCCAATCAATCATTTACCCTTAATATCTATCTTCCAACCAGTTAGTTTTGCTGCAAGCCGAGCGTTCTGCCCACCCTTGCCAATAGCAAGAGATAATTGGCTATTTGGAACAAGGACAAAAGCTTTTTTTTCAATTAGATTCAAATCAATATGCACAACCTCCGCAGGGCTGAGGGCATTTTTTATAAACTCGCCAATGTCACTGCTCCACTTTACAATATCAATCTTCTCACCATTCAAATGTTTTAGCACATTCTGAATTCGTATCCCTTTTTCACCTATACAAGCTCCAACAGGGTCAACCTTTAAACTGTTAGAATAAACTGCCACCTTTGACCTTGAACCTGCCTCTCTTGCAATTGCCTTTATTTCAATTATGCCATCTTGTATCTCAGGCACCTCATTCTCCATAAGTCTTTTTACTAAATTTGGATGCGTTCTTGAAAGATACACAATGGGCTCTTTTTCTTTGGGTGGAATTTTTACATCAACAAGATAAAATTTCATCATTGTACCTGGCTTGTATTCTTCACCTGGTATCTGCTCCTCCATGGGAAGTATCGCCTCAACTCTTCCACCTTCAATCTCTACTATAACATTCTTTTTGTCAATCCTCTGTATAACACCTGTAACTATGTTATCAATCTTTGAAGAATAATCTTCAAAGATTATGTTTCTCTTTCTCTCTCTTATTTTCCCAATAACTGTCTGTCTGACTGTCATTGCTGCTTTTCTACTAAATTGGGAAATAGGAACCTCTATTGTTACAGTATCACCAATTTTATACCTCTTATCAATTTTTTGTGCATCCTCAAGTGAAATTTCATTTCTTCTATCTTTTACGTTTTCAACAACTTTTTTGTATTCATAAATTTTTACATTTCCCTCTTCTGGGTTGATAGAAACTTTAACGTTAGAAAGATTTTTGTCTTTTATTCCTTTTACCTGCTTGTAAGCTGTCAAAAGAGCTGATTCTAACACTGAGTATACATAATCTTTTTCTATCTTATATTCTCTTTCAAGCTCATCAATTGCTGAAAACAGCTCCTGAAAATCGAGAGTTTGGTCTTTTTTTGGCATTTTTCTATAATCCCCCTTTTTACCTTAGTTAAAATCTTATTGCAAGCTTTACTTTCTTTATATTTCCTACAGGTATATCTATCTTCTCTTTATCAACAATCAAAACTAAATATTTTTCATTCTTCTCCACAAGCTCTCCTGTAATCTTTGTACGGTTCAAAAAAGGTTGATTCAAAAATACATCAACAACTCTTCCTCTGTTTCTTATAAAATCCCTGTCACTGATAAGAGGTCTGTCAATACCCGGCGATGAGACCTCTAAATAATAGCTAAACGGAATAGGATCAACAATGTCAAGCTTTTCAGAAAGTTCTTCACTAACAAGCTGACAGTCATCTATTGTAATTCCCCCGGGTTTGTCTATATATACTCTCAAAAAATGATTTTTCCCTTCCTTTTTAAATTCAATATCCACCAAGTCAAAGCCATACCTTTCTAATATAGGTTTTACAAGTTCCTCCACTTTTTTTGTTATTTTTGACATCAGCATAACCCTTCCCTTCAATTAAAGCTTTCTTACTTTGAAAACTCCATAAACAATATTAAAGAGTGGGGGATACCCACTCTCATGCTAATTTACTTTATGTCAGCAATTCTGATTATAAATATTATACCACCTTAATTTTATTTTAACAAGAAGCGCAAAAATTATTACCTCAAACTCTGAACCTTACTTCTCAAAACCTCAATAGATTTTGAAACATTACCACTGTCAAATACATATGAACCTGCAACTATCACGTTTGCACCTGCATTTACACAATCAACAATTGTCTCTTCATTAATGCCACCATCAACTTCTATCTCAAACGAAAGTCCTTCCTTTTCTCTAAGGTTTGCCAACATTTCGATCTTTTTGAGAGTATATGGTATAAATTTTTGCCCCCCATATCCAGGATTTACAGTCATAACTAAAACCATATCAACAATTTCAAGAACATTTTCTATCATGTATACAGGCGTTGCAGGATTTAGTGCAACACTTGCTTTTTTGCCAAAACTTTTTATTTTACTGAGGAGGGCATCCAAGTGGTAAGTTGCCTCTGCGTGAACTGTAATATTGTCAGCACCGCTTTGAACAAATTTTTCAATATGTTTTTCAGGATGTAAAACCATTAGATGTACATCAAAAAAAAGTGTTGAATTTTTCCTGAGACTGCTTACTACTGGAGCACCAATTGTGATATTATCCACAAAGTTTCCATCCATAACATCTATATGGACTAAATCAGCTTTAGCTAACTCAAGTTTTTTAAGCTCGTTTTTCAAATCTGCAAAATCAGAAGATAAAATAGATGGTGCAATCTTTATCTGCAACTTTTAATCCTCTCCTTTAATCATACTCTTTTTGTGCAGGAAGTTGCATAAATATTTGTTTGTACCTCTCATACCTTTCAAAATTTATCTTTTTTTCGGTCACTGCAGCTTTTATCATACAGTCAGGTTCAAATATATGGTTGCACCCTGGAAATCTGCAACCTTCAAAATCATAAAATTCTGGGTAATAATATTTGAGTTCATGTCTTAAAAGTCCTATTATTTCAATAGAACTAAAACCTGGCGTGTCTGCAATATAGGTATCCTCCCCTAAACGCAACAGTTCTACTACTCTTGTTGTATGCCTACCTCTCTCAATCTTTTTAGAAATTTCGCCAACTTTCAAGTTTGCCCCCGGAATCAAACAATTTAATATAGAACTTTTTCCTACTCCAGACTGTCCAGCAAAAACTGAAATCTTTCCTTGAATATAATTTTTGAGTTTATCAATACCTTCTCCAGTCTTTGCAGACACACCTATAACGTTAAATAAACTGTACTGTTGTTTTATCATCTCAAATGTCTTTCCTGCATCTAAATCAATTTTATTAACACAAATTATAGGTTTTACTTTTTCTTTTAATACATTGACCAAAAGTTTATCCATAGCAATTAAAGATACTTCAGGTGACACAGATGCAACCACTACAATAGCAATATCCACATTTGCAATTGGTGGGCGGATTAACTGATTTTTTCTTGGCAGAATCCTATCGATAATGTATGAACCTTTGCTTTTCTCTACGATAACAACCTTGTCGCCCACAAGCGGATTGATATCATCCTTTCTAAAAACTCCTCGTGCCCTGCATTCATATATATTTCCATCATGGTCATATACATAATAAAATCCAGCAATTAGTTTTCCAATTACCCCATTTATCTGCATAGCTATTCCACCATCTCTTCTGTTGATAATTGGTCATTTATATACATTCTAATTGTAGATGGACCAGTGATAGGAATTTTAACCTGCAAGGGTGTTTCTTCTTTTTTCACTATTCTATCAAATACTATGCTCTCATTCCCGTTTGAACTTACCACTATTTTAACATTCGCTTCATTTAAATCAGAAGGTAAAATTACTGTCTTTATAATAATCTTGGTTGTGGTTTTTGGCTCAACCTTTTTGGTCACTATTAAATCAACAGTACTTCCTTTTACAACTTGCTGCCCATAAGATGGTGATTGACTGACAACAATATCAGATTCTCTATCTGTAACCTCTTTATAAGTTATGTTTCCAACGTTAAGTCCGTTTTTTTGTAAAACATCTTTGGCATCAACAATATTCATTCCTGTCACATCTGGAAC